>NZ_JBNNMD010000002.1:785849-990766 GCF_050272435.1 Pseudomonas sp. NPDC047961 | reverse complement strand
ACATCGTCGAAACCGGTAACGAGTCCTATCGCCTGCAACACAGTAGCTTGGCGGCCCAGGCCAAGATCAAATCACGGGAGCGAAAGCGTAAGGGCGGCCAAGAACCGGAGGACGATGAGCCGTTCTGATTTCATGGCGACGACGGCCTGCTACATGGCTGCGTGTGGCAGGTCTTAAACAACTGAACTGGGCTAGCGAAGGAGTGGGGGCAACAGCAGCTGCGCTGGTAGACTTATCCACAGTTGCTGGTAACAAAATCAGCAATCCGCCCTGGGTCAAATTTCAATCGGCAGGGTGGGTCAATTTTCCATCAGCGCCAACAAGCTAGTGCTCGTGCAGGTGGCAAGGGATGGCACTCCGTCAGAGGATGCGGCACGGT
The DNA here is from genome assembly GCF_050272435.1 of Pseudomonas sp. NPDC047961. Classification (NCBI taxonomy): domain Bacteria; kingdom Pseudomonadati; phylum Pseudomonadota; class Gammaproteobacteria; order Pseudomonadales; family Pseudomonadaceae; genus Pseudomonas; species Pseudomonas sp. NPDC047961. The sequence continues at coordinate 990,387 of NZ_JBNNMD010000002.1, read as the reverse complement.
ATAGGCACAGAATTGGCACAGCCCGAAATACAGCCAAAAACGGTGGCCAGGGCAGTGCTCGTCGCGTCTGACGGCCGACATCGGGAGGTTCGTGCAGGAGTGGGCCAGCACGAGATTTGAATCGGCTTGAGCTTTATAAAAAAGTTTATAAAACAAAGAGATATGGCGCACCAGGCGGGATTCGAACCCACGACCCCCGCCTTCGGAGGGCGGTACTCTATCCAGCTGAGCTACTGGTGCGCATGTGTTGCGGCGGTCTATTTGACCATTAGCTGACACCCTTCTCAACTCGGTGAGTATTGCCTTCGGAGGGCAGTACTCTATCCAGCTGAGCTACTGGTGCGTTGCGGGGCGCAATCATACGCATGTCGTCTGCGGTCGTCCATGGCGCTTGGACGGCTGGGTGGCTGATGGTTCAGGGCTTGGCGGGGCGATTCGGTTGGTCATCAGGCTGAGCTATGGCGCGTTAATTTTTCCGAACATGATGTTGCTGATTCCAGGGTGCAGGCTTAGCATTCGTTCGAGATTTCAAACGCTTTGCTATACGGCAGGAACCCAAGGACATTCCTTCGTTCTGACCTAGGTCGGGCGGTTCCAGCGCCAATCGCTCCGTATCGGCCTGAAGGCCTAGATTCAATTTCCGACGCAGCGTCGTCGGCTCGTAGGAGACTGCCATGCAACTCAAAGACACATCGCTGTTCCGCCAGCAGGCTTATATAGACGGGGCCTGGCAGGATGCGGACAGCGGCCAGACCATCAAGGTCAACAACCCGGCCAGCAACGAAATTCTCGGCACCGTGCCGAAGATGGGCGCTGCCGAAACCCGCCGCGCCATTGAAGCGGCCGAGCGTGCGTTGCCCGCCTGGCGTGATCTCACCGCCAAGGAGCGTTCGCAGAAGCTGCGCCGCTGGTTCGAACTGATGATGGAAAACCAGGATGACCTGGGCCGTCTGATGACCTTGGAGCAGGGCAAGCCGCTGGCCGAGTCCAGGGGCGAGATCGCCTACGCCGCCTCCTTTATCGAGTGGTTTGCCGAGGAAGCCAAGCGCATCTATGGCGACACTATCCCCGGCCACCAGAAAGACAAGCGCATCATCGTCATCAAGCAGCCAATCGGTGTGACCGCAGCCATCACGCCGTGGAATTTCCCGGCAGCGATGATCACCCGCAAGGCCGGCCCGGCGCTGGCCGCTGGCTGCACCATGGTGCTCAAGCCTGCCAGCCAGACGCCGTTCTCCGCCTTGGCCCTGGCCGAGCTGGCCGAGCGTGCCGGCATCCCGAAAGGCGTGTTCAGCGTGATCACCGGTTCGGCCGGCGATATCGGCGACGAGCTGACCGCCAACCCGACCGTGCGCAAGCTCAGCTTTACCGGCTCCACCGAAGTCGGTGCCAAGCTGATGGCCCAGTGCGCGCCGGGCATCAAGAAGTTGTCGCTGGAGCTGGGTGGCAACGCGCCGTTCCTGGTGTTCGATGACGCCGACCTCGACGAGGCGGTAAAAGGCGCCATGCAGTCCAAGTACCGCAACGCGGGCCAAACCTGCGTGTGCGTTAACCGCATCTATGTGCAGAACGGCGTCTACGACGAGTTCGCCAAGAAATTCCAGGCCGCGGTGGAGAAACTGAAGGTTGGCAACGGCCTGGACGAGGGCGTCGACATCGGGCCTTTGATCGATGACCGTGCCGCGACCAAGGTGCGTGAACACATCGAGGATGCCGTCGCCAATGGCGCCCAGGTGCTCACTGGCGGTAAGGCGCATCAGATGGGTGGCAGCTATTTCGAGCCGACGCTGATGGTCAATGTGCCGCATAACGCCAAGGTGGCCAAGGAAGAAACCTTCGGCCCGCTGGCGCCGCTGTTCCGCTTCGAGGACGAGGCCGAGGGTATCGCCCTGGCGAATGACACCGAGTTCGGTCTGGCCGCGTACTTCTATGCGCGTGATCTGGGCCGCGTGTTCCGCGTCGCCGAGGCCATCGAGTCGGGAATGATCGGCATCAATACCGGCATGATCTCCACCGAGGTGGCGCCGTTCGGTGGCGTGAAGTCCTCCGGCTTGGGTCGCGAAGGTTCGAAGTACGGAATCGAGGATTATCTCGAGATCAAATACCTCTGCCTCGGGCTGTAAATGCGCTGAACTACGAGGAGCCGGTTCCCCTAGGGGCCGGCTCCTTTTTTTTGCCTGGTGTTTTGGTCATTCGATAAGTGACCAGTCGGTACGCCCGTGCCGGGTCCGCTGCCAGCCACCATGGCGCTGCAGAGGGACGATATAGGCCAGTCTCAGTTATGCCAGCAACGCTACATGACTTATGGCGCTTGCTAGGTTCATCGATTGTTGCCAGTCTCTCGACATGCGGAAATGACTCGACTATTCTGCTGTGCGAAACATGATTCCGTAAAATAACAACTCTAATCATCATTTCACAAGCGGAGGCCTGCCATGACGGATGCCGTAAGGCTCGAAATTCAGGGCGCGATCGCTCTGATCACGGTCAACAATCCACCGGTCAACGCCCTCGGCCAGGCTGTGCGTGAGGGTTTACTGAAGGCCTTTCAGGGTGCCGAAGCGGACCAGCAGGTCCGCGCCGTCGCGCTGGTGTGCGAGGGCAACACCTTTATCGCCGGCGCTGACATCAAGGAGTTCGGCAAGCCCCCGCAAGCGCCGAGCCTGCCGGAGGTTATCGAGTTCATCGAAAGCTGCAGCAAGCCGAGCGTTGCAGTGATCCACGGCACCGCGTTGGGCGGCGGACTTGAAGTGGCGCTGGGCTGCCATTACCGCATCGCTCGGAAAGACGCCAAGGTCGGTCTGCCGGAAGTGAAGCTGGGCCTGCTGCCCGGCGCAGGTGGCACCCAGCGGCTGCCGCGGCTTGCCGGTGTCGCCAAGTCGCTAGACATGATTGTCAGCGGCACGCCGATCAGTGCTGCTGAGGCGGTTGAGCACAATATCGTCGACGAGCTCTTTGAGGGTGATCTGGTGGACGCCGGCCTCGCTTACGCCCGGCGTATGGTCGATGAAGGCCGCGCACCGCGACGCACTGGCGAGCAGACCCAAGGCCTTGAGGGCGTCGACAACGAGGCCGTGATCCGTGCCAAGCACGCTGAAGTCGCTAAGCGCATGCCCGGGCTGTTCTCGCCGCTGCGTTGCATCGCTGCAGTCGAGGCCGCCACCCAACTGCCGTTGGCCGAAGGCCTCAAGCGTGAGCGTGAGCTGTTTGCCGAATGCCTGAACTCGCCACAGCGGGGTGCCTTGGTTCATTCATTCTTCGCCGAGCGCCAGGCCGGCAAGATCAACGATCTGCCATCCGACGTGAAACCGCGGTCGATCAAGGCCGCCGCGGTGATCGGTGGTGGCACCATGGGTGTCGGTATCGCCCTGAGCTTCGCCAATGCCGGGGTACCGGTAAAGCTGTTGGAAATCAACGAAGACGCTCTGCAGCGTGGCTTGCAACGCGCTCGAGATACCTACGCGGCGAGCGTCAAGCGCGGCAGCCTGACCGAGGAGGCGATGGAGAAGCGCCTCGCTCTGGTCGAAGGCGTCACAGACTACGCCGCGCTGGCCGATGCCGACGTGGTGGTCGAGGCGGTATTCGAGGAAATGGGCGTCAAGCAGCAGGTCTTCGAGCAGTTGGATGCGGTGTGCAAACCCGGCGCCATAATTGCGTCCAACACCTCGTCACTCGATTTGAATGCCATCGCGGCCTTTACTAAGCGCCCTGAAGACGTAGTCGGGCTGCATTTCTTCAGCCCGGCCAATGTCATGCGCCTGCTGGAAGTCGTCCGTGGCGAGAAGACCAGCAATGAAGTGCTCGCCACGGCCATGGCCATTGGCAAGCAGCTGAAGAAGGTTTCGGCGGTGGTCGGCGTCTGCGACGGCTTCGTTGGTAACCGCATGGTCTTCCAGTACGGCCGCGAGGCGGAATTCCTCTTGGAGGAGGGCGCCACGCCAGGACAGGTCGACGGTGCGCTGCGAAACTTCGGCATGGCCATGGGACCGTTCGCCATGCGTGATCTGTCGGGTCTCGATATCGGCCAGGCGATCCGCAAGCGCCAGCGCGCAACCCTGCCGGCGCATCTGGATTTCCCCACCGTGTCCGACAAGCTCTGCGCCGCTGGCATGCTCGGGCAGAAGACCGGCGCCGGCTACTACCGCTACGAGCCGGGCAACCGCACGCCGCTGGAGAACCCTGAACTCGCGCCTATGCTGACAGCTGCATCACAGGAGAAAGGCATCGAGCGAAAGGTGCCGGAGGAGCAGTACATTGTCGAGCGCTGCATCTTTGCGCTGGTCAACGAGGGCGCCAAGATTCTCGAAGAGGGTATCGCCCAGCGCTCCAGTGATATCGACGTTATCTACCTCAATGGCTATGGCTTCCCGGCCTTCCGCGGCGGGCCGATGTTCTATGCCGACAGCGTTGGGCTGGACACCGTGCTGGCGCGGGTCAAGGAACTGCACGCACGTTGCGGCGACTGGTGGAAACCGGCGCCACTGCTGGAAAAACTGGCCGCCGAAGGCCGCACCTTCACCGAATGGCAGGCCGGGCAATGAGCACCGCCCGCCTGCACTCTGCCGATCGGATATCGAGGATTCATCCATGAACGTCAACTACACGGCCGAAGAGCTCGCCTTCCGCGATGAAGTGCGCGCCTTCCTGACAAACGAGCTGCCGGCGGACATCGCCGCCAAGGTCAAGCTCGGCAAGCACATGTCCAAACAGGACCACGAGCGCTGGCAGCAGATTCTGGTCAAGCGCGGCTGGTACGCGCCGGGCTGGCCGGTCGAGCTAGGCGGCACTACCTGGGGCCCGGTGGAAAAGCACATCTTCGACGAAGAATGCGCCCAGTTTGGCGCGCCGCGTACCGTGCCGTTCGGCGTCAACATGGTCGCCCCGGTAATCATCAAGTTCGGCAGCCAGCAGCAGAAGGACCATTACCTGCCGCGCATCCTCTCCGGCGAAGACTGGTGGTGCCAGGGCTACTCCGAGCCCGGAGCTGGCTCCGACCTTGCCAGCCTCAAGACCCGCGCCGTGCGCGACGGCGACCATTACGTGGTCAACGGCCAGAAGACCTGGACCACCCTCGGCCAGCACGCCAACATGATCTTCTGTCTGGTGCGCACCGATCCCGAAGCCCAGCAGCAGCGCGGCATCAGCTTCCTGCTGATCGACATGAAGACTCCTGGCATCAGCGTGCGGCCGATCATCACCCTAGACGGCGACCATGAGGTCAACGAAGTCTTCTTCGACAACGTCCGCGTACCGGTGGAAAACCTCGTCGGTGAGGAAAACCAGGGCTGGACCTGCGCCAAGTACCTGCTGACCCACGAGCGCACCGGCCTCGCCGGCATCGGCGCCTCCAAGGCCGCGCTGGCGCATCTGAAGCGCATCGCCATGAAGGAAGTCTGCGACGGCAAACCGATGCTCGAAGACCCGCTGTTCCGCGCCCAGGTCGCCGAGGTCGAGATGCAGCTGATGGCCATCGAAATGAGCACCCTGCGCATTCTTGCGGCCGCGAAGGAAGGGGGCGTGCCCGGGGCCGAGTCCTCGATCCTCAAGGTCAAGGGCACCGAGATCCGCCAGGCGATTACCCACCTGCTGCGCAAGGTCATCGGTCCCTACGCGTTGCCGTTCCTTGAAGAGGAAATGCAGCTGGACTACGAAGGCGATCTCTTGCACGCCGACTACAGCGCGTCGCTGGCAGGCGACTACTTCAACATGCGCAAGCTGTCGATCTTCGGCGGCTCCAACGAAATTCAGAAGAACATCGTCTCGAAGATGATTCTCGAGCTGTAAGGGGGCACCGCAATGGACTTCAAACTGACTGAAGAGCAGCAAATGCTGCAAGACACCGCGGCGCGTCTGGTGCGCGACGCCTACCCGTTCGAGCAGCGCGAGAAATTCAGCGAGTCGGAGCTGGGTTTTTCCTCCGAGTTCTGGGGCCAGCTGGGCGAGCTTGGCCTGACGGCCGTGCCGTTTGATGAAGAGATTGGCGGCTTTGGCGGCGGTGGTGTGGAAACCATGCTGGTAATGACCGAGCTGGGCCGGGGCCTGACACTGGAGCCCTACCTGCAATCGGTGATCTTCGGCGGCGGCCTGCTCAACCAGCTGGGCAGCGACGCGCAGAAAGAAGATCTGCTGCCGCAGGTCGCAGCCGGTTCGCTGCAGCTGGCGGTGGCCTTCGACGAGCCGCAGAGCCACTACAACCTGCACGATGTACAGACCAAAGCTGAAGCGGTCGACGGCGGTTATCGCCTGTCCGGACGCAAGGCTGTGGTGATCGGGGGGCACAGCGCCGGACAGATCATCGTCTCCGCGCGCACCGCTGGTGACAGCCGCGACGAAAGCGGCATCAGCCTGTTTCTGGTCGATCCGAATGCTCAAGGCGTCAGTCGCCGCGTGTACCCGACCATCGACGGACGTAAAGGCTGTGAGCTGTTCCTCGACAACGTGCAGGTGGGTGCCGATGCGGTGCTTGGCGAGATTGGTAATGCATTACCGGCGCTGCGCTACCAACAGGGCCGGGCCATCGCCGCGCAGTGCGCCGATGCGCTGGGCAGCATGGACGAAGCGTGCAAGCTGACCCTGGATTACCTGAAGACGCGCAAGCAATTCGGCGTGCCGATCGGCAAGTTCCAGGTTCTGCAGCACCGCATGGTCGACATGCAGACCGAGCTGGAGCAGGCCACCAGCATGGCAATCCTCGCCGCGACCTTTGCCGATGGCGAAGACAACGACGACCGCCGCCGCATCATCGCCGCCGCCAAATACATCTGCGCACGCGCTGCACGCAAGGTCGCCGAAGAAGCGATCCAGCTGCACGGCGGCATCGGCATGACCTGGGAATACAACCTCGCCCACCACGCCAAGCGCCTGGTGATGATCGCCCACCAGCTCGGCGACGATGACCATCATCTGAAGGCCTACGCGAAGTTGATGCTGGTGGCGTAACGCGCCAATCGCAACACCACGACCGGGCCTTATGGCCCGGTTTTGCTTTAGCTGGCGTGCTTTAGCAGGCTGACCGGGCGGCGCTTCGCTTCAGCCCGCCACCCTCGTGGCGCGGGTGGTGGGCTAAAGCCCACCCTACGGCTCTTTACTCAGCTCGGTAGGGTGGATGTCGCCTTTTACATCCACGCGGGTGGGTTGGCGCCGCATTGTGGTGGGTCGGTGAAGCGTGATCCACCCTACGATCGCAGGCGTATATTGCGGCTCACATAGATGATGTCGTCGGTGGCGATGAGGCTACGTCGCCGTTGCCAGCGCACCAGTCTGGCCCTGGTGGCTCTGTTCCAACTCCGGCAACAAATAATCCGTCCAGAGCGTAGGCGCGAAGGCTCGGCGGAAGAACCCGAAGTGGCCGATACGATCGGCGCCAACTTCGTCCGGGGCGATGCGGCGCATCTGTTTCGGTGCGGCGGTGTAGAAGCCGTGCAAGGACTCGGTATTACGCGCCGACATCATCTCGTCATCGCTGAACGAGAGTGAGGTCAGCGGCGTGCGAACCGCCGCGAACGCTTGGCGCATGGGTTCGCCCTCGACGCCAACCAAGTACTCGGGATGCAGGCACCAGCGACGCCACTGGCGGATCACGCCGGCCGGCAGATCACCGACTGCCCCGATACGTCCACCGGGAAAGTAGCCGAACAACGGCGTAAGCAGCGGCGCCAATCCATGCCAAAGCAACCATGCCTGGCGGCGAATCTCTGGGCTGTTATCGCGCCAGTAACCGCTGCCTGCAGCGATGGTCACGATGCGGGTGAGCCGCTCATGGCCTTGCACCAGGGGCAGGATTTGCGCGCCGACACTGTGGCCGATCCAATAGACCGGTAGTTTCCCGGCCGCTTCCACAACGTTGGCCAACACGGCACTGCAGTCGTGACGGGCCCAGTCGAGAATATCCACCTCAAGCTGGCGTAAAGGGATATGGCAGGACTGGCCCATGCCGAGGTAGTCGAAGGTCACCGCCAGAAATCCCTGGTTGGCGAGCCAACTGGCGAAATGGGCATAGAAGTCTTGTTTCACCGCCATTGCTGGAGCGATCAGCACGGCGCCGCGTGGTATGCCCTCAGGGTGATACCAGCAGCTCGCCAATTGATGGCCGTTACGGTTGTCGATCGAGCGTGCTTCAGCCTGTATCGTCGCCATGCCTGTTCTCCGGTCTTTTTGTAATGCCTGGATCGGTGCAGTATACGAGCAGTAGAAATTAATTCTAGAACATTATTCTAGTCGGAGATCGGATGGCCCGAAGTAGTCGCAAGCAAGAAATTCTTCAGGCCGCGCTCGCCTGCTTTACCGAGTTCGGGGTGGAGGCGACCACCATCGAAATGATCCGAGACCGTTCCGGTGCCAGCATCGGCAGCCTTTACCACCATTTCGGTAACCGCGAGCGGATCATCGCTGTGCTTTATCTGGAGGGCATCGGTGAATACGCCGCGCGATTGGAGGCCGGACTGATCGATACGCTGGATGCCGAGGCGTGCGTCAAACTGTTCGTCACCAGCTACATCGATTGGGTCGTGGAAAACCCGGACTGGGCACGCTTCGTTCTGCACAACCGTGGGCGGGTAGAGGCCGGTGAGATGGGGGAACGACTGCGCGAGGTCAATCAGGCCCATGGCGAGCGGGTGAGCGCAATCTTGCGTCGGCACCGTGATAGCGGTGCCTTTCGCCGGATGCCGGGCGATTGCTTTCTCGCTGTAGTGATCGGGCCCTGCCACGACCTGGCCCGTAACTGGCTGGCCGGACGCGCGCGTACCGCGTTGGCGGATTGCCGCGAACTGCTCGCGGACATCGCCTGGGCCAGCGTCCGGTCGCAGTGACGGCGGACTGATCGCCACCTTGCGGAGTCGATGAGCGAAAGGTCGGTGAAGCCTACGCTTCCCGCTTGACTGGGTGTCGCTTAGCCAATGATCAGACGCCCAGACTTTCGATATCGCGTGCGAGCATTTCGAGCTGGTGTGCCAGCGAGCCGCGTAGGGTTTCTTCGCTGAGCTGGAACGAGGGCGCGCCGCAGGTCAGCGCCATGATGCTGCCGTCGGCCAGATGCAGCGGTACGCCAGCGGCCATCACGTTGCGGTCCCAGTCGCCGAGCGACAAGCAGAAGCCGTGCTGGCGGAACTCGGCAAAGGAGCCGTCCAGCGATTGCTTCATGGTTGCCCAGCCGTCTCCGTACTTTGTTTCCAGCGCGGCCATCAGGTGCTCTCGCTCCTTGTCCGGGGTTGCCGCGAGGAAGGCGCGGCCTGCCGCGGTGGTGGCCAGGGGCAGGCGTACACCCGCGTCCATGCGTAGCGTCGAAACCTCGGCCGGACGGCAGTTCTCGATGTAGATCATCGACAGCCGGTCACGGCAGGTCAGTCCCACTGATGTGTTGGTACGGCGGGAAAACTCATCCATGTATGGCTTGGCCAGCTGGCGCACGCGCAGGTTGGACACGTAGGCATAACCCAGCGCCAACACGCCGGAATCGAGCTGGTACTTTTCCAGCTGCGGCGAGTAGCTGAGGTAACCGAGCTTGGTCAGGGTGTAGGTCATGCGCGACACCGTCGGTTTGGGCAATCCGGTGATACGCGCAATGTCCTGGTTGCCCATCACCACCGAACCGTGGGTGAAGGCACGCAGTACATCCAGCCCGCGCGATAGCGCTTCGACGAATTTGCGGTCCTTGGGAGTATCGGTGTCTTCGATGTCGCTCATGTGGTGTCGGTCTGTCTAGTGGTGGGGCGGCGGGGCCGCACGATAGCAGATCGCCCCTTCGCTCGGCAGGGCGGCCTCTACAGAATGCTCGGGCCTTGCCGCGAGGGCCGGCCATGGGCAGGTTACTTGTGCCAATTCAAGCATAATAGCTGAAAATATCGGTTTTGCATTCCGCAGAGTAAAACGTCAGTTCGCTAGCGCTGCTGATTACATGGTCGGATCTGATGAGTGCTGTATCGTTACGTGCGGTTGGATCGCATCGATATGACGCAAGCCGATGCGCCCGTTAGGCCGGTTCGTTGCCGCGAGCGGTTCGGTCCATATATAAAGAGGAGAAGACGAAGGCGACGAACGGCATATTCCGGCAGACCGTGCCGGGCGCGGCCTAGGGAAGGATTGCGGCGATAGACGCCGATGCTTAAAAGTTACACCGCGCTTGTTGCCAGGGGGGCTTTCTGATATAAAGCAGCGCTCTTTTCTAGGGGCCCGGTTTCATCGCTTGCCGCGTAGCCGGTAAGACCCCAACGAAACGTGGCGCTGAGCGCCAAAAAGACATTTGAATTCAAGCGGCCAACCCATGCCGGGTTGGGCATGTGGTTTTAGAGGGCTGAGGCATGTCGAGAGTCTGTCAAGTTACCGGTAAGGGTCCGGTAACCGGGAACAACATTTCCCACGCGAACAACAAAACCCGTCGTCGTTTTCTGCCGAACCTGCAGCATCACCGCTTCTGGGTCGAGTCCGAAAACCGCTTCGTACGTCTGCGCCTGACTGCTAAAGGCATGCGCGTTATCGACAAGCGCGGCATCGACGCCGTTCTGGCTGAACTCCGCGCTCGCGGCGAAAAGGTTTAAGGAGAACTATCATGCGTGACCTGATCCGTTTGGTGTCCAGCGCCGGTACCGGCCACTTCTACACCACCGACAAGAACAAGCGCACCACTCCCGACAAGATCGAAATCAAGAAGTACGATCCTGTCGTGCGTAAGCACGTGATGTACAAGGAAGCCAAGATCAAGTAATTGATCGGCCCTTGAAGAAAAACCCGCCAATCGGCGGGTTTTTTCGTTTCTGGGATATCGCTTCAGCCTGACAAGCCGAAATCTTGCTCCAATGCGATGCACGCAATGTAGGAGCCAGCTTGCTGGCGATCAGCTTTGCTACGCATACCAAGAATGGCTGTGTCCTAGGTGTTCCACAAAACACAGCATGAACGCTTCAGTGCCGCGATGTCCGACGCGCTATAACGCAACCTTGCGGATAGCATCAGCGAGACGCTCGATCATCGCGTCGATATGCTCACGCTCGACGATCAGCGCTGGTGACAAGGCAATGGTGTCGCCGCTGGCGCGCGCCAGCAGACCGTCTTCGAAGCACTGACGGAACACCTCGTAGCCACGCTTGCCGACGCCGTCCGCATGGGCCGCGAACTGGATGCCGGCCACCAGCCCAACCGTTCGGATATCGGTCACGTTCGGCAGCCCCTGGAGGCTGAACAGGGCATCCTGCCAGTAATCTTCGATCTCGATGGCTTTCTGGAACAGGTTCTCTCGCTGGTAGATTTCCTGGGTCGCGAGGGCAGCTGCGCAGGCCACCGGGTGGCCGGAGTAGGTGTAGCCGTGGAAGAACTCGATGGTGCTTTCCGGACCTTGCATGAAAGCGTCGTGAATCTGCTCGTCGATCAGCACCGCGCCCATGGGGATCGCGCCGTTAGTCAGGCCTTTGGCACAGGTGAGAATGTCCGGGGTGACGCCCCAGCGCTGGGCGGCGAAGGCCTCGCCGACCCGACCGAATCCGGTGATTACTTCATCGAAGATCAGCAGGATGCCGTGCTTGCGGGTGATTTCGCGCAAGCGCTGCAGATAACCCTTCGGCGGCAGGATCACCCCAGCGGAGCCGGACATTGGCTCGACGATCACGGCGGCAATATTTTCGGCCCCATGCAAGGTGACCAGTCGTTCCAGCTCGTCGGCCCTCTCCACGCCGTGCTCCGGCAGGCCACGGCTGAATGCGTTGCGTTGCAAGTCGAGCGTGTGCGGCAGGTGATCGACCCCTGGTAATAGCGCGCCAAAGGCCTTGCGGTTGTTGGCCATGCCACCGACCGAAATGCCGCCAAAGCCGACGCCGTGGTAGGCCAGTTCGCGGCCGATCAGGCGGGTGCGACTGCCTTGGCCTATCGCGCGCTGATAGGCCAGGGCGATCTTCAATGCGGTGTCGGCCGACTCCGACCCGGAGTTTGTGAAGAACACTCGGTTCAGCCCGGCCGGGCTGATCTGTGCCAGCCGCTCGGCCAGCTCGAAGGGCAGCGGGTGCCCCATCTGGAAGGTCGGTGCGAAATCCAGCTGGGCGATCTGTCGGCTCACCGCCTCGGTGATCTCGCGGCGGCCGTGGCCGGCGTTACAGCACCAGAGCCCGGCGGTGCCATCGATCACCTGACGGCCATCGGTGTCTGTGTAATACATGCCCTCGGCGCGCTCCAGCAGGCGCGGACTGCCCTTGAACTGACGGTTGGCGGTGAAGGGCATCCAGAAATGTTCGGCAGATGTGGCGCGATCGTGGGCCATGACTAGCTCCGGCAGGGCGACGGGTTCGACGGCTATGCTGTAGCGCGACATCACCCGAGCGCCCAGCGGTTTTGGCGAGTCTATGTTTAATAAAACGAACAAAACAAGGCAGAAAACGGCTGCTGCGTAAAAAATATTGATAGGCCTGGTGCCGCTGGTTTAGGGTGCCTTTCTGATTATTCGACAGACTACCGAGGACGCCCCATGACCACCCTGACTCTTGCCGATTGGCAACAGCGTGCCCGCGACCTACGCATCGAAGGCCGCGCCTTCATCCAGGGCGAATACACCGAGCCCACCGGCGGCGCTCGCTTCGACTGCATCAGCCCGGTCGATGGACGGGTGCTGGCCCAAGTGGCGAGCTGTGACGAGGCCGATGCGGATCGCGCCGTGATCAGTGCCCGTATGGCTTTCGAATCTGGCGTCTGGTCCCGCCTGGCGCCAGCCAAGCGCAAGGCGACCATGATTCGCTTCGCCAACCTCATCCAGGCCAACGCCGAAGAGTTGGCCTTGTTGGAAACATTGGACATGGGCAAGCCGATCAGCGATTCGTTGAATGTCGACATGCCCGGCTCAGCCAATGCGCTGCGCTGGTCCGGCGAGGCGATCGACAAGATTTACGACGAAGTGGCCGCGACGCCGCACGATCAGCTGGGCCTGGTGACCCGCGAGCCGGTAGGTGTGGTAGCGGCGATTGTGCCTTGGAATTTCCCCCTGATGATGGCCTGCTGGAAGCTTGGCCCAGCGCTGGCCACAGGTAACTCGGTGGTCCTCAAGCCGTCGGAAAAATCCCCGCTCACCGCCATCCGCGTGGCGCAACTGGCGATCGAGGCGGGCATTCCGCCGGGCGTGCTCAACGTGCTGCCGGGCTACGGCCACACCGTGGGCAAGGCGCTGGCGCTGCACATGGACGTCGACACGCTGGTGTTCACCGGCTCCACGCGGGTTGCCAAGCAGCTGATGATCTACGCTGGCGAGTCGAACATGAAGCGCGTCTGGCTGGAGGCGGGCGGCAAGAGCCCGAACATCGTCTTTGCTGACGCCCCGGACCTGGAGGCCGCAGCGAAGTCTGCGGCGGGCGCCATCGCCTTCAACCAGGGCGAAGTCTGCACCGCGGGCTCGCGGCTGTTGGTCGAAAGCTCGGTCAAGGAGCGCTTCCTGCCGATGGTGGTCGAGGCGCTCAAGGGCTGGAAGCCCGGTAACCCGTTGGATCCGGCCACCAATGTCGGCGCGCTGGTCGATACCCAACAGCTCGACACCGTGCTCGGCTACATCGAAGCCGGTCGCAACGACGGTGCGAAGGTGCTGATCGGCGGGCAACGGACGATGCAGGACACTGGCGGGCTGTACGTCGAGCCGACTATTTTCGACGGCGTCAGCAATGCCATGAAGATCGCCCGCGAAGAAATCTTCGGACCGGTGCTGTCGGTGATCACCTTTGACACCGCAGCCGAGGCGGTGAGCATCGCCAACGACACGCCGTACGGCCTCGCCGCGGCCGTGTGGACGGCTGATCTGTCCAAGGCGCACCTGACCGCCAAGGCGTTACGGGCTGGCAGTGTCTGGGTCAACCAGTACGACGGCGGTGACATGACTGCGCCGTTCGGCGGCTTCAAGCAGTCCGGCAACGGCCGCGACAAGTCACTGCACGCCTTCGACAAGTACACCGAGCTGAAGGCCACCTGGATCAAGCTCTAACGACATCCGTGGGGTGGATGTCGCTTTTCCATCCACCTGGTTGCACAGCCATGGTGGATTGATGAAGCGTGATCCACCCTACGGTTTCTCAGCGTTCAGCTAACTTTGCCCCCACCGCCCACTGCGGCGCATCGCACCCCAGTGATGCTTGCGACGCGAGAACCACTGCCACAGTCCGCGGCAGCGCCAGAGCGTGTTCAGCTGGCGATAGCCGAAGTTCTCCAGCACGGCCATGAGAAACAGCCGCAGCATGTCGCGGCGACGTTCGTAGACGCGAAACGACATGGTTTCCAGCAGCAGGCCGTTGACCGACAGCAGGATCCCCATGCCGATGGCGACCAGCAGGAAGGCCGCTAGCGCCGCATACGACACCACGCCCATCACGAATCCGCCAATCATGAAGCCGTAGCCGACCAGCTCGATCAGCGGTCCGATCCATTCGAACAGCGCCATGAACGGCCAGGCCAGCCAGCCCGGTGTGCCGCCGCGCAGGCTGAAGGCGAGGCGTGCGTGGCGGCTCAGACTCTCTGCCAGCCCGCGTTGCCAGCGACTGCGCTGACGGCCGAGGGTGCCGAGATCTTCCGGGCATTCGGTCCAGCAGATCGGGTCGGGCAGGTAGCGGATGCGGTAGGGAATGCGCTTTTCCCGGTGATAGCGATGCAGCCGCACCACCAGTTCCATGTCCTCGCCCACCGTGTCGGTGCGGTAGCCGCCGACGGCCATGACCCGCTCCTTGTCGAACAGCCCGAAGGCACCGGAGATGATCAGCACGGCGTTCATCGGTGACCAGCCGAGGCGGCCGAACAGAAAGGCTCGCAGGTATTCAACGATCTGAAAGCGCGCCAGCCAGTTGCTCGGCAGTCCGGCACGGATCAGAAAACCACCGCGCACCTCCGAGCCGTTGGCGATACGGACCGTGCCGCCAGCGGCGACCGTACGTTCGTCTTCGAGGAAGGGTTGGACAACCCGCAGCAGACTGTCGCGCTGGAGGATCGAGTCGGCATCTACTCCGCAGAACAAACCGTGTCGCGCGGCATTGATACCGGCATTCAGTGCGTCAGCCTTGCCGCCGTTGGCTTTGTCGATGACCCGCAGATTGGCGTAGCGTCGTGAGCGGTAGATCGCCTGCACCGGCTGATGGGCAACGGCCTGGCGCAGCGGCTCGGGATGCGGCACCAGTTCAAACTCCTCGATCAGCACGGCGAGGGTGCTGTCCTTCGAACCGTCGTTGATCACCACCACTTCGAACTCGGGGTACTGCAGTTGCAGCATCGAGCGCACCGAGGTGCGAATCGTCGCTTCTTCGTTGAATGCCGGCATCAGCACCGAAACCGGAGGCTCGACGCCGAGATAGGGGGCGATCTCACCAATTTCGGCGCGCTGCCGGATATAACTCGTCAGGCTGGCCATCGACAGCACGTTGAGCAACAGGTACATGCCGTTGAGCAGCAGAAAATAGAGGATGAAACCCAGCTGCAGCCACCCGAGCCAATCGAAGGTCACCGTTTGACCTCCGCCATGGCGCGGCGCAGAGCGTCCTGTCCGTAACGATCTTGCACTTGCCGGAACAGCATCTGTAGCCCTTCCGGGGTGGCGCCCGGCAGCGTTGCCAAGCTATCGGCGGCGGCTTGGCGGACCCACCAGCTGGGATCGCCAAGCAACGGCATGAACAGCGCGCTGTCGTCGCTGCGTGCCTGTTTATGCAGGGCTTGCAGCGCGGCCAGACGCACATCGGCATGGCTGTGTTGCAGTGCACGCAGCAGACGGCCGCGGTCACGCGGGTCGCCCAATTCGCAGAGGCAACGCAGCGCGACCTGCAACTGCTCCGGCGCAGCGTCCTCTGCCAGCCGCGCGCGTGCCCAGGGCGCCGCGTGACGGGGGTCGCCATGCACCAACAGGGGCACCAGTCGCTCACGGCGCGGGTCTTCGGAGCCGCTAAGGGCAATCAGCAATGGCAAGGTCACAGCCTGTTCGCCGGCTTGCTGACAGAGGCTCGCCAGGCGTGGCAACGCCCAGTCCGGACGGCTCACGGCGGCCGGCAGGATCAGTTGCATGGCACGGGTCGCATCCATGGCAATCAACGTCTGCGCCGAGGCCAGTGAGACAGTCACGTTGCGATTCACGAGCAGCGGTTGCACGTCATTCCAATACGCGGGGTCCGCAAGGTGGCGTAGGCAGGTCAGCCCGATCAGCTTGCTGCGGACCCGACCGCGCAGCAGCACCAGAGCTTGATGGTCCATGCCCAGCGCGACCAAGGCGCGATTCATCCGCTCACGGGCTGCCCCACGCAGTTGCAGCTGGGTGCGGTTCCATTGCAGGAGAAACCACAGCTGCTGTCCGCGTGGCAGGGTTGGCACTGGCGCCGGCAGCTCATCGCCAAGGCTGCACAAGGCAAAGAACGGCCGCCACTGCTCGTTGAACTGCTGGCGGCGGCTGGCGCGCCGGCGGGCGAGCTCGCCGAGCAACATGACCTGCAACATCACCAGCAGAGTCAGGGCGCCCAGCCCCAGCGCGCAGTACAGCGCGAGCTGCAGCATGGCGTCTTCCGGCCAGATCGACAGCCAGGCCTGGCGCGGCGTTTCGCACAACCAGGCTGGGCAGACGGACAGTTGTTCAGAAAGCATGCCGCAGGCCGAGCTGCAGCCAGCGCCGCGTGTAGTAATCGCCCTGGCGGTGATGACCGACTTCCCAGGTCAGCGCCCAGCGGCTGTCCAGCCAATGGCGACCCTGCAGGCTGAGCGCGCGTACGTCGCTGGTGATCAGCTGCTGTTCCTCGACGGCTTCTTCTTCACCGACGGTCAGGCGCAGACCGGCATAGCTGAGGCCGGCGTAGTAGTAGTCCAGCGCCAGGTCATGGCCGACCGGCGTGCCGGCATTGGCCACGTCGGTGATGTTCAGGGTGTAGCCCGCACGCCAAGAGTCCCAATAGCGTTCGGCGCTGAGGGCCAACCGCTCGACGCGGGTGGTTTCGTATTCGGTGCGGCGAATGCTGGCAGCGCCGAGGAAGCCCGCAGGCAGTCGCCGCTGCAGGCGTAGGTCGGCGTGCCATTCGGGCAGAAAGTAGGGTGACGGCTGATAGCCGACTTCGGGTTGCAGCGTCCAGTTTTCATCCAGTGCGATCACCGCCCCCGCCTCGGCGCCCTGATCCCATTCGCCAAAGCGCTGCTCGCGCAGCAGTGCACCGTACCAGCCGAGCCCTTCCGGTTGCGTCGAAGCGTAGTCGAGGCGCTGACTGCGCCAGTTGTCGAAGCCGCTGTCCAGCCAGTCTTGGCGGGCCGACAATTCGAGCTCGTGGCGGCGCTGCGCCGGCGCTGTGGCGACCGCCGCTGTGGTGGCAGTCACCGGGGAGGTCATCGCGGCGCGCGCCTGCTGAATCACCTGCTGGATATCGGCATAGTCCGGGGCGATCTGCGCAGCCCGTTCGAGCGAGTCCAGCGCGGCCTGCGGGCGACCGGCCCAGAGCAGCGCCTGGCCCTGCCCGAACAGGTAGTCGGCGTTGTCCGGTTCGCGTTGCAGCAGCTGATCGTAGAGGGGCAGGGCCTGCTCGGGTTGGCCCCGCCAGGCGCGCACGCGGGCCAGCAGGAATCGAGCTTCGCTGTCGTTGGGCTGGCGTGTCAGATGGTCAAGCAGGGTCGCTTCGGCAGCATCGAGTTGCTGCGCTTCGATCTGTCGTTGGGCGCTGAAGACATCTGCCAGCGCTATCGCTGGCAGCAGTGAAATCGGAAGTGCCAGCGCCATGCCTAGAACCATGCGAGTCATCGTGGCCTCCGCAACAGGCGACGAATGCGCGCCAACAGTTCCTCCGGCTGGAAGGGCTTGGTCACGTAGTCGTCGGCGCCCAGCTCCAGCGCCCGGACAATATCCACCTCACGTGCCTTGGCGGTCAGCATCAGCACCGGCACGCTTTCCCAGCCAGGTTGTGCGCGCAGCCGCTCGATCAGCTCCAACCCGTCGTGGTAGGGCAGCATGATGTCCATCAGGGTCAGATCAGGTGGGCTCGAGGAGGTGATCTTTTCGATGGCCTGACGGCCGTCTGCCGCGTGATCCACGGTAAATCCGTGCCGCTCGAGCATGAAGCGAATGAGGAACGCGATGTCCTCCTCGTCCTCAACCATCAAAATGCGCTGGCTAGTGGAGTCGCTCATGGGTTGACCTCTTCTGAAACCGGGGTATGGCCGGGCGGCCATTGCTGGAGCAGCTGCTGAATCAGCGCAGCGAGTTCGTCGCCGTCATGGCGCGACTTGACCAGCTGGCGTAGGGCCAGGCGGCTGTCGTGCACCGGCGAATCCAGCGCGGAGAATATGATTACGGGCGGTGGCGGCACGCTCTGAGCCAACTGGTCGAACAGCTCGCTGCCGTCCCCGTCGGGCAGCATCAGGTCGATGATCGCCAGGTCAAAGCGGTGCTCGTCGATCAGTTGACGCGCCTCGCTCAGGGTGGGCGCACCAAGGAGATCGATCTCCAATGGCTCGACCAGCCTGGCGAGCAGGGTGCGCAGATCCTCATCGTCTTCAACGTGAAGGATGCGCGGGCGGACTCCGTTGTTCCTGAGGCATGCGCGCACCACATCCATGACCCGCGACGGGTCAACCGGCTTGTGCAACCAGTCGATTACGCCGACCGCGCCGCCGCGCAGGGCCCCGTCGTCATTGTCGCGACGTTGTGGCTGGAGGCTGACGATCAGCACCGGCAGATGACGGTAAGCGGTCTGGCTGCGCAGGTTCTGTAGAAACGCAATGCTGTCCTCGTCGCTCAGCGCAGGGCTCAGAGTGAGCGCCTGAATGCTGAACTCAGCCAGCATCTCTCGTGCTTGGGCTGCCGTTTCGGCAATCAGCGTGGCGTAGCCGTGTTGCTGCAGCGCGGCGGCGAGCTGTTCCGCGGCAGGCGCGTCGGGCTCGAGTACGAGAATGCGCTCCACCGGCCGATTGGTTCCCGCTGTCGGCAGTGCTGGCGCGACGGTTGGTGG
Source organism: Pseudomonas sp. NPDC047961 (assembly GCF_050272435.1). Taxonomy (NCBI): domain Bacteria; kingdom Pseudomonadati; phylum Pseudomonadota; class Gammaproteobacteria; order Pseudomonadales; family Pseudomonadaceae; genus Pseudomonas; species Pseudomonas sp. NPDC047961. The sequence continues at coordinate 971,479 of NZ_JBNNMD010000002.1, read as the reverse complement.
ATGGATGGGCTGTGTAGATGCGACGGGCAGGCGCAGCCAGAAGCGCGTGCCCTGGCCTTCCTGAGAGTCGAAACCGATCCGCCCGTGCATCTGCTGGACCAACGAACGGGTGATCGCCAGCCCCAGTCCAGTGCCGCCACGCTTACGCGCATCGGATGAGTCAGCCTGGGCGAAGCGTTCGAATATCCGTGAGCGAAAGTCCGCCGGAATACCCTGGCCCTGGTCCTGAACGCCGATCTCCAGGCTGCCGCCGTGGAGGCGCAGGTCGACGCTGACCACGCCACCAGCCGGCGAATGTTTGATCGCGTTGGACAGCAGATTGGCCATCACCTGGGTGAACCGATCCGGGTCGAGATTGCCCTCGGCCTGGAGGGGGCCGGCGGGCAGCGTAAGCGTCAGGCGGACGCCGTATTCATCGGCGTATGGCTTGAGGTCGGCCAATGCCTGTTCGGTCAGCGCCTGGACATCGCAGCGGCTGAAGTGAAACGGCAAGCGCCCGGCTTCGAGCTTCTCGATGTCGAGGATGTCGTTGATCAGGCGCACCAGCCGCTCGCTGTTCTTGTGCGCGATGTCCAGAAGTGGTCGGGCACCCTCGTCGATGTGGCCTGCGACGCCCCCGACCAGCATGCCCAGCGCGCCACGGATGCCGGTCAGCGGGGTTCGCAGTTCATGGCTGACGGTGGAGATGAACTCGGTCTTCATCTGCTCCATGCGTCGTCTGAGCGACATATCGACCGCAACGGTCACGACATAACAGGCGCCGCTAGGCATGGTCATGGGGCGCTTGACCACCTGCAGCCAGCGCTCCTGACCGTATGTATCGGTAAGACCGATCTCGGTAATGCGCAGTTCGCCACTGCCACAAAGCAGGTCGCCTTCGCCCTGCAACAGAGGCAATAGCCGTTCCGCCCCGGCGATTTCCTCGGCCCGGCGGCCTTCGATGGCTTCGGGCCGAGCGTCGAGCAGTGCGGTGAAGGCACTGTTGCACAACAGAAAGCGGCCCAGCTCGTCGCGCACGAAGATCAGGTTCTCATCGGTATCGACGACCCGCCGCAGGAAAACTTTCTGGTCCTCGAGCGTGTCGCGGCTCCGTTGCAGCTCGGTCACGTCACGGGCAATCGCCAGGTGATCACCGAGGCCGGTAGGCACCAGACGAACCTCGAAGGTCCGCTGCCGGCTCATCTCGCACCAGGTGGTCTGGCGCAGTTGTAACGAGTTATCGACATGGGGAAGCAGCCCCAGCAGCAGCGGCTCGATGGCTTCGGACGCCGGAGCCTGAACCGCGCTTCCTTGGGACAGGGCGGTGATCCGGCGCTGACCATCAATGGCGTACAGGTTGTCGGGAATCGCCTGCAGCAGGGCGCCCAGACGAGCTTCGCCAGCTTGCGCCTTGATCGCCAGGGCCTGGCGAATCTGCAGGTTGCGGCGGATGGCCCAAAACGCGGCCAAAGACAACGCTGCCACCAGCAGGCTGCCGATCAGTGCCAGTCTGCGGCTTTGCGCAATGGTGTCGGCCACGGCCTGGTTGGCTGCCGCAAGCTGCTTGCGCTCCCGTCGCTCGACCGCATCCAGCAAGGCGCGCAGCCGATCCATGATCAGCTTGCCGCCGGCCTGGTGCAGGCGTTCGGCTGCCGCTTGCAAGCCGACAACTCGGCGTGCCTGGATGTTGTCGGCGGCAATCATCAGGCGCTCGGCAATATTGCGGTCGAGCTGCTCGAACCAACCCTGGTCGGGAAACGCCCGGTCCTCCAGCAGCCGTTGCAGCCCACGACGGTGCGCTTCGATTTGTCGTAGGCCGAGTTCGTAGGATTCGAGGTAGCTGGGATCACCGGTCAAAACGAAACCGCGGGCACCGGTTTCGATGTCTTGCAGCGAAGTCAGCATGTATTGGCTGGCGGTGATGATTTCCAGGCTATGGCTGACCGACAGATTGGTCGCCAGGACCTGTTGCTGGGTTTGCTTGCCTTGCCAGCCCAGTGCGACTAGCAGGATGAAGGCGATCAGGAATGCGAGCCAATGCCAGCTGATCAGGGTTCTTGCGGGCAAACCGGAACTCCTTTCGCCGGTTGAACGAATAGGGACGGCCCCGAACGCTGGAGCCAGCCCAGGCGTGCCGCCGCATGCCAGCGCCTACGAACCGGTCGCGACTGCTATGCAGTGTAGTTGGAGTCCTCAATTGCGTGACGGTTCGCTTGTTTTTCCGCGAGCCGGGCTGTCCGTCAGGCGGTCTGCACCTGGTTGCGACCGTTATGCTTGGCGGCATAAAGCGCCTGGTCGGCCAGTTCGAGCATGGCGCCCGCGCCGAAGTGGCCGTTGGTTTCGCTGATCCCGGCGCTGAGCGACACGCTGAAGGTGCGCGCGCCGGCGTGGAAGCTCAAGGCGGCGAAACGCAGGCGGATCTCGTCGAAAATCCGCTTGGCCTGTTCCGCTGGGCAGTCCGGTAGTACCGCGACGAACTCCTCGCCACCGTAACGGCCGATGCTGTCGATGCGGCGCAGCCGTTGGCGCATCAGGTTGGCCAGTGAGCGGATGACGTTGTCCCCTGCAGCATGCCCATACTGGTCGTTGACCTGCTTGAAGTGATCGAGGTCGAGCATCACCACGCTGGTGGGTTTGCCACTGCGTTGCGCGCGTTCCACTTCCAGCGCGACCTGTTCCTTGATATCGGCGTGCTTGAGTAGACCGGTGAGGCTGTCACGCGACAATGCCATGCTCAGCGCGCGCGCACGCTGCACGCGGGAGAACACGGCGGCGGTCAGCGCGTTGTCACTGATGGGTTTGGTGATGAAATCATCGCCGGCCTTGAGCAGGGCGGCCATCTGCCGGTTGATATCGGTTTCAGCCGACAGGTAGATGATGGGCACCCGCAGCCACTCGTCATTCAGGCGAATCATCTGTGCCAGCTCGATTCCGGTGAAGTCCGGCATGTTCATGTCGAGCAGGACCATTTCCGGATCGAATTCGCGCATCACCTCGAACAGCTGACTGGGGTCGCTCAAGGTCCGCACAAGCATCTGCGAGTTACGCAGCACCAAGCTGTAACGCGCTGAAAGGTCGTCATCATCATCGACAATCAGCACCCGATATGGCTCGTTCAGCTGCAGGTTGAGGATATTTTCCAGGCTGTTCTCCAGCTGGGTGATATCTACTGGCCGGACGAAAAAGCCTTTAGCCCCGGCTCGCACAGCCGCCAGCTGACTGCCGAAATCAGCTCGGTGACCAATGACCTGCAGCGGCAACGGCACCTCCAGGCTCTGCTGCAGTGCACTGACGGCAGCCAGTTCGCCATCGTGCTGGCTAACGATCAGGGCGTCGGGCAGCTGGCCCTGGACAGCGCTTTGCAACAGCGAGATTTCAGGGAATAGCAACACTTCGTAACCGAAGTTACCCAGGGTCTGGCACATGTTCTGGCCGGCCTCGAAGTCGCTTTCGAGCAGATAGATCCGGCACCCGGCTGGTAGCGCGTCTGACGTGCCGCTATGCAGCTCGGGATGCGGGCCGGCCCCCCCGGCGCGCCCGGTGGCTGCCATTTGCTGAACCGCCCGGACAAACGCAGAAAGCGCCTGACCGCTGGGCTTGGCCGCCTCCAGCCAGCGCTCTGCGCGTCGTTCGAGCAACCGCGACTGCTCGCCCAGCGTGGTGAAACCAAAGGTGCCCGCTGTACCTGCCAGACGGTGCAACCGTTCAAGCAGGGCGAGCATCAGCTGGCGCCGCTGTTCCTGTTCGCGAACGGACTGCAGCTGCTCGGCGTATTGCTCGAGCGCCTCCAGTTCCTCGCTCAAGCGTTCAGCAAACTTTTCGTTGAGTGCCTGCAGTTGGCGTTGCAGCGCTTCGTTAGCGCCCTCATTCATGCTCGGCATTCCATATTTCGTTCAGTCGTGTCGCCAGTTGGAGTGGATCGAAAGGTTTATGCAGCACTTTGCGCACGCCCAGACGCTGCAGTTCTTCGGGGTCCGCCGGGTCGTCCGGCTGGCCGGTCAGGAGCACCACGGGGGTTTGCTGCAGGTCGATCAGTGACGCGAGTTGGCGCAACAACTCGATGCCGCTGATCTGCGGCAGCATCACGTCGAGCAAAATCATGTCCGGCTTGAATCCGGGCGCCTGCTGCAGCGCTTCCTGTGCGGAGGCGCAGCTGAGCACCTCGAAACCGCCCAGTTTCTCCAGCACGATGCGGGTCACCACTTGAATAGAGGGGACGTCCTCAACATGCAAAATACGCAGCAAGGGCTTCAAGGGCCGGCCCCATTCAGCGTATGGCAGGGCAACTCGAACCAAAAGCAGGCCCCGGCGCCGGGCGTCGAGTCGAAGCCGATCTCGCCATCCATGTGCTCGATCAGCTCCTTGCTGATAGCCAGGCCCAGTCCGGTACCGCCTTGCTGCCGCGTATCGGACGAATCGGCCTGGGCGAACTTGCTAAAAATTCGTTCGCGAAATGCTTCGGTGATGCCGGGCCCCTCGTCGCAGATGCTCACTCGGACCCGTTGCGGGGCGACCAGTCGGGCGCTCATGGCGACGGTTTCACCAGACGGGGAATACTTCGCGGCGTTGGATAGCAGGTTGCTCAGCACCTGTTCCAGGCGCATCGCATCGACAGTGATCGACACGGCAGGGCAATCACCCAGCGCGATGCCCACCGCATGGCTTTCTGCATAACCCTGATTGCTGCGCAATGCCTGCTCAAGCAAGGGTTGCAAGGGCTGCGTCCGCAACTCGAAACGCATCTTGCCGGCATACAGCTTGTCGATGTCCAACAGGTCATCGATCAGTGTGCTCAACCGTTTGCTGTTCTGGTGCGCGATGTCCAGAAGCTCCTGCAAATGTTCGGGCACCGCGCCCATGACCTGGCCACAAATCAGTCCGAGCGAGGCCGTAATGGAGGTCAGCGGTGTGCGCAACTCATGGCTGACGGTCGAGACGAAGTCCCGCTGCAGGATCTCGATCTGCTTGCGCTCGGTGATGTCGTGCAGCACGACCACCGCACCGTTCTGCTGACCGTTCGAGGCGTACATCGGATCGGCGTTGGCCAGCACGTAGCGGGGGATGCCCTCCAGCACGATGGTCATCTCTAAGTTGCGGATATGCTCGCCGCGTAAGGCGCGCATCAGCGGAACTTCCTCAGGCTTCATCTGCGTGACGCCGTCGGCATGATAGAGGTGATAGATGGCCGGCCATTGTTCCGGCGGCATTTGCTGAGCATCGAGCCCGTGCCAGCGGCGGGCAGTGTGGTTGAACAAGGTGAGGTTGCAGTCGGCGTCGCAGGCCACCACCGCTTCGGACAGTGCTTCAAGCAGGCGTCGATTCATTTCCTGCTGCTTGTCCAGCTCCAACTGCTCGGCCTTGCGCTCGGTGATATCCGTCACCAGCCCGTGCCAAAGCACCGAACCGTCCGGTTGACGCATGGGCGTGGCGCGGGCTTCTACCCAGATCAGGCCCTTGCGAGGGTGGTCGATCCGGTGTTCGAAGTGCCACGGGGTGAGGGTCGAGGCGGCATGTCGGATGCTCGCCAGCACATGCTCGCGGTCGTCGGGGTGCACGCGGGCGTAGACCGGCCCGATACTGGGCTCCATTTCGGCAGCGCTCAGGCCGTAGATGTCCTCGACGCCCTCACTGAGGTACGGGAACGAACTGTTGCCGTCGGGTCGCCAGCAGAACTGGAACAGCATGCCGGGCACTTGCGCCGCGATCTGCTGCAGGCGCAACTGCAGGTGCTCCTGGTGGGCCAGGTCATAGGCGCTGACGATGTAGCCGCGCAACAGCTCGCGCTCATCGTGGATCGCCGAGACATTCAGGAGCACCGGAACGCCGCTGCCGTTGCGATGCTGCAGACGCCACTCGCGCATTTCGCGTCGGCCTTCGAGCAGCGGTGCGGTGAGAACGGCGAATCCCGGCTCGATGGGTTCGCCAAGCGCATTGCCGAGAATGGTTGCGCGGCGCTGCAGCGCCTCCTGCGGAAACAGTGCTGAAGTCAGCGGGTGTCCGATCAGCATCTGCTCGGAATAGCCGAACAGACGCTCGGCGGTGGGGTTGACACCCGATACGTGTCCGTCGGCTGTCGTCACCAACATCGCGCTTGCGGCGCTGTTGAGCAAAGCCTGCTGCAGCGCGGCTTGCTCGGCATAGCGGTGAGCCTGAAGGCGCTCTTCGAACAGTCGCATTATCTGCCGACTGAGCCTTACCAGTGCGCCGCGTTGCGCTTCGTCAAGCTGTCGCGGCTGCCGGTCGATGACGCAGAGAGTGCCGAGGTTGTAGCCGTCCGGCGAGGTCAGCGGCGCCCCGGCATAGAAGCGGATGTTCGGGTTGCCGGTGACCAGCGGGTTATCACAAAAACGCGTGTCTCGCTGTGCATCCTCGACTTCGAAGAGGCCCTGGCCTTCGATGGTATAGGTGCAGAACGACAGCTCTCGCGGGGTTTCGCTGACATCGAGGCCGAGGCGGCTCTTGAACCACTGGCGATGGTCGTCGACCAGCGAGATCAACGCGATGGGGGTGCCGCAGATATAGGCAGCCAGTTGGGTGAAATCGTCGAAGGCAGACTCGTCAGGCGTGTCGAGAATCTCGTAGCGCAGCAACGCGGCGAGTCTGGACAGCTCGCGGGGCGGGGAGGGTGCCGGTATCGATTTCGATGACTCCATCTGGCTGAGCTCTCTCGGATTCAGGGGCAACGGCTTATTCGCCGCTGGCATCCCAGATCGCCTGGATCTGGCTAGCCAGGCGCATCGGATCGAAAGGTTTGACGATGACATCGCGCGCGCCGAGCTTGCGCAGGTGCTCAATCTCGCTTGGTTGGACCTTGGCAGTCATAAACACCACCGGAACCTGAGCCAGATCGATCCGCTCGCTAAGCCTGGTGAGGGTCTCGGGGCCACCCATCCCAGGCATCATCACATCCAAGAGGACGAACTGCGGGGCGAAGGCTTCCACCTCTTCGAGCGCCTGGTGGCCGGACGAGCAGGACTGCACCTGATAGCCGCCGATCGCCTCCAGCGAGACCTTGACGACAGCCTGGATGGACGGATCGTCCTCGACATGCAGAATCCGTTTCAGCTCGCTCATGCGGGATCTCCAACAAAGCGTGCCTGGCGCGCTCGGAAATGAACAGTTTGCCAGCTTGCTCGTCGGCTGACTCGGCACACTAGAAAAATAGTCGGCTAACCGGGTTCTTGCACAGGCAGTTCGAACCAGAAGCACGCCCCCTGTTCCAGCTCCGAATCGAAACCGATGCAACCGTTCATGTGCTCGATCAACTCTTTGCTGATGGCCAGGCCGAGGCCGGTACCGCCTTTCTGGCGGGTATCGGAAGAGTCCGCCTGGGAAAACTTCTGGAAAATTCGCTGCCGGAAGCTCAGTGGAACGCCGGGGCCGACGTCGTCAACGCTTACGCGGATGTTACCGCCGCGCCGCTGGCTGCTTAAGGTGACGACTGCACCAGCTGGGGAGAATTTCGCCGCATTGGAGAGCAGGTTCGCCAGGACCTGCTGCAGACGGTGCGCGTCCACTGTCACGGTTGCCACGGCTCGCTCGCCCAGCTCGATACGGACCCCGAGCTGTTCGGCATAGGCCTGGTTCGAGCGCAATGCGTCTTCCAACAGCGGAGCCAGAGACTGCGACTGCAGTTGGAAAGTCATGTGCCCGGCTATCAGCTTCTCCATATCCAGCAGGTCTCCGATGAGTAATCCGAGACGCTGGCTGTTCTGTTGGGCGATGCCGAGCATCTGTCTCATGGCCGGCGGAGCCTCGCCAACAGCGCCACCGAGTATCAGGCCCAGTGCGCCGGAAATCGAAGTCAGCGGCGTGCGCAGTTCGTGGCTGACAATAGAGACGAACTCGCTCTTCATCCGATCGACTCGCTTGCGTTCGGTGATGTCGCGCACCAGACCAATGAACTTGCGTTCCCCGCGGTGACTGATTTCCGAAACACGCAGTTCGATGGTGAATAGTTCGCCATTGCGGCGCACCGCCTGCAGTTCGCGGTTCTGCTCCAGGCTGCGGCCCTCCCCGCGTCTTTCGTAGTCCTGTAGATGACCATCATGAGCGGCGCGATGGGGTTCGGGCATGAGAATGGACAGGTTGCGCCCAAGCACGTCCTCCTCGCTGTAACCGAAGATGCGTTCCGCGGCGTGGTTGAAGGTCTCGATCAAGCCGCGCTGGTTGATGATGATGATGGCGTCGATGACATTGGCGATCAGCAGGCGCACGTAGCTCTCGCGCTCATGGGCTTCGCGCTCGGCCAATGCGCGGGCGGTGACGTCGCCGATGAAACCGTCGTACCACTGCACCCGGCCATCGGCGTCGCGCAGCGCGCGTCGGTTCTCTTGCACCCAGAGCGTTTCACCGCGGGCGTTGATCAGTCGGTAGGTGCGCTCGAACGGGTCCGCGCCATCGTCCTCTAGACTCGTGCGGTCTTCAGGGTGAATCAGGCTGCTGTACTGGCGTGTGCCTGGCGCTACGAAGTCGCTGGCGGGGTAACCGGTCAGGCGTTCGATGCCGTCGCTCAGGTAACTGAGGGTCCGTTCGGTATCGACGCCGCGGCGGTAGACCACGCCCGGCAGGTTGCTGACCATGCTGCGGAAGCGGCTTTCGCTCTCACGCAAGGCGAGCGTCGCGCTCATCAGTGGGGTGATGTCAGCGATGAATCCATGCCAGAGGACGGACCCGTCGCGCAGGCGCTCGGCGTTTGCGCGCACTTCAACCCAGATCAGTCCCTTGCTTGGATGTCTGATGCGGTGGCGCGTAGCGCCACTGCCCAAGACGGCTGCCGAGCGTTCGATCGCGGCTCTGAGGTTGGGGCGGTCAGGGTCATACACGGCGGCGAAGGCAATGTTGGCGTTGTCGACCAGCTGTTCCGGGCTGATCCCGTACAGTTCGCGTGCACCTTCGCTGGCATAAAGGAAGCTGTAGCTGCCGTCGCCGGAGCGCTTCAGCTGGTAGACCATGCCCGGCAGCAGGCTGGTAATTTTCTGGCCGCGTTCGAGCAGGCGACGGCGGGCGCGCTCCTGCTGTGTGGAACGGATCTGGTGAAGACGTTGCACAATGCCGCGGCGGTGCAGCATGAACCCCAGCATGAGCAACAATGCTTCGGCGATGAGCCACGCCAGGCCCCATTTCAAGAGCAGGCGGCGTTCAGCCTGTTGCTGCTCACGAAGTGCCAGGGTGATGTCGCGCCAGACCAGCGCAACCGCCATGGGCAAGCGACCGGGACTGTATTCAGCCCGGACGTCATGCAGCGGAATCTGGTTGAGCAAAAAGCTGCGGCCGTTTGATTCAAGCATGCGCAGGGCTTGCCCCGCTTCGGGTGCCGGGAGCGACTGCTGCTCTGCCCATTGCAGGATCTGGGGTGCCGAGTGGGTATCGAGCAACCAACCGCTTAGGCCCTCGAGCTGGATGCCGACCGGGCGCGCCCAGAGCATTTCCTCCAGTTCGGCACGGTTGACCAGCAGACCGAGACCGGCATTCAGCTGATCGCCGAGTTCGGGCAGATCCGGAAGAATCTCGAACCCCACCTCCAGAGCACCGATCACTTCGCTTTCAGGGCTGCTGCTGGCGCGTATCGGTACGATCGCCCGGTTGCCTGCGCTGTGTTGGCCGATGTCCAGTCCAGAGACGGTCTGTCCTTGGGATAACGCCTTGTAGAGCAACGGCCTGCGATCGGCCACTGCATCACCAAAGGCTTCCAGGTCCTGCATGCGCAGCAGCGCGATCCCGGCCTCGCCCCAGTAGAGTTGCAATTGACGGGCACCGTGCGCCTGCATCGCTGTCCAGGTCGGCATCAGCGACTGGGTCAGTTGCTGGCGAATGCGCGTCATGCGCGGGCCGTGCCACTGAGCTCCTGCTTTGATGGCACGGTCCGCTTGGCGTACCAGGCGCAAGGTTTCGGGGCTGGCGCTGAGCGTCCGGGCTATCAACCGGGCCTGTTTTTCCAGACCCTGCTGGGCGCTGCGCAAGGCCATGGCCTGCAGCTCGCCCTGTTGCTCGGTCTGCAACGACCAGACGGTATCCCTAGCCTGAAAGCCGTTGAAGGCCAGGCCGCCGAACAGCAAGGCCAGCAGCAGGCTGCCGACGCCGAGTAACCATCGAGGACTGGTGGGATGGGGAAGGGGGCTCATGGCTCTGTTCGGGGCAATCATCGGCACCGCCTCGCGCGGCTCTGCGTAGGGCAGAACGTCCAAGGCGGACGAAGGAAAAGTGATGGCTATATGCTATCTCGAAAGCGCCGTCCCTTGCTCCCCTGTATATCGGCCGTGAAGGCTGTTCTGTTAGACCCTGAAACGAAAAAGACGCGCCGAACGACAGGCGGCGGCTCAGCCAGCCAGGCAGGGTGGATAATGCAATCAGGTCCGCGGCTGCGGATCGGCTTTCTACACCGCGAGGCAGCGACACTATGTGGTACACCGGTTTTCTCAACCTTTCCGCCTGGCAGGTCGTTGCGACCACTCTTATTCTTACCCATGTCACCATCGTTGCGGTCACCGTTTATCTGCATCGTTACTCCGCTCACCGCTCACTTGAGTTGAATGCGGGGCTCAAGCATTTTTTCCGCTTCTGGTTGTGGCTGACCACGGCGATGAATACCCGCGAATGGACTGCCATCCATCGCAAGCATCACGCCAAATGTGAAACCCCGGATGATCCGCACAGCCCGGTGCAGAAGGGGCTGGGCACCGTGTTGCGTCGCGGCGCCGAGTTGTACATGGAAGAGGCGAAGAATGAGGAGACCCTGCGGATCTACGGGAAGAATTGCCCGGACGATTGGATCGAGCGCAACCTGTATTCCCGCTTTCCCAACCTCGGCATCGTGCTGATGCTCGGCCTCGACCTGGCGCTGTTCGGCGTGATCGGCCTGACGGTCTGGGCTGTGCAGATGATCTGGATTCCGCTGTGGGCTGCGGGTGTGGTGAACGGGTTGGGGCATGCGGTGGGCTATCGCAATTTCGAATGCCGCGATGCCGCGACCAATCTGGTGCCCTGGGGCATCCTCATCGGTGGCGAGGAGCTGCACAACAACCATCACACCTACCCGAACTCGGCCAAGCTCTCGGTGCGCAAGTGGGAGTTCGACATGGGCTGGGCCTGGATCAAGCTGTTCAGTCTGCTCGGCCTGGCCAAGGTCAACCGCACGGCGCCCATTGCCCACCGCGTCACGCCCAAGCATCAGCTGGACATGGACAGCGCCATGGCCATTCTCAACAACCGTTTCCAGATCATGGCGCAGTACCGCAAGCTGGTGATCAAGCCGTTGGTTCAGCTCGAATTGCAGCGTGCCGATGCCTCCATGCGGCATCAGTTCCGCCGTGCCAAGCGGTTGCTGTCGCGTGAGCCGAGCCTGTTGCAGGATGAGCAGCAGGCGCATATCGAGGTGATCCTGGAGCAGAGTCAGTCGTTGCGGGTGATCTACGAGCAGCGCCTGGCCCTGCAACAGATCTGGAACCGCACCAGTGCCAACGGCCACGACATGCTGGCCGCGATCAAGCAGTGGGTCCAAGACGCCGAAGCCAGCGGTATTCAGTCGTTGCGTGAATTCGCCGAGCACCTCAAGACCTATTCGCTGAGACCGGCTGTCGCCCAAGCCTGACCTCTGATCGGCGCGACCTATGGCTGGCGCGCCGGCCGGAACTTTGCCTTCTTGCCACTCTCTGAACTGCATTCTGGTGCTATTGCGACAGTTACCCAGCGGGTCTCCGCCGGTGCCTGACGCCATTTTTTGGAAGCAGGTATGAATCTGGTGAAGCAGCGAAGCGACACGGGTGTCGGGATCCTTCCGCCGACCGAGGCGCAAACCCTTTTAGCGTTGATGCACGCGCGTGCCGAAGTAGAGCGCCTGAGCGAGCGCGAGCAGTTGTTTAGCACCCTGATGGGGGCTGTTAACGCGGTGCTCTGGGCATTCGATTGGCAAGCCCAGCAAATGATCTACGTCAGCCCGGCCTACGAGCAGATCTTTGGCCGCTCGGCCGCCTTGCTGCTGTCTGACTTCGGCGAGTGGCGCAATAGCATCTACCCGGACGATCTGGAGTACGCTCAGCAGAGCATGCTCGATGTGCTCGACAAGGGCGCAGTCGAAGAGCGTGAGTACCGCATCATTCGCACCGATGGTCAGCTGCGCTGGCTCAGTGATAAGTGCTTCATCGCGCGCAATGCGGACAGCACGCATGGGCCGATCATTGTCGGGATCGCCGAGGACATCACCGAAAAGAAGCAACTTGAAGGCGAGCTGCAGCGCCTGGCCACGATTGACGTCCTGACCCAGAGCAGTAACCGACGGTACTTCTTCGAATGCGCCCAGCGCGAGTTCGATCTGGCCCGGCTATACGCCACGTCCCTGGCGTTCCAGCTGCTGGACATCGATGACTTCAAGCGCATCAACGACACCCACGGTCATCAGATGGGCGATCAGGTGTTGCAGCGCGTGGCCCAGTGCGGTTCGTCGGTCTTGCGCCGGGGTGATCTGTTCGGCCGGATAGGTGGTGAGGAGTTTGCCTTGCTGCTTCCAGGTTGCCAGCCGGACCTTGCCGAACAGATCGCCGAACGCTTGCAGCGTGAAATCCAGCGACTTGTGTTCACCAGTCCCGACGGGCAGCGCTTCGGCGTCACCATCAGCCTGGGCGTGACCTACCTGAGAGCCAGCGATCCTGACCTCAGCGCCCTGTTCGCTCGCGCCGATGCGGCGATGTACACCGCCAAGCGTCTGGGTAAGAACCAGGTGATCGTCGCCTGATTCGCTATTCGAAGGGCGGAAATCCTCGCCGCGGCCGCTGGTTCGTCCCGCCGGTCGCGAACGCTGTCATTGCGTGAACTGCTGGCCTAACGCTTCCATTTCTTGCTTGAACTCATCGCATTTGGCCTGGCGTTCAGACGCTGGGACATTTGGTCTTCGCCTCACCTGCGCCGGCGTTGAAGGCTTTGCCAAACGCGGCCGCATCCATGCCTCAGCACAACCGCGTGTTTCCTGTGCGGTGGGCAAGCGATTAGAACGGGCGGCCGCGGTGTTGGCCGCACGGTCTGAGCTCTAGACCAAAACGGCTGCGCTTCAAGCACGCGAAGGTGCACTTAGGTTTTAGGGTGCCTTGCGGTAAACATCGTCGAAACGCACGTTCATCCCGCCACAGTGACTGTTGTCCGTGACGACCAGATTACCGGCAATGTATTGCATGGTAACGCTGCACTCATACTCATCACTGCCCTCGACCACCTTCAATAGATCACCCGTGGGCTGTGCCTTGCCAGCGAAGGCGCCAACGTGCACGACCCGCTCGCCGAAGCTGTTCAGCCCGCCTTGCCAAATGGCCTCGCCTTCTATGGCAAGCGGGCCGGCAGGCGAGGGATGGGTGATGACGATGCTGTTGCCACCTGCAATCGGCACCCAGCGGCCGATCCAATCGTTAAGAGTGGGTATGGGTGCCGAGGCTTCAACGTCGAGGTTGCGCGTCGGCAGCCAGCCGACGAACTCGCGTGTCTCGGCGAAGTACCAGACGCAGGCCCAGCCGTCCGCCTGTTTGCCAACCAGAAGCCTGTCGCCATCCACGAGATAGGCGTTCTGCAGGCAGGACGCTTTGTCCGGGCAGCCGGGGGCATCGTCCCTGAAGTGGACCTGTGCGCCTGTATCGGCGGTTACTTCGGCGTGGCGCACCTGACCGGCAAACGCCGGGAAGAAGCCGTTGCGGCACGAATAGGCCTCGATAGCCTGCGCGGACGGCGCCATCAGCACACCCAGCAGAATGGCTCCGAAACGCATGGCGGCGACTCCTGCCGTAATCGCTACGCCGAGGCGCGGCTCGATGCAGCGGGCTGTTGTTGAGTGATGCAGTGGATGTTGCCACCGCCAAGCAGGATTTCGCGACCCGGCACCATGACCACCTGATGCTGCGGAAATAGCCGGCTGAGGATAGCTTCGGCTTCGGCGTCGAGCGGATCGTCGAACGAGGGCGCGATGATGCCGCCGTTGACGATCAGGAAGTTCACATAGCTGCCGGCCAGGCGAATCGATGGGTCGCGCGGCTGGCTGCCAACCAGCGGGACCACACCGGCACACTCCTCGTCGGTGGCATGCAGGGGCCCCGGTATCGGCATCTTGTGCACGATCAGCTGACGGTCCCAGGCGTCCGTCGCCGCCTCCAGCACCTGCATCGCGGCTTGGCAGCGTTCGTAGTTGGGGTTGTCGCGGTCGTCCGTCCAGGCCAGTAGCACTTCGCCTGGGCGGACGAAACAGCAAAAGTTATCCACGTGTCCGTCGGTTTCATCGTTGAACAGGCCGTGCGGCAGCCAGATGACCTTGTCGATCGCCAGGTAGTCGGACAGTACCCGCTCGATTTCTTCGCGTGACAGGTGCGGATTGCGATTGCGGTTGAGCAGGCATTCCTCGGTAGTGATCAGGGTGCCTTCACCGTCGACATGGATCGAGCCGCCTTCCAGCACGAAGCCCTCCGTGCGGTAACGGCCGCAGCGCTCGATCTCGAGGATCTTCTGCGCCACTTCGTCGTCACGCTGCCACTCGCCATACAGACCGCCTTCGAGGCCGCCCCAGGCGTTGAACGTCCAATCCACGCCACGCAGGCCGCCCTTGCCATTGATTACAAAGGTCGGGCCGGTATCGCGTACCCAGGCGTCATCGCTGCTGATTTCCACCACGCGAATTCGCGGATCGTTCAGTTGCGCACGGGCGGTCTGGTAGTGCGCGGCGGTGACGCCGACGGTCACGGGCTCGAATCGTGCGATGGCCTTGGCCACAGCAGTGAACGCGGCCTGCGCCGGTGTGGCCTGTTCGCGCCAATTGTCGGGCCGCTGCGGCCATACCATCCAGGTCTGGCTGTGCGGCGCCCATTCGGCAGGCATGTGGTAATCGTCGGCACGCGGGGTGGTGGTCAGGGTGGTCATCGTTTTACCTGTGAAAGGACAACAATCTGCGATGCGTTCGGCTTTTATCAGTTAGCGGACATCTGACCACGTGAAGCACGATTCAGCCGCAACAAAAGGAGTGCGGCTGAGTCGATTGCCGATAAAAGGCGGGTCAGGACTCCAGCGAACCGTCCAGCGTCTTGATCGGGCTGTACAGATTCGGACGGCGATCACGGAACACGCCCCAGGCGCTGCGAATGTGTTCGAGCTGATCGAGGTCGAACTCATGCACCAGCACGCCTTCGCTGGTCTCGTCCATTTCTTCGACCTTCGCGCCGAACTGATCGGCAATGAACGAGGAACCATAGAAGGTGATGTCGTAGCCGTCCTGCTCTTCGCGGCCGATGCGGTTGCTGGCAATCAGCGGCATCAGGTTGGCACCGGCGTGGCCCTGTTGTACGCGCTGCCAGTGGTCGCGCGAGGTGATGGTCGAATCGTGTGGCTCGCTGCCGATAGCTGTTGGGTAGAACAGCAGTTCGGCACCCATCAGCGCCATGCTGCGCGCAGTTTCGGGGAACCACTGGTCCCAGCAGATGGCCACGCCGATCTTGGCGTAGCGGGTGTTCCAAACTTTGAAACCGGTGTCGCCCGGGTTGAAGTAGTACTTCTCGTGGTAGCCGGGGCCGTCCGGAATGTGGCTCTTGCGGTAGACGCCGAGCACCTTGCCGTCAGCATCGATGATGGCGATCGAGTTGAAGCGCGCCCGCCCCGACAGCTCGAAGAAACTCACCGGCAGCACCACCTGCAATTCAGCGGCTACTTTCTGGAAATGCTGTACGGCCGGGTTGTCTTCCACCGAAGTGGCCAGTTGCAGATATTCCGGGTTCGGCTTCTGGCAGAAATACGGAGTCTCGAAGAGCTCCTGAATCAGGATGACTTGTGCGCCCTTGGCGGCTGCCTCGCGGACCAGCTTCTCAGCGTTGGCGATGTTCGCTTCGCGATCCCAGGAACAGGCCATCTGGGTGGCGGCGACAGAAACGATACGGGACATGGAAAACCTCGCGGATGCTGGCGTAAGGGCGGCCCTGTGGGGCGATGCGAAATCTATTCGATAATTATCTGGATTGAAAGCGCATTCGGTCAGCTTATGCCCAGGATGCTTGAATAAAAACCGATATCTATCGGCTAGATCTGGGTGCGCTTTGGCAGATAGGGCGGCAGATAGAGTGCCAGGTAGGCATCGAATACCCGCATGCCTTCTTCTGCCATGCGCGGCGTGATGCTGCCGTGCAGATGCACCGATCGCGCGTAGACCCGGTCTCCCAGTTCCAGTGCCAAGGCAAACACATCGACATCTCCGGGCAATGTCGGGAGTTCGAAATGCCTTTCAAAAAGGACCTGCATCAACCCAGCGAGTTCGATGTCGTGCTGGTGGTCGGCTTGGGTCACTTCGCTTAGCCCGTGCTGCGCGAGAATCAGCTGCCGGGCGGCTGCGTCGTGCTGATAGATGGCCAGCATGCGCTGTTCGACAAGCCGGGACAGGTCGCGCCAACAGCCCAGGCGGTCGTGATCCACCGGCTCGGCGAGGCTTGCCCGGAAGGCGGCATGCACATCAGCGGTCAAGGCATTGAGCAGCGCCGGCACGCTGGCGAAAAAGTGATAGACGGAGGAAGGCGGGATTCTGGCGTGTTCCGCCACGCTGTAGATGGAAAGGCCGGCCACGCCCTGTCCGGCCAGCAGCTCGCGTGCGGCGGCGAGAATCTGGGCGATGCGTGCCTGGCTGCTGGCGCGTGGTCGCCGTCCGGGGACAGCCTTTTGATCATCGGGCTTGGTCATGGACGGCATTGGAAGCCATGACGCGGTATGAAGCAATCGTCAGTTTCGCTTCGTCGTCTGGCCCGATGCGGGGGCTGTTCCTTCAATGAGCTAGCCTCGAGCGATCTCGGTCCGACGGCCTGTTGCTACGTCGGGCGGTTTTTTTGAGCGAATGCTGCCGATGCATGTCTCAGCTTCCTGAACGGGTCTCTGTTGGGCCTGGCCCTCAGCAGCTGCAGGAGAAGTTTCGCATTGACGACCGAGTTCCATCTGTCCGTCGCCCCGGTTGATTGTGCCCAGGAGCCCATCCACATTCCGGGGACCATCCAACCACACGGCCTGCTACTAGGCTGCACCCTGCCGGATTGGACCATCGCGCACGTTTCGGCGAACACCTCGAGCTTTTTAGCCGACGTCGACCCGCAGTCGCTGTTGGGCCGGCCGCTTGATTCCGTCTTTCCGATCGAAACAGTTCACTCCGTGCGCAATCAATTGCAGACGGCGATGCTGTCTGGCTCCGCAGAGCGTCTGGACTGCCTCGCGCTTGATGACAGCGCGCATCGCTACGACATGACGGTGCATATGGTCGACGGCCTGGCCGTGATCGAAGCAGCGCCGAGCGTGATGGGGGCAGGCGCAAACGGCGTGACGCTATTGCGAGGGCTGGCCGGTCGGTTGCGTCGGGCGCCCACTGTGCAGCGGCTGTTGACGCTCGCGGCGCAGCAAGTGCGCGCCGTTACCGGTTACGACCGGGTGATGATCTATCGTTTTCTGCCAGACGAGTCGGGTGAGGTGGTGGCCGAGGCGGTGCGGTACGGCAGCGATTCCTATCTGGGACTTCGCTATCCGGCGACCGATATTCCTGCACAGGCGCGCGAACTGTATCGGCGTCAGCCACTCAGGCTGATCCCGGACGTCAACTATCAACCGGTGCCGGTTCTGCCGGGCCGCAGTCCGGAAGGACTACCCTTGGACCTGGGATTGGCGGCGCTGCGCAGCGTGTCGCCTGTGCATGTTCAGTACCTGCGCAATATGAATGTGCGCGCCACGCTCACGGTCAGCCTGATGCGCGGGGACCAACTGTGGGGGCTGATCGCCTGCCATCACAGTGAGCCGCACTACCTGAGCGGCGCCCTCTGCTCGGCAGCCGAGCTGTTCGGCCAGATGCTTTCGCTGCAGATCGATGTGCGCGAGCAACAGCAGGAGCAGCAGCGGGTGACCGACGCGCAGCATGCGCACGATCAGCTATTGGAGGCGATGTCCCCTCGCGATACCGTATTCGAAGACCTGAACCGCTACGCGGGCATGCTGCACAGCATGATTGCGTGCGATGGCGTGGCGGTCTGGTCGAACGGTCGCCTCAACGGCGAGGGCGTACTGCCACCGGACGAAGCGGTTGGGGAACTGATCGCCTTTCTCGGGCGGAAGCCTGTGGATCGCATCTACGCAACCTCATCGCTCGCGGAGCACTTCGCGCCCGCCGCCAGCTTCGCTGATCTCGCCAGTGGTGTGCTCGCCATCCCCATTTCGCGGGTCGCGCAGGATTACCTGTTGTTCTTCCGCCGCGAAGTTATCCAGACCGTCACCTGGGGCGGCAACCCTGACAAAGCCGTGCAGCGGGATCCTGTTCGCGGAACGCTCAATCCGCGCAGCAGTTTCGAGGCCTGGCGGGAGACCGTGCGAGGCCATGCGCGCCCTTGGACCGCCAGTGAGCTGCGAGTCGCCGAAACCCTTCGGGTGGCCTTGCTGGAAGTCATTCTTCGTCGCACTGAATTGATCGCTTCGGAACGTCAACAGGCGCAAGACAGCCAGTCTCTGCTGATTGCCGAACTCAATCATCGGGTCAAGAACGTTCTCAGCCTGGTACTCGCTACCACGCGTCAGAGTGCTCAACAGGCGACCTCGGTGGAGGAATTCACCCAAGAGGTAGAGCGACGCATCCAGGCACTCGCCAGCGCGCACGATCAGATCAACGCACCTGCTGGCGCCTCGACGCAACTGCGTGCGTTGCTCGAATCCGAAGCCCGAGCTTGGAACGGCCGCGACGAACTGGACGAGCGCATCCACTTAGCCGGTCGCGCGGTAGCGCTGGATGTGCGGGGCTATCAAACCCTGGCACTGGTGCTTCACGAGCTGATGACCAACGCCGCAAAGTACGGCGCGCTGAGCGTGCCCGAGGGCCAGCTGACTGTAAGTTGGCAGCTTGTGGAGGGCCGGGGGCTGGAGCTGGAGTGGAATGAAAGCGGCGGGCCAGAGGTGAAGCCACCGACTCGACGCGGCTTCGGGAGCATCGTCACCGAGCGCACCGTTCCCTTCGAACTGCAGGGGGACGCGCGGGTGGAGTTCCGACCGGAAGGGCTGTTCGCCAGATTCCGCATTCCACCTCAGCATGTATCGCTGGGCACCGAGCAACCTCAGACGGACCTGGTCAAGGCACGCCCGGCAAGCCCCATCGCCGGTCTCAGGTTGTTGCTGGTCGAAGACAGCATGATGATTGCCCTCGACGCGCAGACCATGCTCGAAGACGCCGGCGTCCAGGTGGAAATCGCCGGCTCGCTGGTCGATGCGCGGCGCGCTTTGCGGCTCGATCCGTTCGATCTGGTAGTGCTGGACGTCAATCTGGCCGGGGAAACCAGCCTGGGTATTGCCGCCGAGCTTGAAGCCGAGCAGCACCCTTTCCTGTTCGCCACCGGTTATGGCGCCCGTACCGCAATCCCGGAGCGCTTCGATCAGGTTCCGGTCGTGACCAAACCCTACAACCTCAGCGCCTTAGGCTACGCCATCGGGCAACTGCCAGGACTCGGGCGTCCCCGTGAGCGATCTCCGTTGACCGAAAATCGTGGCGCGTGACCTTGCGTTAGGTTGGGCCGGTTAGATTTTTTACTGATGGCGGTGTAGATGGCAGCGGGGTTACCCGATCACAGCAGCGCTTCCTTGGGCGGCTGAGAGCCCCGCACGCGATGGTGCGGGGCGTGGTATCAGACGGTGTGCAGGTACCAGTTGTATTCCAGGTCTGAGATCGAGTGTTCGAATTCTTCCAGCTCGCTTTCCTTGCAGGCCACGAAAATGTCGGTGTACTGCGGGCTGATGTAGCGCGCCATGATCTCGCTGTCATCCAGCTCGCGCAGGGCATCGCGCAGGTTGGAGGGAAGGCTCGGCTCGACCTGCTCGTAGGAATTGCCCTCGATCGGCTCGTCCGGCGCGATTTTGTTGGTCAGACCGTGGTGAATGCCGGCAAGCACGCTGGCCAGTAGTAGATAGGGGTTGGCGTCGGCGCCGGCAACCCGGTGTTCGATGCGTACGGCATCGGGGCTGTCGGTCGGGACGCGCAGCGCCACAGTGCGGTTGTCCAGGCCCCAGCAAGGTGCGTTCGGCACGTAGAACTGGGCACCGAAGCGGCGATAGGAGTTCACGTTGGGGCAGAGGAAAGCCATCGAGGCGGCCATGGTCTGCTGAATGCCGCCGATGGCGTGGCGCAGCGTTTCGCTTTCCAGCGGATTGCTGGTGGCGAAAATATTGTTGCCGTTCTTGTCCAGCAGCGAGATATGCACGTGTAGCCCGTTGCCGGCCTGGCCCGGGTAGGGCTTGGCCATGAAGGTCGTATCCATTTCATGGTCGTAAGCGATGTTTTTGATCAACCGCTTGAGCAACACGGCGTAGTCGCAAGCCTTGATCGGGTCGGCGACGTGATGAAGGTTGACCTCGAACTGCGCCGGGGCGCTTTCCTTGACGATGGCATCGGCTGGAATGCCCTGTTCCTTGGCGCCTTCGAGCACGTCCTGCAGACAGTCGACATACTCGTCCAGATCGTCGATCAGGTAGACCTGGGTGGAGTGGGGGCGTTTGCCTGAGATAGGCGAGCGCGGCGGTTGCGGGCGACCGTTCACGTTTTCCTGGTCTATCAGGTAGAACTCCAGCTCGAACGCGGCGCAGATGGTCAGGCCCAGTTCATCGAACTTGCTCACTACCTGACGCAGCACTTCTCGTGGATCGGCGAAGAATGGCGAGCCGTCACGCTCGTGCATGGTCATCAACAGCTGGGCGGTGGGGCGTTTCTGCCAAGGCTCGTTGCTGAGCGTGTTGGGAATGGGGAAACAGGTCCTGTCGGAGTCACCAATGTCCATTCCGAGGCCGGAGCTCTCCACGGTGATGCCATTGATGTCGAGGGCGAACAGCGAGGCCGGCAGGTTGATGCCTTTTTCATACACTTTGTGCAGGCTGGCGCGCTCGATGCGCTTGCCCCGGACGACACCGTTCATGTCTGCGATCAGCAGGTCGACGTACTGGACCTCCGGGTGTTCCTTTAGAAATGCGTTCGCTTCGTTGAGCTGAACGGCACGCGGCGGCGGAAGCATGATGAAGCACCTTAATTGTTAAAAATTTCAATCATCAAACAGCTTGTCTTGGAGTCAATCGAAAAGCCCTGCTGCTGTCAATAGTGCCCCGAAATGCCTCTTCGAGGCCCACAGTGGGCGTTTTCGGGGCAGTCCGGAGAACGATCCCGAAACGCTGACATGGCTTTGCGAAGCGGTACCCCTCGGCTATTGTCTATAAAAACGAACAAGACTACTCTCCGAAGAGCCCCATCTGGAAAGACGAGTATCCCATGCCTCGCGTGCCATTGATCGGCGTTTCCGCCTGTACCAGGCAGATCGGCCACCACAGTTTCCATATCGCCGGCGACAAGTACCTGCGCGCGGCGGCTGTAGCCGGCATGCCGCTGGTCATCCCGGCACTCGGCGATCTGATCGACCCAGCTGCATTACTGGATAGCGTAGACGGCCTGCTCTTTACCGGCTCACCGTCCAACGTCGAACCGCACCATTATGGCGGCCCGGCCAGCACCGAGGGCACCGCCCATGACCCATCACGTGATCAACTGACGCTGCCGCTTATTCGTGCGGCGGTGGATGCGGGTGTTCCAGTATTCGGCGTCTGCCGCGGGTTTCAGGAAATGAACGTCGCTTTTGGCGGCAGCCTGCACCAGAAGGTTCACGAGGCCGGGCCTTATGCCGATCACCGTGAGCGCGCCGAGGATCCAGTCGAGGTGCAGTACGGTCTAAGTCATCCGTTGCACGTCCAACCGGGCGGATTGCTGCAGCGCCTCGGGTTACCCGCGCAGATTGATGTCAATTCGGTGCACGGGCAGGGCGTCGAGCGGCTCGGCGAGGGCTTGCGCATCGAGGCGCTGGCACCCGATGGGTTGATCGAGGCGTTTTCCGTCGAGGGTGCGCGAAGCTTTGCCCTCGGCGTGCAGTGGCATCCGGAATGGAAGGTGCATGAGCATCCTTATTACCTGGCGTTGTTCGAGGGCTTTGCCCGCGCCTGCCAGGAACGCGCAGGACGGCGCTGAGCGCGGGCCGGCCCGGCGCTCGTTTCATTTATTTCTGAGGTCGATATGTCCAGCAAGCTCGACCAGCTCACCGGCTGGCTGAAAGAACGCAAGATCACCGAGGTGGAGTGCCTGATCAGCGACCTAACGGGCATCGCCCGCGGCAAGATCTCACCCACCAACAAGTTCCTCGACGAAAAAGGCATGCGCCTGCCGGAAAGCGTATTGCTGCAGACCGTGACTGGCGATTATGTAGAGGACGATATCTATTACGAGCTGCTCGATCCCGCCGATATCGACATGTTCTGCCGGCCCGACCCGGACGCGGTTTTCCTGGTGCCCTGGGCCATCGAGCCCACCGCACAGGTGATCCACGACACCTACGACAAGATGGGCAACCCCATCGAAATCTCGCCGCGCAATATCTTGAAGCGTGTGCTGAAGATGTACGCCGATAAAGGCTGGCAGCCCATCGTCGCACCGGAGATGGAGTTCTACCTGACCAAGCGCTGCGAAGACCCGGACCTGCCGTTCCAGCCGCCGATCGGCCGCTCGGGCCGGCAGGAGACGGGCCGGCAGTCGTTCTCCATCGACGCGGCCAACGAGTTCGACCCGCTGTTCGAGGACATGTACGACTGGTGCGAGGCCCAGGGGCTGGATCTGGATACCCTGATCCACGAGGAAGGCACCGCACAGATGGAAATCAACTTCCGTCATGGCGAGGCGCTGCACCTGGCCGATCAGATTCTGGTGTTCAAACGCACCATGCGCGAGGCCGCGCTCAAGCACAACGTCGCCGCCACCTTCATGGCCAAGCCCATGACGGGCGAGCCGGGCAGTGCGATGCACCTGCACCAGAGCGTCGTGGACCTCGAAACCGGGCGCAACATCTTTTCCAACAGCGACGGCACCATGAGCCAGCTGTTCCTGTACCACGTCGGCGGCCTGCAGAAATACATTCCCGAACTGCTGCCGCTGTTCGCGCCGAACGTCAATTCGTTCCGCCGCTTCCTGCCCGACACCTCGGCACCGGTCAACGTCGAATGGGGCGAGGAGAACCGTACCGTCGGCCTGCGAGTGCCGGATTCCGATCCGCAGAACCGTCGCGTCGAGAACCGCCTGCCGGGCGCCGATGCCAACCCTTATCTGGCCATCGCCGCCAGCCTGCTGTGCGGCTACATCGGCATGGTCGAGGAGCTACCGCCAAGCCAGCCCGTCAAGGGTCGCGGCTATGAGCGCCGCAATCTGCGCCTGCCGCTGACGCTGGAAGCGGCACTGGAACGAATGGAGAACTGCCGACCGCTGGAGAAGTACCTGAGCCCCAAGTTCATCACCGGCTACATCGCGGTCAAGCGCGCCGAGCAGGAAAACTACCACCGCGTCATCAGTTCCTGGGAGCGGGAATTCCTGATGCTCTCGGTGTAACGAACAGCCGTAGGGTGGATGACGCTCTGTTCATCCACCGGACCAAGCAACCAATATCAAGAGGTGATTGATGAGCGATTCGCAAACCCTGCAATGGCAAGCCCTGAGCCGCGACCATCACCTTCCGCCGTTCACCGACTTCAAAGCGCTCAATGCCAAGGGCACGCGCATCATTACGCGGGGTGAGGGCGTCTACCTCTGGGACAGCGAAGGCCACAAGATCCTCGATGCCATGGCCGGGCTCTGGTGCGTCAACCTCGGCTACGGCCGCGAAGAATTGGTCGAAGCGGCCACTCGGCAGATGCGTGAGCTGCCGTACTACAACCTCTTTTTCCAGACTGCCCACCCGCCGGCGCTGGCCTTGGCCAAAGCCATCTCCGAGATCGCGCCGGAAGGCATGAACCATGTGTTCTTCACCGGCTCCGGCTCGGAAGCTAACGACACCGTGCTGCGCATGGTGCGCCACTATTGGGCGATCAAGGGGCAGCCGCAGAAGAAGGTGGTGATCGGCCGCTGGAACGGCTACCACGGCTCAACCATTGCTGGCGCCAGCCTCGGCGGCATGAAGGCCATGCACGAGCAGGGCGATGGTCCGATCCCTGGCATCGAGCATATCGATCAGCCCTACTGGTTTGGCGAAGGCGGCGACCTCGATCCGGAAGAATTCGGCGTTCGCATGGCTGAGCAACTGGAACAGAAGATCCTCGAAGTTGGCGAAGACAAGGTGGCCGCCTTTATCGCCGAACCGATCCAGGGCGCCGGCGGGGTGATCATTCCGCCGGACAGCTACTGGCCAAAAATCCGCGAGATCCTCGCCCGCTACGACATCCTGTTCATTGCCGACGAAGTCATCTGTGGCTTCGGGCGAACCGGCGAGTGGTTCGGCAGCGACTACTACGGCAATGCGCCGGACCTGATGCCAATCGCCAAGGGCCTGACATCCGGCTATCTGCCCATGGGCGGCGTGGTGGTGCGCGACGAAGTGGTGCACACCCTCAACGAAGGGGGCGAGTTCTATCACGGCTTCACCTATTCGGGACACCCGGTAGCGGCTGCGGTAGCGCTGGAGAACATCCGTATTCTGCGCGAGGAGAAGATCGTCGAGCGGGTCAAGAACAAGACGGCACCTTATTTGCAGTCTCGCTGGCATGAATTGGTTGAGCACCCGCTGGTTGGTGAGGCCCGTGGTGTCGGCATGCTTGGCGCGCTGGAGCTGGTGAAAAACAAGAAGACCCGTGAGCGCTTCGCTGACCCTGGCGTGGGCATGCTCTGTCGGGAGCATTGCTTCCGCAACGGCCTGGTGATGCGCGCAGTCGGTGACACCATGATCATTTCGCCACCGCTGGTGATCAACGAAGAGCAGATTGACGAGCTGATCGGCAAGGTCCGGCTGTGCCTGGACGCAACGCTGAAAGATGCGCGGGGTTGAGCGTGCAGGGCGCCGGCAGGATGCTACCGGCACCAAGGATCGACTGGAAAAGTATGCAAGCGAAGCGCATGCAAGCGGTTGAAAAACAGCCATTGACCTTGCCAGACTGCGCGCGTGCTTTGGCCTGACTTACCGAGGGTGTGTCGATGCCGGCATAGCCATTAGCTGCACCAGGCACAACGGGGTAGGCGTCGCCGCCGCCCTGTGTGACCTGTCCACAGCCCAACATATGACTACAACAGGAGCTGCACGGATGAAACCCTTTGCCAAGACCCTACTTGCGATGACGCTGGCTGGCGCGGTTGCCGGCGCTGCGCAGGCCGAAGACAAGGTGCTGCACGTCTATAACTGGTCCGACTATATCGCCGAAGACACCTTGGAGAACTTCACCAAGGAAACCGGGATCAAGGTCGTCTACGACGTGTTCGACAGCAACGAAGTCCTGGAGGCCAAGCTGCTGGCGGGCAGCTCCGGCTATGACGTAGTCGTACCGTCCAACCCCTTCCTGGCCAAGCAGATCAAGGCGGGTGTGTTCCAGAAGCTCGACAAGAGCAAGCTGCCGAACTGGGAAAACCTCGACAAGGACCTGCTCAAGGCGCTGCAGCCGAGCGATCCAGGCAACCAGTACGCAGTGCCTTACATGTGGGGCACCATCGGCATCGGCTACAACCCGGAGAAGGTCAAGGCCGCGTTGGGCGAAGACGCACCGGTTGATTCCTGGGACCTGGTGTTCAAGCCGGAAAACATGGAAAAGCTGAAATCCTGCGGCGTCTCGTTTCTCGATTCACCCACCGAAATCCTTCCCGCTGCGCTGCATTACCTGGGCTACAAGCCTGACACCACCAACAAGGACGAGCTGAAGAAGGCGGAAGAGCTGTTCATGCAGATCCGTCCGAACGTGGCCTATTTCCATTCCTCGAAGTACATCTCGGACTTGGCCAACGGCAACGTTTGCGTCGCCATCGGCTACTCCGGTGACATCTACCAGGCCAAGGCGCGTGCCGAAGAAGCCGGCAATACGGTCAAGGTCAACTACAACATTCCCAAGGAAGGCGCAGGCACCTTCTTCGACATGCTGGCGATCCCGGCTGATGCGAACAATGTCGACAACGCCCATGTCTTCCTTAATTACCTGATGAAGCCTGAGGTGATGGCCTCCATCACCAACTATGTGCAGTTCCCCAACGGCAACGCGGCGGCCACGCCGCTGGTGGATGAAGCGATTCGTACCGACCCGGGCGTTTACCCGAGCCAGGCCGTGCTGCAAAAGCTCTACACCTTCCCGGACCTTGATCCGAAGACCCAGCGCACCATGACCCGCAGCTGGACCAAGATCAAATCCGGTCGTTGATCCAGCCGCCTCGCCAGGCCTGCTTGCAAGTCTGCGCGAGGCACTCATCAGGGCCTCGAAAGGGCCAGTTCAGATTTGCAATTCTGGCTTGCGGTCTGGCTGTAGCGCACCCTTTGAGCCTGACCGTCTCGCCATTTACAACGCGCCAGTTGATTTTTAGAGGTTTTTCCAATAAATAGCCCGCCTTTCGCCACTGATCGCGCGGTCTGCACTAAGAGGACACTCTCATGCGCTCGACATTGAAGTCGCTTCTTATAGCCGCTGCGGTCAGCGGTGCTGCATCCGCTCAGGCTGCCACGGTGCATATCTACAACTGGTCCGATTACATCGGCGAAACAACGCTGGAAGAATTCGAAGAGAAGACCGGTATCAAGCCGGTCTATGACGTCTTCGATTCAAACGAAACCCTCGAAGGCAAACTGCTCGCTGGTCGTACCGGCTATGACGTGGTGGTGCCTTCCAACCATTTCCTCGGCAAACAGATTCGCGCTGGCGCTTTCCAGAAACTGGACAAGGGAAAGCTGCCCAACTGGGAACACCTGGATCCCGCACTGCTCAAGCAGCTCGAGAAGAACGATCCGGGCAATGCCTACGCCGCGCCCTATCTCTGGGGCACCAATGGCATCGGGTACAACGTTGAAAAGGTCACCGCTGCGCTGGGTATCGAGAAGGTAGATTCGTGGGCCGTTCTGTTCGAGCCGGAGAACGCCAAGAAGCTTGCCGGCTGCGGCATTGCCTTGCTCGACTCGCCTGATGAGATGATCCCGGCGATGCTCAACTACCTGGGCCTGGATCCCAACAGCACCGATCCGGACGACTACGCGAAAGCTGAGGCGAAGTTGCTCGAAATTCGCCCGTACGTCCGTTATTTCCATTCATCCAAATACATATCGGACTTGGCCAACGGCAACATCTGCATCGCCGCCGGGTTCTCAGGGGACATTTTCCAGGCGGCCGCGCGCGCCGACGAAGCCGGTAAAGGCATCGACATTGCCTACGCCATTCCCAAAGAAGGCGGCAATCTCTGGTTCGACATGCTGGCCATTCCGGCCGACGCACAGAATGTCGACGAAGCCCATGCCTTCATCAATTACCTGCTCGACCCCCAGGTGATCGCATCGGTCAGTGATTATGTTGGCTATGCCAATCCCAACATCAAGGCGGGTGAACTGATGGACCAGGAGGTGCGTAACGATCCGTCGGTCTATCCGCCGCAAGCTGTGCTGGATCGCCTGTACGTCTCCGCAGAGCTGCCGCAGAAGATCAACCGCCTGATGACCCGCACCTGGACCAAGGTGAAGTCCGGCCAATAGCAACACCGGGCAAGGCGGGAGCCATTGCTGGTCTTCCGTCTTGCCTTACAGCGTGTCATTTCCCGGCGCCGTCCGGGTCCATTATTCCAATCGGGAGTTTGCGCATGGCCGTTGCCTCCAGCGCCTACAAAAAGGCCCTCACCGGTGAGAGCCAGAACAAGCAGGTGCTGCTGAAGATCGACCGCGTCACCAAGAAGTTCGACGAAACGGTGGCGGTCGATGATGTCTCGTTGAGCATTCACCAAGGCGAAATCTTTGCCCTGCTTGGAGGATCGGGCTCGGGCAAGTCCACTTTGCTGCGCATGCTGGCAGGCTTCGAGCGGCCCACTGAAGGACGGATCTTCCTCGACGGCCAGGACATCACCGATATGCCGCCCTACGAGCGGCCCATCAACATGATGTTCCAGTCCTACGCATTGTTCCCGCACATGAGTGTCGAGCAGAACATCGCCTTCGGCCTGAAGCAGGATGGCCTGTCGAAAGATGAGGTAAAGACGCGCGTCGATGAAATGCTCAATCTGGTACAGATGAGCCAGTACGCCAAGCGCAAGCCGCATCAGCTCTCTGGTGGCCAGCGTCAGCGTGTTGCCTTGGCCCGATCCCTGGCCAAGCGACCCAAGCTGTTGCTGCTGGATGAACCGATGGGCGCGCTGGACAAGAAACTGCGCTCGCAGATGCAGCTGGAGCTGGTGCAGATCATCGAGCGCGTCGGCGTAACCTGCGTGATGGTCACCCACGACCAGGAAGAGGCCATGACCATGGCCGAGCGCATCGCCATCATGCACCTCGGCTGGATCGCTCAGGTCGGCAGCCCGATGGACATCTACGAGACCCCGGCGAGCCGCTTGGTCTGCGAGTTCATCGGCAACGTCAACCTCTTCGACGGCGAGTTGGTCGAGGACATGGAAGACCATGCTGTTATCGCCTGCCCTGGCCTGGAAAACCCGATCTACGTCGGTCACGGCATCAGCACTCGCGCCCAGGACAAGCAGATCACTTATGCAATTCGCCCCGAAAAGCTGCTGATCGGCACCGAACTCCCTGAGCTGCAACGGCCTGGCTATAACTGGTCTAAGGGTGTGGTCTATGACATCGCCTACCTGGGCGGTCATTCGGTCTATTACATCCAGATGCCATCCGGCGGCATCCTGCAGGCATTCATGGCCAACGCCGAACGACACGTGAAGCTGCCGACCTGGGAGGAGGAGGTGTTTGTCTACTGGTGGGACGACAGCGGCGTGGTGTTGCAGGCATGAGCCGCTCGCGTCTGAACCCGGGGCGTCGACTGGTCATCGGCGTACCCTTCGTATGGCTGGCGCTGTTCTTTCTGTTGCCGTTCGTGATCGTGCTGAAGATCAGTTTTGCCGAAGCCGATGTAGCGATTCCCCCGTACACGGAGGTTTTTGCTTACGCCGAGCAGCAGCTGCAGATCATCATCAACCTCGGCAACTACATCTTCCTCAGCGAGGACGATCTGTACTGGGCGGCCTACGCCGGCTCGCTGCGCATTGCCTTTTTCAGCACGCTGATCTGCCTGCTGGTGGGCTATCCAATGGCCTACGCCATCGCTCGAGCACGCAAGGACCTGCAGACCGTGCTGCTGTTGCTGATCATGATGCCGACTTGGACGGCCATTCTGATCCGCGTCTACGCCTGGATGGGCATTCTCAGCAGCAACGGCATTCTCAATGGCCTGCTGCAGGGACTGGGCCTGATCGACGAGCCGCTGCGCATCTTGAACACCGATCTCGCCGTCTATATCGGCGTGGTGTATTCCTACCTGCCATTCATGATCCTGCCGCTCTACGCCAACCTGGTGAAGCATGACCTCAGCTTGCTGGAGGCTGCCTCTGACCTCGGTGCGCGCAATCTGACCAGCTTCTGGAAGATCACCGTGCCGCTGTCCAAGAACGGCATCATCGCCGGCTGCATGCTGGTATTCATTCCGGTGGTGGGCGAATTCGTGATTCCCGAACTGCTCGGCGGGCCGGAGACGCTGATGATCGGCAAGGTGCTGTGGCAGGAGTTCTTCAATAACCGCGACTGGCCGGTAGCGTCTGCATTGGCGGTGGTGATGTTGGCGATCCTGTTGGTACCGATCATTCTGTTCAACCGCAACCAAACCAAGGAACTGGAGGGCAAGCTATGAAGCGTTACAGCTTTTCCAACCTGATCCTGGTGCTCGGGCTGCTGTTCATCTACCTGCCGATGGTGCTGCTGGTCATCTACTCGTTCAACGCGTCCCGGCTGGTCACGGTGTGGGGCGGCTGGTCGCTGAAGTGGTACGCCGGGCTGCTGGACAATAGCCAGCTGATGGGCGCGGTCATGCGGTCGCTGGAAATTGCCTTTTACACTGCCATTGCTGCGGTTGCGCTGGGAACCATGGCCGCCTTCGTGCTGACGCGTATACCCAACTTTCGTGGGCGCGCCGTGTTTGGCGGTCTGGTCACGGCGCCGCTGGTGATGCCGGAAGTGATCACCGGTCTGTCGTTGCTGCTCTTGTTCGTGGCCATGGCGCAGCTGATCGGCTGGCCCGCCCAGCGCGGCATCGTCACTATCTGGATCGCCCATACCACCTTCTGCTCGGCCTATGTCGCCGTGGTCGTGATGGCTAGGTTGCGCGAACTTGACCAGTCCATCGAGGAAGCAGCGATGGACCTCGGGGCACGGCCTTGGAAGGTGTTTTTCCTGATCACCATGCCGATGATCGCGCCGTCACTGGCGGCCGGTGGCATGCTCTCGTTCGCCCTGTCGCTGGATGATCTGGTTTTGGCCAGCTTCGTCTCCGGTCCAGGCGCAACGACGCTGCCAATGGAGATTTTCTCGGCGGTGCGCCTCGGTGTGAAGCCTGAGATCAACGCAGTTGCCAGCTTGATCCTGCTGGTGGTGTCGCTGGCGACCTTCATTGCCTGGTACGTCGGCCGTCGCGCCGAGAAGCGTCGTATACGTGCGATGCGCCAGGCGATGGATGACAGCAATGCCAACCCGACCTGGCGTCAGGTGATCGACAGTCGCAAGGTAATGACGCCACCCTCGGCGCACAGCTGACCGCCGCTGCTAGCGGTCAGCGATTAGCTGCTGACCGCTGGTCTGCTGAGGATTCAGCGCTCGGCGAAGGCACCCAGTCGCAGAAACAACCCACCGCGAGCGAGTGCGTCGCCTTGACCGGACGGCCAGCCAGCACCGCCTCGAGGATGGGCTCGATAAAGCTGTTGTCGGAGCTGCACACGGCCCCTTCGCTGTAGGGGCCGATGTAGATCAGCCGTCCACTGGCATCCCAGATCCCCACTGCCGGACTGGCAGGTAGGCTGCTGGCTCCCGGCACATCAGCGAGCGCCTGCAGACCGGCCAACTGGTCCGGCAAACGGCCCTGGCTACCCGGCTTTTGCAGCGCGTAAAAGCTGACGCCCCGGCCACCGAAGCGTTGCAGCAGCTCGGCCAGGTGTTGCTGATTGCCAGCGTTGCAGGGACAGGCTGGATCCCAGAAGTGCACCACTCGAACCGGCCCGGCACCGCTCAGCGACTCGGGCAATGCCAGCTGGTCGCCCGAGAACAGCTCGGCCCGCTCGGTCTCGAAGGGTCGCAGGTAGCGTGCCTCGAACCACCAGAAGGCGGCCAGCATGGCGCCACCCCAGAGCAGGGCAACGAGTGCCGCGATCAGATACTTGTTGCGTACGGACATGACGGAGCTCTTGGATGGATGCGCCAGCTTGCCACGTCGCGCTGCAGAGCTGAATATCCCGCTTACCCCTAGCAAGAAAACCGTTCATGCCTTCGCGAATCGATCCCGACGCTCTCCGCGCGCAATTAAGCCCGCTTCGCCATGCAGCCGAGCTGACCGCCGATGCACGTTTCTATCAGGCCTATTACGGGCTGGATCTGCCTCACCAGGGCGGTATCCAGCGGCACCTGGGGCGCTTTCAGGTGCACGGCTATGAGGTGGTGGCTCAGGCCTGGTATCCCGAACAGCCGGTGGCGACGTTGCTGGTGCTGCACGGCTACTACGACCACATGGGCCTGTACCGACACGTGGTGGATTGGGGGTTGCGCATGGGCTTCGCCGTGCTCGCCTGCGACCTGCCGGGGCATGGACTGTCCAGCGGGCCACGCGCCAGTATCAACGAATTCGAGGAATACCAGGCGGTGCTGCAGGGCCTGTTGCACGAAGCTGCTGCGATGGAGATGCCGCAACCCTGGCATCTGCTGGGCCAGAGCACGGGCGCGGCCATCGTGCTGGATTACCTGCTGTGCCAGCAGGTCCACCCTGCGCTGGGGCAGAGCATTCTGCTGGCGCCCTTGGTGCGACCGCGGGCCTGGGGATGGTCACGCTTCAGCTATGAGGTGATGCGGCGCTTCGTCAAACAGATCCCGCGGCGCTTCAGTGAAAACTCGGGCGATCCGGCGTTTCTCCAGTTCATCCAGTCCAGCGATCCGCTGCAGCCGGATATCTTGCCGACTGCCTGGGTGGGCGCGCTGTCACGCTGGATTCAGCGTATCGAAGGCGCGCCCGCCAGTCCACACAGTCCGCTGATCGTTCAGGGGGAGGCCGATATGACGGTCGACTGGCAACACAACCTGCCGGTCCTGCAAGACAAATTCGCCGCTCCGGAAATTCTTCGGCTGCCCTCGGCGCGGCATCACCTAGTCAACGAGCAGGAAGCCTTGCGCCGGGAATACTTCGGGTTTCTCAGTGAACGCTTGAAGTAGATTGGGGCGCTGGCTGGAAGGACGCCTAAGCCTGAGTCTCGTTGCCGCTCACGCCGACTGCGAGCCCGGCACGCAGGGCCTGTAGGGCTGCGCTGTAATAGCGCTGTCCTACTTCTGACTGGGCGAACTGGACGAATTCCTCCAGTTCGGCGTCGGAGAGGTCGCGATAGATGTATAGCAGCGTGTTGTCCAGATCGCTCTCGACCTGCTGCTGCAGACGCTCGCGCTGGCTTTCCAGCAGCCCCTGCGCCTGGCCACCGCCAAGCAGGCCCGGAATCATCTGGCTGAGGCTGTCGGCCGCGACGCCAGCCAATGCCAGACTGACCTCCGCCCCGGCTTCGGCGGCGGGTATCGCCTGAGCCAGATGGCGGATCAGCAGCTGCCGGTTGCTGCCGGCTTCGATGCGCGGGATTCCGTTTTCGTATCGAGCCAACTGCTCGCGGCGGCCGGCCAGGGTCTCGGCGGCGACCACCTTATGGCCTAGCGGCGACTGGAAAAAATCCAGCGCTGGTTGCGGATTGGCGAGGTTGTCGCGCAACGCCTGCTTGGCCCGCTGATCGATGGCGTTGACCGCGAAACGGCGGTTGCTGTTCGTTACCAGCGCCTGGTAAACGGCTGGCGGCAGGGTGTTCTTGTAGCGTTGTTGAGCGGCCGTCAGGGCATCGCTGAAATTGGCGCGTTGTTCGGTCCAGCCGGCGGTTTCGTACAGCTCGTCGTAGGTGTCTGCGAGGCTGCTGCAGCTGAAGGCAAGTAATACACAAGCGATTAAAGCGCGCATGGAAGCTCCTGTTGGCGGGCCGTTTATTTTCAGCGCCCTGACGGCTGCTGTCGAGGCGCGAAAGCGCTGCTGCTAGACTCCGAAACAATCCTTTCGGAGTTTCTTCCTTGCAGTTCGATCCCATCATTGACGACCTTGCCGAGCATGGCTGGTCGCTGCGTCATTCATTCCTGTCAGACGATCTGACCCTTGGTTTGGCAGCGGAGTGCCGCAAGCGCGAATTACAAGGTGACCTGGCTCCGGCCGGTATTGGCCGCGGCGACGCGCTGACGATTCGCGAAGGTATCCGGGGTGACCAGATCCAGTGGCTGGAACCGGGACAGTCGCAGTTGTGTGACAGCTACCTGGAGTTGATGGATGGGCTTCGACAACGTCTGAACCAGACGCTGTTTCTTGGCCTGGAAGAGTTCGAATGCCATTTCGCCCTGTACCCGCCGGGTGCCTTCTACAAGACCCATCTGGATCGCTTCCGCGATGACGACAGCCGCTGCGTCACCGCAGTGGTCTACCTCAACCCGGACTGGCAACCGGCTGATGGCGGTGAGTTGCGCATGCATTTCGCTGATGGATCGCAGCGCGACGTTCCACCGCTTGCGGGCGATTTGCTGGTTTTCCTGTCGGGTGACTTCCCTCACGAAGTCTTGGTCACCCATACCGACCGCCTCTCGCTGACGGGCTGGTTTCGCC
The DNA here is from genome assembly GCF_050272435.1 of Pseudomonas sp. NPDC047961. Lineage (NCBI taxonomy): Bacteria > Pseudomonadati > Pseudomonadota > Gammaproteobacteria > Pseudomonadales > Pseudomonadaceae > Pseudomonas > Pseudomonas sp. NPDC047961. The sequence goes on along the minus strand of NZ_JBNNMD010000002.1, from coordinate 937,816 downwards.
GGCGTCCCGCGGATGTACTCGCCCTGTAGCGCAGACCAAAAAAAGCCCGGCGCGAGCCGGGCTAAAGGGAAACGGTGTTGCCAGCGCGCGTTACATGCCGAGCAGGTTTGGCAGCGCCAGGGAAATGGCCGGCACGTAAGTGATGATCATCAGGAAGGTCAGCAGCAGCGCGAGCCACGGCATCACGGCGCGGATCACCTGAGTCACCGGCATGCCCGTTACCGCGGAGGCAACGAACAGGTTCAGGCCCACCGGCGGCGTAATCAGACCGATCTCCATGTTGACCACCATGATGATGCCCAGGTGGATCGGGTCGATGCCCAGCTGCACGGCGATCGGGAACAGGATCGGCGCCAGGATCAGGATGATCGCTGACGGTTCCATGAAGGCGCCGGCCACTAGCAGCACGATGTTCACCACCAGCAGGAACATCCACGGTTGCAGTCCGGCTTCGAGCACCATGGCGGTGATCTGCTGCGGGATCTGCTCGGTGGTTAGCACATGCGCAAAGAGCATGGCGTTGGCGATGATGAACATCAGCATGATGGTCAGCTTGCCCGACTCCAGCAGTACCTTGGGGCAATCACGAATCGTGATGTCCTTGTAGACGAACAGCGCGATGAAGGCCGAGTACACCGCGGCTACCGCCGCCGCTTCGGTCGGCGTGAACATGCCGGAATAGATCCCGCCGAGGATGATCACCATCAGCAGCAGGCCCCAGATGGCCTTGCGTGCGGCAGACAGCCATTCGCGGAACGTCGCTCGCGGCAGCGCCGGCAGGTTCTTTTTCACCGCGATGATGTAGATGGCGATCATCAGTCCGAGCCCCAGCAGCAGACCCGGCACGACACCCGCCATGAACAGCTTGCCCACGGAGGTCTCGGTGGCGGCGGCGTAGACCACCATGACGATCGACGGCGGGATCAGGATGCCCAGCGTACCGGCGTTACAGACGATGCCGGCGCCGAATGCCTGCGGGTAACCGGAGCGGACCATACCGGCAATCGCGATCGAGCCCACCGCGGCGACCGTTGCCGGAGAGGAACCGGACAGCGCAGCAAACAGCATGCAGGCCAGTACGGCCGCGATGGCCAGGCCGCCGCGGATATGGCCGACGCTGGCGTTGGCGAAGTCGATGAGTCGCTTGGCGACACCGCCGGTGGTCATGAATGCGCCAGCCAGCAGGAAGAATGGTATCGCCAGCAGCGTGTAGTGCTCAGAGGTCTCGAACAGCTTGATCGCCAGCGAGGTGACCGAATCCGGGCTGAACAGGAGGATCGTCAGCGAACCGGCCAGGCCGAGGGAAACGGCCACCGGCACACCGATGAACATCAGCGCGAAGAGCGCGACAAAGAGGAACAGGATGGTCATTTATTTCGGCTCCTCTGCGCCCAGTTTCGCGGCTTCGGCGGCTTCGTCTGCCAGGCCCAGGCCGGTTTGCTCGTTACGTACGATGCGCACGAAGATTTCAGCGAAACGGATGAAGACCATGGCGAAACCGATCGGCACGATCATGCCGATGTGCCATTGCTTGACGCCGAAATGACCGAGGTCTTCCGCGCCGATGTTGGCGGTGAACAGTGCCGAGATCCAATTGAAGCTGGCAAACGCCAGTAGGCCTGCATAACCGAGGCAGAACAGGCAGGCAACAAAGCCGATGTAGCGCTGGACATGGCGCGGCGCCAGTTTGACCAGTGCGTCGATGCCGATATGGCCGGCTGTGCGCACACCGTATGCCAGGCCGGAGAAGATCAGCCAGGCGAATAGTGCCTTGGTCAGTGCCGTGCTCCAGGTCATTTCTTGCGCCAGGCCGATGGTGAAGTCGCCAATGGCGAAGTACAGCTCGCTGGCACCCTCGTAGCGATCGCCGAGGCTGTAGAAAACGGTGTAGAGGTTGTTCAAGACCACGTAAACGAAGGTCACCAAGGTCATGGCGGCCAGAAGGAAGGCGATAAACGCTTCTTCGAAGTGGTCCCAGACGCGCCAGAGGGCGTTCATGGATGACATCTCCTGATGGATTGCATTGTTTCGGTGGGCGTACAGAACGTGCGCCATGGGCCGGTGGGGTAACCGGGTGACAGAGCAATGAAAAACTCTTGTTGTACAGGCAGCTGGCTCGGGATCACCGCGCCGTAGGTATTGCCTGGCTAGGTTGTCTTTTCACTGGTCTGTCGATGTGGCTGGTATTGCTCTAGTTGGAACGCGGAGGGCAGCTTGTGGCTGCCCTCCGGCAAGGCCTTACTGGGCCTTGTTGGCTTCTTCGGCGGCCTTGATCAGGTCGGCACCGATGTCGTTCTCGAACTTGCTCCAAACGGGCTTCATGGCTTCGCGCCACTTGGTACGCTCCTCTGGAGTCAGGACGAGGATTTCGGTGGTGCCAGCAGCCAGGATGTCCTGCTTGGCTTTCTGGTTCAGGTCATCGGCCTGCTTGTTCACCTCAACGGTGACTTCGTCGATGATCTGGTCCAGCTCGGTGCGAACGTCTTCCGGCAGACCTTCCCAGAACTTGGTGTTGGTGATCAGCATGTAGTCGAGCAGACCGTGGTCGGACTCGGTGATGTGCTTCTGCACTTCATGCATCTTCTGGGAGTAGATGTTCGAGTAAGGGTTCTCGGCACCGTTGACCACGCCAGTCTGCAGGCCCTGGTAGACCTCGGCGAAGCTCATCTTGCGCGGATTGGCGCGCAGGGCCTTGAACTGCTCGTCCAGTACGGCGGAGGCCTGTACGCGGAACTTCAGACCACGGGCGTCTTTCGGCTCACGCAGTTCCTTGTTGGCGGACAGCTGCTTCATGCCGTTGTGCCAGTAGGCCAGGCCGGTGATGTTCTTGTCTTCCATCGAGCTCAGCAGCTTCTGGCCGGCATCGCTCTGCTGGAAGCGGTCAACCGCCTGGATGTTGTCGAACAGGAACGGCAGGTCGAACACCTGAACGCCCTTGGAGTAATGCTCGAACTTGGCCAGCGACGGAGCGATCAGCTGTACGTCGCCCAGCAGCAGCGCTTCCATTTCCTTGCCGTCGCCGAACAGGGAAGAGTTCGGGTAAACCTGGACTTCCACCTTGCCGGGCAGACGCTCTTCAACGAGCTTCTTGAACATGACGGCACCCTGACCTTTCGGGGTGTTTTCGGCAACTACGTGGGAGAACTTGATCAGGATCGGGTCGGCGGCCTGGGCCAGGCTTGCGATACCGAGGGACAGAGCACAGGCGAGCGCTGTGGCAGTCAGCTTGAACATTGTTGTGTTTCCTCTTGTTGTGGATGAGCCGCTGCAATCAGGCAGGAGCTCGGCTGTAACCAGCAAGACAAGTCTAGGCGCCATTGAATAAATCGCCGCGCCGGATTGCGGCTGGACTTGCCGGTTCATTGAGTTTGCGGGAGCAAGTGCTGTGCCAGATGCATGCAACTGGCGCCCGTGAGGCGGAAGTTTACTCGCATGATGGCTAAATACTGACGAATGTTTCTCAGCCTAATGCGTCTAGCTCGCAGGTTTCGTCAGGTTGCAATACCAGGGCAAGACGCCGCCATTCAGCCAGATAAAAATGTCCAAACCATGTCGGCTTGGCCATGGACACTATGATTTGATTGCAGTGTAGGAAGGCTTGGCGGAAATCCGCCAGCTATTCGTTATCCTCGGGCGGGGTTCCGCCAGCATCATTGAACACCAGGCCGTGCTTGCGCAGTTTGTCGTGCAGCGTCTTGCGCGGCAGACCCAGGGCCTCAGCAACGCTGCGCAGCGAGCTATGGGGCCGCGCGAGTTCGGCTGCGATCAGGGCGCGCTCGAACGCGTCTACTTGCTCGCCAAGCCCGTGGGCTGATTCGGTACCGCTGGCTTCAGCAGCATGAGTGGGATCATCGAGACCCAGTTCAAGCCCCAACGCGAAGCGTTCTGCGGTGTTCTGCAATTCACGCACATTGCCCGGCCAGGCATGCCGAAGCAGCTGTGCACGCTGCTCCGGACGCAGCTCACGGATCGGCAGGGCGTGGCGGCTCGCGGCGGTCTCGGCAAAATGCTGGAACAGGAACAGCAGGTCCTCGCTGCGTTCGCGCAGCGGCGGGATGCGCAGGGGGGCGACATTCAGGCGGTAATAGAGATCGGCGCGGAAGCGGCCCTGGTCGGCGGCGTGGCGCAGATCCTCCTTGGTTGCGGCAATCACCCGGATGTCCAGCGGGATCGACTGGTTACCGCCGAGTCGCTCGACGACCCGCTCCTGCAGCATGCGCAGCAGCTTTACCTGGACATCCAGGCTCATGCTCTCGATCTCGTCTAGGAACAGGGTGCCACCGTTGGCGAACTCGAACTTGCCGATACGGCGTTTTTGCGCGCCGGTAAAGGCTCCGGCTTCGTGCCCGAACAGCTCGCTTTCGACCACCGACTCGGCCAGCGCCCCGGCATTGATCGCCACGAACGGCCCGTTGCGGCGACTTGAAAGGTCGTGCAGCGCACGGGCTACCACCTCTTTTCCCGCGCCGGTTTCGCCAAGGATGAGTACGTCGGCCTGGGTCCCGGCAAGCGCGCCGATCTGCTCACGAAGGCGCTGCATGGCAGGTGATTGGCCGAGCAGACGGGTCGACAACTGCTGACGGTCGGCCAGGGCCAGGCGTAGGCTGCGGTTGTCGAGCACCAGCTGGCGTAGGGCGAGGGCGCGACGAACGCTGTCGAGCAGTGCCTCGCTGGGGAAGGGTTTTTCAAGAAAGTCATAGGCACCGGCGCGCATGGCCTGAACCGCCAGCTGGATATCACCATGGCCGGTAATCAGCAGAACCGGTAGCTCGCGGTCGATCGCGTGTAGCTGTTGTTGCAGCTCCAGGCCGTCTATGCCGGGCATGCGGATGTCGCTGACCACTACGCCACCCCACTCCACTGGCAGCATGCCTGGAAGGCCGCGTGCGTCGCTCAGGCTGAGCACCTTTAGCCCGGCGAGGTCGAGGGTCTGGCTCAGTGCCTTACGCAGATGGGGATCGTCATCGACCAGGATGACCTGAGTCTGCGGGTCGATCGGGTGGGTCATGCTAGTCCTCGCTTGGAAAGGCGACACCGGGGTCAGCGCAATGCAGGTAAAGACTGATCTGCGCGCCGCCCTCTGGATGGTTGGCCAGGATCAGTTCACCGTCCAGGGCTCGGGCCAGGGTATCGCAGATGGCCAGTCCCAGGCCCAACCCCTGAGCGCTGGTCTTGGTGGTGAAGAAGGGCTCGCGGGCCCGTTGCATCGCCTCGTCGGAAAAGCCCGGTCCGTTATCGCGCAAGGTCAGCAGCACACCCTCGCCCTGCCGCTCGGCGCGCAGCCAGATACGACGCACCGGCGGGCGCTCGACCAGGGCGTCCAAGGCGTTGCTCAACAGGTTGGAGATAATCTGCCGTAGTCGCGTCTCGCCGGCCTGAACCCAGAGTGTGGCGTCCGGTAGGTCACGAATCAGTTCTACGCCCATGGCCTGACGCCGCTTGGCCAGCAACGCCAGCGCGTCGTCCAGCGCCGGCTGCAGCGCAACTCGCTCCGGGGCATGGCGGTCGCGGCGGGCGAAGGCACGCAGATGAGCGATGATCGAAGCCATGCGCGCGGTCAGCTCGCTGATCAGCCGAAGATTGTCGCGCGCCTCGTCGTTTCGCTGCTGGTCGAGCAGGACGCCGGCGTTGTCGGCATAGCTGCGAATCGCTCCAAGCGGCTGGTTGAGTTCATGGCTGATGCTCGCTGACATGGTGCCGAGCGCCGACAGCTTGCCGGCCTGCAGCAACTCGTCCTGGGCGCGGACCAGCTCCTGCTGAGCTTGCTCGCGTTCCAGCACCTCTTCCTTGAGTCGGCTGTTCAGGGCTTCCAGGTCGTAGGTCCGTTCTTGCACGCGGCGCTCGAGTTGTTGCCGCGCTTTGGCATCGAGGGCGATACGCTCGAGGTAATGGCGACGTCGCTGCATCAGCAGGCCAAGCAACAGCAAGAGCGCTGCGAGGGTGGCGGCGCCGATCGCGACGACCGTCTGCACGGGTCGTTCGACCAGGCTGATCGGGGCCAGGATGCGCACCGTCCAACCGGTTTCCTTGAGTTCACGGCTCTGAATCAGCCAGGTATCGATATCGAGCGTCAGGTCACGGGGTTCTAGCGTTGGGTAGGGGCGTTCAGAGGCGATCTGCTCGCGCTCCTCGATATCCAGCGCACGGCTGGCGCGGAACCGCCATTCCGGTTTCGAGGTGAGGATCACCACGCCGAAACTGTCGGTCACCATAAGTTGCTCGGGCGTGCTGCCCCATAGCGTCTCGGTATGGTCCAGGTCCACCTTGACCACCAGCACGCCAAGGATCTCGTCGCCGTCGCGGACAGCGGCCCCGAAGTAGTAGCCGCGCTTGCCCGAGGTGGTGCCGAGGCCGAAGAAGCGGCCAAGCTGGCCGGCCATGGCTTCTCGGAAATAGGGCCTGAAGGCGAAATTCCGACTGATGAAGCTGTCTTCCTCGTTCCAGTTCGACGCGGCCAGCGTGTCGCCGTCCGGCGCCATCAGATAGATCACATCGGCGCCGGTTTCCTTGCGCAGCTGATCCAACAGGCGATTGGCCTGGTCCTTGGCGGCTGGGTTGTCGGGCTGGCGCAGCGCCGTGCGCAGGGTCGGCAGGTCACCGAGGATGCGCGGAAGCACTTCGTAGCGGCGCAGCGAGCCGAGCAGGTTGGCGACGTAGAGATCGAGCGTCTGGCGGTTCTGCTCGATCAGCTCGTTGCTGTAATAACGGTTGGCCAGTTGCTGCAGCGGCCACAGCAGCGGCGCCAACAACAATGCAACCACGGCCAGGTTGCGCCAGCGAGGGCGGCGGGGGGAATTGGGTGAAGTCATGCAGATGCGCCTGTGGTTCGGGCGCCATTATGCACGTCCGACCCGCTTTGGTGCTTGCGGCTGGGTGAGCGGTACAGTCGCCTGGGCCGGCGTCGGTACTATCAGACGCTTTGCGCAGCCGGTGCGCTGTGATCCGCTTGAGCACGGGGCATAGTGCCAAGGCACTGCTGCAGGGCGGTTTCCCAGTTTGGCAAAGTGATCTGCCAATCGCGCTGCAGGCGCGCGCAGCTGAGGCGGGAATTGAGCGGCCGCTGAGCAGCCGTGGGGTAATTGGCAGACAGGATCGGCTCGATCCTTGCGCGCAGCAGGCCCTGGCTCTGAAGATGTTGAGCGATGTGGCAGGCGAAGCCGTACCAAGACGTCTCCCCTCTGGCGGTCAGATGATAGAGCCCGCTGGGCCCACCTGCACCGCTGCGCCGTTTGCGTACCATCTCCGCGGTGACCGCTGCGATGGTGCCGGCCCAGGTTGGCGCGCCGATCTCGTCGTCGACCACCGACAGCGAGTCGCGCTCCTGAAGCAGGCGTCGCATGGTCAGCAGAAAGTTGCGCCCGTGCAACGAGTAGACCCAGCTGGTGCGCAGGATCAGATGGTCGCCGCCGACGGCCTGAATTGCTTGTTCACCGGCCAGTTTGCTCGCTCCGTATACGCTCAGCGGAGCCGGCACATCTTCTTCACTGTAGGGCCCGTTCTTGCGGCCGTCGAAGACGTAGTCGGTGGAATAGTGGATCAGCGGTACACCCAGGGCTGCCGCTTCCTCTGCGAGCACGCCAGGGCCGATAGCGTTCACTGCAAAGGCTCGCTCACGGTCGTCTTGCGCGGGGTCAACCGCGGTGTACGCGGCCGCGTTGATGATCAGGTCGGGACGCAAAAGGCGAACCTGTCGACGAATCTGTGCCGGCTCGGCCAGGTCCAGCAGCTTGTGACCCAGCGCGAGCACTTTTCCTTCACCGGCAAGCGCCAGTTGCAGCTCCCGAGACAGTTGCCCCGAACTACCGGTGACGAGGATTTTCATGCAAACAGCTCCGCTTCGCTGAGTACTTTGCCGTCGATGTCTTTCTTCGAAAGCTGGGGCGGCTCGGTGAATGGCCAGTCGATGCCGATCTGCGGATCATTCCAGAGCAACGAGCGCTCATGGGCTGGCGCGTAATAGTCGGTGGTCTTGTAGAGGAATTCGGCGCTCTCGCTGAGCACCATAAAACCATGAGCAAAGCCTTCCGGGACCCACAGCTGGCGCGGGTTATCGGCACTCAGGCGGGTGCCGACCCAGCGACCGAACGTCGGCGAGCTGCTGCGCAGATCCACCGCGACATCGAATACTTCGCCGGCCACGACCCGCACCAACTTCCCCTGGGGCTGCTGAATTTGATAGTGCAGGCCGCGCAGCACGCCGCGCTGGGACTTGGAATGATTGTCCTGAACGAACTGGCGCTTGAGCCCCGTGGCCGCTTCGAAAGCGGCCGCGTTGAAGCTCTCGTAGAAGAAACCGCGTTCGTCGCCGAAGACCTTGGGCTCGATAATCAGCACATCGGGAATGTCGGTTTCGATGACCTTCATGCGTCTTCACCCGCCAGCTTGAACAGGTACTGGCCGTAGCCGGTCTTGCCCAGGGCATCGGCGCGCTGCAAGAGCTGTTCGCGGTCGATCCACTTGTGCTGATAGGCGATCTCTTCCAGACACGCGACCTTCAGGCCTTGACGGTGCTCGATGGTCTGCACGTACTGCGAGGCTTCGAGGAGGCTGTCGTGGGTGCCGGTGTCGAGCCAGGCGAAGCCGCGGCCGAAGCGCTCTACATTCAGGTCGCCGCGCTTGAGGTAGGCATTGTTGACGTCAGTGATTTCGAGCTCTCCGCGCGGCGAGGGCTTGATCGACTTGGCGATCTCGATGACGTCGTTGTCGTAGAAATACAGACCGGTCACGGCATAGCTGGACTTCGGTTTCGCCGGTTTTTCTTCGATGGACAGGGCTTTGCCCGTTTCGTCGAAATCGATCACGCCGAAGCGCTCCGGATCCTTGACCCAGTAGCCGAATACCGTGGCGCCTTTCTTCTGTGCCGAAGCACGCTGCAGCTTCTCGGTGAAGTGCTGACCATGGAAGATATTGTCGCCGAGGATCAGGCACACCGAGTCGTCGCCAATGAACTCTTCACCGATCAAGAAGGCCTGGGCCAGACCGTCCGGCGACGGCTGCTCGGCGTAGCTGATGTTCACGCCGAACTGGCTGCCGTCACCCAGCAGGTTCTTGTACTGCGGCAGGTCCTGCGGCGTTGAAATCAGCAGGATGTCGCGAATCCCGGCGAGCATCAGCACCGATATTGGGTAGTAGGCCATCGGCTTGTCGTAGATCGGCAGCAGCTGCTTGGATACGCCCAGGGTGATGGGGTGCAGACGGGTGCCGGAGCCTCCGGCGAGGATGATTCCTTTCATGCGCTTTGCTCCAAGGCGCCGAGGCGCTCACGTTGATAGCTGCCGTCCTGGACGCGACGGCACCATTCGAGGTTGTTCAAATACCACTGCACGGTCTTGCGCAGGCCGGTCTCGAAAGTCTCTTGCGGGACCCAACCGAGCTCGCGCTCGATCTTGCTGGCGTCGATGGCGTAGCGCAGGTCGTGACCGGGGCGGTCCTTGACGAAGGTGATCAGATCCTCGAAACGCTCAAGGCCTTCGGGCTTATGCGGCGCCAGCTCTTCGAGCAGGGCGCAGATGCCGCGCACCACGTCGATGTTCTTTTGCTCGTTGTGACCGCCGATGTTGTAGGTCTCGCCGACCTGGCCTTCGCTGACCACCTTGAACAGGGCGCGCGCATGGTCCTCGACGAACAGCCAGTCACGTACCTGGGTGCCGTTGCCGTAGACCGGCAGCGGCTTGCCATCCAGCGCGTTGAGAATCACCAGCGGGATCAGCTTCTCGGGGAAGTGATACGGCCCGTAGTTGTTCGAGCAATTGGTGATCAGTACTGGCAGGCCGTAGGTGCGCTGCCAGGCGCGAACCAGATGGTCCGACGAGGCCTTGCTGGCCGAATAGGGCGAGCTGGGCGCGTAGGGTGTGGTTTCGGTGAACAGGTCATCGACGCCATGCAGGTCGCCGTACACCTCGTCGGTGGAGATGTGGTGGAAGCGGAAGGCTTCGCGGCGCTCGGCTGGCAGCGACTGCCAATAGGCACGTGTTGCCTCGAGCAGCTGATACGTGCCGACGATGTTGGTCTGGATGAACTCGGCCGGGCCGTCGATCGAGCGATCGACATGGGATTCGGCGGCCAGGTGCATGATGGCATCCGGCTGGAATTCCAGCAGCGCTTCGCTGACGCGCTCGCGATCGGCAATGTCGGCTTGAATGAATTGGTTTCGGTCGCTGCTGTGGACATCGGCCAGCGACTCGAGATTGCCGGCGTAGGTCAGCTTGTCCAGGTTAAGGACGCTGTGCCCGGTGTCTTTGATCAGATGGCGGATCAGAGCAGAGCCGATGAATCCGGCTCCGCCGGTTACGAGAATGCGCATGATTGAGTGGCTTCCTTGGCGCGCTACAGAGCTACAGGCTCTTGGCATGTCGGCACGATAGACCCGCCGAAAATACAAAAATTCCCGTCCATGGCGCTGAGCTTCGAACGGCTGTGAAGGTGACTGAGCGCATTATTCCGGCAAACCGCTGGCCAGAGCCCTGCCAAGCCTGGCAGGGCGATTCGCCTGTTTTGTTCATGAGTTGCCGTGCATGACGCAAACGCGTCTGGACTCAACCCTGCCGTTAGGGTTATTCGACCAAAGAGGCGATGCAGTCAGGTGGCGAAAATGCAGTAACATCATGCTGATATCAACTGTTAGGTGGCAATGGAATGCACACTTGTAACGAGCAACTCGCCGAGTTTCTGAGCATGACAGCGCGCAGCCTGTCGCAACTGAGCGAGGCCGTGACCACCTTCTCGTTCGAGATGATGGCCAGCGAAGACCCTGCCGTGCGCATTGCTAGCCGCCGCATGGTGTCGCGGGTCTCGCAGATCCAGTCGACCTTTGAGCACCAGTTACGGCTCGTCGGTGCGCTGTCCGGCGTCGAGCACGCGGCGTGCGATTCAGTATTCGAGGTCGAACTGCAGCCGTCGCCCGAGGTTGACCCGTCTACCGGCTACGACCGCTAACGCAACGACTGCCGCAGCCGCGACAGCGCGCCAAGGAAGAACACCGCGCCGATCGCCAGCAGCGCCAGCAGTTGTGGCCAGATCACCGAGACGCCGGCGCCGCGGAAGAGAATGGCCTGCGCCAGTTCGACGAAATGGGTGGTCGGTGCCGCCAGCATGATGTGCTGGATCAGCGCAGGCATGCTCTCGCGCGGGGTCACGCCACCGGAGAGGATCTGCAGCGGGATCAACGTGAGGATTACCAGCAGACCCAGTTGCGGCATGGAGCGCGCCACCGTGCCGAAGAAGATGCCCATGGACGTCGCGGCAAACAGGTGCAGCGCGGCGCCACTGGCAAACAGCAGCAGCGAGCCCTGAATCGGAATGTCGAGCCAACCCTCGACCACGAAGCGCAGCGCGAACGCCGCGGCGGCCAACACCACCAATCCCATCGCCCAGACCTTACCGACCATGATCTCGAACGGCGTCACCGGCATCACCAGCAGATGCTCGATGGTGCCGTGTTCGCGCTCGCGGATCAGTGCGGCGCCAGTGAGGATGATCGCCAGCATGGTGATCTGGTTGATCACCTCGTTCACGGCGCCGAACCAGGCCCGATTCAGGTTGGGGTTGAAGGCCGTGCGCACGACGGCCTCGACCGGCAGGGCATCAACGCTGCGGTAGCGGCGGACGAAGTCAGCGGTCTCGCTGGCGATGATCTGCTGGATCTGACCGGCCCCGGTGAACGCCTGGCTGACCTGGGTGGCGTCGACATTGAGCTGGATTGTCGGCTGGCGACCGGCCAGTAAATCTGCCTGGAAGTTCGGCGGTATGTTCAGAGTGAAGGTGTAGAGACCGGCATCCATGCCGCTGTCCATCTGCTGCAGGGTGATGGCCTTGGGCTCAATGAAGTAGGGCAGCTGGAAGGCGTTGACGATGCGCAGCGAGGCCTGCGAACGATCCTCGTCGACCACGGCGATGCTGGCGCGGTGCGGCGCCTCGGGCACGGCGGTGGCGCCTTCGTAGATGGCCAGGGTGAACGAATAGATGATCAGCACCAACATTGCGGGATCGCGGTAGAGGCTGCGCAGCTCCTTGAGGCCGAGCTGGATGATGTTGCTGAGCTTGCGCCGGACGTTGGCCATGCTATTTCTCCTGCTTGCGCAGGCCGGCGACGCTGAGCAGGGTCAGCAGCGGAATCGCCAGGAGCATCGGGATGAAATACGGGTACAGGTCGACCAGGCCCAGCGCCTTGGAAAACACCCCGCGGCTGATGATCAGAAAATGGCTGGTGGGATAGAGTTTGCCGATAAAGGCGCCGAACCCTTCCATTGCCGAGGTCGGGTGGATCAGCCCGGAAAATTGAATCGCCGGCAGCAGGGTGACGATGGTGGTGCCGAAGATGGCCGCGATCTGGCTGTTGAGGATCGACGACATCAACAGACCCAGCCCGGTGGCGCAGGTTACGTAAAGCAATGCGCCGAGGCAGAGGGTCAGGATGCTGCCCTTGATCGGGATACCGAAGACGAACACTGCCAGCAGTGCTAGGGTGGCGAAGTTGAACATGCCCAGGGCGATGTAGGGCAGCTGCTTGCCGAGCAGGAACTCCAGGCGGGTGGTCGGGGTGACGTAGAAGTTGGTGATCGAGCCCAACTCCTTCTCGCGCACGACACCCAAGGCGGTGAGCATCGCCGGAATCATCATCAAGAGCAGCGGAATCATCGCAGGCGCCATGGCTGGAAGGCTCTGTACATCGGGGTTGTAGCGGTAGCGGATGGCGACGTCGGCCGGCGCCAGCTGCCCGTCCACGCCGGCTTCGCGGGCCAGTTGCTGCAGGTAGGTCAGATGGATGCCCTGCACGTAGCCTTTGATGGTGTCGGCCCGCATAGGCATGGCGCCATCGATCCAGAACGCGACCTGAGGCACGGCCCCGCGTTTGAGATCGCGGCCGAAGTTGGGTGGGATTTCCACCGCCAGGCTGATGTCGCCGCTGCGCAGGCGTGCGTCCAGTTCGGCATGGCTGGCCAGCGCCGGCTTTTCCAAGAAGTAGCGCGAGCCGGCGATGTTCTGCAGGTAATGCTGGCTGGTGGTGGTCTGGTCACCGTCGAGCACGGCATAGGTCAGGTTTTCCACATCGAAACTGACCCCGTAACCCATGATGAACATCAGCAGCACGCTGCCGAGCATCGCCAGCGTTGCACGTATCGGGTCGCGGCGCAGTTCCATGGCCTCGCGGCGGGTGTAGCTGAGCAGCCGACGCAGGCTGAAACGAGCCTGGCGGGCGCTGTTGCTGGTCGCTTCGATCGGGCCGCGCGTAGCGGTTGAGGTGGCTGCCGGCTGTTCGCCGGCATGCGCCGCCGCGGCTTCCTCCAAGTAGGCGATGAAGGTCGCTTCGAGCGTCGGCAGCCCGCGCTTGGTCATCAGCGCCTGCGGCGTGTCGCTGTCGAGTACCCGGCCGGCATGCATCAACGAAATGCGGTCGCAGCGCAGTGCCTCGTTCATGAAATGGGTCGAGATGAAAATGGTCACGCCGTCTTCACGTGACAGCTGAACCAGCAGTTCCCAGAAGCCGTCGCGGGCAACCGGATCAACGCCGGAAGTGGGCTCGTCGAGAATCAGGATTTCCGGATTGTGGATCACCGCCACCGCTAGCGACAGGCGCTGGCGCACGCCTAGCGGCAAGCGACTGGGCAGACTGTCGGCGTCGCCGGTGAGATCGAAGCGCGTGAGCATCTCCTGCACGCGCGGCCCGCGCCGTTCGGCCGGCAGGTGGAACAGCCGGGCGTGCAGGTCGAGGTTTTGCCGCACGGTCAGCTCGCTGTACAGCGAGAAAGCCTGGGACATGTAACCCACGCGTTGGCGGGTCTGCATGTCGTGCGGGTCCACCGGCTTGCCGAACAGCAGCGCCTCGCCCTCGCTGGCCGGCAGCAGGCCGGTGAGCATCTTCATGGTGGTGGTCTTGCCGCAGCCGTTGGAGCCGAGGAAGCCGAAGATTTCGCCACGGGCGATGCGGAAATTGACCTGGTCCACCGCGACGAAATCGCCGAAGCGCATGGTCAGACCGTGGGCCTCGATCGCAATGCTGTCGCTATGCGGCTGCGGCGGGATGACCAGTTCTCGATGCTGATTGCGTTTGGCGTCCGGCAGTAGCCGGATGAAGGCCTGCTCCAGAGAGTCGCTGGCGGTGCGCGCCAGCAATTCGGCTGGCGTGCCGGTGGCCAGCACGCGGCCGGCGTCCACCGCCACCAGATGGTCGAAGCGCTGCGCCTCGTCCATATAGGCGGTGGCCACCAGTACGCTCATTTGTGGGCGCTCGCGGCGGATGCGCTCGATCAGCTCCCAGAACTGTGCACGTGACAGCGGATCGACGCCGGTAGTGGGCTCGTCGAGGATCAACAGATCGGGGTCGTGGATCAGGGCGCAGCAGAGGCCGAGCTTCTGTTTCATGCCGCCGGAGAGTTTGCCCGCTGGCCGTTCGAGAAAGGACGCGAGGCCCGTGCTGCGGGTCAGTTCAGCAATGCGCCAGCGGCGCTCTTCGCCCGCCTGGCCGAACAAGCGGCCGAAGAATTCGAGATTCTCGAAAACGGTGAGTGTTGGATACAGATTCTTGCCCAGCCCCTGAGGCATGTAGGCGATGCGCGGGCAGACCCTGCGCCGGTGCCCGGGATCGGCGATGTCGCCGCCGAGTACGCCTATCGAGCCCTGCTGCAGCTTGCGCGCCCCGGAGATCAACGCCAGCAGGCTGGACTTGCCCACCCCATCGGGGCCGATCAGGCCGACCATGCATCGTGCGGGCAAGGTCAGCGTCAGCTCATCCAGAGCGCGCGTCTTGCCGTATTGCAGGCTGACCCCGGCAACCTGCACCACCGAATCGAGCGGCTCGCTCATGGCGTTACATTGATCTGCAGATCGGCGGGCCACTCGCTTTCAGCATCGAGCTTCAGATAGGCCATGCCCGGCAGACCAGTTTTGACCTGTTCCATGTGACGCTTGAGCAGTTCGGGATCGATGCGCGCCTTGACCCGGAACATCAGCTTTTCGCGCTCGCTTTCGGTTTCCACGGTCTTGGGTGTGAATTGCGCCACGCTGGCCACATAACTGACCTTGGCCGGAATCACGTACTGCGGGGCGGCGTCGATCACCAGCCGTACCTCGGCACCGATCGCCACGCGTCCGGCCTGGCGTTCGGGTAGGAAGAAGGTCATATAGACGTCGGCCAGATCGACCAGATTGAGCAGCTTGCCCCCCGCGCCGAGGACTTCGCCGGGCTGCGCCACGCGGTATTGCACGCGAGCCACCCGGTCGCTCTTCAGTTCGCTGTCGCGAATGTCCGCTTGCAGTCGCTCAACGCCGGCTTGTGCCGCCTCGACAGCCGAGCGCGCCTCGATCACCTGGGATTTCGCCGCGGCAATGCCGGCGTCGGCAGACACCACTTGTGAGCGTGCGGCGGCGAGCGCCGCCTGGGCGCTTTGCATCGCGGCCAGGTCATCGTCGAGCTGCTGTCGCGCCATGGCGTTGCGCGCGACCAGGGTTTCGGTCCGTTGGTGGCGCTTCTGGGCTGCGGTCAGTTCGGCTCGCCGCTGGGTGACGACGGCTTCGGCGGTGGCGCGCTCGCTTTCCCGCTGAGCGACCATGGCCTCTGCGGTGAGGATGGCATTCTCGCCCTGGCGGACCTGCGCACGCGCCTGGTTCAGTTGCGCCTGGAGCACATCGGTATCCATACGCGCCAGTACCTGGCCCGGCTGGACGAAATCACCCTCGTCCACGAGGATTTCAATCACCCGGCCTGGGCTCTTGGTGGCGACATCAATCTCGGTCGCTTCGATGCGACCATTACCGCTGGCGAACCCTTCGCCGAGACCGCTGGGGCGCAATTCGCTCCACAGCAGCGCCCCGATGACGGCAATCACGGCGGCGGCTGCGAGAACCTTGAGTGCGGCTCGGGTGCGTGGCTGACTCATGACTCTGCTCCGGCTATTAATCGTCCGGAGTCATCTTAGGCGCTCTAATACGCTACTTGTGTGTATCTGGATCAATTCCGAGGCGATTAACGCCTACCGTACGGCAGTTGCTCAGGGCAGTTGTCGGGCATGGCTCAGCGTCCATTCGAGAATATCGGCACTGAGCCGGTCGCTGGCCTGGCCGAAGGCCTCGACCACACTTTCCACGCTGGGGTCGGCGCTCGGCTGACGGACCTCGAAGCGGCGGTTGGCCAGGGTGCGCTGGTCGTTGCGATTGACCAGCCGCGCATCGAGGGTAATCACCACCACCGGCTTGCCGTCGATGTAGACGGTCTGGAAGGCGCGCAGATCGCTGTGCAGGCTGAGGTCCGCATAGAGATTGACGTCTTCGTTGCTTACTGAAGGCATGCGCCCGTCGCGCTGGAAGGCTTCGATCAGGCGGTCGCGCAGCAGCACCGGCGCAGCGTCGCTCCAGCGTGCGCCGCCGTAGGCACTGATCTCGTTGCCCTGCGGCACGACGGCGATGCGCTGGCCAGAGAGAATGCGGCTGGCCTGCGGTGTGTTGATGCGCAGCGCCTGCTGGATGGTCGGCTCGCTGGCTTGCTGCGGCATCGGTGTGGTCGGCAGCAAAAAGATTCGCAGGGTCTCGGACTCCGGCAGCACCGAACAGGCGGCGAGGGCCGAGAGCAGCCCGAGCAGCGCAAAGCGGGACAGGGATTGGCGAAGGCTCATGGGTTGAACTCCTGCAGTTTGTCGCGGCCGAGGAGGAAACCACTCGGGTTGTCTTCCAGTCGCTGGGTGACCCGGCGCAGCGCACCGAGGGTGCTGCGCAATTCGTTGATCGCCGGGCCGAGTTCGTTGAAGCCCTGCATGCCATTGTTCAGCGCGCCCTGATTTTCTTCGAGCAGGGTATCCAGGCGCGAGGTGGTGCGGTCCAGCGCGCTCATTGACTGCGCTGCGCTGTCCAGCACGCTGCGGCCCTGATCATCGAGCAGGTCATTGGCGTTGCGTGTCAGGCTCGACAGCTCACCCATCACGGTATTGGCCTGTTGGCTCAGTTGGTTGAATTGCTGGAGTGTCTGGGACAGATCGCCGCGTTGCTCCGAGAGCACGCTGGTGGCCTGTTCCAGGTGCTCCAGCGTGCGGCTCAGGCGCGTGGTGTTCTCCTCGGAGAAGATCTGGTTGGCGCTGAGCAGCAGGTTGTTGATGTTGCTCATCAGGTCTTCGCCGTTTTCCAGCAGTGCGCTGAGTGAGGACGGGTCTGCAATAATCAGCGGTGGGTCTTCGCGGTCGCCTTCGAGCCGCGGGGCATCCGGGGTACCGCCGTGCAGCTGTATGACCATGCTGCCGGTGATATTGGCCAGCGCCAGGCGCGCCTGGGTATCGGTTTTGATGGGCGTGCCGGCGTAGACGCGGATCCGCGCTCGAACCTTGCGCGGGTCGTCTGGCTGCAGCCACAGCTCGGTGACATCGCCGACCTTGATGCCGCTGTATTCCACCGAGCTGCCACTCGACAGTCCGCTGACGGCCTGGCTGAAGCCGATAACGTAATAGCTGTATTCCCGGTCCATGCTGGATTTGCCCAGCCACAGGGCGAAGAGCAGGGCGCAGCCGACGGCTGCCACGGTAAACAGTCCGATCAATACATGATGGGCGCGAGTTTCCATTATGGTTTCTCCAACCGTTGCGCGGCTTCGTGCGCGGCGCGGCCACGAGGGCCGTGAAAATATTCGCGAATCCATTCGTCGTCAGTGGCGGCGACCTTTTCCAGCGTGTCGACCACCAGTACGCGTTTTTGCGCCAGCACGGCAATGCGGTCGCAGATGGTGTACAGCGTGTCGAGGTCGTGGGTGACCAGAAATACGCTGAAGCCCAGCGCATCGCGCAGGGTCAGGATCAACTGGTCAAAGGCTGCTGCGCCGATCGGGTCGAGGCCCGCAGTGGGTTCATCGAGAAACAGCACCTCCGGATCCAGCGCCAGCGCGCGAGCCAGGGCGGCGCGCTTGACCATACCGCCGGACAACTCGTCGGGATATTTGCAGGCGGCTTCCGGCGGCAGACCAGCCAGCGCCAGCTTCTGCCGGGCCAGATGTTCGGCATCGGCGCGTTTGAGGCCGATGTGCTCGATCAGCGGCAAGGCAACGTTTTCCTGGAGGTTGAGCGAGGTGAACAGGGCGCCGCGCTGGAACAGCACGCCGAAGCGCCGCTCGACTTCCGAGCGGCGCTGGGTCGAGAGCTTCAGCAGGTTCTCACCGAACACCTTCACGCTACCGGCATT
This sequence comes from Pseudomonas sp. NPDC047961, assembly GCF_050272435.1. Lineage (NCBI taxonomy): Bacteria > Pseudomonadati > Pseudomonadota > Gammaproteobacteria > Pseudomonadales > Pseudomonadaceae > Pseudomonas > Pseudomonas sp. NPDC047961. Next base: position 919,663 of record NZ_JBNNMD010000002.1, on the reverse strand, counting down.
GGGCCGGCGCAAGCCGACGATGCTGCGCAGCAGCACCGACTTCCCGGTGCCAGAACCGCCGACCACCCCAAGGATCTCGCCGCGACGGATATCCAGGTCGAGATTGACGTGCACCGCCTGTTTGCCGAAGCGATTGACCAGGCCCTGGACCTGAATCACGGGTTCGTCTGTCCTCACCAGCCCATCTCCATGAAGAACAGGGCGGCGACCGCATCGAGCAGGATCACCATGAAGATCGATTGCACCACGCTGGAGGTGGTGTGTTCGCCCACCGACTGCGCGCTGCCGCTGGCCTTGAAGCCCTCCAGACAGCCGATCACTGCGATCAGGAAGGCGAACACTGGCGCCTTGGCCATGCCGACCAGAAAGTGGTTGAGCGGAATGTCGCGCTGCAAGATGGTGAAGAACATGGCGGGCGAAATGTCCAGCGCCAAGGAGCAGACCACCAGCCCGCCGACGATGCCGCTGAGAATGCCGATAAAGGTCAGGATCGGCAGCGTGATCAGCATCGCCAGCACCCGTGGCAGTACCAGCAGCTCGATGGGGCTCAAGCCAAGGGTGCGGATGGCGTCGATTTCCTCGTTGGATTTCATCGCCCCGATCTGTGCGGCAAAGGCGCTCGCGGTGCGCCCGGCTAGCAGGATCGCCGCCAGCAGCACGCCAAATTCTCTTAGAAACGAGAAGGCAACAAGGTTGACCGTATAAATGGTCGCGCCGAAGTCGGCCAGCACCGTGGCGCCTAGAAAGGCCACCACCGCACCGACCAGAAAGGTCAGCAGGGCGACGATGGGGATCGCGTCCAGCCCGGTTTGCTCGATGTGCGCCACCAGCGCGGTTACCCGCCAGCGCCGCGGGTTGGGGAGCACGGTGAACAGGGTCTGTAGGGTCAGGCCAATGAAGCCGAGCAGGGTGCGCTGTTGATTCCAGACCCCCGACACGGTACGTCCAACATGGGCCAGCACATCGGCAAAGCCATTGGTGGCCGGCGCCTGCTCGGCTTCTGGCTGGTCCAGCGCGGCGGCGACGGTTTTCAACAAGGCTTGGCGTTCCGCCGGCAGCTGCGGCGCCCAGTCGCTCAGGCGGGCCACCCGTGCGGGGCCGATCAGTTCGATCAGTAGCCCGGCGCCCGCGGTATCCAGCTCGCCAAGCGAATCGAGTTCGACCCGATCGGTGTCTGTGACCTGGCGGCGCGTGCGCTCTATCTCCCGCCGCAGCGTCGCATAATGCTGCAGGGTCCAGTCGCCGCCAATGGTGAGTGTGGCGTGGGCGTCCTGTGTCGGCTGCCGCTGCAGACTGCCTGGCAGCGAAGTGGGGTGCGTCAAAGTGGTATCCCGTAGTGCTGGTAGCGGGGCGACATACGCCGTTCCCCGTAGCATTGCCCAGATCCTAACAGTTCGGACCTCGATCACGAGGTTACGTTTAGGTCTCTGAGGCTTCGAATATGGGCAGTTGGTCGATAGGGGCGCAATTTGTTACAGGCCGGCACGAACTATCGACCGCTTCCGACCTCCATAGCGTGCACGCCGACGACCATGCTCGGTACGCGCCGCGTCGAGGGGCTGCTATCTTACGCCGCCTTTGTTGACGTCTTCATCACGCCCGCGATTCGGGCCCTGCCAACTCCACCTTCCCGATCTCAGCAAGAGCTACCGATTGCCTATGAATTACTTGCGCGTCCTGCCGTTCCTCGCGGTGCTAGCGGTCATCCTCTTCAGCGGATTGCGGCCGGAACCGGTTCCCCAGGTGTTCGACCAGCAGGACAAGCTGCATCACATGCTTGGCTTCGCCGCGCTGATGTTCTCGCTGCGCCTGGCCTTTCCGCAGTGGAGCGTGTTCTGGGCCGTGGCGGCAAGCCTGGCGGCGGCCACGCTGATCGAAGTAGGGCAGAGCCTGCTGCCCAATCGACAGGCGTCGCTGGGCGACATGCTCGCTAATACCCTTGGCGTTCTGCTTGGCTGGGGTTGCGCATACGTGGCTCATCAGTGGTACCTGCGCCGGATCGGCGTGACCACAGATCCCGAGCCATCCGAGTCGCCCGAGCGGCTTGGAGACACCGCCCGTCCGTGAGACCGGCGACAGTCGTCATTCGGCCGAGTCGCCATGCCGGCGCCGTGTTCGGCTGACGATTCCGGTAATGATCATGGCGATCAGCGCGCCGCCGGCCGCCAGGGCGATGTCCTTCTGTGGGTCCCAGCGATCATTCTGAGTGGCGAGAAAGGTGCGCCCCAGGCCGCCGTCTAAGACTTCCGCGCCTGCCCACTCGATCAGCTCGTAGATCGCCGAGGTCGACAGCACGATGTCTATCGGCAGTACCAGGCTCCAGAATCCAGGGCGCAGGCCCATGCGAACCAGCAGTTCACGCATCGGATAGGCCAGCAGCAGCCCATAGCTGAAGTGTGCCAGGCGGTCGAACTGATTGCGCTCCCAACCCAGCTGTTCATTCAAGCCTTCGCCGGTCAGCGCCTGCCACCAATCGTTGTAAGGCACGTTGGCGTAGGTGTAATGAGCGCCAAGCTGATGAATGCAGAGATAAAGGAAGATCAGCGTCGCGGCGCTGCGGGAGGGCAGGTAGTGCTTGTGCCCCAGCAATAAGGCCGCTGCCAACCCCACCACCAAAAGGTTCTCCAGCAGCCAGTCATGGCGGTTGAACGGATCGATCGCCAGCGCACCCCAGATCAACAGGAACAGGCCGACCAAGGTCAAAAGGTAGCGTCGGTGTCGTCTGTCTGTGGCCATGCGTTCTCCAAAGTCGATTTCCTTGTTTTTTAGGACAAGCGCAACGACTTAAGGGTCCACCGCTTACAAATTCGACCGGTTATCCAACTTTTCCCGCCTGAGGAGTGTCACAAAACGTGACCCACAGCGAGGCGGACCATGCGGCTGACCCTAACAAACGACCTCACCACAGCACGCTTGCAGCCGCGTGGCGTCTGCCTGTTGCTGTTGAGTGCGGTGCTGGTGGGGTGCGACGGCCAGCAATCGGCGCTGAACCCCGCTGGTGCCGGCGCGCAGAGCATCGCCACGCTGTTCTGGTGGATGGCGGGCGGTGCGCTGGTCATTTGGCTGGTGGTGATGGGCATCGCCCTGTATGCCACCCAGGCACACCCGGAAGCTCACGGTATCCGCAGTGCCCGTTGGCTGATCATCGGTGGCGGCATCATTTTTCCCGTCGTGGTTCTGACCGGCCTGCTGATTTACGGGCTGATGCTGATGCCGCAACTGCGCTCTTCCGAGAATGTCGCCCTGCGTGTCGATGTGTCGGGTGAGCAGTGGTGGTGGCGGGTGCGCTACCGGACCGATGCGGGGGAGGCCGTTGAACTGGCGAATGAAATAAGACTGCCGGTGGGTGAGCGGGTGGCCTTCAGCCTGACCAGCCCGGACGTGATCCACTCGTTCTGGATCCCATCGCTGGGCGGCAAGGTCGACATGATCCCCGGTCGGGTCAACGAGCTGGTGCTGGAGCCGACCGAGACCGGCACCTTCCGTGGCGCCTGCGCCGAATACTGCGGCACCTCCCATGCGCTGATGAATTTCGCCGTAGTGGTGATGACCCGTGAGGCCTTCGATCAATGGCTAGCCGAACAGGCCAAGCCCGCGCAGCAACCGGAAACGGAATTGCAGCAGGCGGGCCAGCAGGCCTTTCTCGCCAATGGCTGCGGTGCCTGTCACCAAATTCGCGGCACTGCCGCCGACGGCACGGTCGGGCCCGACCTGACCCACGTCGGCAGCCGCCTGACCCTGGCAGCCGGCACGCTGCCGGCTGATGTCGACGCCTTCCGGCGCTGGATCGGCCACAGCAGCGCGATCAAGCCAGACGTGAAAATGCCCGCCTTCGGCATGCTGCCTGAGGCACAGCTGAGCGCCATGGCGCATTACCTGAAGGGCCTTGAATGAGCGAGCCGATTGCATACCGCGACCCGCAGGACGAAGCCCGCGCCAAAGGGCAGGCCGAACGCCTGGCCGCAGCCTGGAAGACACCCACCGGCTGGCGTTACTGGTCTGCGGTAAACAACACCGAGGTGGGCCTCTGGTACACCGGCGTGTCCTTCCTGTTTTTCCTCTTTGCCGGCGTGCTGGCGATGTTGATTCGCGCTCAGCTGGCGGTGCCGAATAACGATTTCCTGTCGGCCGAAACCTATAACCAGGTGTTCACGCTGCACGGCTCGGTGATGATGTTTCTCTTCGGCGTGCCGATTTTCGAGGCCTTCTCCATCCTGATCCTGCCGCAGATGCTCGGCGCACGAGACTTGCCGTTCCCGCGCCTGTCAGCGTATGGCTTCTGGTGTTTCATCATTGGTGGCGTGTTCGTTTGTGGCTCGATCTTTTTCGGCGTCGCGCCGCAGGGTGGCTGGTTCATGTACCCGCCGCTCACCACCACCTATCAGGACGGCCTCGGCGCGGATATCTGGCTGCTCGGGCTGTCATTCATCGAAGTGTCTTCGATCGCGGCGGCGGTGGAGTTGATCGTCGGCGTGCTGAAAACACGGCCGCCGGGTATGCGCATCAACCTGATTCCGCTGTATTCCTGGTACATCCTGGTGGTCGCGGGAATGATCCTGTTCGCGTTTCCACCGCTGATCGCGGGCGACCTCTTGTTCGAGCTGGAGCGCGCATTTGACTGGCCGTTCTTCGATGCCAGCCGTGGCGGCGACCCGCTGCTCTGGCAGCACCTGTTCTGGATCTTCGGCCACCCCGAGGTCTACATCATCTTCCTGCCTGCCGTGGCGCTGGTGGCGACCATCGTGCCCACCGCTGCCGGGCGGCCCATTGTTGGCTACAGCTTCATCGTGCTGGCAGCGGTCGGCACCGGCTTCATCAGTTTCGGGCTGTGGGTCCACCACATGTTCACCACCGGGATGCCGGGCATCTCGCTGGCCTTCTTCTCGGCAGCGTCCGAAGCGGTGGCGATCCCCACTGGGGTGCAGATCTTCTGTTTCCTCGCGACAGCATTGGCGGGACGCTTCGTCAAATCGGTGCCGATGCTGTTCGTCGCCGGTGCGCTGGCGATCTTCGTGCTGGGCGGCCTGACCGGTGTGATGGTGGCGCTGGCGCCGTTCGACTTCCAGGCGCACGACACCTATTTCATCGTCGCGCATCTGCACTACGTGCTGATCGGCGGCATGCTGTTCCCGGTCATCGCTGGCCTCTACTACTTCTTCCCGCTGGCGCGCAGCAAGACGCTGTCCGACCGGCTCGGGCGGATCGCCTTCTGGCTGATGTTCATCGGCTTCAACATCGCCTTCCTGCCCATGCACTTCACCGGTCTACTCGGGATGCCGCGGCGCGTCTACACCTACGCGCCGGGTATGGGCTTTGACGTGCTGAATATGGTGTCGACGGTGGGCGCCTTCATCCTCGCCGCCGGCGTCGCGGTGCTGGTCTGGGACGTCATGCGGCCCAAGGGCAAGCAGCCCTACAGCAAGCGCAATCCGTGGAACGCCGGGACCCTCGAATGGCTCGCAGAAATGCCCGGCATGCCCTGGGGCGCGCGTTCGATTCCGATCATCAAGAGCCGCTACCCACTGTGGGACCAGCCGGACCTGATGCGCGACGTCGATGCTGGGCGCTTTTACCTGCCCGACGCCGAGGAGGGCAAACGCGAGACCCTGATCAGCAGCATCATCGATGCCGAGCCGATCCAGTGCCTGCGCGTGCCGGGCCCGACTTTCCTGAGCATGTGGGCGGCGATCTTCACCGGCGGCCTGTTCATCTTCGCGACCTACAGCTGGTACGTCGCGGCGCTGGTCAGCGGTGGCCTTGCGCTGATCACCATCCTCATCTGGCTGTGGACCGGCACGGCGGTGATTCCGGAAAAGCCGAAAAAGGATATCGGCCTGGACGTGACGGTGCCGCTCTATGCCTCCGGCGCAAAGTCGGTGGGCTGGTGGGCCACCTTTATCACCATGATCGGCGACATGAGCGCCTTCGGCAGTCTGGTGTTCGGCTACTTCTTCTTCTGGACCGTGCATGAGAATTTCCCGCCCGCCGATGCCGCCGGCCCCGGCGTGTTCTGGCCGGTACTGGGACTGGGATTGATCGCCGCCTCCTGGGCGCTGACGCTGCTGGCGCGCCGCTGCAACTTTCGCGATCAGGCGGCGGGCTTCTACGGCTCGCTGGGGTTGGCGGCGATCTGCACCCTGGCGGGGGCATACTCCATGTGGGCCGGGCCGCATTTCAGCGGCCTCGATCCCACCAGCAATGTCTATCCCGCCACGGTGTGGGTGCTGGTGCTCTGGTGCCTGATACACCTGTCCATCGGCCTGATCATGCAGCTCTATTGCTTGGCGCGACGTGCGGCCGGCCGGATGACGGCGGTGCATGACATCGATATCCGCAATATCGCATTGTACTGGCATTTCATGCTCATCACCGTCGGCGTGACCGTCGCGGTCATCGCCGGCTTTCCGGAGGTGCTATGAGTGAAAACCTGAGCGAACAGCAACGGAATGGCGATCAGCAAGCCCCTGAAGCACCGCCGCAAGAGCGCGACACCCTCTGGCTGATCACCTTCAGCCCGACCATCTGGGCGGCGCATTTTCTGCTGTCCTATCTGGCTGTGTCCGTGTGGTGCGCGAAGGTGGCGGGCCGCAGCGGCGAGCTGGGCGACATTCGCCTCGCCATCGGCGTGCTGACATTGATCGCGCTGGTCGGCATTGGATTGACCGGCTGGAAAGGCTGGCGTCACCACTCCTTTGGGCATGCAACGGCGCCGCATGATTTCGACACGCCCGGCGATCGCCATCGCTTCCTTGGATTTTCGACGCTGCTGTTGAGCGGCCTGAGCTTCGTGGCGACGATTTTCGTCGCCTTGAGCGTGGTGTTCATCAGGAGCTGCGCATGATCTGGCGGCGCCTGTCGTTCATGCTCGGCCTGACCACGCTGGGGGCAGTCTGGCTCGGGCCCTTGCCCGACATGGCCGATCGGCTGTTCGTCGGCCATATGCTGATGCACGTGATGGTGGTGGCGGTGGCGGCGCCGTTACTGGCGATCGGCCTTGCTGGCGGCCGGTTTGATTTCTCCAATCACATCCCGTTTCTGTTCTCGCCGATCCTGGCTTCGGTGATCGAGTTGTTCGTGGTTTGGGCCTGGCACATGCCGGCGCTGCACCATGCGGCGCGCACCTCGCAATCGGCGGAGTTGTTGGAACAGGGCAGCTATCTGTTCGTTGGGCTGTTGGTCTGGCTCGCGGCATTTGGCGGTGTGCGTCATCAGCGCGCGCTGGCCGGCATTGCCGGCCTGCTGCTGACCTCGATGCACATGACGCTGCTCGGCGTGCTGCTGGCGATGTCGAGCCGACCGCTGTTCGAGCACACCGGCTCGGCACTCTCAGGCATGAGCCCGCTCGAGGATCAACAGATGGGCGGCGTGATCATGTTGGCTTTTGGCGGCAGCGCCTATCTCATCGGCGGGTTGTATCTGCTTTTCGGGCTTTTACAGGACAAGCGCAATGCCTTTTCAGTCAGCTAAACGCATGGTCCGGCGATGCTCGGCGCCGCTGCGGCGCTGGCTGTGCTGGCTGACCGGTGGCTCGTGGAAGCGCGTTGTGGCGGCCATCGCGTTGATGGCAGCGCTGGCGGGGACGGGCGCGTTCGTGCTGGTTTCGCTGGGACTGGTCTCGATCAGTGCCAGCTCGGGTCACTGGAAGGCGACCGGCTGGATGCTGCACTACGCCATGCGTCGTGCGGTGAGCACGCAGTCGATGGGCATCAAGGTGCCGCCGCTGGACGATCCGGCGTTGGTGCTCAAGGGGGCTGGGCACTATCACACGGGCTGCCTGGCCTGCCATGGCGGCCCCGGCCAGGAACGTTCGCTGATCGTCCAGCAGATGACCCCCGAGCCGCCTTACTTGCCGCCGCGGATCGAGCACTGGGAGCCGCAGGAGCTGTTCTGGATTGTGAAGAATGGCGTGAAATTCACCGCCATGCCGGCCTGGCCCGCGCAGAAAAGGGACGATGAGGTCTGGGCCGTGGTGGCATTCCTCCAGGCGATGCCGAGCATGTCGCCAGAGCGCTATAAGCAGCTTGCGCTGGGCGGGCGCAGCGAAGAGACCGCCAAACCCGTCACGCCCGATCATCTGCGGCCGCTGAAGGATCCGCTCGGTCCGGTGTTGGCCAACTGCAACCGTTGCCATGCCGAAGATGGCGGCGGCCGGGGCGAGGGCGCGTTCCCCCGATTGGCCGGGCAGAGCGAGGCATATTTGCTCGGTGCGCTGCAGGCCTACGCAAGCGGCGAGCGGCATAGTGGCATCATGCAGCCGATCGCCGCAGGTCTGGAGCCGGCGGTGCTCGAAGCACTGGCGCAGCATTACGCCGATCTGCCGCCAGTCAGTCGCACGGACGCTCCAGAGCCGACGCCGGACATCCTGGCCCAGGGCCTGTCGCTGGCGGAGCGCGGTGTGCGTGAACGCGGCATCCCGTCCTGCGTCCACTGCCACGGGCCCAAGGACGGTCCTCGCAATCCGATGTATCCGAACATCGCCGGGCAGTACGCTCGCTACCTGAACTTGCAGCTGGAGCTGTTCACGGCGGGTAAGCGTGGCGGTACGGGGTACGCCCATATCATGCACAGCGCCGCGCAGCGGCTCACGCCGGAGCAGATGCAGGCACTGGCCGATTACTACGCGTCGTTGCCGGCAAAGGTGGCCGGGGCGCTCGATAAGCCCGCCCCAACCCGCACCGAGCCGTCCGCGCAGACCCCTTTACCGCAAAAGAAGAGGTAACCGATGTTCGACAAAATCGTGGAAATCGTTTCGGCATTGGGCTACGTCGGGGTTTTCCTGCTGATGTTGCTGGAGAACATCTTCCCGCCCATCCCGTCGGAGCTGATCATGCCACTGGCGGGCTTCGTCGCGGCACGGGGTGATCTCAACTTCATCGCGGTGATTCTGGTCGGCACTGCTGGCTCAGTGGTCGGTGCGCTGCCCTGGTACTACGCCGGCGCCAAACTCGGCCAGAAGCGCATGAAGCATTTTGCCGAACGCTGGGGGCACTGGTTGACCCTGTCGCCGGAGGACGTCGATAAGGCCAGCGAATGGTTCGATCGCCACGGCAAGGGCGCGGTGTTCTTTGGTCGCCTGATTCCGGCGGTGCGCACCCTGATTTCGGTGCCAGCGGGTATCGCCGGAATGTCGATGACCAAATTCCTGATCTATTCGACGCTGGGTTCGCTGATCTGGACGGCGCTGCTGGCGCTGGCCGGTTACCTGCTTGAGTCGCAGTACCAGAAGGTCTCGGAGTACCTCAATCCGGTTTCCACCGCGATTGTAGTGTTGATGGTGCTCTACTACCTGTACCGGCTGATTCGTCAGCGGTTCGCCAGCAAAAAACAGTAGACCGTGACGCCCGTTCGCGGCGCCACGGTGGTCACTCAGGCCGCGCCAGCGGTGTGGTGCTGCGTCTGGTGTGTACGCTGACACTGATCGATCACGGCGAAGACCTGCTGCCACATCTGCTCGGATTGTTGCTTGAGCTGAGCGGTACGGGTCTGGATCAACGCCTGGATCCGCGCGGCATCATCCGTCACCAGGTCGATCTTGCGCTTGATTTCCGCCTCATCGGTGGTGACCTGAACCAGGCCTTCAGGGAAACCGTAGTCTTCGAACAGCATCTGGTACTTGTGGCTCCAGCCCGTGGCCAAGGCTGGCACGCCTTGGGATAGCGCGCTGACCAGCCCGTGGAAACGACTGCCCAGGGTGCCGCTGCAGGCGCCGAGGATGCCTTTGATTTCCAGTGCGCCGCTCTCCTTGACGATTGGAATGCCGCCTACCGCCGCTGACAGTTCGTCAGCCAGGCGCTGATCGTCCTTGCCTTCGTGCACCAGCACGAAAGGCTTGGCGCCCTTTTCCAGCAAGTAGCGCGTGCAGCTGATCAGGAACGGCAGGTAGGCATCGCGCGTCTTCTGGTCGGTCTTGTCCAGCATTCGGCAGTTGGGGACGATGCAGAAACGGTTCTGCTCGGTATCGAAGCCCTGCGGCAGCACACCGGTGATGAGGTTGGTGAAGTCCGGTGATTGCTTGATCTTCGCCTGCTCACCCACCAGCTCGGTGAGATGCTCGTAGGACACGCGCTCGCGAGGGAAAATCAGGTCGACGTTATCGACCACCGTTTTCATTGCCGCCCGGTTTTTCTCCGATTTGAACGGCCCAAGCGCTTGTGGCATCAGGATCACCCGGGTGCCGTTCTTGTGCCAGCGCTTGGTTGACTGCGCCAGCTCCGCACAAGGATCCTCGCCCCACTGATCGCTGTAGGCGAAGCCCGCCGCATCGATGACCACGTCGACTTCTTTATCCAGCACCACGCCGTACATCTCGCGCAGCGGACGTGGCGCAAAGTTGGCCAGCGTGCCCCACTGGATGCCGTAGCGCCACAGCCAAGCCTTGGGATAGAAACCCAGCTGGACCAGCTTGCGGAACGGCTGCTCGGCTTTTTTCGGGGTCGGGGCCATCACGAAGGTAGCGTCCGGATACCGGGTCCTCAGTTTCTGCAACGCCGCGTGCAACATCAGCTCAGCGCCTTTATTGACGAAGCCTGCCTTTCTGATCTCGATAATCATCGCTTACCTCAGTTGAATACAATCAAGTCGTCTGCGGTCTTCTTGTCCGAATATGGAATCCCTCCCGTTGGATCGGCATAGCCCACCGCGAGGAGCATCACGGTACGCTCCTGGTAGGCCAAGCCCAGTATTTTCGCCAGTTGACGTTCTCTTTCTTCGACGTCAGGCCAGTTGATCGAGCAGCTCGACAAGCCCAGGCTTTCCAGTGCCAGCATCAGCTGCATGGCAGCCAGCGAGCCGTCGATATAGACCACGTGGCGGTCGCGTGCCTCTGGATAGCAGCCCAGGTCGCCGACTACTGCGATCACGCAGGGCAAATTGTCGTGGAAACCCGCCGTGCCGCCGGCGCACTTGGCGACCTCGGCGGCCTTTTCCTTGCCGTTGCTGACATAGAAGCGAAACGGCTGGCGGTTGCAGGCCGATGGCGCCAGAGCCGCGGCGCTTACCGCCTGTTCGACCAGCTCATTGCTGACCGGCTTGTCCTGATACCAGCGAACCGAGCGGCGACGGCGGAACAGCACCATCAGCTCGTCATAGCTAACCGGGCAGTCCGGCAGTTGGCTGTGGGGATAGGGCACGCAGCGGTTGGTTTGGTCGGGGTTCTCGGTGCTGGTGAAGGCGCGCTTGGCCGAGTCGATGCGCGGCGTGCTGCCAACGGCTGAGAAATAGTCAGTAAGTACATCGTTGGCCCAGCGCTGTTGGCCGTTGACCACGCCGGCCCGGGTCGCATCGGCATAGCAGCGAACCGTCGGGCCGATGTAATCCTCGGCAAAGGTGCTGCGTCGCGGACGCATGATCAGTCCCTTCTCCAGGCGATGCACGTTGCGCCGCAGGAAAGCATCGTTCTCGCCCTTGCCGCGCATGCGCTGAGCGAAATGCAGTCGGCCCAGCAGCACCGCACGGTGCTCCCGGTCGAACTCACGGCTGATCAGGCAGTAATAGACAGAAGACAGGAAGCCGCTGGAGGAAAACAGGCGGACCAGGGCCAGGCCAGTGTTATCCCGGGTTGCCTTGATGGCGTTCTTGACGGGATCAGGCAAGGCTCTGGCGAGCGACATGAGGCTCATCGGGTGGCTCCTACGGCGTTGAATGCGTAACGGACCGGGCTGAACATCGACTTAGTCATCATGTAAAACACCGGGCGGGTCTTCTTGTGCACCAGCAGTGCAGCGTACGAAGCAACCGCATAAGAAATGAGCGTGGCCATGGCGGCGCCTTCACCCCCGTAACGAGGGATCAGCAGCAGGTTGAGGCCGACATTGGCCAGCGCGCCGAGGCCCTGGGTGATCAGCGAAAACATCAGTGCGCCCTCAATCAAGATCCAACGGCTGAACGCCGCGCGCATGAAGATGAACACGCCGGCCCAGATATGGATGGTGAGGATCGAGGCGGAGTTCTGGTACTCGTCGCCGAACAGCAGGGCGATCACAGGTTCGGCGACGAGCGACACCAGCACCGCCACGGCAATGGCGAGAATGAACAGGACGTCGAAGAGCTGCTGGAAGCGCTTGTTGAATAGCGCCAGGTCGGCCGCATGCAGCTTGATCAGCTTGGGGAAGAACGACGCGACGATGGCGATTGGCAGGAAGTACCAGGCCTCGGAGAGCTGTGCGGCCACGGCATAAACGCCCACCTCCTCGGCACCCACCATCCACTTGAGCATGACCTGATCAATCTTCATGTAGATCACTGCGAAGATCGAACCAAGGTACAGAATCCAGCCCTGGCTGAGCAGCTCCTTGGCCTTAGCGAAGCTGGCCTTCCAGCTCATCAGCGAGACCGTGGTGGTGCCTTTGTAGAGCAGCGCGAGGATCACCGCGGCGATGATGAACTGCGCGGTATGCGCGAAGGCGAAGGCTATGACGCCGGCGCCGCTGACGACCATCAACAGCTTGAGGCCTGCCGAGAGCAGTATTGCGCTGGACTTGGCGATGGCCGGATAGCGGGCCTGCACCTGGGACTGAAACCAGTATTCCACCACGTCGAACGTCTGGAAGAAGATCGCCGAGGCGACGATCAGCAGCATCCAGAACTCGGTGCCGCCAACTTCTTCGAACATCCACGCGTAAACGAAGACCAGAATGAAACCGAGGGTCATGCCGGTCAGCTTAAGCATGAAGGTGGTGCCCAGCGTCTCCGGAACCTTGTCCGGCTGCTTCACCACCTCGCGCACCACCAGGCCTGCCAGTCCCATGTGACCGGCCGAGGCGAAGATCGCGGTCATGGAAATGGCGTAAGCGAGAATCCCGAACTGTTCCGGTCCCAGATAGCGGGCCAGCACAATCGCCATGAGAAAGCCCACGCCGATGTTCAGCAGCCGCTCCGCCATCATCCATGAAGCATTGAACAGGTACAGCTTGAGTTTGTGGAAGAGGGTGGTGATAGCGCTCATCGAGTGGCTCGGCTCCTCAAGGCTGGCTCCGTGGTGGCAAGCATTGCCTTCAGTTGCGCTGGAGTGGCGACGCACAGCAGACCGCGTTTTGTCTGGCATGTTCCGGACGCAGACATTTGGAAATGGATCGCGGTGCAATCCACTAAAGGCTGGCCAAGAGCCTCTAGAGCGAATCGGCTGCCGGCAAATGTCTGGCTGATTACAGGAGAGATGACTAGGTGAAAACCTGCCTCGCCGAACGCAGCCAGTCGGGGCTGATGGCCAATCGAAGGCACCGATTCGTCTCGCTGTGATTAATCTGATGGCCTTTTCATTCTAAAAGTGGAACTTTTGCCATCACTGCCCCTCTTAACCCTGCTGCCGCTGCTAGCCGCTCCCTGACCCATTTCGGTGTGCCATGGAACGCCTAGCTCGGCGACCAGCGAAGTGACTTTCAGCTGGTGCAAGGCTGCCGCGAAGGACTCGCGAAGCGTCAGGACTGACGCAAGGAATCGCTGCTCGGAGCGGCCGAAGGGACAGGACTCAGCCCAAACAGAAGAGCCCCGCATCGTTTGATGCGGGGCTTTTTTGTTTCTGGCTTACCGGTGGTGCGGGAGCTACGTGCGGCTAAATTGCATGGCCGGTTGCTGTGTGCAGGCTGCTGGCGCTGGGCATCCGAACTAACCTCGCTCCTGTGGTTACGCAGCCCTAGTACGCCCAGCTAGGCCGGACATCGACAGAATGGTTCTAACGAGCCGACTCAGGCGGCTTTCGCTTGGCGCGTCGGGACAGTATGTTCAGCACCTCTATACCGGCCGAGAATGCCATTGCTGCATACACATAGCCCTTCGGTACATGCGCGCCGAAGCCTTCGGCAATGAGCGTCATACCGATCATGATCAGAAAGCCCAGGGCGAGCATCACAACCGTAGGGTTATCGTTGATGAACTTGGCCAACGGATTAGCGGCAACGAGCATCACGGTCACTGCGACGACGACAGCGATCACCATGATCGAGACATGTTCGGTCATGCCAACCGCAGTAATGATGCTGTCGATGGAAAACACCAGATCAAGTAGCAGTATCTGCGCGATGGCTGCACTGAAACCCATCGTGACCGCGTTCTCGAGCGGCTTGCCCTCAAACATGTCGCCGCCAGGGGTTGGGTCCATGGTGTGGTGAATTTCTTTCGTGGCCTTCCACAACAGAAACAAACCACCCGCAATCAGAATCATGTCCTTCCAGGACAAGGCGTTTCCGAACAGTTCGATTACCGGCTCGGTCAACTGAACAATCCAGGCTACGGTACCTAGCAGGCCCAGCCGCAGCACCAACGCCAAGCCGATACCGATGCGTCTGGCACGCTCGCGCTGATGCTCGGGAAGCTTGTTGGTCAGGATGGAGATGAAGATTAGGTTATCGATACCAAGTACCACTTCCATGGCAATCAACGTGGCCAGAGCCACCCAGGTGGTAGGTTCGGAAAAAAGCTGAATAAGCGATTCCATCAAGACTCTCAAGAAGGTTTGCGATCAGAACCCACGCCGGAATCGGATGGGGAGCAAAATCATAGCCACAAACCATCCTGGCGAGGCCCGAGCACTCGGCCCGATTTGTATCAAGTCATTTGGTCGGCTGTTGTGTCGATAAGTGTTCGCGCCGACGCAAGAAGCGGCAGTGACGTTAAGCCCTCAAAACCATACACACTTCAGTCGCTACTCGACCTAGATCTAATGGATTGCCGGACGGAGCAGGTATTGCATAGTGGGGCGGCAGTATTGGCGCACCTTCTCCACCATTCCTCGAGTTTTCGAAATGAACGCCTTTCAGATAGCGTTGTGTGCACTCCTCAGCCTCGGTGTACTGGGGACGGGCGCCTTGCTCGATTACCGGAACGCTGATCGAGACAGGGCGGCCAGGACCACCGATTACTCAAGCCCCAGTACTCTCCTAACAGGACGCACAAAGCAGAAAGAAGATGAGGCGAAGGACAAGCCCACCGCCTGAACTTTTGTTTAGCTTCTGGACCGATCTACCGGCTCGGCCTCTACAGAGGTCGAGCGCGGGAAATTGAATATTGATCGGCGTTACCGGGCTGGTTCTTACCGACTAACGGTCCCTGCTTTTCCCGTCGACCCTGCCAAGCGGCTGAACATGGCAGCTGCCCTCACGCCTAGGTTTATCAGACTGCCTGCGGCGCCGGCGCCTTAGCCTCACCCTTGTTGGCAACGCTAAAGCTCGCTCGTCCTTTACCGGCGCCTTTGGCGCGGTATAGCGCTTCGTCAGCTGACCGAAGTGCGTCGGCAAAGTCACCGCCTGACCAGAGCGCGCCGCCGACGCTGCAACCGATGTTGATAGATTCGCCCGCCAGCGATACCGGCTCGGCAAGCCTGGCGATCATGCGATCGGCCGCGCGCTGCACATTGCGCACGGATTCGCCTTTGCGCAGGCGCAGAAGCAGGACGAACTCATCTCCACCGTGCCGCACCGCGATGTCTCCGTCGCGGATCGAAGCCGAAAGCCGCAGCCCGACCTCATGCAGGAGCGCATCGCCTACGGCATGGCCAAAGAGGTCATTGACCGGCTTGAAACCGTCGAGGTCCAGGCACAGAACGCCGAAGCTCGATTGCCGTTCTTCTTCGGTCCTTACAGCTTCTACGTATTTCTGCAGCGCTGCCCGGTTCGGCAGTCCGGTCACGGTATCGCGATAGGCAATCCCTTCGACCAACGCCAGCTGACTTCTTTTTCGGGTCAGGCTGTCCACCAGATGCCGTATCGCAACGCTGAGGGCTTCGACTTCCTGCGTGCTTTTCAGTAGCGGAATCCGGACTGCGGCCCCTTCCGAAATGCGGGCCGCTGCGTCAACGATCTCTCGTAGCGGCTGGGTAATCATTCCCGCGACAAACCAGCCGATGACAGCGAAGGCCAAGGACAGCATGGCGCCCCAGATGAAAATCTCATTGCGTAACTGGCGTGCTTCGGCAAACGCGATGTTTGCGGGCTGGCGAGCAATGACGGTCCAACCCAATCCGGGGTAGTCCTCGAAGCCGACACTTTCGGCAAATCCCGTCAGATATTCTGTGCCGTCTGGCCAATGCACCACGGACCAATTCTGCACGGGACGGTCCCCGAGCTTGATTCCGATAGGTTTACCGATCATTTCTCTCGGGCCGAGCAGCACCGTCCTGTCTTTGCTAACGACAAGAAACTCCAACCCAGGCAAACGCTTTTGCAGTGGTTCAAACAATGATCTGCCAACCTCATCTGCCCACTCCCAGGAGAGATGGGTGGCCAGCACACCTGCCAGGGCCCCCGAGTCATCGCGTACCGGCATGCTTATGTCGACAAATTTCATCGCCTCGCCCGACGGGTTCGGCAGCAGTTTGGCCAGTAACACCGCCTCGTGTACGTCACCGATAAAGGTGTTTTCCACCCCGTTGAGGAATACGGGTCTGGCCGAGATGTCCACGCCCTCCAACAGGCTATCGGTGGAAGCGACCACCTTGCCGCGGGCGTTTGTGAGGCCGATCCAGGAGTAGCTGGGAAAGTGATCGCTCAGATGATTGAGAAGCGTGCGGGCTTCACCAACATTTTCTGGGTTGCGAAGCGCTTGGAGTTCACTGAGTACGGTCAGCTCTTTGGAGCGACCGTTCATGTCGCGGTCAAGGCGATCAACCATCGAGAACGCAGCTTCTCCGAGCTGTTGTCCCGTCCATTCCTTCAACCGTGAAATGGAAGACTCACCGATGGCGGTGCCGAAAATGCAGCTGAGCACGAATACGACCAGGGCGACGACGATGGCGAAACGCGCTCGCAAGCTGCGTAAAGGTGTGAGAAACATCAAGCGAAACCATAAGGGAGATATCAAAGCGCCAGACAAGATGGCGTCATACGCCGCTATGTCGGCCGCAGGGCTGGATTCTCCAGCCCGATTCATCGCAACGAGGTATCTGGGCCTCTCACAAGGCGGCGCTGCGTCAGCGACGTGTTTCCGGCACCGGGAGCGCTGAACAGAAACAAAAAAGGCCCACCATGCGGTGAGCCTTTTCTGTTGTTTCGTATGGTGCCGGCACCAAGAGTCGAACTCGGGACCTACTGATTACAAGTTTGGGGCTCCGCATACTGATGGTCATGGATCGAACGTGATAAACGCTAGTGTGACGCGGGTTGCAGGCTCTTCTGATGGCTCTATTATTTGATGCTAATAGACAAAAATTGATAGCCAGTGCTAGCCCGGCGATAGCCTGCGTGACCGCTGAGAAGGAGCGAGCGATGAAGTTGAAGTTCACCAAACGGGCGTTGTTGGCGGTGGAGCCGCCTGAAGCGGGCAAGCGGCTCACGGTGTACGACATCGAGATCCCAAAACTGGCGATGCGAGTCACTTCTTCTGGGTCTCGCACGTTCTACGTCGTCAAGCGAGCCGGTGCGTCGATGAGTTGGGTAAAGCTTGGGGGCTTTCCGGAGATGACTGTTGAGCAGGCGCGTTCGGAGGCGCAGAAAGTGCTAGGAAAATTCGCTTCAGGTGCAGACCCGGCCGCAGCCCGACGTGCGATACGGCAGGAGCCAACCTTTAACGCGATGCTCTCGGAGATGCTTGAAAAGAAGCGTAAGCGTAACGGGGCCCATATAACGGAGCGCACAAAGAAAGACTACCTCGACACCGCGCGGCTTCATATGGGCTCGATAGCTAACGCCAAGCTGTCGCAGGTAACGCGTTCTGCGGTGACCTCCATCCACCGTCAGGTGAGCAAAAATAGCCCCCGGCAGGCGGACAAGGCGGTCGCGATCATTTCATCCGTATTTAACTTTGCGGCTGACCATGAGCACTTCTCCGGTATCAACCCCGCCGGCCGGATTCAAAAGAACGAGATCGTTGAGCGCGATCGGTTCGCCCAAGCATCTGAGCTACCTTACCTTTTTGGGGCTCTGAACAAGTCCGCTCAGGGGCACTTTTTCCTGCTCGCGCTACTTACGGGCGCCCGCCGCTCGAATGTACAGGCAATGACTTGGCACGACATAGATTTTGAGAGCCGTGTCTGGCGTGTTGATATGACCAAAAACGGTACGCCACAGAATGTCACCTTGTCCAACGAGGCCATCGAGATATTGAAGCTTCGTAAACGCAGCGCTAAGGGTTCACCCTTCGTTTTTCCCGGGACGGGGAAAACCGGTCATCTAGTGGAGCCCAAAAAAGCTTGGGCGGCTGTGCTGCGTCATGCGAGCTTACTTCGATTGCTGGATACATTGGAGCGGCTCGGTAAGCTGGACGCCGAGGGGCGTCAGCAGGCTGAAGAGCAAGTGGCCACAGCGCCGATTACAGCCGAAAGGCGCCTGCTCAAACTAGCGAAAGCATTGCAAGTCGACCCTGCTCTCTATGATATGACCGATCTGCGCATTCATGATTTACGCCGTACTCTTGCGAGCTGGCAGGCAAAGACGGGGGCAACCCTCCCTATAATCGGAAAGAGCTTGAATCAGAAGAGCCTAAAGGCAACCCTTATATATGCCCGTCTCGATCTTGATCCGGTCCGACAGTCCGTGGAAACGGCAACGCAAGCAATGCTCCAGATCGCCAACGGTGGAAAGAAAAGCTATGCCCCAGAGGAGGAGTCGGTAGCGGAATAAAAAAGGCCTTCTTCGAACGATAACCAATGGTTCCGAGTCGTTGGGCTTGGCGATAAATAAACGCTACGGCTATGGCCCGAACCTAGCCAAGATCTGCTAGTCCTCCCAGCTGAACTCATCCTCCATAGTTGTGGCAAAATCCAGCGAGCCGAGCCCGTAAGGATTTCCGTCGACATCGAGCATTCCCGACATTGGAAGCCCGGTCGCCGGGTTGATTTCAAACTCAGAATTCCAAGTATCACAAAATTGACAGTTATTCTGTTCTGCGGCATCCAATGAGCTTACGGTTGGCGTTATGTCAGTCGTTCCTGCGCTGCTTAGTGAGTCGTGTATCACCACGCTTCCTGCGCCTATGGGATAAATAACTGTTATATATCCTTCTTGGTGCCGGTTGCTGCTTGGCAGCCAGGAACATAATCTACTCATCCAGCTCATACTAAAACCACAGAGCGGTATCGGACCGGGATTGTTTCACTGTCAGTTGGCGGGTGCCGCCATTGAAGTTCTCAAGTTGCATTCGGATGAAGTCGCTCTCGGTACCCCCTTTGCGTCGAACAAGAACGGTCACTTCGATCTCGAAGAAGCCGTCCTGTACCTCGGCAAGCGTCACTATGTCTTCAACATGTTGGTAGATCTGATCCATGAGGTTCGCCTTGTTTTTTGCGTGGAGTTGCGCGCGTCCCTGAGCCGGAGGCTAGCCCGTGAGGCTAAAGCTCATGACGCGCTGCCGGTGTTAAGGACACCGCCGGCTGGTCCGACCGCTTGGCCTGCGGTCCGGGCTGCATCTGAAATCAATCTAACCCATCCGTTAGAAGCAGCAAGAGCGTCTCGGCGCTAATGGGGAGAAGGTTTCTATCCAGGTGGGTTGAAGCGATTGCTGATGCGGTGAGGGCTAGTCCGTTCGTGAGACCGGAGCAGGTGGCCGCCCTGTATTTCTTTGGCAAACGCTATATGATCTGCGTAGTAGCAGTCGGCCATCTATTTGCGGCTGTGAGACCCTATCACTATCGCCCCAGCACGAGTACATCACGGATGAAGCAACGAATTTTAGTTATTACAACAGCTCTGTTATCTATTGGCGGTTGCTCAAGCGTTCCGAGCTTCAGCGAGCACGACACGCATCGCTTGATCAATGAGCTTAGTGTTTATGCGCCGGTTGACGCTTACAAAGAGCCGGTTGGCGAGTGGATCCAGCCTTCAAATAAAAACGTTGCGTGCAGAATTTATGAAGCGGATAGCAAAGCTTCTCAAACGACACTTGTTCTTTGGGACGGCGAGTGCGAGTCAGGGTACGCGCATGGGCTAGGGCGAGAAATGCTCGTAAAGGAAGGCAAAAGCCTATCTGCGATTGGAAAGTATCCAGGCGGAAAAGCTGTGCCGACGTATTACCTCCATAGCCTCTATGATTCAAAAGAATTTTTATTTGGCGACCCTAAAAAGGGCGCAGTTATCCTGAGGGGCTCGGATAGTCTTACGACTAACCAAGGAGCAGTCATCATTACTGCGGCTTTACAGCCGGATGGAGTGAAGTACGCTCAGATAGACTCTATCGGAGATGGAGCCACAATCCTAAGAAAAGATTACCCGACCGGTTACGCACTAGTGATTAAAAGATTTTTAGATCCAGCTGTTTCAGTATCGCTGGAAGCAGGCATGTATCAGAATGAGCGCCCGATGGGCCTTACATATGCACGATATAGAAACGGGGCGGTCCAAGTACTTGATGTAACAACCGGAGCTCCCCGACTGGTGACGCCCCATAGCTCGTACTATCAGTTTCTAGGTAAAACAGAAGCTGAGATTACAGCAAGAACCAATGAGGCAAAACAGAACGCAGATGAGGCGATGGCGATGGTCAGCGCGTACCGTACTAGCGCCTGTTCTCGCAGCGTTAATGATTTCGACCAATTCGCGCACTACAAAGATATCTGCGATGATGACGGAGAGCTTAAGCAGTTCAATAAGATCGCTCAAAAAGTAGCAGCTAGCCGTGACGAGCGCTTTGCCCGCGTACGAGAAGGTCAAAGGGCAGAGGCTGAACGGATAGGCCAGCTACAGGCAGCCAATGCCGCCCGGCAGTCTCAAGAGCTATCTAATCTAGTAAATTCTTTTAACCAAACTGCGGCAAGCTTCAATCAATCGGGCCAGTCAGCGCTCAAAAGCGTTATGGGTAACAGCATTTCTACGGTCCCCAATTTCGGAGTGCCTCAAAGCGTCAACACATATTGTTATCAGACGGGCAACATAACTAATTGCAAATCTCGATAAGCCTGATTAGGTCTGGTACGTCAGCATAAACACAAAGCTTTCTGAATTAGCTTCTGAAAGCTTTTTCTGTGCGAGACTTGCATCGCTAAGCTTATGCTCAATTAGGGCCTGATTGGAGCAAAGCCTACCCGATGCTGTTTAAAATGCCGGCAACATTGACCTATTGAGCTCGTCACGTAATACGCGCCATTGGGGCAGCTGCTGGTCAAGCAAGCCAATGAACTGGTTGTTATGGTGACGTTCAAGAAGGTGCGTCATTTCGTGCACCAACACGTACTCCAGACACTGCACAGGCGTTTTCGCGAGCTCTAGGTTCAGCCAAATGCGCTTGGCTTCAATGTTACATGTCCCCCATTTCGTCTTCATCCGCTTGATACCCCAGGCCGAGACATCTACCCCTAACCGAGGCTGCCAGCTCTCTAACAGCTGGGGCACCCGGCGCTTCAACTCGACCCGGTAGAAGTCATGCAGCAATCGCTCACGGCGCTCAGTTGTGCGCGCGGAACATGGATCATCATCACCGCGCCTTCACCGACAGGAATCAAAGCCACGTCGCCTTCTTGGCACAGCGGCATGCTGAGCTTCTGTGGGTTGTTGTGAGCGTCCCAGAAGGCCTTTTTAAGTACCTCGACGTTGCGCAAGGGTTCGATCTCAAATAGTCCCCGGCGCTCGGCGACGCCCAGCACGATGGTGCCGCCCTCGCTATTGGCCATCGCCGACAGGCTTTCCCACAAAGATTTGGGCAAGCCACCGGCTGCCGACTTGAACTCGGCTTCCTGGTCCTCGCCCAGTTCCAAAAGGCTCAGTAAGGTATCGAGGGTTACGCGGTTGCTGGTCTCGCTCATCGACGGCTCCCTTGCCCTAAACCAACCGAATTCGGCCGGTCAGCAATTCCCGCATCATGCCTTGCTTAAGTAGGCGGGCCTTTTCGCGGCGGCTTTCGAGGGCAGCGAGTTCCGTATCCATGTCGGAGAGCAGAGTCGCAATGGCGGCTTGCTCTTCAAGCGAGGGCAGTGATATTTTTTGCTCTTCCACGCTCCGCCGACTAAGACCAAGCTGAGCACTTCCAATAACTTTTCTCCGGAGTGCGCTATTAATAGGGAAGCCATTTATTACAAATGATAGGAAGAGCGGATTACCCAATCTTGCTTGCAGGCGATAGAGGTGGTCGCCCAATACGTATGTATCATTGGCGTCAATGAAGCCGACCCTTCCTATGATGCCGCCGCCCCCAATATCATCTTTTGGCATTATCAAATCGCCGATATTAAGGAAATCTGCTTTTAAGCTCGTTCGTTTGGAAACAATAAGCTTTCCATCCGTAGAAACTGACCCCATATCAACAATCCAATGATCCCCATGGGCAGAGATGCAGGCGCTTTTCGACTTGCCCGTGGATATGAAGAAAACCTCTCCTAGCGTTTTAACTTCCCATTCACCATTAAATCCCGGAAGGCGGCGTTCGCCGGTGAGGAGCTGTTGCATAGTAGCTTGCTGGATATCGCGCTTTTTTGCGACCAGTTGCTTCAGGCTGGCAATCAGGGCGTCCATATCCGACAGAGCGGATGCGATGCGCCTTTGCTCATTGGCTTTCGGAAGAGGGATGGCTAGCTCTTTGAAATATGGCAGGCCAATTGTTTTGATAGTGTTTCCGTTGGCAATGCGCTCAAACTCGGACTTCTTTGATTGGAGCCAGTAGTACAGGAAGTGGTTATTCAGCCGCGGGCTGCAAGTCCAAGCCATGAAGTGCTGACTAACAGCCATGTTGTCAGCCATGATTGCACTTTTTCCGACCCCTGCATCTCGACTGAGCACCACAGTCCCTTTGGGATGGATAACGGCGGAGGAGTTCTTGATACCCTCAGCAGTTATCGTCGCGGCTGTGTCATCAATGTAAAGTTTGTCGAGTCGGGCCGAGTCCTGAAGAGAAAGCCACTTGATCGAGCCGCCCCAGTACTCGGGGTGCTTTTTGTCAGGGGTGTGGCCGCTGCCACGTTTGGCTACGGAGTCGAGTAATATCTCCTCCCAGGCATCTCTGTGCACGATTGCCTCGCTTGCACTGCATAATCCGGCTGCCTGATTCATACCGCAAACCCCATCTTTGCCAGATGCGCATTGACCTTAGTGGTCAACATTTCAACTTCAGCATTTAGCGCAGGCAGCGGCGTTGCATAACGCTCGGCCAGCTCAAGAATACGGCCACTCAGGGCCTGGGACACGCGATCCATCTCGGTCTGAACATCGACCGCCAAGGTAGCTAGCCACTTTTCATCTACCACCAACGTTTTCAGCTCTTCCTCACTAAGCTGGGCATAGCGGTCATGCACCTTAGCATCCAGCACCTTCTGCGCGGCTTTGATCTTCTTGCTAGCCTCCGCTTCGTGTTCAATCAGCACTAATCGCCATTCTTTTCCGGAGGAATGCCATAGCTAAAGCGGTTGTAATCATCCTCGCCCGGGTTGAAGCCGTTGCTCCAGGCCTTGGTGGAAAACGGCGGGTTGGCAACGATGAAGTCGAACAGCTTCAGGTTGCCCAGTGGATCCTTAAAGTACGGAGCGGACAGTGTGTTGTCCTTCCAGATTTCGGCCGTAGGGCAGTCGTGCAGAATCATGTTCATCTTGGCCAAGGCGCTGGTGGCGTTGTCCATTTCCTGGCCATAAATGGCGAGATCCAGTCCAGTAGTGCTCTTGGCCTCATCGTGCGCCTTTAGCAGCAGGGAGCCCGAGCCGCAGGTCGGGTCATAAATGCTCTGCTTGCTATCGGTAGCACCGGCCAGACCGATGACTTGGGCCATGATGCGCGACACTTCGGCCGGGGTATAGAACTGCCCCTTGCTCTTGCCGGATTCGGTAGCGAAATGCCGCATCAGATATTCATAGGCATCGCCAAGGATGTCGTCGCCCTGGGCACGGTTGTCTTTGAAGTTGAGACCCGGCGAGTTGAAGATGCTGATCAGGTTGGAAAGACGGTCGACCATCTCCTTGCCCTTGCCGAGCTTGTCCTGGTCGTTGAAATCGGCTACGTCGATGACGCCTGTAAGGTTATTGGCCTCGGCCAGACGAGCAATGATCTGATTGATTTTATCGCCGATTTCCTTGTCGCCCTTGAGCTTCACCATGTCCGCGAAGCTGCCGCCGTCCGGCACATCGATCAGCGAGTTCGGATCACCGGCGTACTTGTCGGAAACGTACTTCACAAATAGCAGTACGAGGACGTAGTCTTTGTACTGAGAGGCATCCATTCCGCCACGCAGCTCGTCGCAGGACTTCCAAAGGGAGGAGTAAAGTTCTGATTTTTTGATTGCCATAGGGCTGATTTCTTCCGTCGATTGCTTGAACCACCAGGCTCAGCCTGGAGGCGTATCCGTTCGTTATGGTTGGGAGTAGGTGCTTACAGCGTCCAGAACTCGGCTGAGATCGCTGCCTGCTTAGCTCGCAACTGTTGTATTTCTTCTTGAATCTGAGCTTGTTGCTCAAAAGCGTGCGCCATCGTTGCCATCTCTGAAGCGGACGGCACCGGTATCTCCAAATCCTTGAGCGCCGAGAGTTGAATCGAAGGGATGGTGGCGCCCACGGCTATGCGGTTGAGCGATGCCTGCCCGACGGCTGAGCGGAGGTAGAGCAGCAGTGATTTGGGTGGATAAAGCTCAGGGCGTTGGCTCCTCAGGATGGCTAGGGACTGCCCAGCGATCCATCCACCCTCATCGACCTTCGGTACGTCCCGTGCAATCCCCGCTTTGCCAATGGTTCCCTTGAAGGTCACCAGGACATCATCTGGCTTGATAAAATACGTCGACGCTTTGGCTGAGCTCAAATCGAACAACGCTTCCTTACTCGCGCTGCGAATGTAGCCATAAGCAGGGATATCCTGGGCCTGAACTTCAAACACGGGAGCGCCCTTGGCTGACGTCGCATGCTGGCGTGGTCGGATGATGTTGAAGAAATCTCCGAGCTTACCTAGCGGGTAGCGAGCGAGGCTAGCTTCCAGCTGGCGGGCGGACTCATCCAGTACGTAACGCGTAACTTCGAGCGAGAAATCATTCGCTGCAATTGCCTCTGTGCTGACAGAGACAGCATGCTCGCTGGGTTCTCGATCGATGGCTAAAGCCACCAATGTATCGATGTCCTTCAGCTCGGTACGCTTTCTCGTCGCGTTTTCCGTAAACATCTGGGTGGCAGCGTTCACGAAGCAAACATTCTCAGCGCCACCAGATGCGTTCAGCACCAAGATGGAGAGTGGGATGTGGGTCGCGACGCAGAGACCTGCTGGCAAGCCGATCACTGTCTCCAACTGACCAGTATTGACTAGCCGCTCGCGTAACAGACGCTCGCTTCCAGAAGCGAACAGTATGGAGTTGGGCACCACCACCACGATACGTCCGCTGGTTTGAGCTAGCAGGTGCCGGATCTGCAAGACAGCGCCGACGGGAGTTTTTTCAGGAAAGCGATCCCATAGGTCATTTTCCGAGACTTCTCGTGCGTAGCGCAGGCCCATCGGAGGTACAGATATCGCTTTCTCAAAGCGGATCAGATTGCCGGCTTCAAGCGCAGCGGGAACTCCTATGGGGTCAGTGTCGTGCATATCCCAGCCTCTGACACTGGCCAGACCTAGCACCTGTGCGGTATGCGTAGGGTTTTTAGCCTCGACAATTGCATGCGCGCCGGAACGGATTACCCTGGATCCGATTTGGCCCGCGTTCTCCCAAGGGAGATATACAGTGTGCCTAACTGAAACCTGAGCAAGCTTGATCAACAGATCACAGAGACTTGGTGCGACAGCGAGACCGCCGTCGTACCGATCAAGTAGCCAGAAGCCAACGTCATCTAGGACGAGCTCATCGAGGAGCCCCTGCGTCTCCAGCGAGCATATTTTCTCCAGCAGCGGCCCGAGATCTCTAGAGCCGCGCAGGTACTGCCATACACTCGCATCTAAAAATTCGTATGGGGTATAGCTCTGCACCTCTTGCAGCGCTTCGAATTGCTCGCGAGTCTCGCAGCTCAGCATTTGATTAAAGCGAAGCTCTGCTGGAATGGCAGTCTCTTCATTAGAAAGCTTTCGCCAGCACAACAGCTGCAGGATCAGCGAGACGGCAGCCGAGTGCGGCAGGTCGAGCGCACGGGCCACGTCTAATAGCTGGCGAATAAGTTTTTCGTTCATAAGGATCTTCTTTTGCTGGGTTAAGGGCGGCGCGAGAGGTTGTAAGTTGTGATGACCGTGTCTCCATCCGCCACCACCACAACGCCTCCCTTGTCTTTGAGCTTCATGAGCATGCGGCGCTCTTCGTCCAGTTCAGCGAGCCGCTGCTTTGCCTCCCGGTCTCCGAAGACAACCTTGTCCCTGCTCTGCGTCCCGTGGGCGAGAACATAGTCGATCATGTTGAGTGGAATGCCGCGCTGGGCTTGGCGCGCCTTGCAGTGATGGGTGGCTTGCATGGTGGCGTGCTCCTTGGCTGACCATGGATGCATCGTGGCACCAAATTTAAGTTGCGTCAAGTAGGCAATTGTTGCCTAAAAAATATCGGGTATCCGGATTAAGTGGTTGATGGGCCTTCCAGCCCCATCCAACCCTTAGTCCTTCCAGAAGGTTGATAGATCGACACCGAAGTTCTTCTCAGGCTCGGGGAGTCCCATGTTGTAGGTCATGGTGGCTCTGCCCAGAAACGGGGATTCCTTGACTTGTGGCGCCTTCTTCTTGTGCTTGGTGGTATAGAGCATCCGGGCTCGCATTACCTCGAACGAATAGCCCCGGCCATCACGGTTTTTGTCCTTGGCTAGGCGGTTTATCGACTACGTGAAAGCGTTGGTGATCGGGATGTCGGTCTCAAAGTAGGTCAGCATCTCTTCACGCCAGCCACTGACGGCGCTGACGAGATCCTTCCAAACCTCCTTCTGCCCCTGAGGGATGTTGTCAATCCAGGTGGCGAGAGCCTGTTCGGCACCACGCCGATTGGTACAGTCCCAGATATGGTAGAAGCGCTCCTTGTGCTCGTAAGCCGCCAAGAGCTGGGGGGAATGCTCCTGTCCAGGTCTCCATGATGAGCCGTTCGCGGTCTGAAACGTCGTGAGCGCGCTTCAGCAGGATTTTCCGGTCACCTTTGAGGGTCCGGCGCTGATTGGGCTTCAACTCCTTCCTTAGGCCTTTGCGGATCTTCTCTAAGGCCTCGTTGGCCATGCGCACGACGTGGAACTTATCGACCACGATACGGGCCTGTGGCAGCACCGTCTGGAAGGCGCGGCGGTAGGGCTTCCACATGTCCATGCTGACGATCTCGACCTGGTGGCGGTTGGCCATGCTCATGAGGCGTCTTGTCACCCTCTCTTGCTGACGACCGGGTAGCAGGTCCAGCAGGGTGCGCTCTTCCAGATTGGTTAGGATGCAGCAGAGCCCTTGGCAGCAGTCGTGCATCAGGAACGTACAGCTGGCTCATGAAGGCGTGCCGCCTTATCAAGGCCCAGGACGCGCCTATCCCGGAAGTCAAGCATGCGATAGCGAAGACGCTAGGCGATTCAGCGGCGGCGGCTGCCTGGTTGATGTCGTATTTCCGCCCAAATAAAGAGGGCGACACCGAGGAAGATCCATACGTCCGCTAGGTTGAACGATGGCCAGTGCCACTGGGCATAGTGAAAATCGAGAAAATCCTCTACGTAGCCTAACCGCAAGCGATCTGCGACATTGCCCAACGCGCCGCCGAGGATCGCACTGAGGGCGAGCCGATAACTCAGTACGCGTGGTGAACGCCAAAGCCAGTACACCAGTAATATCGAGATAACCAGGGCCAGTCCGATGAAAAGCGGCTGCTGCCAACCGCCGACATCCGCGAGAAAGCTGAAGGCCGCCCCCGTATTGTGGCGGTGGACCCAATTGAAGAAGGGTGCGGCAGGCACGCTTTCACCATGCGCTAGCATGGTGCTGGCAAGGTACTTGCTCGCCTGATCGACAAACAGTAACAGGAGCGAGAGCCACAGCCAGCGCATCGCCTTTCCCGGCTCGTGGGCTTTCTCTGCGAGCCGACTGCCATAAGTAGACATATCCCCTTCCTCCTGACCCAATCTAGAATTTGCTCGCTGCTAAATAACAAGCGTCATGTACCCAACCGATGATGCCGACGAATTCGACGGAGCAGGAGCAGGCCGAGTCCGAGTGCGGTCAGGCCAAGGACAGGCCAATCCCGCCAGCGCACATAAGGGGGCGCGCCAGTTCGCGGTGTCACTTCGGCGCTGAGGGTGGCCACTTCGAACTGCGGAGCACGCTTGAGCACTTTGCCCTCATGATTGATGGCTGCTGTGATACCGGTGTTCGTGGCTCGAAGAAGGTCACGTCCGGTTTCGATGGCACGCATGCGTGCCATCTGGAAATGCTGGAGGGGGCCGAGCGAGCTGCCGAACCAGGCATCGTTGCTGACATTCACCAGTAACTGCGCTTCGGGCAGAAGCTCAGTGACTTCGGCACCAAAGACCGCCTCGTAGCAGATGAGTGCCCCTACGGGCACCCCTGCTGCATTCAGGACGTGCGCTTCCCGTCCCGGTGTGAAGTCGGACATGGGCGCCCCGAGCACGTCGAGGGCCGACCCCAAAAGATCCCGAAACGGAACATATTCACCGAAGGGCACCAGGTGGCGTTTGTAGTAGAAGCCTGAGGGATCGGAGAGGCTTACCACGGCGTTGTAGGTACGGCCCTCCGCCTCGCGTACCGGGACGCCAATCATTAACGATGTGCCTGCCTGATCGGCTAACGCCTCAAGCTCAGCAAGATATGCTTTGGCCTGGTCATGCCACATCGGGATTGCCGCTTCTGGCCAGATCACGATATCGGCTCCGAGATGCTGCGCGGTAAGCGCCTGATAGCGCTCAAGTGTGATGTCCCGGTATCTCGGGTCCCATTTCTTGTCTTGCGCGATGTTTCCTTGCAAGAGGACGACATCGATCGGGTCAGCGGCTGGCTGCGTCCATTCACGATCCAGCAGTTGCAAGCCGGCGAGGGTAGCGACTAACACGGCACCGACTACCGCAGCACGGCGCAGGCTTGGCCCCTGGACAACCCAGGCAAGCCCGCCAGCGAGAAGTGCCACCAGTAAACTCACGCCAAGCACGCCAAAGACGGGAGCGATAGTGGCAAGTGTGGTGTCGGTCTGGCTGTAGCCAATGAAGAGCCAGGGAAAGCCGGTCAAGAACCAGGTGCGCATCCATTCACTCAGCACCCATGCCGCAGGTAGCCCTAGCCAGAGTGCCATTGCATCCATCTCAGGGCGCAGGCAGCGCACGAGGTACGCGACGCCCCATGGAAAGAGGGCGAGCAGCGAGACAAAGGCCGCCGTGACTAACACCGCCACCACGGGGCCATTGCCGTACTGGCTAATGCTGATAAAGACCCAGGAGACACCCACGCCGAAGTAGCCAAGGCCAAAGAGGTAGGCCGACCACAGCGCCTGACGCCTTGAAGACTGCGCGGTCAGGACAAAAAATGTTGCCAGAGCGATCACCGCAAGCCATGCCCAGCCCACAGGGGCAAAGGCAAGCGGCATGGCGCCTCCAGCAAGTAGAGCCATCCCCCCTGTCAGAAGCGGCTTATAGCGCACGCCCGTGTATAGGCTAGAGGGTAGCGCGCACTTATCACCCAATGCTCTCTCGCCTCCGAATCCAGGATCAACCCTGTGGCTCATGCTTTCTTGCTCCGCTTAATCAAGCTGCGTCAATTCATTCGGCCGGCTGGCCAGGGTGGCAAAGTGAATGTTTCTGGACTCGACTAGGTGCGCCGTAAGCTGGGAGCTGCTTCGTATTCGGCCAGCACGACAGTGGCTGTGTTGGGGAGCAGTACGTTAGCTTTGCGATACCACCCCTTCCAAGCCCGCTGATACCAGAACGAACAGGACGAAGCCGCCTATGAAAGCCAGCGGTGAGATGTGCGTATCGTCACCGCTCTCGTGAGCCTCGGAGACCATATCTTCGATGGCAGCGACCGTGAGAAGGCCTGCCGTGAACGTCAGTGCCGCTAGCTTAAATGCCTCCGGCTGGTTCCTGAGTACGAAGTAAGCAAAGACGGCTGCCGAGAGCACAGGAATCGCGAAGGAAGCAGAGAGCAGTATCCGCTTGCTACGAGGGATTCCTTTAACTTTCATGGTGGCGATCGTCGCAAAGCCCTCAGGAACATCGGCGAGAACCTGACCCGCCGCCAGGATTATCGCGACCGACGGTGAGACCGCCGACCCCGCCCCGATCAGGAGGCCATCGCTGAACAGGTCGATGGATACGGCGATATAGATCATCCAGACACTCGTCTGACCGCCTTCTCCCTGCTGGCCTTGTCGCTTCTGGAGACTCTCAACGAGCTTCTCGATACCTACGTAAGCAATGCCGCCCAGCGCGAAAGCGAGGGCGATTACCCAGGCTGAGAGGTTCTCTAGCACGCGCGGCATGATTTCAACCGCCACCACCGCAATGACGAGGCCGGCAGCGCCGTGAAGGGCGTAATTGAGACGGCGCCCGGTAGTTCGGGAGGCCTCCGCAGCGAGCCCACCACTAAAATTGCCTAAGGCGGGCAACAGCGCCAGGCCGAGTACCAGCCAGATACTATCCATCATCTTCCTTCCTTAATTGATTCCTAGATACGCTACCTTGCTGGCTCCGAGCCTTCGCGCTATATGCTGTCGTTCAGGCCTAGCGCGCTTGTACAGCCACTTCGATCAAGTGTCCCAGGCATCGATAGCTGCGTACCGTGCAGCCTCACCCCTTGAGCGCCAGGATGCGCCGAGCGCCGTTGAGGACGATCAGGCCCACGATGGTACCGATAATCAGGTCAGGGTAGCTGGACCCCGTCCAGGCGACCAAGGCACCGGCGGCGATGACGCCCATGTTGATCACCACATCATTGGCCGAGAATATCCAGCTTGCCTTCATATGCGCGCCGCCTTCGCGGTGCTTGGATATCAACAGCAGGCAACCGGTATTGGCGATCAACGCGACGAAGGCGATCGCCATCATCATCAGCGATTCAGGCTCACTACCGAAAACAAAGCGTCGCACCACCTCGACGAGTACGCCGATAGCCAAAATCAGTTGCAGTACCCCTGCCAGATGCGCGGCACGTACCTGCATTTTCGCACTGCGCCCTACGGCATAGAGAGCCAGGCCATAGACGGCTGCATCGGCAAACATATCCAGGGAATCAGCGATCAGGCCGGTAGACTGGGCGATCAGGCCAGCAGTCATTTCCACCACGAACATGATCGCATTGATACCGAGCAACACGCGCAGAGTGCCTGACTCCTGCGTAGCAGAGACTGCCGAGCTCTCAGCGGCCTTGATCGTCTCTGGGTCGGCAATGACGGTTTCCTGAAGAGAGGCGCCTAGCCCCAAGGTCGCCAGTTTCGCGGTAATGGGCTCAGCCTCGCCGTCATGCACGACCTCCAATCGGCGGTTCGACAAGTCGAAGGACAGCGTTCGAATCTCATCAAAGCCGTTCAGCGCCAAGCGGATCATCCGTTCTTCTGAGGGACAATCCATCTTCGGCACAGCATACACGCTGACCCATTCCCCTGACGCTTCGGAGGAGACCGGCATATCGGTATCCGCTGCAGGCGTTGCATCGCAGCTACATGGGCCACCACAGGCTTTACTCACGATACGGCTCCAGTTAACCAACATAGATTGCTAGTATTAAAAACTATATAGCTACTATAAGGTCAATGGGACAGATGATCCGTTGAGGAGTAAGCCTGATGCGCATTGGTCAGTTAGCCCAGATAGCGGGTATCGACACGCAGACGATCCGCTTCTATGAGCAGCAGGGCCTGTTGCCGCCGCCAGAACGGCAGGAGAATGGTTACCGTGTCTATACCGAGAAGCATGGCGAGTGGCTTGCCTTTATCCGCCGCTGCCGAATTCTGGACCTGTCACTGACAGAGATTCGCGAGCTACAGAGCTATCAGGACGACCCTCGCCAGCCTTGTACCGCCGTCAACGCCATGCTCGATGACCACATCTCTCATGTGCGGTCGCAGATAACTGCTCTGCAAGCGCTTGAGCAACAACTCGTTTCACTGAGGGCGAGTTGCAACGAGGGTCGGGAGATCAATGCCTGCGGCATCCTGACGGGGATCAGCGAGGAGAGCAAACAACAGCTGTATAGGGCTAGCTCAGGCCGTAAGGACTGAGCAGAGACATGCCGGACCTTGCAGTGACATTGTGAATGCATGGTGTGTTGATCGCGAAGCCTCACTGCGTATCTCGGCATGCGAACCTGGGCGTTGCTGCAAACTTGCAGGGGCCGTGAAGAAGAGTCGTCATCAACCAGGTAATCCGCTGAGCTGATGGTTGGTTCCGTCATCATGATATGAGCCAATCAACCAAAAAATCCGGATACCCAAAATATCTATGGTGCTTTTTTAGCGCTTTGTAGGATGTCTAGGCTTGACTCCGACGCGATGCCTAAACGCGAAGAGGCCCGCTTGTGGGCCTCTCGGTGTTTTTTGCGAATAGCAGGTCGTTGCTCTACATCTCAGGAAGCGTCCCATCCGTCGTTTCCCTAAGCCCCTTCATCAGCTGCACGACGCTGCTTAACTGAAGACGGATATTTTCAAGACGATTAGCGCAGCGACGAACCTTCTCAAGCTTTTCTTCAGCCTTCATGATTGCCTCCAGTTCCCAGTCCTTCGCATGCCCGAACTGTTTTTCACTGACGCGATGCGAGCCCTTGGACGGTTGGATGCTGTCCATCCGCTTCTTAAGGCACTGCGGGCTGCCTTTCACCTCCAAGCGATACCACTGCGCATAGATCGTCCACTCGCGATCCACAATACGCACCCCATACTGACCGAACTCTTTAGGGACGCCATCTCCCAGGCGGTGTTGCCAATTTGTCACCCAGAAATCATCCGCTACGCGCTGAGCAAGAATTTTCAAGGCCCGCTTCATCCGCCGCCGGCTAAACCTCATGCAGCGTTCCCAGTCGATGAAATCCAGCTCGGCCCCCTCAAGAGACAACAGAAATGCCAGGTCTTCCTCGTCCTCTTTTCGCTGCGAAATTTGTCGCTTAGTCAACGCTTCGTCATGCATATATATTCAACCCATGTAGGCAGTAAGTTATTTATTGCCGGCATGGTTGGTACCGACAATGATTGCTTTGCCGCTAAGGAGACAGTGATGCCGGCAATTAATATTGTCTGCATCTGTGCCTCATGGTCAGGCTACTGTTGGCGTGCGCCAGAAACAGCAGCTTTTGCTTACGCGACGTGGGCAATATATATAGTCGGGATGGGTAGTGGATCTGTCTAATTGCCGATTTAATTGAATTAGCCGGCAACGCTCAAAGAAGTTTGGTCAGGGGCTAGGCCTCGACAATTTTAATTGCCGCCATATCGGTATATGGGCTCCGCTGTTTGCGATGCGGCTTACGGGAACATAAGCCTATCAGCGCGCATCATGCGCTCCTCTTGTATGGGGCTAATTTAGGAAAACCGTTAATTAGCCGGAACAACATGGTGATGCTTCATAGAAGACTGTGATGGACGGTATGTGACCGTACATAAGGAGCCATCATGAAGTTGGATAAGAAAGAGCTGGTTGAAAGCATTCGAGGGGAGATTGCGTCTTACCTCGGGATTCAGGAGAAGGCGGTTGCACTGTTAGTTGATTCTGAGGTTGCCGCCGTAGTTTTGGGTATTGAGAAGGATACGCTTGCTACGTGGCGTCACAATGGCGCTCAGCAGTTGCCATTCTTGAAGATCGGCCGTGCGGTGCGTTATCGCATAAGTGACCTTGCGGATTATCTTGCTCGCCGCAGTTCGTTAAACACCGGAGACGCACACGATGGCTGATTCGGTTATTGAATTTCGCAACGCTGTTGCAAGGGTCTTTGGTCCGATTGAGTTAACTCCGATTGGTGACGGTCAGATCCATCGCTTCCGGGTGCCGGGGGACCGCGCCGGGACCCAAAATGGTTGGTACGCGCTTCACGCGGACGGAGTCGCTTTCGGCGTTTTTGGCAGCTGGAAGACGGGTGGTTTCCACTCGTGGAGCAGCCGTAAACCCGCCGACCCTTTGGACTGCGAGTTACTCAGAGTACGGATGGAGCAGGCAAGGCGTCAGCGGGAAGCTGAACAATGTCAGCGGCAGCAGGCTACGGTGGTTCAAGCAGCACGGCTTTGGAACCAGGCCGTGCCAGCCGACCCTCGCCACCCTTATTTGGCCCGAAAAGGCGTGCAGCCTCGTGGTCTGCGCCAACTCGGCGACATGTTGCTCGTAGCGCTGTACCACAATGGCCAACTGGCGAACCTGCAGCGCATCTACCCAGACGGCGGCAAGCGATTCCTGCCTGGCGGACGAGTGAATGGATGTTACTCCCCTGTGGGGGCGTTGTTGCCCGGTCTTCCGCTTTACCTTTGTGAAGGCTGGGCAACCGGGGCGACGCTGCATGAGGCAACTGGCGCACCTGTCGCCTGCGCCATGAATGCCGGCAATCTGCTGCAGGCCGGATTAGAGCTAAGCCGCCGCTTTCAAGACGCTGTTTTGGTTGTTGCCGGTGACGATGATCGGCAGACCGAGGGCAATCCGGGCCGAACCGCTGCAACTAAAGCGGCGGCGATGCTTGGTTGCGGGTTGGTTTTTCCGGCCTGGCCAGAGGGCGCTCCGCTCACGCTAACAGATTTTAACGACCTCAGTTTGTGGCGGGAGGGGCGAGTATGAGCGTGCCGCTGATGACCGAAGCGACGTACGAGGAACCGCTGCCTTTGCTGCAAGACATCGAGTCCGCCGCCCCTTATCCTTTGGATGCCCTCGGAGAAGTTCTGGGAAATGCTGCTGCCGCTATCGTCGAAGCCATACAGGTTCCCGAGGCGCTAGCCGCTCAATCCATCCTGGCGGCCGCTGCAATGGCTGCGCAGCCGCATGGTAATGCGCAGCGCGACGGTCAGCCCATTCCATTATCGATATTCGTACTGACCGTAGCGGAATCTGGAGATCGGAAATCCGCAGCCGACCGCTTGGCCCTGCGGTCGCACCACGACAGGCAACGTGCGCTGTTGGAACTCTACGCGGACGAGCAACGACAGTACCGGGACCGGCTTGAAGCTTATCAACGTGCCCGAGCCGTGGTTCTCGATAAGGGGAAGGGCGATCCCGGAGCCATCGCTGCCGAGCTGGGCGGATTGGAAGAGCCCGAAGCGCCTCCTCTACCGTTCATCCTGGCCGAAGAGCCGACGCTGGAAGGGCTACAAAAGACTCTGTTACGGGGCTATCCGTCCCAGGGGCTTTTCAGCGACGAAGGGGCGCAATTTTTCGGTGGGCACGCTAGCAGGCCAGAAAACATGATGAAAAGCGTGGCGGGGCTATCGAAGCTATGGGACGGGGCCCCTATTATCAGAACCCGAGCCGCCGAAGGCGAGAGCGCATCGCGTAGCGGTTGCCGGCTGAGCGCTCACTTAATGATCCAGCCGATCATTGCGGAGCAAGTGCTCGGCAATCCAATCATGCAAGGGCAAGGCTTTCTTGGCCGTTTCTTGATCTCTTGGCCAGCGTCGCTGGCGGGATCCCGCTTCTATCGGCTCGCCGAACCGTACCGAGATCCGCGTCTTCTATGTTACTGGGAACGGATGGCCCATCTTCTAGCTCTGGAGCCTCTCACAAATGATCAGGGGGATCTTGATCCGCCAGCGCTGATAATGGATGCGGAAGCCAAAGCTCTCTGGGTCGAAGCTTACGATGCTATCGAAGCTGGTTTGGGCCGAAGCGGTGATTTGCAGGAGATAAAGCCCACTGCCGCTAAAGGCGGGGAATACATCTTGCGAATTGCAGGTGTGCTCGCCATCGTGGAGAAAGCCGGGGCATTGACGGGGCCAATCATTGAGCGTGCTGCCAGGCTCGTGAGCTGGTACTTATTTGAGACACTGCGGTTAACAACTCCAGCAAGCGTAGCCCCCCATGTGCTGCAAGCGCAGCGCCTGATCGACTGGCTGAGTGACAACTGTTGGCACAGCTTTGATGCCCGAAAGCTGCAACGGGAGGGGCCACGCTCTGTCAGGAAGAGTGCCAAGCAGCGCGACCAATTACTGGCCCTGCTGGTGCAGCATCGTCAGGTGTTCACAGATGACGGCAAGCGGTTCCGGCTCAACCCATTGTTGGCGACCGCGGCGACCGCGGCGACTGAGCCAGTAGATCCTAACCAGCATAGGGGCGACAAACTGGCGACGCCCGGCGACATGCTTGTCTCGATGGCTGGCAAGTAGTCGCCACGAGTCGCCGGCGCGTCGCCAGTCCAAACCATCGGAGGCTCGGGGCCTGTCGCCGGTGTCGCCGGTGTCGCCGACGTCTTCAACCCAGGCTATTACGTTGCTCGGCCCTCTGCATCAGGCGGAAGCGGTCCACCATAGATCCTTCAAGCTTGCTCAGAACCGATCCGCACTGAAAACCTGCAACCAGGCGAGGGCACGAGCTGACTGGTGGCGATTTATCATCAATTTGCCATGCTTTATAGTGGCCTCACCTGACAGCAAGGAAAGCCACATGAGCATCGGCACTATCGCAAAAATGGCCGCAGCCGCAGTAGCCTCTGCATTGGCAACCGGTACCGTATCGCATTTCTGGAACAAGAAAGAGAACAAGGCGGCCGAGGCACGCGGTGAGAAGAACGGCGCTGCCCGGGAGAAGGCAAAGTACGACGAGACGCTCAAGCAGAACGATGCGCACTACGAGTCCCTTGCGGCCAGATTCGCTGAAACGAACGACATGTTCAAGCTGGCCGTCGCCCTGGCCACAGTCGGCTATTCCTGCGCAGCTTCCACCGGCCGCGTTGGTGATCGTGAACGCGACCTGGTCGACGAGTACGTAGCTGGCATGATGTCAGTGAAGCTGCCCAGCCACATCCGATTAAAGCTGCGGGACGTATTGGAGAACCCTCCAGCTGTGCGCACCGCGCATGCATTTGCAAAAGAGGTTGCTGATCGTGATACCTGGCACCTCTTCGACGAGATCATCACAGAAATCGTCGAGATCGATTCGACGATCTCACCGGACAAGCATAACTTTCGCCGGCGTTGGAACCTTCTGCGCGCTGCAGCTTAAAGGAGAGCAGTCATGTCTTCTCGTATCGAACGCGTCATGCGGCGTCAGCAGGCTCGCGCTAAGCGCCAAAACTCTACCCAGCTCATCAGCATGCCAAGCGCCGCTGAAATCGATCAGGTCATGCATGCGCCTGTCGACCATCAGTTTATCGGTCGGGTCAACCAAGCACTATCTTTAGAACTCCCTCCGGCTGCCACATACGCGCAGGCTCAGGTCCGGCTCAACGCCCTGACAGCAGCTTTTAACGCTGAGCGCTTCGATCAGCTTCTTGTAGAAAGCCGGCGCGGCGCCCTGCAGGCCATCGTGGTGCCTTTCGGGCTGGGCAGGATGCTTAGCGCGTACGACAAGGTCGGCGGCAACGTAGATACCATTCACAACGCTCGCAACGAGGTTTATGCGACCAAGAAAGCAGAAGACGCATACAAAGCGAACGAGCCTTATGACGACAGGAAGTACCACAACAAGGACACGCACTACGTCGAACGAAACCGGAGCGAGACTGGGAAACGGGAAAAGGGTGAGTTGAAAGACGCTTACACCGGTGACACCCTTGGCTTGAAGGAAAGCCAGAGCCTCGATCACACCATATCTGCCAAAGAAATCCACACTGATCCCGGTCGTGTTCTTGCCGAGTTGGATGGTGTTGAACTGGCGAACAGCGATTCAAACCTCAATTCGACCACGCAGACAACAAACTCTGCGAAAGGTGAGCGCTCGACTGCAGACTTTCTAAAATATCTTGAGAGAACGCGTGAAAAACGCAACACCGATCTCGCCGCTCTGCGCGAAAAAGAAAGCTCCGGCGAGCCACTGACTAAAAGCGAAAAGAACAAGCTCAACAAGCTGACTGAGCAGGAAAAGATCGATAAAAATCCGGAGCTGCTCTTGGAGAAGGAGCGCATGGCGCGCGAGGAGTACGACAGCAAAATCAACGAGGCGTACTATAAGAGTGAGAAATTCCGAAAGGACTGCATCGAAACCTCAGCCAAGGAAGGAGGCAAGATGGCTTTCCAGGCGGCGATCGGCGTGGTGCTGGTCGAGTTCTTCTCGGCCTCCTTCGATGAAATCGGCGACTGGTACCGCAACGGATCCAGCACTCGATCCGTGCGCCGAGAACTCAGAATACGCCTAGGCCGCATTACCGGGCGTATTGTTGCTCGCTGGAAGGATGCGCTGGCTGCGGCCGGCACAGGCTTTCTAGCTGGCTTTCTCTCCAATCTGGTCACCGTCCTGATCAACGCGTTTTTGACAACTGCTAAGCGGGCGGTACGCATGATCCGCGAGGGTACCCTCTCGCTTATCGAAGCCGGCAAGACACTGCTGCTACGCCCTCAAGGTATGACGCTCAACCAGGCGCTAGATGCAGCTCTCAAGGTCCTTGTCGGCGGTGGGGTCGTCGTGGGCGCTGTCATGCTTGAGGAGATCGTCAGTAAATACCTCATGGCGATACCGTTCATTACCCCCTTTGCCGACATCGCCACGGCTGTGATCGTAGGCGCGACGTCGACGATCCTTTCGACGCTGTTGGTCTACCTGATCGACAAGCTTGATCCGTTTAGCGTCAATCGCGATCGGCTGCTGGAGCATATCCATGTCGAATTGGACAAGAGCACCGCGATGGAGCAGGCCAGAAGTGCGACGATGCTCGAACATTTGGACTCGTTGACGACGGTCTATAGGCCAAAATTCGGTTAGCAACTACGGGCCGGACCACCGGCCCTCATTGCAGCGGCTGCTAGGCTAGGTCGCGTGATCCAGAAGGGCACATTGATATCAGCTCTCTCGTGCGGAGACGACGTGTGCAACATGGAGCCGTCCGCGAAAGGCAGCGCAAAGAAACATTTTTCCGTTTCGCTGCTAGCCCGGTGATAGCCCAAAGCAGAAACGAGAAAGGCCCACATTGCTGTGGGCCTTTCTGTATATGGTGCCGGCACCAAGAGTCGAACTCGGGACCTACTGATTACAAGTCAGTTGCTCTACCAGCTGAGCTATACCGGCTAAAAGATGGGCGCCATTATAGCCATTGCTCGCGGCGAGTAAACTGTTTGTTGCCAGTTGTTTGCATGAGTTTATTCAAGTGCTTGCGAATCGCGCCTCAAGCTCGGCAATCAGCATCAGATTGCGCGGTGTCAGCTCAGCAGGGCAGAACGTTCCCAGGCGTACCGCATAGCCGTTTTCGGCCAGTAGCAGCGCGCGGTCGAGCAGCAGCCAGAGTTCCAGCGGCCGTCGGAACAGACCGCGCAGCAGTTCCAGATTGCGTACTTCGGCCAGGCGCTGCCAGCCGCGCCGTTCAAGCGCGTCCCAGTTCTGCTCCGGCGGTTCGGCTAGTTGCTTTAGCGTCGCCAGGTCACGGCAGTACTGTGCGAATCGCTTTTTCAGCCAGCTACTGGGAAGCGAGGGTGTGGGCAAATAATCGTTTTTGCCGCGCAGCTCACGTTGGAGCAGATCGAAACCCAGGCGCCAGGCCATCGACTGGTCGCGCTGACGGCGTTCGCGCGCGCCGGCAGTGACGGTTTCGCTGAGTGGCAGGCCGAGGTCGTCACGGGAGAGCTCAAGGCTTGATTGCCGCCCAAGCGTCGACAAGGGCTGGTAACGATTTGTCTGGATCCGGTTGTAGCAGCAGGGTGCGATTGCCAGTTGCTGGCAGCGTTGCGCGATGCTCAGGTTGATCATACGAACGTGCAGATCGCCACAGGCATGTAGCGCTATCGGCGTTGTGGTGGGATTGAGCCGTGCAGCCACGTCGTCGGCCATCACGTCCTGCTGTCGGTGATTTGCGTCGATGCCCAGCTTCTGACTGAGGTGGGCGCCGGCTGTAACCAAAGCCTGATCCCACTCAACGCACGTCAGCTCGCCCCCGCGCCTGACCAGCTGGCGCCCCAGATGACCTTTGCCTGCGCACCAGTCGACCCAGTGGTGCGGGACTTCACTGAACGTCAGGGCCGCGTCGAATGCCTGGATCTGCAGCCACTTGCGTCCGGGCACGTCGGCCAGCTGGCTCGCGTCAGTGTTTCGGATGGGTGAGGAGGGCATCTCGTCCATGCAGCTCAGGGCGATGGCCCGCGCAGCCAGCTGTGGAAACGGGGCGGGTGCGAGCAGCTGTGCGGGCTGGTTGTGCGCGGCTTCAGCGTCTTCCAGCGAGCGGCCGCGCAGCCAAAGGGCCAGCTCAGGGTGTTCGGATTCCCAGCCGAGACGCATGTGCGTGAAGGGGCGCGGGCGCCACAACGGTTGGTGCTGCAACAGAAACTCATCGAGCTGCTGAAAGCGTTCGGCCAGTTGTGCGTAGCTGAATGAGGCGGTGGACATGGGGGCTCGGCGATGGCGGCTTCATGGTTATGATCGCGCCGAAAACGGCTGCCGAAAAGCCAGACGCCCGTCGAAACGGGCGTCTGCGGGGACTATTGGCCGTAAATCTGCTCGGGTAGCCAGGTGACCAGCCCAGGGAACTGGTAGGCAATCACCAACAGCAGCAGCTGAATCAGGATGAACGGCACCACGCCTTTGTAGATCGTGCTGGTGGGCACTGATTTCGGCGTCACGCCGCGCAGGTAGAACAGCGCGAAGCCGAAAGGGGGCGTGAGGAACGAGGTCTGCAGGTTCAGCGCGATCATCACGCCGAGCCACACCGGATCGAGCCCCATGGCCAGCAACACCGGGCCGACGATCGGGACGACCACAAAGGTGATCTCGATGAAGTCGAGGATGAAGCCCAGCAGGAAGATCACCAGCATGACCACGAAGAAGGCGCCGAGCACGCCGCCAGGTAGCTGAGCGAAGACATCCTCGATCAGCACTTCGCCACCGAAGCCGCGGAACACCAGCGAGAACAGCGAGGCGCCAATCAGGATCAGAAACACCATGGCGCTGATTTCGGTGGTGCCATAGGCCACTTCGCGCAGCTGGCCGAAGTTCAGTTTGCCCTTGTAGAGGGCCAAGACCATCGCACCGAGCGCACCCAGCGCCGCGGCCTCGGTTGGCGTTGCGTAGCCGGCGAGGATCGAGCCGAGCACCGCGCTGATCAGCAGCAGCGGCGGCACCAGCGCATTGATCAACTTGCCCCACTCGATCGGGCCGAGCTCTTCCTGCGGCAGGGCCGGCAGTTTCTTCGGCTGGAGGATGGCCACGCCGATGATGTAAAGGATATACATGCCGACCAGCAGCAGGCCGGGCAGTAAGGCCCCGACGAACAGATCCCCGACCGAAACGGTCTTCGGTGAGAAGATGCCCATCTTCAGCTGCGCCTGCTGGTAGGCGCTGGACATGACATCGCCCAGCAAGACCAGCACGATCGACGGCGGAATGATCTGGCCCAAGGTGCCCGTGGCGGCGAGGGTGCCGGTCGAAATCGCCGGATCATAGCCGCGGCGAAGCATGGTTGGCAGCGCCAGCAGGCCCATGGTCACCACGGTGGCGCCAACAATGCCGGTGCTGGCCGCGAGCAGCGCGCCCACCACACAGACGGAAATCGCCAGCCCGCCACGCAGGGTGCCGAACAGCCGCGACATGGATTCGAGCAGGTCTTCGGCAACCCGGCTCTTTTCCAGCATTACGCCCATGAACACGAATAGCGGCACCGCGAGCATCGTCTGGTTGTTCATGATGCCGAACAAACGGTTCGGTAAGGCGCTCAGGTAACCGCCATCGAAGGTGCCGGTAACGATGCCGAGCCCGGCGAACAGGAGTGAAACACCGCCCAAGGTAAACGCGACCGGGTAGCCGGCCATCAAGGCCGCGCAGATGCTGATGAACAGCAGTATTGCCATCAACTCAGCCATGCTTCACCTCCTGCTCTGGCAGGCGGCCGGACATGGTGTAGGCGGCTTTGATGATTTCGGAAATGCCCTGCAGGATGAGACAAACAACCAGGACGAGGATGATGCTCTTCTGCAGGTAAACGAACTTGAGACCGCCCGATTCGCTGGAGCCTTCCAGCGTCGCCCAGGAGTTGGCGACATAGTCCCAGCTTGCCCAACCGAGAAACAGGCAGACAGGCAAGAGAAACAGCAGGGTGCCGAGCACTTCGACCAATGCCTGGTAGCGTGGGGTGAAACGCTGATAGAAGATGTCGACGCGGACATGGCCGTTGCGTTGCAGAACCCAGGCGGCGGCACCCATGAACACCAACGCGTGTGCGTAGAGAACGGCTTCCTGCAGCGCAGTTGCGCCGATGCCGAACCCGTAGCGCAGCACCACGACGATGGCGGTTCCGATGACCAGAAACAGGGTCAGCCAGGCGCAGGCCTGTCCGAAGCGGGCGTTCACGGCGTCGATCACTCTAGCGAGACCGAGCAGTGGAGGGGCATGTTTCGACATGGCAGATCCTTTATTGTTATGGCCAGGCGGCCGGCGATTCTAGGCGGCTGTGCGAAGGTGTCGCAACCGGCAGTACTACGTACGTAGTGCCTGTACGTAGTCACGGCGCTTGAGTGAGAGATAGCCATATGATAGCTAGAACTACCTGATTTCGGGGTTCCGACATTCAGCATTACAACAACAAGGAGTGACTCATGAAACGTCGTCAAATTCTGGCCGCCGCTGGCGTTGGTCTGGCCGCAACCGCACTGGCCGGTTGCAATAAGGAAGCCGAAACCGCTGCCAAGCCCGAAGGCACCGCAAGCACCGAGAAATTCAACTGGAAGATGGTCACCTCCTGGCCGAAGAACTTCCCGGGTGTAGGCGTTGGCGCAGAAAACTTCGCCAAGCTGGTCAACGAAATGAGCGATGGCCGGCTCACGGTCAAGGTGTATGCCGCTGGTGAGCTGGTGCCGGCACTTGAGGTGTTCGATGCGGTGTCCCGTGGTACGGCCGAGATGGGTCATGGTGCGCCCTATTATTGGAAAGGCAAGGTCCCGGCCGCTCAGTTCTTCTGCGCTTTGCCATTCGGCCCCAATGCTCAGGAAATGAACGCCTGGCTGCATCACGGCGGCGGCATGAAGCTATGGGAAGAGGTCTACAAACCATTCGGCGTACTGCCCATGGCCTGCGGTGCGACGGGCGTGCAGACGGCGGGCTGGTTCAACAAAGAAATCAACTCGGTTGATGACTTCCAAGGCCTGAAGATGCGTACCCCCGGCCTGGGCGGCGAAGTGCTGACCAAGATGGGCGGGACTGTGGTCAACATGCCGGCCGGTGAAATTTTCACGGCGCTGCAGACCGGTGCCATCGATGCCACCGAGTGGATTGGCCCGTACAACGATCTGGCGCTGGGGCTGCACAAGGCTGCCAAGTACTACTACACGCCAGGCTGGCAGGAGCCGAACGTCACCTTCGAACTGGACGTCAACCTGAAGGCTTGGGAAACCCTGCCAGACGATCTCAAGACCATCGTTCGTGCCGCGGCCCGTGCCGTCAACGGAGACATGCTCGACGACTACAACGCGAAGAACATGGAGGCTATGGAGCAGCTGCGCGCGCAGGGCGTTGAAGTTCGCCGCCTGCCGGACGAAGTATTGGCCCGTCTGCGGGAAGTGGCTGCCGAGGTGGTCGATGCTTCCGCCGCTGCCGATCCAGTCGCCAGCAAAGTCTGGGAACAGCAGAGTGCCTATCTCAATCGCTTGTACGATTACGCCGAGCTGAACGAGAAGGACATCTACAACATCCGCGGCTGACCCACCAACCGCATGAACGAAAACGCCGCCCGATGGGGCGGCGTTTTCGTTTGCGTGGAATTAGTTTTCCAAGGTCGCGTTCAGACTGATCTGTGCATTGAGCACGCGCGATACCGGGCAGCCTTCCTTCGCCTGGTTGGCGATCTGTTGGAACTGCTCGTTATCGGTGCTCGGCACCTTGGCTTTGAGCGTCAGGGCGATTGCGGTAATGGAGAAGCCTTTGTCGTCCTTGTCCAGGGTGACTTCTGCGGTGGTGTTGATTCGCTCGGCAGTCAGTCCGGCTTGACC
Organism: Pseudomonas sp. NPDC047961; assembly: GCF_050272435.1. Taxonomy (NCBI): domain Bacteria; kingdom Pseudomonadati; phylum Pseudomonadota; class Gammaproteobacteria; order Pseudomonadales; family Pseudomonadaceae; genus Pseudomonas; species Pseudomonas sp. NPDC047961. The sequence continues at coordinate 875,899 of NZ_JBNNMD010000002.1, read as the reverse complement.
GAGCATCATCGACAGCGCCATAGAGAAACAGCCGGCGTGTGCTGCGCCAATCAATTCTTCCGGGTTGGTGCCAGGAGCGCCTTCGAAACGGGTGTTGAAGCCGTAGGGGTTATCTTTCAGCGCGCCACTTTCGGTGCTGATGGTGCCTTTGCCGCTTTTCAAGTCACCTTGCCAGACGGCGGATGCGGTTTTCTTCATGGGATTCTCCGAATGCTGCGGGTGGACGAATGGCGACGCGGTCTGCCGCTTGGCTACATGCGGAGCGACATCACCGGCCGGCTGGCCGGTGTTGCGTCACCTAGTGTTGTTCGGCTGCGAGGATCGCGCTCGCCAGCTGCATGTCGCTGGCCTGTAGTTGCGGTTGCTCGCTGCGCAGTTTCACCAGCATCGCTTCCAAATAGGGGCCACGGATGGCTCCATCGCTGGCCACGAAACTGCTGGCGTCCTCCCGTGCCGCGGCGACCAGCTTGTCGTCGCGGAACGTCATGTAAGTGGAAGCGGTGGTGGCGCCCGACGATAGAATCTGCCGGACAAACCCTTCGTCCGCCATCGCCGCACCAAAAGGGATACAGCTCAGGGTCACGGCTGCCAGGAGTGTTTTGCGCATGATGGATGCCTCTGCTTGATCCTCCATTAGAGAGTGCGCAGCGATCAGCAGAGTTCCTTGGACGCTATCCGCTGCGTTCAATCAGTTGGCGAACCTTGGCGCCGAGCATGTCGATGCTGAAGGGTTTGGCCAGCATATCCATTCCGGGGCCGAGGAACTCGCCACGTACCTGTGCGTTCGGCGCATAACCGGTGATGAACAGCACGTGCAGGTCCGGTCGGTGCTGGCGCGCGATTTCTGCCAGCTGACGCCCGCTAATGCCGGGCAGTCCGATATCGCTGACCAGCAAGTCGATACGTTGTGTACCCGTCAGATGCGGCAGTGCGCTGTTACCGTCCACTGCTTCGAGGACCTGGTAGCCAAGCTCTTGCAGGACCTCGACCACCAGCATGCGCACCGCGGCTTCATCCTCGACCACCAGTACGGTTTCGTCGGCCTGCGCGCCGCTGACGGCCACCGGTTTGCTGGCTTGCTCTTCGATGTGCGCAGCCTGTGTCCGGTTGCGCGGCAGGAACAAGGTGATCAGCGTGCCTTGCCCCGGTGTACTGTCGATGCGTACATGGCCGCCAGTCTGCTTGACGAAGCCATAGACCATCGAAAGCCCGAGGCCGGTGCCCTGGCCGATCGGTTTGGTGGTGAAGAACGGGTCGAATGCCTTGGCAACCACTTCGGCTGGCATGCCCGACCCATTGTCGGCCACGCTGAGCGTGACGTATTCGCCGGGTTCGGGGCCGTCTGGCTGCGGTGTATTGATCTGTACCGAGCCGGTTTGAATGATCAGCCTGCCGCCTTCGCTCATGGCGTCGCGCGCGTTGATTACCAGGTTGAGCAGGGCGTTCTCGAGCTGGTGCGCATCGGTGTAGGCCAGCCAGGGGCTTTCCTGCAGGCGGGTATCGAACTCGATGTGCTCGGCCATGGTGCGGCGCAGCATGTCCTCCATCGACTCGACCAACAGGTTGACGTTCACCGGTTGCGGATCCAGCGACTGGCGCCGGGCGAAGGCCAGCAGGCGATGGGTCAAAGCTGCGGCGCGGGTGGCTGAACTGGATGCCGCATCCACATAGCGACCGAGATCGTTGACCTGACCGTTGGCGACTCGGCGTTGGATCAAATCGAGGGCGCCTAGCACCCCGGTCAGCATGTTGTTGAAGTCGTGGGCGAGGCCGCCTGTCAGCTGGCCGATGGCTTCCATCTTCTGTGCATGGCGCAGGGTGTCCTCGGCGCGCTCGCGCTCACCCATTTCCAGATGCAGCAGATGGTTGATCTCGGCCAGCTCGCGCGTGCGCTCGGCGACGCGCCGTTCCAGATTGTCGTTCAGCTCGCGCAGCGCTTCTTCGGCGGTTACCTGTGCCGTGATGTCGGTGTTTGTGCCAAACCAGCGGGTCACCTGACCGAAGTCGTCGCGAATAGGTACAGCGCGCGCCAGGAACCAGCGGTACTGGCCGCTTTTGCCGCGTAGCGGGAAGGTTTCCTCCCAGATCGAGCCGATCGCCACGGCGCGTTTCATCGAAGCGCTGACCCGCGCGTGATGGTCGGGGTGATGGACCGATCGCCAGCCCAGGGCTCGCATGGCCTCCAGTGTGGTTCCGGTGTAGTCGTACCAGCGCTTGTTGTACCAGTAGATGTGGCCCGCCGGATCGGCCATCCAGGCGAACTGGCTCATGTTATCGGCGAGGGTGCGGAATTGCTCCTCGCTGGCGCGCAATGCAGTTTCGGCGCGCATGCGCTCGTCGGCCGTCCAGGCACGGTCAGCGACTTCCCGAATAAAGGAAATGTCGTCTTCGGCCCATTGCCGCGGTCGATCCTGCAGCAGGATCAAGGCCGCGCTGAGCACCCCCTGCTCCTGCAGCGGCACGCAAACCAGGCTCTGGATGCGCCGTAAGCGCAGGCTTGCTGCCTGCGCAGCAGTGCGTGGGTCATGCAGCACATCTTCGACCACCACCAGCTCGTCGTGCTGCAGGTCGTAGATGAAGTCACCGTAGTCGGCAAAACACATGCGCTCGCTGTAGTCACCCAGAGCGCCGTCGCTCCAGTAGCGCTCGACGGTGGCGTATTGTCCGCCTGGGTCGATGGACAAAAAGGCCGCGCGGGTCACCTGCAGTGTGGTGCCCAGTGCACGCACGGCAGCCGTGACGATGGTGATGCTGTCAGGTTGTCCGCGCAGCAGATCGCCCAGCTCCATGAGCACCGATTGGCGCTGTTCGGTGATCTGGCGTTCCTGTATCTGCTCTTCGAGCAGCGCGTTCATGCGCAGCAGCTTCAAGGCAGCGTTGCGCTCAGCGGTGATGTCCCGGGCGGTGCCCAGCAGGCGAACCTTTCCACCGCTGTCTACCAGACGACGACCGCGATTGGTCTGCCAGCGGAACTGGTCGTTGCGCTCGTCATACACCCTGTACTCGAGATTCAGCTCGCCGCCACCAACCCCGTCGAGCGCGTTGCGGAAGGCGTGCAGCAGTGCGTGGCGGTCGTCAGCGTGCACCCGTGCGAGGAATTGATCCACCGTCAGGGCCGGTTCGTTCGGTGCGATGCCCGCGAGTGCCTTCAGCTGGGCATCCCAGTGCAGGCAGTTGCCTTCAAAATCGTATTCCCAGACGCCAATCGCCGCGATCTCGTTGGCCAGGCTGACGCGCTGTTCGGCTTCCAGCAAGGCCTCGCGAGCGCGCGCTCGGTCAGCGGCCGCGCGGATGCGTTCGGCCACTTCGCGCACCAGTGAAATATCCGCCTGGCTCCAGCGGCGTGGCTGTCGGCTGCCGAACAGCAGAAAGGCGCAGTTAGCGGATTGTTCCAGCAAGGGCGCCAGCAACAGGCTGCGGTAGCCAAGGTGTTCATGCAGGCCGCCGCAGTTGCCATGGCAATCGGCTTCGTCGAGGAGGTCTTCGAACGGCACGATAAGGCCTTGCGATAAGCGCAGGCGTAACGTCCGTGCACAGGCTCCAAGCGTGTAGGAGGCGGACCGAGAGTTGCCGGGGCCCGGTGGCCAGTGCTGATCGATGATCAGACCGTCGCGCTCATCCACATGCCCTTGATAGATGCATTCCGCCCCCATCAGCTGGGCAAGCCGATCGGCCATCATGTCGGCCAGTTCGATACGACTGCCGCTGTCCTGCAGGCGGTCGCTCAACTCCAGCAGGTAGGATTGCTGGGCCTCGCCGCGGGTCCGCTCGCTGATGTCGGTGAAGGTGCAGATCGCCCCATGCAGCACCCTGTCCCGGTACAACGGGGCGACCCGGTATTCCACCGGCAGGCTGGTACCGTCCGCGCGATAGAACAGCTCATACTCGACGTGTGCCGACTCGCCGGTCGTGGCGGTGCGCAGAATCGGGCATTCCTCCAGCGGATAGGGTGAGCCGTCCGGATGACTATGGTGAATAAGCGGATGCAGCTGCCGGCCAAGCACGTCTTCTTTGCTGGAAAATCCGAGTAGCCCGACGAATGCCTCGTTGCACAGGGTGACCAACCCCTTGGTGTCGATGGAATAAAAGCCTTCGCTTGCCGCGTCCAGCAAGCTACGGGTGAATGCCTCGCTTTCCAGCCGTTTGATCTCGGCCAGGCGTCGCTCATGAATGTCCTGCGCGACCAATACCCAGTGCAGCAGCCGGCAGTCGCAGTCGTACACGGGCGCGCCGCTGCCCTGGAACCAGCGTTGGCTGCCGTCGGCTGCCAGCAGCGGGACTTCGAAGCTGCCGGCCTGTCCGGATTTCAGGGCGCCTCGCCATTGCTTCAGTACGGCGTCGCGGTGGTCCGGCGCCACCGCTGAAAGCCAGCCCATGCCAGCCGAGGCTTCGGCGCTAAGGCCGGTAAAGTCACACCAGTAGCGGTTGCAGAAGATCAACTGCCCATCAGCATCGCACTGCCAGATGACCTGAGGGCTCAGGTCAACCAGAGCCCGGTAGCGCTCTTCAGCTTGGCGAATGGCTGCCTGTTCATGCAGGCGTTCGGTCAGGTCGCGCAGGATATGGACGAAACCCAGATGCTGACCGTGATCATCCTTGAGCGGCATTTGCACCCCGCTGGCCCAGAAGCGGCTGCCATCCTTGCGCACATGCCAGCGTTCGTTCATCGCCGAACCATCGCGTGCCGCGGTTGCCATTTCCTTATCAAGCACGCCGCTGGCCACGTCTTCGTCCATGTAGAAGCGCGAGGCGTGGCTGCCGATCGCGGCGTGCGGTTGCCAGCCGAGGATGCGTTCGGCGCCCTGGTTCCAGCTGGTGATGAGGCCCTGGGCGTCGGTGGTGAGAATTGCGTAGTCGACTGCGCTGTCGATGATCTGCCGGTTGCGCTCGTTGGCTTCACGGCTGCGACGCAGCTCCAGCAGGGCCATGACTTGACGGCCCAATGCCTCCAGATGGGCGCGCTGACGCTCCGACAGTTGCCGCGGCTGGCTGTCCAGAACACATAGTGTGCCGAGTGGCAGACCATCAGCAGTGCGCAATACCGCTGCGGCATAGAAGCCCGTCATGCCGTTAGCCAGCGGCTCGTTGGACAGGTCCTCGATCACCAGCGGTTCGCTGCCGCCGATGGCGCGGGCGCAGAGCGCCTCGTCTCGAGGGCGGTTGCCACCTTCGATGTTGACCGAGGCCTTTACCCATTGGCGGTCCTTGTCGACGAACACGATGGCGGCGCTGGGGGTGGTGCACAGCTCGGCGGCAAGCAGCACCAGATCATCGAAAGCCGCCTCGGCGGGGGTGTCGAGAATGCGGTATCGGGCCAGGGCTGCCAGTCGGTCAGCTTCGTTCCATGTATTGCTTGTGTTTTTCTTCTTCAAAACGTTTGCTCGGCTATCCGTGGCGGCAACGATCTTGGTGTCCATGCGGCGGCGACCGAGCGCTTGCAATGGCTAGGCGGCGGCGCAGATGCAGGCGGTTGTGGCTATGCAAAATACCTGTACAGGTTCCAATGCCAAGTAGACCTCGGTCTACGGGCAATCTGCCAGAGCCGCCGGTCTGGTCTTGAGCGGTAGCTCCCAAGTCGTCGTGGCTGGAAGGCGTTAGTGCGGGTTGATCGCGGGCGGCACGAGGCCTCGGTCGGCCGCTTGCAGTGCCGCCAGCAGCTTTTGGTCACGGCGGTAGACATCCGGACGATAACGCGGCAGCCCGTTGCTGTCGGCTTCGGCTGTCCAGTAGGCCAGGAGTATCGGTGTGGGTTCTGTCGGGCGGTATTCGTAGGTCAGCCCAGTATCAAGCAATTGGGCAACGCGCTCGCGTTCGGCCTCGCTCAGCAACAAATCAACCAGTTGCATCACCGATTCTACCCTGACACAGCCCGAGCTGAACGCCCGTTGCGAACGTGCGAACAGGCCCTGGCTCGGCGTGTCGTGCAGGTAGATGGAATAGGGGTTGGCGAAACGCATGACCACCCGGCCGAGCGGGTTGTCGGGTCCGGCGGCCTGGCGCAGCAGAATCCGCCCCGGATTGCTCCAGTCGATCGTGGCCGGATCGAGTACACGGCCTTCGTAATCGAGCACCTGCATGTTGTGTTGCGCGAGGTAGCTCGGGTTTTCGCGGATCTGCGGTAGCTTGTCCTCACGCAGGATGGTCGGCGGTACGGTCCAGGTCGGGTTGAGCGTGATTCGCGTGACGATCGATTTGATCGACGGGGTCTGCCGAGTATCGCGGCCCACCTGGATACGTGCTTCCCATTGCGGGCTGCTGTCACGGAAGTAAATTACTCGCCCGCCAGCGATATCGACCAGCAGCGAGCGGGGCTCGATGTCAGCGGATAGCCAGCGGAACCGTTCCAGGTTTACCCGTAGCTGATTCAGCCGGTTGGCTGGCGTGGCGTTCAGTTCGGTCAGTGTGTCGGTGCCGAGGATGCCGTCGTCCTGCAGGGCATGGCGGCGCTGAAAGGCCTTGAGCGCGTCCACCAGCTGGTCGCTGTAGCGATCGTCGGCGCCCGGCGCGGCGGCCGTTGCGAGCAGGTAGCCGTCTGCGCTTAAACGCTGCCGTAGCAGTGGCACACGTGGATCTGACATGCCTGGTCGCAAGGTCTGGCCGGCGGGAATCGGCTGCCATTCTGGCTCCGGTTGATCGCGCAGCCGCGCATAGGCCTTGCGCAAGTTGTTGTACTGCTCCAGCGACGGACGCGCCTTATTGAATGTGTGCTCCAAGTGCCCCAGTCCTTCGCTGGCGATGGACATCAGGCGCGCCTCGGCCTTCGGCGTCGCGGCTGCATCGGGGCTGTGCCAGACGGGCTCGATGCGGTCCTGGGGCAGGCGTCCTTGGGCAAGGTGACCTAGGGCCGACAGGTAGGCATGGCTGGCTAATACATCGCTGCACTCGCGGTGCAGTGGATCGAGTGTGGCGGTTAGCATCGCCCGACGAATGGCTTCGGGATGGTAAGCCGCAGGTTCCAGTCCGTCATCGACCAGCGCTTCGATCTGCACCAACAGTGCGTCAATCTGCGTATAGGAGGTCCACAACATATCGAATTGCTTACGCCGGTAGAGCTCAGAAAGCCGTTTCAGAGCGGTTGTATCGACATCTACCAGGGGCTGGCCGCACGCACTTGGAAGGTTCTGCAGGACACCCTGAATTGAGCCGGCGGGCTCAGGTACCGGTTCCGCCACCGCCAGCCATGGCGCCAGAAGCAATGTGAAAAGCAGACCTGATGTATGTTTTTTGTACAACGCTTCACTCCTGGTGGTCCCGCTGACTGCTAGACTCCGCCGCTGAACAAGCCACGGTGCCTGGAAAAACAAGGCCCGTTCAGGCTACTAGAACTTGTTGTATCAGACGACGTGGGAGCATTGCAGGTCCCGTCTGATTTAATTTCGCTACTTCAATTAGTGTTTGGGCCTGGTAGCGAGCAGTGGGGCGTCGGTCGGCAGGGAAGATCGGCATTGGCGCCCGACGAGGTTACTGTACAAATGATGGTTTCGCTTCGCCGCCTCTGTTTGGCCGTCGGCTTGCTCATGTCTATGCCGCTGCTGGCCGCCTCACCTGCTTATCAGCCGCTGGTGGACGATCTTGCCCGCGTGGCTCCGACCCTCGATCCGGTTGTGTTGACTCATGCTGTCGCGGCCATGCAGTGCGCCGTGAACCATGGCGCGACGCCGGCTAAACGGTTGGCCGTCATCGATTTTTCGCTGCCTTCTTCAGAGCGCCGGCTGTGGATTTTCGACCTGCAGCGCGGGCGGCTCTTGCTCAAGGATTTCGTCGCGCATGGCAACGGGTCGGGTGAAAATCTAGCCACGCGTTTCTCCAACGTCGAAGGTAGCCACCAGTCGAGCATCGGTCTGTTCCGCACGGCAGAAAGCTACAGCGGCAAGCACGGCTACTCGCTGCGTATGGACGGGCTCGAGCCCGGAGTGAACGACTTGGCGCGCGAGCGGGCGATCGTTATCCATCCGGCCGATTACGTGAATCCGGCCTGGATTGCGACGCAGGGGCGTATCGGTCGCAGCCAGGGCTGTCCAGCGGTTCGCCCAGAAGTGGCGCGCATGGTGGTCGACAGCCTCAAAGGCGGCCAATTCATGTTCTCCTGGTACCCGGATCAGCAGTGGCTACAGTCGTCGGCTTACCTGAACTGTGAATCGGGCGAGGCGGCCACCTTGATTGCGTCAAGAACTGACAATTAAAAAAGCCGCTCGATGTTTAGAGAGCGAGGTGGATGTGAGAAGCGACATTCACCTCGCTGGTTTCCTTTCAGCTATTTCTGTTCGCTTTGCGGCGTGACCCTGAGTACTTCTTCCAAGGTCGTGAGCCCCGCAGCAATCTTCTGCGCGCCAGATAGGCGCAGGCTGTGCATGCCGTCTTTGAACGCCTGACGGCGCAGGGCGATGAGGTCGGTGTCGGCGGTGATCAGTGGTTTGATCGCATCGTTGAGCAGCATGATCTCGTAGACCCCGGCGCGGCCGCGATAGCCGGTGTCGCGGCATTCGATGCAGCCCACCGCCTGATGGGCGTTACCCGGCAGTGGGGCATTCCAGGGTTTGGTCAGGGCCTGCCAGTCATCGGCGTCGAGCTTTATGGGCGCCTTGCAGTGTGGGCAAAGTGTGCGCACGAGACGCTGGGCCATCACCCCGAGCAGTGTTGCGCGGAGCAGGTAATGCGGAACGCCAAGCTCCAACAAGCGTGTGATGGCGCTTGGCGCGTCGTTGGTATGCAGCGTCGAGAGCACCAAGTGGCCGGTGAGTGCCGCCTGGATTGCCATTTCCGCTGTTTCCAGGTCGCGAATCTCGCCGACCATGATGATATCCGGGTCCTGACGCATTAGCGCGCGCACGCCGCTGGCGAAGGTCAGGTCGATGTTGTGCTGCACCTGCATCTGGTTGAAGGCGCCCTCGATCATCTCGATTGGGTCTTCAATGGTGCAGACGTTGACCTCGGGCGTCGCCAGCTGCTTGAGGGTGGTGTACAGCGTGGTGGTCTTGCCCGAGCCGGTAGGGCCGGTGACGAGAATGATGCCGTTGGGTTGGCCGGTCATGCTCTGCCAGCGGCGCAGATCTTCGGCGGAAAAGCCCAGCTGATCAAAGCCCTTGAGCAGCACTTCCGGATCGAAGATCCGCATCACCATCTTTTCGCCAAACGCCGTCGGTAGGGTGGAGAGGCGCAACTCGACCTCACCGCCATCCGGCGTCTTGGTCTTGACTCGCCCGTCCTGCGGTTTGCGCTTCTCGGCGACATTCATTCGCCCTAGCGATTTGAGACGGCTGACCACTGCCATCGCTACCTGCGGCGGGAATTGGTAGACGTTATGCAGGACGCCGTCGATGCGAAAGCGCACTGTGCCCTGTTCGCGCCGCGGTTCGATGTGGATGTCGCTGGCACGCTGGTCGAAGGCGTACTGGAACAGCCAGTCGACAATGTTCACCACGTGCGCGTCGTTGGCATCCGGCTCCTGATCGCTGGCGCCGAGGTTGAGCAGCTGCTCGAAGTTGCCGGTGCCGCTGATCTTCTGGTCGGTCGCGGTGGCGCCGCTGACCGATTTGGCCAGCCGATAGAACTCGACGGTGAAGCGCTGCAGGTCGACGGGGTTGGCCACCACACGCTTGATGGGCCGCTGGAGCACATGGGTGAGGTTGGCTTCCCAACTCTTTACGAAGGGTTGGCTGCTGGCGATGGTCACCGCCGAGCTGTCGACCGCCACCGCGAGGATCTTGTGCCGCTGGGCGAAGGCATAGGACATCAGTGGGGTGACCGCCGCGACGTTGATCTTCAACGGGTCGATGCGCAGGTACGGCTGCCCGGCCTGTTCGGCGAGCCAGACGGTGAGGCTTTCCAGATCGAGTTTCTTGCCGGGACGCGCCAGGTCGTCCAACTGCTGCGCGCCGAGGAACTCCAGGGGGTGCTGCTGGCTGTTCGCCGAACTGCGCCGCAGGGTCATGCATTGCTCAGCAGTTTCCTGCAGTAACCGTCCTTGGGCGACCAGATCTCGTAGCAGATCATTGAGGTCGAGGAAGCGGTCCTGGGTGGGCGAGTTCAACACGGACATGGGGCCCTTCGGTCATGGCGGAGACGAGGGCCAAGCTTGCCGATAAATCAGCGCGCTGTCTGCCTGAGCGGTTCAACTTTGCGGGACCGTCCGTAACTGTCGAAGGGTGGCGGCACGCCCGCCGTTACAGCCGCTTGATAGCCAGCTTCGGTAGCGTGGGCTTCAGCCCACAAGACTCGAGGGACGGGCACAGGTCAGGCGCTAGTAAGGGGCTTTGCGATAGCGGTGGGCTAAAGCGGAGCGCCGCCCGGCCCACCCTACGCTTAGTACGAGCCTCGAGCCTATTTTTTTGTCAGCAGCTTCCAGGGCTTGAGCGTCCAGACCGCGCGCGCCTGATCTATCCGTGCATCGAGCAGCTCGTCGTTTAACGGCTGTCCGGCCAGCTCGTAGAGTTTGGCCAGTTCGCCATAGAGACGGTCGGCTTCCGGCAGCTCCAGCGTGGCCCGAGCCAGGTGCAGCCAGACCAGCAGCCGCTCCATGCGCGGGCGCTGCTCCGCGAGGTCTTCAGGCTGTTGCTGATAGCGCAGCAACTGCAGTGCCTGGGCTTCCTCCCCGAGCAGGCGTGGCAGCCAGTTGCCCAGCTCGGCGGCGCCCTGACGGTTGCCACGATTGTTGCGCCCGGCGGTCCAGCCGCGCTGCAGCAGCCAGAGCGAGGCTTTCAGCGAGAACAATCCCCAGCGCGGCTGCGCCAGCTCGGCGGCAAAGGCCTCGGGTGCGCTTTTGCGTGCGCTTTCGTCGTCCTGTCCGGCTTCGACCCTGGGCCGCCATTCCTGGATCAGCGCGTCGAGTTGTTCACGCAGTTCGCGGCTGGTCGCACGCGGGGCTGCCTGGCCGAGACTGCCCAGCAGGGCGCGCAGCTCGACCAGTTGCTGCAGCCAGTCGCCGAGCAGTTTCCAGTGGCCGTTGAAGCGGTACTGTTCGGCCAACCGCTGGCTATTGCCCAGCAGCTGCCAGGCCAGCGCGGCAAAGGCCTCGTCCAGCGGCATGCTCGCCTCTAGCTGCGGTGCTGGCACGTTCAGCGAGTAGCTGTCGGCGTCATACAGACGATAGCCGCGCTCGGCTTTGCTGATGTCACACGGCATCAGCGCAAGGTCGGCGGCCAGTTCTGCGGCCAGCTCCAGCAGCGCTTCGGGCTCGCCTTGGCGCAGCTCAAGTTCCAGCTCGCAGATCTCTTCGCTCTGCTTGCCTACGACCACCTTGCCCAGGTCGAGAGCCGCTTCGATGACCACCTTGGCCTTGCCACGGCCCCAGGCAATCTCGGCCTTTTCGCGGACGAAGTCGGTGGTGAAGATCGGCTTCAGTGTCTTCTTGTCCAGCCCGGCCAGGCTCGCCGGCCAGCAATCATCCGCGAGCTTTTTTACGTCCAGTTTGGCCTTGTCCAGGTACCAGTCCCACTCGTTGCGCTCGGACAGCCCAGCCACGCTCTGGCCGCGGCTTTTCAGCGTCTGGATGAACTGCTCGCCGTCGCGACGCAGGCGCAGCGCGACCTTTGCCTGAGCCAGATCGCGCGCGGGCGTGTCGAAGTACTGGTTGAGCAATTCGTGCCGCTGCCAGCCGCTCTTGTTGCGTTTCTTCAGCAGCGGATGCTCACGCAGGGCCGCCAGGGTTTCGCGACTGACGCGCAGTTTGATTTCGGTTTCTTTCTGCATGGTGCCGAGATGATGCCTATGTTTGAGTGTGACCTACGTCACTTGGTAGCGGCCCTTTGAGGTCATCCGTATACTTGCCGCCTTCTGAAGCCGGGGTGCTCCCTATGCCAATCAATCCTTTCGTCAGCCTGTTCGGACGTTCGCCCATCGGGCCGATGCAGCAGCACATGGCTAAATCTCACGAATGTGCCGCCAACCTGGTACCGCTGTTCCAGGCGATCACAGCCGAAGATTGGGAACGGGTCGAACAGATCCAGAAAGAGATGGCCCGACTGGAAAACGAGGCCGACAAGCTCAAGAAGAGCGTCCGTCAACATCTGCCCAAGAGCCTGTTTCTGCCGGTTCCGCGCTCGGATCTGCTGGAGCTGCTGAGTGTACAGGACAAAATTGCCAACCGTGCCAAGGACATCGCCGGTCTGATGCTGGGCCGTTGCATGACCATTCCGCCGGCCCTGCAGCCGGAAATGATGGCCTTCGTGCAGCGCAGTGTAGACGCCAGCTGCCAGGCGCTGAAAGCGCTGAAGGAGCTGGACTCGTTGCTGGAAACCGGCTTTGCCGGCCGTGAGGCCACGCTGGTCGAGAAAATGGTCGAGGAGCTCGAGGAAATCGAGCGCGAAACCGACCGCATGCAGATCACGGTTCGCCGTGCCCTGTTCAAGCTGGAAAAGGAATTGCCTCCAGTCGACGTAATGTTCCTCTACAAAATCATCGAATGGATCGGTGACGTAGCTGACCGTGCCGAGCGAGTCGGCAACCGTCTGGAACAATTGCTGGCGCGCTGAGGCGCCAGCGTCTTTTCTGGTTCAACAGGTAATTCCTTATGTCCTTTATCGCGGAATACGGCTTCGTACTTCTCGTGCTCGCCTGTGCTTTCGGTTTCTTCATGGCCTGGGGCGTAGGCGCCAATGACGTGGCCAACGCCATGGGCACCTCGGTGGGTTCCCGGGCGCTGACGATCAAGCAAGCCATCATCGTCGCGATGATCTTCGAGTTCTGCGGTGCCTACCTGGCGGGCGGCGAGGTCACCGAGACCATCAAGAACGGCATCGTCGATGCGGAAGTCATATCGCCGGATCTGATGGTGCTGGGCATGATGTCGGCGCTATTGGCAGCCGGCACCTGGCTCTTGATCGCCACCATGAAAGGCTGGCCCGTTTCCACCACGCACTCGATTATCGGCGCGGTGATCGGCTTTGCCGCGGTGGGTGTGTCCACTGATGCCGTGCATTGGGACGCTATTGGCCCCATCGTGGCGAGCTGGGTGGTGACACCGTTGCTGTCCGGCATCGTCGCCTTTGGCCTGTTCATGAGCGTACAGAAACTGATCATCAATACCGATGATCCGTTTCTCAACGCCAAGCGCTTCGTGCCGCTGTACATGTTCCTGACCGGTTTCATGGTGGCGTTGATGACCGTTACCAAGGGCCTCAAGCATGTCGGCCTGACGCTGAGCGGCGGCCAGGGCATCCTTCTGGCGTTCGCTATCGGCGTGCTGGTGATGCTGGTGGGGATTGCGCTGCTGTCGCGGATCAAGCTTGATGTCGAAGCTGATCGGACCTTTCACTACGCCAGCGTGGAAAAGGTCTTCGCCGTTCTGATGATTTTTACCGCGTGCTCCATGGCTTTCGCCCATGGCGCCAACGACGTGGCCAACGCGGTAGGCCCGCTGGCGGCTGTGGTCGGCGTCATCCAATCGGGCGGTGCCGCGGAAATCGCTGCCAAGTCTGCGGTGCCGGGCTGGGTGCTGCTGCTGGGCGCCGTGGGCATCGTCATCGGTCTGGCCACCTACGGCTACAAGGTAATCGCCACGATCGGCAAGGAAATCACTGAGCTGACGCCAAGCCGCGGTTTCGCTGCCGAACTTGCGACCGCAACTACCGTTGTCGGTGCCTCCGCCATCGGCCTGCCGGTATCCACCACCCATACGCTGGTCGGCGCGGTCCTGGGCATCGGTATCGCACGGGGTATTGGAGCGCTGAACCTCGGTGTGGTCGGGTCGATCTTCATGTCCTGGTTGATCACGCTGCCGGCCGGGGCCTTCCTGTCGATCGTGTTCTTCACCATCCTCAAGGCGATCTTCGTCTGATCGGACGCGTTGCCGCTGCTTTTTCCCCTCGGGGGCGCGGCGGCAACGCGTTTCATGTTTCACTGGGCGCCTTCGTCTTTGTCTCCAAGGAGGTCGTCGGTGCCCATCCCCTCGCTCAAAGACCAGTTTGCCGCGCTGATTGCCGCGCCGTCGGTGAGCTGTACTCAAGCCCATTGGGACCAGACCAACCGCCCGGTCATTGACCTGCTTGCGGGCTGGCTGGGCGACCTTGGTTTCAGCTGTGAGGTGCAGGAAGTCACCCCTGGCAAGTTCAACCTGCTCGCCAGCTACGGCAGCGGGCCTGGCGGGCTGGTGTTGGCCGGGCACAGCGATACCGTGCCCTTCGATGCCGAATTGTGGACAGCCGAACCACTCCAACTGCGCGAAGCCGATGACCGCTGGTATGGCCTTGGCGTTTGCGACATGAAAGGCTTCTTCGCGCTGATCATCGAGGCGGTACTGCCACTGCTCGATCAGCCGTTCCGCCAGCCGCTGCTGATCCTGGCCACCTGCGATGAAGAAAGCTCAATGTCCGGCGCCCGCGCGCTGGCCGATGCCGGACGGCCGCTGGGGCGCGCCGCGGTGATTGGCGAGCCGACCGGGCTGCGGCCGGTGCGCCTGCACAAGGGCATCATGATGGAAGGCATCGAAATCCAAGGTCAGAGCGGGCATTCGTCCAATCCCGCTTATGGTCATAGCGCCCTGGAAGCCATGCATGACGTCATGAGCGAGCTGATGACGCTGCGCCGCGAATGGCAGGATCACTACAACAATCCGCTGTTCGACGTACCGCAGCCGACACTCAACCTCGGTTGCATCCACGGCGGTGACAACCCCAATCGCATCTGCGGCCAGTGCTCGCTGGAGTACGATCTGCGGCCGCTGCCGGGGATGGAGCCTGATCAGTTACGCGACGCAATTGCCGGGCGCCTGCGTCCAGTCGCTGACAAGCATCAGGTGAGGATCGACCTGGCGCCATTGTTCCCCAGCGTACCGGCCTTCGATCAGGGCGCTGATGGCGAGCTGGTTAAACTGGCCGAGCGGCTCACCGGACATGCCGCCCAGGCAGTGGCCTTCGCCACCGAAGCGCCTTATCTTCAGCAGCTTGGCTGCGAGACGCTGGTGCTAGGCCCGGGTGATATCGCCTGCGCCCATCAGCCGGATGAGTACCTGGATCTCGACAGGATCGAACCTACCGTGAAGTTGTTGCGTGGAATGATCGAACACTACTGCTTGCAACCAGGCCGAGGATAGGGGCAGGTCGGGCGATCTGATCGCGGCCTGCTCCCTGCATCCATACACGAACCGGCTTCCGGACTAGACAAGCTGTTATCTAAGGCTTCTGCAATGCACAACTACGTCACCTGGCTTCGCGATTCATCCCCTTACATCAACTCGCACCGTGACCGCACTTTCGTGGTCATGCTGCCCGGCGATGGCCTGGAACATCCCAACTTCGCCAACATTGTCCACGACCTGGTGCTGTTGCACAGCCTAGGCGTGCGCCTGGTGCTGGCGTTCGGCTCACGTCCGCAGATCGAGGCGCGACTGGCCGCTCGGGGCATTGAGCCGCGCTTTCACCGCGACTTGCGCATCACCGACTCGGCGACCCTTGAGTGCGTAATTGATGCCGTCGGGCATATGCGCATTGCGCTTGAAGCGCGTCTTTCAATGGATATGGCCGCCTCGCCGATGCAGGGCGCCCGGCTGCGCGTAGCCAGCGGCAATTTCATCACAGCGCGGCCGATCGGTGTTCACGATGGCGTCGATTACCAGCACACCGGCGAAGTGCGTCGCGTTGATCGCAAGGGCATCGGCCGGCTGCTGGATGAGCGCACCATCGTGCTGCTCTCGCCGCTGGGGTATTCCCCGACCGGTGAAATCTTCAACATCGCCTGCGAAGACATCGCTACCCGCGCCGCCATCGATTTGGAAGCCGACAAGCTGGTGCTGTACGGGTCCGAGCGCGGCCTGCGCGATGAAAGTGGCAAGCTGGTGCGCGAGCTGCGCCCGCCACAAATTCCGGCCTATGTCGAACGCCTCGTCGGCACCTATCAGGCCGAGCTGCTGGATGCCGCCGCGCAAGCCTGCAAGGGCGGTGTGCGCCGCAGCCACGTGATCAGCTATGCCGAGGACGGTTCGTTGCTCAATGAGCTGTTCACCCGCGACGGCGGCGATGGCACGCTGGTGACCCAGGAGCAGTTCGAGCAGCTGCGCGAGGCGACCATCGAGGACGTCGGCGGGTTGATTGATCTGATCACCCCGCTGGAAGAGCAGGGCATTCTGGTGCGGCGCTCGCGAGAGGTGCTCGAGCGCGAGGTGGAGCAGTTCAGCATCGTCGAGCGCGATGGGCTGATTATCGCCTGCGCGGCGCTCTACCCGATCGCCGATTCCAACTCGGGCGAGCTGGCTTGCCTGGCGGTCAATCCGGAATATCGCCATGGCGGACGCGGTGACGAGTTGCTCGAGCGTATCGAGGCGCGGGCGCGCAAGTTGGGCCTGAAAACCCTGTTCGTGCTCACCACACGCACGGCGCACTGGTTCCGCGAACGCGGTTTCGAGCCTAGCGGCGTCGAGCGTCTTCCGGCCGCACGGGCCTCGCTCTATAACTTCCAGCGCAATTCGAAGATCTTCGAAAAGGCGCTGTGATCGACGAGGCGGTCGTGCGCCGCCTCGATTTAGTCCGGCGTCGCGTAGGGGCTCGCTGAGCGAGCCTCGACCGCATCTGCGGAAAAGTGAATCGCGGGGTCTGGGATAAGTCCGTCGATCTGCAGAATCAGGCCGATCAGCAAGGCAATGGTGATTGCGGTGGTCAGGCTGCCCTTGCGAGCGGACACCAACAGGTCAAATAGCGACATGAATGTACCTCTCTTCTTCTTGTTCTTGAGGCTTCGGCGCGCTGCATCGGCGCGACGAAGACACACATTGGAACCCTGAGAAGAGGGGAAAAGTTCATATCTTCCAGCAGCGTCTCCCGCGGACCGCCGTAGCCTGCGGTCTAGAGCGGTCATGCTGCTTGATCAGTGGTGCTTATGGTGCGCTGAGGTTGGTCAGGCTGCGCTGATAGTCCTCGACGAAGCTGTCGAAGTCCTGAGTGTCCGCGGCTTCAACCTGCGCCTGCTGTGCCAGCGAGCTGCGTGCGGCTTCGTCGAACCAGGCCATGTCGGCATCTGACAGCGCTCGACTACGGAAATCGTCGGCGTGTTGACGGGTCTGCCGCAGCGCGAACTGGCTGAAGCTCTCGCCGTTGCGCTGCAGCTCGTCGAGCACGCGGGCCGAAGGTGTCAGGCTGCTGTCTGCAACCTTGGCCTGTTGCGCGGCGACGGCGCGAGCATGCTCATCACCACCGTGACTGCGGTCCAGCAGTTCGGCGACCTGGCCGATCTGCGCAATCAGCTCGTTCGCCCATGTCTGCAGGCTGACGCCTTCACCACAGCGACGCAGTTCAAGCCCGGGTTTGCGGCCTTCCTTGACCACGCTGAGGAAGTTATCGCTGCTGGCCCGGCATTCGCCTTCTACCAGGCAAGGGCTCTGCTGCAAGGTGCAGAACAGCAGGAAGGCATCAAGAAAACGCGCTTCGGTGACGTCGATGCCCAGCGGCAGGAAAGGATTGATGTCTAGGCAGCGCACCTCGATGTACTGGATGCCGCGCGCTCGCAGCGCATGCAGTGGGCGCTCGCCAGTATCGGTGACGCGCTTGGGGCGGATGTTCGAGTAGTACTCGTTCTCGATCTGCAAGACGTTAGTGTTGAGTTGTTGCCAGTTGCCCTCTGCGTCCTTGGTGCCCAGCGCCGCGTAGTCGGGGTAAGGCGTGGACACCGCCTTGTGCAGGCTGCTGGTATAACTCGGCAGATCGTCATAGCAGGGCGTCAAGCCGGCCTGGGCATTGCTCTGATAACCCAGATCGCTCATGCGCAGGCTGGTGGCGTAGGGCAGATACAGCGTGTCTTCGTCGAGCTGCTGGAGCTGGTGCGGGCGGCCACGCATGAAGCTGACGTCCAGCGCGGGCGAGGCGCCGAACAGGTACATCAGCAGCCAGCTGTAGCGGCGGAAGTTACGGATCAGTGCGATATAGCGCCAGGACTGGTAGTCCTGCTGCGAGCGGTCATCGCCCTCATCTGCTTGCAAAGCAGCCCACAGCGCCTCGGGCAGGGAGAAGTTGTAATGGATACCGGCGATGCACTGCATAGTCTTGCCGTAACGCAGCGCCAGGCCTTGGCGATAGACGTATTTCAGTCGCCCGATGTTCGAACTGCCGTACTCGGCGATGGGAATCTGCGGCTCGTCCGGCAGGTGACCGGGCATCGAGGGACTCCAGAGCAGCTCGTCGCCGAGCTTGCTGTAGGTGTAGCGATGGATCGCGTCCAGCTCGGTCAGCGTCTTTTGCGGATCGGTTTCGGTGCCGGTGATGAACTCCAGCAGCGCTTCTGAATAGTCCGTGGTGATCTTCGGATGAGTCAACGCCGAGCCCAGTGCTCGCGGATGCGGCGTCAGTGCCAGCTGGCCATCGGTGTCGACACGCAGGCATTCACGCTCGATCCCATGCAGGCATTGCGAGAGCAGCGACAGGTTGTGGTGCTCGGCCAGCAGCGCCAGGCGGTGGGAGAGAAGATCGCTCAATTGGGAATTCCTTCACGCGTCAGTCGGCACAATATGGGGGTGGATTGCACGCTCTACAAGAGGCCTTCAGCGTTGGACCATGCACCGCTCCAGGGCGTTTCCAGCGAACCGTGGGCGGCGGGTCCGATGACTCAGGTAACCGAGAAGGTCGCCTGCGCCTTGGCCACCAGCTTTTCACCCTGATGGACTTCGGCTTCGAGTACCTGAGTGCGCCGCCCGCCGTGCACCACCCAGGCGCGGCAGGTCAGTTCACCTTCGCTCACCGGGCGGATGTAATTGACCTTGCATTCCAGGGTGACGCTGTTAGGTTCGCCTCCGTTGAGGCTGTGGCTGGCCTGGCCCATGGCGGTGTCGATCAGCGAGAACAGCGCGCCGCCGTGCAGCTTGCCGTGCAGGTTGCGCAAGCCGTCGTGCATTGCCAGACGCAGCAGTGCCTCGCCATTGTCGGCCTTGATGATTTCCAGGCCCAACAGGCGCCCGAAGGCGCTGCTGCTGCCCACTGCCTCGA
Source organism: Pseudomonas sp. NPDC047961 (assembly GCF_050272435.1). Lineage (NCBI taxonomy): Bacteria > Pseudomonadati > Pseudomonadota > Gammaproteobacteria > Pseudomonadales > Pseudomonadaceae > Pseudomonas > Pseudomonas sp. NPDC047961. The sequence goes on along the minus strand of NZ_JBNNMD010000002.1, from coordinate 856,997 downwards.
CTTCGCGCACCTTATTTCCTCAGATTCTTCGCATTGGCGAACAACGCGGCCATGGCGTTATTGGCCGGTGCCGGCTTGGTTTCCGGCTTGGTCTCCGGCTTAGCCGTCTTGCGCTCGCCACGCGCCTGGCCGCCACGGTTGTTACCCCCGCCGCGCATGTTGTCCGCCTTTTCGCCAGGGGTATCGCTCATCCGCATGGACAGCCCGACGCGTTGGCGCGGGATGTCCACTTCCATGACCTTGACCTTGACGATGTCGCCGGCTTTGACCACTTCGTAGGGATCCTTGACGAACTTCTCCGACAGCGCGGAAATGTGCACCAGACCATCCTGATGCACGCCGATGTCGACGAAGGCACCGAAGTTGGTCACGTTGGTCACCACGCCTTCGAGCACCATGCCCGCGGTCAGGTCGCTGAGCTTCTCCACGCCGTCCTGGAACTCGGCAGTCTTGAACTCGGGGCGTGGGTCGCGGCCGGGTTTTTCCAGTTCCTGAAGGATGTCGCTGACGGTGACCAGGCCAAAGCTTTCGTCGGTGAACTGCTTCGGGTCGAGGCGCTTGAGAAAACTGGAGTCACCGATCAGCGAGCGGATGTCGCGGCCGGTATCGGTGGCGATGCGTTTGACCAACGGATAGGTTTCCGGATGCACGGCCGAAGCGTCCAGCGGGTTGCTGCCATTCATCACGCGGAGGAAGCCGGCGGCCTGCTCGAAGGTCTTGTCGCCCAGACGCGGCACCTTTTTCAGCTCGCTGCGGGCTTTGAACGCACCGTTGCTATCGCGGTAGGCGACGATATTCTGTGCCAGCGTGGTGTTCAGGCCGGAGATACGCGCGAGCAACGCCACCGAGGCGGTGTTGACGTCGACGCCGACGGCGTTCACGCAGTCTTCCACCACCGCATCCAGCGAGCGCGCCAGCTTGAGCTGGGAGACGTCGTGCTGGTACTGGCCCACGCCGATGGCTTTGGGCTCGATTTTCACCAGTTCGGCCAGTGGATCCTGCAGGCGGCGCGCGATGGATACGGCGCCGCGGATCGACACGTCCAGGTCCGGGAATTCCTTGGCGGCCAGTTCGGAGGCGGAATACACCGAAGCACCGGCTTCGGACACCATCACCTTGGTCAGCTTAAGGCCCGGCACCTGCTTGATTAGGTCGGCGGCCAGCCTGTCACTTTCACGGCTGGCAGTGCCGTTTCCGATGGCGATCAGATCCACGCTGTGCTTGGCGCAGAGTTTTGCCAGTACCGCCAGCGTGCCGTCCCAGTCGTTGCGCGGGGCGTGCGGGTAGACGGTAGCGGTATCCAGCAGCTTGCCGGTGGCATCGACCACGGCCACCTTGCAGCCGGTGCGCAGCCCGGGGTCGAGGCCCAGCGTGGCGCGCGGGCCGGCTGGCGCGGCCAGCAGTAGATCATGCATGTTGCGCGCGAACACGCCGATCGCGTCGTCTTCAGCCTTGTCGCGCAACTCACCGAGCAGATCGGTTTCCAGATGCGTGTAGAGCTTCACTTTCCAGGTCCAGCGCACCACTTCGGCCAGCCATTTGTCTGCTGCGCGGCCGCGGTTGGCGATGCCGAAGCGCTCAGCGATCATCACTTCGCCTGGGTGCATGGTGCCGGGCGCTTCGTCTCCCACCTTCAGGCTGACGCTAAGCACGCCTTCGTTGCGCCCGCGGAAAATCGCCAAGGCGCGGTGAGACGGCGCGCTCTTGAGCGGTTCGTCGTGTTCGAAATAGTCGCTGAACTTGGCGCCTTCGTTCTCTTTACCGGCCACCACGCGCGCGCTCAAGGTAGCGTTGTGGGTCAGGAGGTCGCGCAGCTTGGCCAGCAAGTTGGCGTCCTCGGCGAAGCGCTCCATCAGGATGTACTTGGCGCCTTCGAGCACCGCTTTGACGTCGGCAAAGCCTTTTTCGGCATCGACAAAGCGTGCGGCCTCGGTTTCGGGGTTCAGCTCGGGATCGGCGAAGATCGCATCGGCCAGCTCGCCCAGCCCGGCTTCCAGGGCGATCTGGCCTTTGGTGCGGCGCTTCTGCTTATAAGGCAGATAAAGGTCTTCGAGACGAGTTTTGGTGTCGGCCAGGTCGATCTCGCGCTTCAGCTCAGGCGTGAGCTTGCCCTGCTCCTCGATACTGGCGAGGATCGAGGCACGGCGATCATCCAGCTCGCGCAAATAGCGCAGACGTTCTTCCAGCAGACGCAGCTGGGTGTCATCCAGGCTGCCGGTGACTTCCTTGCGGTAACGGGCAATGAAGGGAACGGTGGAGCCTTCATCGAGCAGCGCCACGGTGGCGGCAACCTGTTGCGGGCGCACGCCCAGTTCTGCAGCGATGCGGGAGTTGATGCTGTCCATGAACCTACCTGGGTCAGTCAAACCATGCAGGCCGTGCCTGCGCGAAAGGGCGCGATTATAAGGGCAGCAGAGCATTTGAGGCCGCAAGCCGGACGAAAAACCCGAGCCAGGCGCACCGACTCATTCTTTCGGCCCTCGGCCAGGCACCGCAAAATCTGCTAACAATGGCTGTCAGTTGCGTTTACTTCACTGCGCGCATAATGCGCCGTCGATCATTCCGGGAGTTCTCATGAGCAGCACCGCACCTGCCAACGAAGGCGAAAAGATCCTGATTGTTGACGATGACGCCCGTCTGCGGCGCTTGCTCGAGCGCTTTCTCGATGAGCAGGGTTACCGGGTCCGGACGGTGGAAAGTGCCGAGCAGATGGACCGTCTGCTCAGCCGCGAGCTGTTTCATCTCGTAGTGCTGGACCTGATGATGCCGGGCGAGGACGGCCTGTCGGCCTGTAACCGGCTGCGCACCGGAGGCAATCAGATTCCGATCATCATGCTCACTGCCAAGGGCGACGAGGCCAGTCGGATTCAGGGACTGGAGCAGGGCGCCGACGATTATCTGGCCAAGCCCTTCAACCCGCGCGAGCTACTGGCACGAATCCGCGCCGTACTGCGCCGTCAGGCGCCCCAGGTCCCGGGTGCGCCGGGCAGCGAAGACGAAACCGTCACCTTTGGCGACTACGAATTGTTTCTCGGCACCCGTGAGCTGAAGAAGGGCGATCAGGTGCATATGCTCACCACCGGTGAATTCGCCGTGCTCAAGGCGCTGGTACAGCACGCTCGCGAGCCGCTAACCCGAGACAAGTTGATGAACCTGGCCCGTGGCCGTGAGTGGGATGCGCTGGAGCGCTCCATCGATGTGCAGATTTCCCGCTTGCGCCGGCTCATCGAGCCGGATCCGTCCAAGCCGCGCTATATCCAGACCGTCTGGGGCGTCGGCTACGTGTTCGTGCCTGATGGCAACAAATAGGAGCCGGTTCATGCTCCCTGCGAACCCGATAGGGATGCAGTGCTTTTCTCAGGCTGCATAATTGGATCGCTTACGGATCACGAAGTGAGCCATCAGCCTCGTAGGGTGGGCTTTAGCCCACCACCCTTGTTCGACTCGGTTGGCTAAAGCGGAGCAGCTTCCGACCCAGTCTTCACTGTGAAATCCCACATCGCTGGCCTCTTGGTTCAGCCTCCCGCGGTCAAAATCGGCTTGTTTATGAAAACCCCGCTCTGGTTCCCGCAAAGCTTCTTCGCTCGCACCCTGTGGATGGTGCTGATCGTGGTCCTGTTCTCCAAGGTATTGATGCTCGTGTACCTGATGATGAACGAGGACGTCATGGTCGATCGCCAATACAGCCATGGTGCGGCGCTGACCTTGCGTGCCTACTGGGCAGCTGACGAGGAAAACCGCGAACGCATCGCAGAGGCGGCCGGCTTGCAGCGGGTTACGATGGACGATGTGCCGCCCAGTGAATATCACTGGCCTTACACGGAAATCTTCCAGCGGCAGATGCAGGCCGAACTCGGTGTCGAAACCGATGTGCGGGTGCGTATTCAGCCTGACACAGCCATCTGGGTCCGCGCGCCTAGCCTAGGGCCGGACTGGTTGCGAGTGCCGTTGTACGCATACCCGTTGCGCGGTCAGCGGATCTGGAGCGTGCTCGGCTGGTTCCTCGGCATTGGGCTGCTGTCCACGGCCGCCGCGTGGATCTTTGTCAGCCAGCTCAACCTGCCGCTCAAACGCTTGGTCTATGCGGCCCGGCAGATCGGCAAGGGGCGTAGCGTGCGGTTGCCCATCAGCGACACGCCGAGCGAGATGACCGAGGTTTATCGCGCGTTCAACCAGATGGCAGAGGACGTAGAACAGGCTGGCCGCGAGCGGGAGCTGATGCTCGCTGGCGTATCGCACGACTTGCGCACGCCGCTGACGCGCTTGCGGTTGTCCCTCGAACTGATGTCCAGCGACGCCGAGCTGACCGAGGACATGGTTCGCGATATCGAGGACATGAACGCGATTCTCGACCAGTTCCTCGCCTTCGTTCGCGATGGCAGCGACGAGCCGGTGGAAAGCGTCGACCTGGGCGAGCTGGTGCGTGAAGTCGTGGCGCCCTACAACCAGTACGGAGAAACCGTTCGCCTCTGTGTCGAGCCGATGCCGCAATTGGCGTTACGACGAGTTTCGATCAAACGGTTGCTAGTGAATCTGATCGAAAATGCGCTGCGTTATGGCGGCCATGGTGTCGAAGTGGCCGCCCATGTTTCGGGCGACAGCAACGCACCCTATGTCGTCCTCAGCGTGCTTGACCGGGGCACGGGCATCGATCCGCGGGAGCTCGGCGAAATATTCAATCCGTTCATCCGCGGCGACAAGGCACGTGGCGGGCAGGGCGCCGGGCTGGGGCTGGCGATCGTCAAGCGGATCGCTTCGCAACATGGCGGTGTGATCGAGTTACGCAACCGCGAAGGCGGAGGGCTCGAGGCGCGGGTGAGCCTGCCGTTGGGGTTGTTGCTGCCGAGGGATGCGGTGAAGCAGTAGGTAGCCGTAGGCTTCGGTTCCCTACTGTCGAGTCGGTTCTTGCTGGCCGCGTAAGTCTCTCGATTACGGAATCCGTGGAAGCTGCGATTCCCGGTTTCCAGTGCTCGCTTAGCCCTTTCCCTTCGTCCTCGTCAGATGCGGGCCGGCGTTCTTTTCCAGGTACTGGATGATCAGCCCGGCGACATCCTTGCCAGTGGTTTCCTCGATCCCGGCCAGACCTGGAGATGAGTTCACCTCCATCACCAGCGGGCCATGGTTGGAGCGCAGGATATCGACGCCCGCCACGCTGAGGCCCATCACCTTGGCCGCGCGGATGGCGGTCATGCGTTCTTCCGGGGTGATCTTAATCAGGCTGGCGGTGCCGCCACGGTGCAGGTTGGAGCGGAATTCGCCCGGCTTGGCCTGGCGCTTCATCGCGGCGATGACCTTGTCGCCGACCACGAAGCAGCGGATGTCCGCGCCGCCGGCTTCCTTGATGTACTCCTGCACCATGATGTCCTGCTTGAGGCCCATGAAGGCCTCGATCACCGATTCGGCGGCGGTGGCGGTTTCGCACATGACCACACCGATGCCCTGGGTGCCTTCGAGCACCTTGATCACCAGCGGCGCGCCGTTGACCATCTGGATCAGGTCGGCAATATCGTCTGGCGAGTGGGCAAAACCGGTCACCGGCAGGCCGATGCCTCGGCGCGACAGCAGTTGCAGCGAGCGCAGCTTGTCTCGCGAGCGGGCAATGGCTACCGATTCATTCAGCGGAAACACCCCCTGCATCTCGAACTGGCGCAGCACGGCGCAGCCATAAAAGGTGACCGAGGCGCCGATCCGCGGGATCACCGCATCGAAGCCTTCCAGCGGGCGGCCGCGATAATGGATCTGCGGCTTATGGCTGGCGATGTTCATGTACGCGCGCAGGGTGTCGATGACGACCACCTCATGGCCACGTTGCTGGCCGGCCTCTACCAGACGGCGGGTCGAATACAGGCGTGGGTTGCGCGACAGCACGGCGATTTTCATGGGGCACCGGAAAGAGTGAGAGTCTGGGGTTTTTCCTGCACGTAGGTGCGGGCAGGGTCGACCAGCCATTTGCCGTCCATCAGGGCTTTTGACCCCAGCAGCAAGCGATAGCGCATGGTCTTGCGACAGGTAAGGGTGAATTCGACGGGCCACAGGTGGTCGCCCAGCGCCAACAATGTGCGTACCACGTAGCGGGTCTGGACGTGTCCGTTGGAGCTCTTGATGATCTTGCGCGCCACCAGCGGCGCTTCGCAGCGGTGACGACTCTGCACCAGCGTCCCCAGATGGGCGGTGAAGCGCACCCAGCGCTCACCATTGCGCTTGAATTCGCTGATATCGGTGGCATGTAAGGCGGAGGTGCTGGCGCCGGTGTCGATCTTTGCGCGCAGGCCGACCACGCCGAGTTCGGGGAGGGCGATCCACTCGCGCAAGCCGAGGATTGTCTGGGGGTCGGGGTTGTTCAAAAAGACGTATCCAGTAGATTTCCGCGCATTCTAGACGGGGTGCATGACAACCGCATCTACCTGTACGAACCTATGACAACGAGACGTTAGGCAGAGTTGAACGATGACTGAAAAAGACGACGGCAAAGTCCGTCTGGACAAGTGGCTATGGGCGGCGCGCTTCTTCAAGACGCGGGCCCTGGCCAAAGCCGCCATCGAGGGTGGCAAGGTGCACTGCAAGGGCGAGCGTTGCAAGCCGAGCAAGGAACCCAAACTCGGTGAGGAGCTGGTGATTCGCGCCGGTTTTGATGAGCGTACCGTGGTGGTCCGCGCCTTGTCGGCGGTGCGCAAAGGTGCGCCGGAAGCACAGCTGCTTTACGAGGAGACCGCCGAAAGTCTGACCCGCCGGGAAAACGCTGCGGCCATGCGCAAGGCCGGCGCCTTGGGTGTCGAGACCGACGGCAAGCCGAGCAAGAAACAGCGTCGCGCCTTGCAGCGATTTCGTTCGGACGCCGGTTGATGACCGCGGGTTGGACGGTCGCCACTTTCACCCTAGAATGCGGTCCCTTCTCTAGGCGCCGGTCAGGCTTTGCGGTTCCGCTGAGTCTGTCTTGATCGCCAACCCGATTGCCCTCTGCTCTGGTCATGCCCATGCTCGATTCCGATTACACCCAACGCTTTCTCTTCGATGACACCGACGTGCGTGGCGAATGGGTCGGGCTGGAGCGCAGCTATGCCGAGGTGCTGGCTAAGCATGCGTATCCGGAGCCCGTCGCCCAACTGCTCGGTGAGCTGCTGGCGGCAGCGGCGTTGCTGGTCGGCACCTTGAAGTTCGACGGCCTGATGGTCTTGCAGGCGCGCTCGGCCGGCGCGGTACCGCTGCTGATGGTCGAATGTTCGAGTGATCGCGAAGTGCGTGGCATTGCCCGTTATGACGAAGCACAGCTGACGGCCGGCGCGACCTTGTCCGAGCTGATGCCCGATGGCGTGCTGGCCATGACCATCGACCCGGCCAACGGCCAGCGTTATCAGGGCATCGTTGCCCTGGACGGGGCGACTCTGGCAGAAAGTCTGTCGAGCTATTTCGCCTCCTCCGAGCAACTGCCGACGCGCTTCTGGCTAGCCGCTGATGGCCGCCGTGCTTGCGGGATGTTGTTGCAGCAGCTGCCAGCTGATCGCATCCGTGACGGCGAAGAGCGCGAAGCCAGCTGGCAACACCTGCGCACCCTGGCCGATACCCTGTCGACCGAAGAGTTGCTGGGGCTCGATACCCAGACCATCCTGCATCGTCTTTATCATGAAGAGCAGGTTCGGCTGTTCGACCCACGGCCGATCGTGTTCCGTTGCAGCTGCTCGCGTGAACGCTCGGCCAATGCAGTCGTCAGTCTCGGCCAGCACGACGCCGAACTGCTGCTGACGGAGCAGGGCGGGGCCATCACCATCGATTGCCAATTCTGCAATCATAGCTACCGCTTCGACGCGGCCGACATCGCCCAGCTTTTTGCCGGTGCGGGAACGGAAGGTCCATCCGGCACGCGGCATTGAAGGCTTTCCGGGCCTAGGAACCTTTTCGCCATCACGCCCTCATACCCAGCGCAGCGTCATTTCTGTCATAATCGCGCGCACTTTTTTTCGGTGTAGTCCACTACTCTGTGGGCTTCAAAGCATGGAGGAATCGGCCCAGGGCCGACGGGAAACTCATGACGCAAGCCACTAACGCCGTATACATCGACATCAGCACCGCTCAACTGGTCGAAGAAGCCATCAAGCGCGGTGAAGGTGAATTGGCCGCCACTGGCGCGCTCGTCGTGAAAACCGGCCACCGGACCGGTCGTTCGCCAGCTGACCGCTATATAGTCGAGGAGCCCAGCACCCGGGCCTCCATTGCCTGGGGGCCGATCAACCGTCCGTTCCCGGCCGACAAGTTCGACGCGCTGTGGGATCGCGTCGAGGCGTTCAACCGCGACCAGGACTTCTTCGTTTCTCACGTGCATGTTGGCTCCGCCGAGGATCACTACCTGCCGGTCAAGATGACCACCGCCACCGCTTGGCAGAACCTGTTCGGTCGCCAACTGTTCATCAACCCGGAAACCTACAACCCGGCCGGCAAGGAGGAGTGGAAGGTACTCAACGTGGCGAACTTCGAGTGCGTGCCCGAACGTGACGGCACCAATTCCGATGGCTGCGTAATCATCAACTTCGCTGCCAAGAAAGTGCTGATCGCCGGCATGCGCTACGCCGGTGAGATGAAGAAGGCCATGTTCTCGGTGCAGAACTTCCTGCTGCCGGAAAAAGACGTACTGCCGATGCACTGCGCCGCCAACATTGGCGACGATGGCGACGTGACGCTGTTCTTCGGTCTCTCCGGCACTGGCAAGACCACCTTGTCGGCAGACGAATCGCGTCATCTGATCGGCGACGACGAGCACGGCTGGGGCACCGGCGTGGTGTTCAATATCGAAGGCGGTTGCTACGCCAAGTGCATCGACCTGTCCGAGAAGAACGAGCCGGTCATCTGGAAAGCCATTCAGTTCGGCACCGTGCTGGAAAACGTCGTACTGAACGGCGAGCGCGCCGCCGACTACACCGATGACAGCCTGACCCAGAACAGCCGCGCCGCCTACCCGCTGGAATACGTCGAGAAGCGTTCCGAGAAGAACCTTGGCGGCGAGCCGAACGCGGTGATCTTCCTGACTTGCGACCTGACCGGTGTTCTGCCTCCGGTTTCGATCCTTAACGAAGAGCAGGCGGCTTACCACTTCCTCTCCGGCTACACCGCACTGGTGGGTTCCACCGAAATGGGTTCGGGCAGCGGCATCAAGTCGACCTTCTCCACCTGCTTCGGCGCGCCGTTCTTCCCACGGCCGGCCGGCGTCTATGCCGAGCTGCTGATCAAGCGCATCCAGGCGTTCGGTTCCAAGGTCTATCTGGTCAACACCGGCTGGACCGGTGGTGGCTACGGCGTCGGCAAGCGTTTCAACATTCCAACCACTCGTGCCGTGATCGCTGCGATCCAGAGCGGTGCGTTGGTCGGTGCCGAAACCGAGCATCTGCCGATCATCAACCTCGACGTGCCGAAGGCCGTCGCTGGTGTCGACACCCAGCTGCTTAACCCACGCAACACTTGGTCCGATGCCAATGCCTACGACGAGGCCGCGAAGGAGCTGGCGAACAAGTTCGTCGAGAACTTCAAGAAGTTCGACGTCTCTGACGCCATCAAGGCCGCTGGCCCGCAGCTCTAAGCTGTAGCGCTAAGCCATGGAAAAAGCCGCCTTAGGGCGGCTTTTTCGTGGGCGTCTTTCTGCCAGTTCGGTATGGCCGATGGGCGTCAGTCGCCCTTGACGCGTTGGCTGCGAACGCGGCGGTCCCTAACCGCGAGGCATTACCCGAACCCTTCATCGGTTCGGTTGATAACTTCCATCAACCAACATGGATGGATTCGATGCATGTTGGCGCATAGCATAACGGCCACGTTTAAACCCTATTGGAGCCACATCATGCAGATCGAAGAAGCCATCCAGACCCGCCGCGCCGTCAAGGCCTATGACGCCAGCTTTGAGCTCAGCCGTGAAGAAAAGGACGAGCTGCTGCAACTGGCACTCCTAGCCCCGTCCGCCTTCAACCTGCAGCACGTGCGCTTCGTTGAGGTGAGTGATCCGCAACTGCGCGCGCAGATTCGCGAGGTGGGCTGGAACCAGGCGCAGATGACCGATGCCTCGATGCTGGTGGTGGTCTGCGCTCAGGTCGATAGCTGGGAAAAGAATGTCCGTCGCGTCTGGGACGGTGCTCCGGCCGAAGTGCAGGACTACATGGCAGGCGCCATCGACAACTACTACCGCGACAAGCCCCAAGTACAGCGTGACGAAGCCATGCGCAGCTGCGGCCTGATGGCCCAAACCCTGATGCTTGCTGCACGTGGAAAAGGCCTGGATTCCTGTCCGATGGATGGCTTCGACTTCGACGCCGTGGCTAAGCTGATCAACCTGCCGGCCAACCATGTGATCGCGATGATGGTCGCGGTGGGCAAGCGGGCTGCCGATCCTAAGCCACGTGTTGGCAAGCTGCCGCTTGAGGAAGTGGTCATCCGCAATCGTTTCTGATCGTCTCGGACAAGCTTACGTCTGATGCGAAGCGCGCCGATCGGCCTGAAGGCGGATCGGCGTCTGCCAGTTCGGAACTGTAGCTGGTCAGTTCTGGTTCTTGCAGCTGTCGGCAAGCGTTCGGTAGGCGAGCCTACGGACTTCTCCGGCAGAATCCCGATAAGTCATGACGGCATCTGTCACCTCGCAACAGGGTGTCGGCTCGATCTTGATGGAAAGCACCGAGGCAATATCGAGTCGGGAGCCGTAGGTGTAAGGTTCGGGTTCGCCGCTGTCGGCATGGGCAAGCGAGGCGGCCGAGAGGAGTAGGGCAGCAGTAGCAAGGGTAACGCGCATGGCAGGAGATCCTGTATCTGGTTCGTAGGTCCGTTCCTGTTCGCGGGCGGGATCACCTGATCCGGCGGCGCTTATGCTTGTTTTTCAGGAGCCCGGCCATCGTAAATTTGCTAGCTTGCTAACGATAATTGCCGATTCCAATCCAGGCGATTGACCGAATAACCTGGCCGTTTCGCTTGTTGTCTGTTCTGCGTTCCTCGTAGGGCCGGCTCGATGCGCTTTCCAGACGGCTGACCGTTACCCTCCCGCCGCTTTGCAGTACCGTCTCCCTCCTTTTGCTACCCTCCGGCCTCCAGTCAAAGGAGTGACTCAGCATGATCGAACAGACGCTTAAACAGACATTCGGCTATGACGGCTTCCGTCCCGGCCAGGAGCAGGCCATTCGCGCCGTGGTGGCCGGGCGCTCGGCGGCGGCGATCTTTCCCACCGGGTCGGGCAAGTCCTTGTGTTATCAGCTGCCGGCGCTGCTGTTGCCGCATCTCACTTTGGTCGTCTCGCCGCTGCTGGCGTTGATGCAGGATCAACTGGCGTTCCTGCATCGGCACGGCATCGCGGCGGCCAGCATCGATTCGGCGCAAAGTCGCGAGCAGGCCAGCGAGACCATGACGCGGGCCAAGTCCGGCGAACTGAAGATCCTGATGATTTCGGTGGAGCGGTTGAAGAACGAGCGTTTCCGTAACTTCATCAGCCAGGTGCCGATCTCGCTGCTGGTCGTCGATGAAGCGCACTGCATTTCCGAGTGGGGGCACAACTTCCGTCCAGATTACCTCAAGCTTCCCGACTATCAGCGCCAGTTCAATATTCCCCAGGTGCTGCTGCTGACCGCGACGGCGACGCCGCCGGTGATCGCCGACATGCAGGCCAAATTCGCCATCGCCGCGGATGATGTGGTGACTACCGGCTTCTACCGGCCCAATCTCAATCTGCTGGTAGAGCCGGTCAGCGGTTTCCACAAGCAGCGCCGGCTGGTCGAATGGCTAGAGGACAAGACTGGGCAGCCCACCATCGTCTACGTCACCCAGCAGAAGACCGCCGAGCAGGTCGCCGAGCATCTGGCGCAGCGAGGCTTTCCGGCCAGCGCTTATCACGCCGGCATGGCGCATGAGGCGCGCGAGTCGATCCAGGGTCGCTTCATGGCTGGCGAGCTGAACTGCATCGTCGCCACCATTGCCTTTGGTATGGGCATCGACAAGGCGGACATCCGCAACGTGGTGCACTACGACCTGCCCAAGTCGGTGGAGAACTACAGCCAGGAGATCGGCCGTGCCGGCCGCGATGGCAAGCCATCGGACTGCCTGGTGCTGGCCAATCGTGACAGCCTCAGCGTGCTGCAGAATTTCGTCTATGGCGACACGCCGGAACGCGAGGGCATCCGCTGCGTGCTCGACGAGCTGCTGCAGGCGGGCTCAGGCGGACAGTGGGAGCTGATGCTCAACCAGCTGTCGGACCAGAGCAACATCCGCCAGTTGCCGCTGAAGACCTTGCTGGTACAGCTGGAGCTGCGCGGCATCATCGCGCCACGTTTCGCTTATTTCGCCGAGTACCGCTTCAAGTACCTGCTCGAACCTAAGGTGCTGGTGGCGGAATTCGAAGGCGAGCGGCGCCAGTTCGTCGAGGCCATCGTGCACACCTCGGCGCGGGCAAGGACCTGGTGCACGCTGGATTTCGACGCGCTCTATCAGCAACACGGCGCCGACCGTAGCCGGGTCGTCAAGGCGCTGGAGTACTTCCAGGAGAAGGGCTGGATCGAGCTGGAGAGCAAGCAGATGACCGACGTCTATGCGCTGCTCGATCCGAATTTCGACGCAGAGGGCTTGAGCATCGAGCTGCATGAATACTTCAAGCAGCACGAAGCGAGCGAGATCACCCGCATCGACAACATGCTGGCGCTGTTCGAATCCAGCGAATGCCTGAGCCAGCGGTTGGCCGGGTATTTCGGTGACTTGCAGGCGCCGCAGCACTGCGGGCATTGCTCTGTCTGCAACGGACAGGTCGCGAAATTGCCGGAACCGCCGCCATTAGCGCCGCTGGGCGAGATGGAGGTCGGCGCCCGCTGCGCCGAATTCAGTCAGCGCTACGCGCAGCTCAAGGGCGATGCGCCCAGCGCCGAATGCCTGACGCGCTTTCTCTGCGGTATCAGCGTGCCAGTGTTCACCAAACTCAAGGCGCGGCAGATCCCCGGTTTCGCCTCGCTGGAGGCCTATCCCTACGCTGAGGTTCGCGCGCGCCTGACGCGCTAACCACCGGCGAAGCGCCTCAGCGCGCGGTCAGGCCAATCAGCCGGTCGGCGACACCCTTGGTCTGGCGTGAGGTGCCGGCGGTGAGGTTGCTCGAATTTTCCAGCGCATCGAGCAGCCCGGTGAGCGAGCCGACACCCGCCGACTGGGTCTCGATATGCTGCGCGACCGCGCGAATCTCGCTGGCCAGGCGGTCGATGTCGGTGCCGATTTCCTCGGCGTTCTTGCCGGTGATCTCGGCCAGCTTGCGTACCTCGTCGGCGACCACCGCGAACCCGCGGCCTTGCTCGCCGGCGCGCGCTGCCTCGATCGCCGCGTTGAGCGCCAGCAGGTTGGTCTGCCCGGCGATTTGCTGGATGGTCTGCACCACCGACTGGATGCGCTGGCTCGACTGCGCCAGATCGCGGGCGCTGCTGACTACCTCGTCGGCCTGGTGGACCATCTGCTTGACCGAGCTGCCAGCCTGTTCGATGACCGTGCCCTGCTGGTTGATGTTCAGCGTCAGGTCGTCCATCGACCCGTGCAGCTCGTTGGCGCACTGGCTCAGCTGCTCGGACATGGACTGCCGCTCATGATCAGCCTGGGACAGCACCTGGCCAAGGTCGGCCAGGCCGCGGAACACCGGGCGGATATGTTCGTCGAGGCCGTTGATGTCCACCGCGCTGCTGTAGTCCTGGCGCTTGAACTGTTCGATCTGCTTGACCACCACCTGGCTCAGGCCGGTCAGCTTCTTGATCTGCCGGCGCAGGAAGAACGCCTTGAACTCGCCGTGGTAGGCGATGAAGTTGTCGGTGTATTCGTCGTGGAACTCATCCTTGCCGTTGGTGCGGAAGAAGAACACCGCGGTCAGGGTCTGGTTGAGGTTGAGGCCAAGGATCTCGCCGAAGGTCGAGTAGCCGGCCACGGGGACGTCATCGAATACTGGGTCCATGCCGCCCAGTGCCTGCTCGTTGTTCAGCCGGCGCAGGATGCAGTCGTTGAGGATGCCCACCAATGGCTTTCCTGGCTTGTTCTGCATGAACTTCTGGTAGTCGCGGCGGGTGGTTTCGGCCAGCGGCGTGCGCTTGACCATGATCAGCTCCTCACCGGGCGCGACGTCGCAGAACAGGTGCACGCGCTCGTTGGCGAAGTCAATCTGCGAGATCGAGCGGACGAACACCTCCTCGCCGACACGGATGGCGAAGGAGTAGTCCGAGAGCCGCTGCTCCAGTTCCCGCGGCGCGCATTTGAGCGCCTCGCAAAGGGCCTGCACCATCGTCCGGATGTTGCCGCGAGCGTCGACCACCTGGCTGATGTAGCGATCTTCCAGGGAGGCGCTGAGCACGCTCAGGCTGAGTGGGGTGGGCTCGAAGTTCTGGCTCTTGAACACGCCGAAGCGCACGTCCGGCGCGCATTTGAGGAAGACGATCAGCGCATGGTTCTGGTAGCTGCGCTTGCCGTCATGCAGTTGAGTCTTCTGAAAATCCAGCTTGCCACCGGCGGAGCCGCCGACGAACAGGCAGGGAAAACGCCCGGACTCGTACAGCGCTTCCATGAAGAAGGATTCAGACGCGGAGAGACCATCGAAGAAAATGTTTGCCAAGGTGTCGCGGTAATCGATCTTCATCGACACCTGCACGCGTTTGATTGACGCCGTGAGGCGCGCGATGCGTTCGCCCATCGACAGCCGCTGGCCCCCGCCGCGGATGTCCTCGCACTCCAGCGGCACGCGGACGATCTCGGCGGCGGCGATGACACTGGCGTCGAACAGCTGCAGCACCACCCGATCCCACTGCGCGCCGGTCGCACAGTAAAGCCGCTGGCCCTCGCTGGACAGCTCGCCCGCCGTGGTACACAGGCTGATCGTTGCGTTCGGAAAGCGCTGCGATACCTGCCGAGCCACCTCATCGAGATTTACATGCGGCGAGACGAAGCCGGCAATGTAGGTCGGGTTGAAGCGCAGGGCGGCGAGCTGCTCTGCAAGCTGCTGAGCCGAGCAGAGCAAGCTTGCCGTTCCGTTGGTTTGCGTGTGGCCTGGCTTGAATCGGGAGAGCGTAAACATGGGCATTACTCGCGCTTGGTAGGACGAAGCGGAACATCGGCCCGCTCCCGCACCGGTCGAAACGCTGATCGGCTGTCTTGGTTATCGGCTTCGGCAGGGTCGCCTGCAGACGGCTAGGCGGTGTCACCGTCCGACACGTTATCGGCCGCGGGCGGAAAGATCGCCATGCAACCTTGGCATTCATCCGAAAGTACCGATGGGTGCCGGTGGCACGCCTCCGGCAATGCCGGGCCGTCTGTCTCGCGGGTTGACCTGGCTCAACGGAACGTTGCGGTTGCTGTGCAATGGTCGACGGGCGACCTGTTGTCGCAGCCATTGCGGCCGATAGCCATGGATAAGCCTGCTAAGGAGCACTGTCATGCCCCGCCTTTTCGTCGATCTCGGATTCCGCTGGAAAATCACCCTGCCCATCGCGGCGCTCGCCATCCTGCTTGTGCTGATGGGAGTCTTTGGCATACGCGGCATCGAGCGCGTCGCCGATTCCAGCGAGCAGCTCGCGTCGCGGCATCTACCTGCCATCAGCCTGCTGCTCAATGCCGACCGCGACCTCTACCAAGCCTTCGTCGCCGAACGCAGCCTGCTCGACAGCGATGCGGGGGATCACCTGGATGCACTCAAGGCCAGCCACGCGGAAAATCTTCAGCAGGCCTACGACCGGGTGCAGAAATATGCGGCGATGCAGCCGGGGCCTGAGGCCATGGCGCTGGTCGAGCAATTCAACCGCGGGTTCGCCCAATGGTCGGCGGTATCGCAGCGGGTCATCGAGCAGATCGACCTTGACCCGCAGGCGGCCAGCACGTTGAGCTTCGGCGACAGTGAGGCACGCTTCGACAGCATGCGTGACGCCATCGATCAGCTCGGCAATCTGGAGGATGAAGCTGCCCACGCGATCGGCGTGGCGGCGATCGCCGAGGGCGCTAGCACCGAGGCGCAACAGGGCACGCTGCTGGTGATCGGTTTGCTGGGCTGCGTGCTGCTGGTGCTCGGTTTGCCGCTGGTGGTGCTCAAGCCGCTGCGCCGGCTGCTCGACCGTGTGCAGCAGATCGCCGAGGGCGACGGCGATCTGCGCGCCCGCCTGGACGTTCGCTCGGCTGACGAGCTGGGCCAGCTCGGCAATGCGTTCAATCGCTTTCTCGACAAGCTGCAACCACTGATCGCCGAAGTCGGTCGGGTGACGGCGGAAGTCGATACGGCTGCACGTGACATGGCGCGGATGGCGGCGACCAATGATCAATTGATCAACAGCGAGCACGCCGCAGTGGACCAGGTCAGCACGGCTGCCACGGAAATGAGCGCTGCGGTACACGAGGTCGCGCTGAATGCACAGAACGCCTCGGATGCGGCACGTGATGCGCAACAACAATCAAGCCAGGGCGCTGCCGTGGTAAGCAGTACCGTCCAGTCGATCCGTCAGCTGGCTCAGGAAGTGGAAAGCACCTCGCAGACCATTGAGGCACTGGCTGAAGAGACCGCCAGCATTGGTGCGGTGCTTGAAGTGATTCGCGGTATTGCCGAGCAGACCAACCTGCTGGCGCTGAATGCCGCCATCGAGGCCGCCCGTGCCGGCGAGCAGGGTCGTGGTTTCGCCGTGGTGGCGGACGAGGTGCGAGCTTTGGCGGGCCGTACTCAGGATTCGACTAAGGACATTCAGCTACGCATCGAGCGGTTGCAGGGGGGAGTCGCCAAGGCCGTGCAGGCGATGCATGCCGGCAGTAGCAAGGCGCGCGACAGCGTAGAACGGGCTGCCGGGGTCGATCAGGTGCTGGCGGATACGACGCAGTCGGTTCAGCGCATCAATGACATGGCGGCGCAGATTGCCACGGCCTGTGAGGAGCAGAGCAGCGTCACCGAGGAGATTGCCCGCAACATCAGCGATATCCGAGATCTATCCGATGATGCGGCCGCCAATTCATCGAAAAGCATGCAGGCCAGTCAGCAATTGTCGGGGCTGTCGCAGAGTCTGGCTGCTCTGGTGGGACGTTTCCAGGTCTGACCGCTCCCGTGCTTCGTGGCGATCGGCTAGCCGGGGCCGCGTGCGCCCCAGAGCAGCTTGCCCAGCCCGGCGTCGTCCGGTAACAGCAACAGACTGAGCAGAAACACCAGCAGCAGCCCCAGGGCATAGGCCAGGCTGATCAGACGCTGTCTTCTGCGGCGCTGTTTCAGTGGCGCTGCGCTGGTCGGTTGCCCGCTGAGGCGTGAAGGGGTTGGGTGCATCGTTCTCTCAATAGGAAGCAAGCCGCAGCTTATGGGTCGAGTTGAGCCGGTGCTTGCCAGTTTGGCGCGGCGAAGTAGAACTTAAATGAAATCATAATGCCACCACTGCGCGGCCGAGCCGATGGGCTGCCTGTTCTTGCAAGCTGCGAACCTTGGGCGGCCTGCTCTCACTGCGCTGTCACATACAGAAAAGCTCTGGTCATCGGATCTACCGGTGCGTCGTGCGGCGTCGACCATACTCAACGTCGCCGCCACCGCCCGACCCGGAGACCCGCTCATGCAGACTCGCCGTCAGCTGCTCTATCGTTCCGCCCTGTTAGCCACTGTTGCCACCCTCGGGCCGCTGTTGCCATTGCTGGGAAGAGCCGCCGAAGCGTTGCGAGTGCGACCGATCCCTGCCTCCGGCGAATTGCTTACGGTGATCGGGCTGGGCACCTCGCGTACGCATGACATCCGTGTCGACGACCCTGACATGCAGGCCTTGCTGGATGTGCTGCGAGTCTTCGTCGAAGGCGGCGCAAAGGTGATCGATACCGCGCCGAGCTACGGCAATGCCGATCGCGTGGTGGGCGAGCTGATCCAGCGTCGTGACGTGCGTGATCAGGTTTTCCTCGCGACCAAGGTCTCCGCCACTGGCCGTGAGCGTGGTTTGGCACAGATCGAGAAGAGTTTCGAGACGCTGCAGACCGACATGATCGACCTGATTCAAGTGCACAACCTGCAGGACACGCGTACCCAACTGGGCTTGTTGCGCGAGCTCAAGGAACAGGGGCGCATCCGTTATATCGGCGTGACGCACTATGTCGAATCCGCCCATGATCGGTTGCTCGAGGTGCTCAAGCAGGAGCCGGTCGACTTCGTTCAGTTCAACTATTCGGTCAGCGAGCGCAACGCCGAAAAACGATTGCTGCCGTATTGCGCTGATAACGGCATTGCCACGCTAATCAACCGGCCTTTTACCCGCGGCAACCTGCTCTCGCGGGTCAAGGGCAAGCCACTGCCGACTTGGGCGTCGGATGTCGATGCCAGTTCCTGGGCACAGCTGTTGCTCAAGTTCATTCTCGCTGAGCCGGCGGTGACCACGGTGATTCCCGCCACCTCCAATCCGCGTTACATGGCCGACAACATCATGGCCGGGCAGGGCCGTTTGCCGGACGCGCGCCAGCGAGAAATGATCGTCGAAGCCTTTCAATGAAGCCGGTTGGAGAGGCTTCAGCGGAGGCTGATTAATGAAGCCGCTCGCTGCGCGCGCAGCAGTTACGATCAATGCCCGTCCCGGTGAGCTGAGTGCGGCACTGGCTGGGTTCGGCCTTTTCTTCTGCCTGTTCTCCGGCTACTTCATGCTGCGACCGATTCGTGAGTCCATGGGGATTCAGGGGGGCGTCGACAACCTGCAATGGCTGTTCACCGCGACTTTTTTTTCCATGCTGTTCGCCGTGCCGCTGTTCGCCTGGATCAACTCGCGGGTGGCGCGCATCCATTACATCGACTGGGTGTACGGCTTCTTCTGCAGCAACCTGTTGCTGTTCGCCACGCTGTTCTTCCTGCTCGACGACAGCGTCTGGCTGGCACGGGTGTTCTATGTGTGGATCTCGGTCTACAACCTGTTCGTGGTGTCGGTGGCGTGGAGTCTGATGGCCGATGTGTTCGACGCGCCTCAGGCGCGGCGCCTGTTTGCCTTCATCGCCGCTGGTGCC
Organism: Pseudomonas sp. NPDC047961; assembly: GCF_050272435.1. Classification (NCBI taxonomy): domain Bacteria; kingdom Pseudomonadati; phylum Pseudomonadota; class Gammaproteobacteria; order Pseudomonadales; family Pseudomonadaceae; genus Pseudomonas; species Pseudomonas sp. NPDC047961. The sequence goes on along the minus strand of NZ_JBNNMD010000002.1, from coordinate 838,049 downwards.
AGTGTCGGCGGGCTGGTCGGGCCTGCCATGAGCGCCTTGCTGGTGGGCGTGCTTGGCCAGTTTGGGCTGATGTTGTTGGCAGCGCTGCTGCTGGCGGCTGCGGTGGTGATCAAGCATTACCTGATGGATTGGCGCGAGGTGTTGGGCGCGGGCAGGCCCGGCGCGGAGCATGCCGAAAGTCCAAAACGGCCGGTGGCGGGCAATCCGTTCAGTGGCCTGACAAGGGTGCTCGGTTCGGGCTACCTGCTGGGCATTGCAGCTTTCGTGCTGCTGCTGACCACCGCCAGTACCTTCCTCTATTTCGAGCAGGCGCGGTTGGTAGCCGAGCTGTTTCCCGACCGCGCCGAGCAGGTGCGAGTCTTCGGGGCAATCGACTTCGTGGTCCAGGCTGGCGCGTTGCTGTCGCAGCTGTTCATTACCGGGCGCATCGCCCAGCGTCTAGGGGTCAGAGTGCTGCTCACTGCGGTACCGGCGCTGGTGTGCCTGGGTTTCATCGGACTGGCGCTGGCGCCGAGCTTTGCTGCGCTGGCGGCGGTGATGATCGTGCGCCGCGTCGGCGAGTATGCCTTTGTCCGCCCGGGTCGGGAGATGCTTTTCGCTCCGCTGGATGCCGAGAGCAAATACAAGGCGAAGAATTTCATCGATACGGTCGTTTATCGCGGTGGTGATGCTCTGAGCGGCTGGGCCAAAGCTCTTCTCGACAGCCTCGGCCACGGTGTCTGGCTGGTTGCCCTGGTCGGCGCGGTGAGTGCGGCGGTATGGGGTGCGGTGGGATGGCGGCTCGGTGCGCAGGCCGATCAGGCGAACCGGGGGCGAATAACATCAGTTACAGAGGCGTAGCGGCTGATGATCAGGAGCGCGAGACGCCGCCTGTACCCGGCGCGCCGCTTCACTGACCTGCGTCAGGCGAGGCCAATCAACGTCTGGCGACAATTCATACAGACGAAGCCGCTGAACCTCGGCGGTACAGACGCCTCGAACCCTAGTAGGTACGTCATCAATCAGGAGTAGTCGTATGCATGTCCAAGTCAACAGCCACCACATCCCCGGCAGCGTCGAGCTGCATGAATGGGTCGGTTCGACCGTAGAGGAGCGGCTGGAGCGCTTCGACGATTTCCTCACTCGCATCGAAGTGCACGTCAGCGACGAGAATGCACAAAAGGCTGGCGCTGATGACAAGCGCTGCCAGATAGAAGCGCGCCCTAAGGGGCATCAAGCCGTGTCGGTCACCCACAAAGCCGAGTCGTTGCAGCTTGCGGTCGACGGGGCTGTCGAGAAGATGCGTCATGCGCTTGAACACCTGATGGGCAAGCTGGATACCAAGGTGCTCTCAGGGGGTGAGATCAATGATCCGCTGCTTGATGAACAACCGCAGGCAGTCAAGGATGCGATGCTCGAAGAAGATTTCCTGGAAAAACAGGAAGCCCTCGATAAGTAAGCCGTCCGGCCCTGGTCTTGTACCAGGGCCTTCCCACCCGTATCCGCATCGGTCCCGTTATCTTTTGAACAGCCCGGAACCGGCTTTGCCGTTACGTTTCGAATAAGTATCGTCCCGTCTGGTAGCCCCGTCATGCAGATCATCCTGGTGCGTCATGGGCGGCCTGACCACAGTGCCGACCCGTGGAGCACGCCGGCCGGCATGAAGGATTGGGTCGAGCGGTACAACGCCGCCAGTGTCGTAGCTGGTGAGCGGCCCGAGTCCCTGCGGCGACTCGCCGATGCGGCAGGCACCGTGGTTTGCAGCTCGCTGATGCGCTGCGTGGAGTCGCGCGAGCACCTGAACTGCCAATGCCTGCACCAGCCCGACCCGTTGTTCGCCGAGGCGCACCTGCCTTATCCCGACTGGGCGTATCCGTTGATGCCTTCGCGTGTCTGGCGCATCACTTTTCGGACAGCCTGGTTTCTCGGTTTCGCGCGTCACACCGAACCGGTCAGCGAATCAAAGCGACGGGCCAGTGCGGCTGCAGACAAGCTCATCGAACTGGCAGAAACCCATGGCAGCGTGTTGTTGATGGGGCACAAGATCATGAATGCGCTAATCGCCACGCAGCTGCGACGCCGCGGTTGGCACGGACCGCCGCTACCACTGCTGTCGGGTTACTGGCATCCGAGTCGATACCGCAAGTCGGCCTCGAGTTGCGAAACCGAAAGCCGATAGGAGTAATACTGGCAAAACGTAGGGCTATAGGGCGGTTCTCGAAGCGACCCGTTGCTTACAGGCAGACCACAGCTAAATCAGCGTGTTGATCGATGCGTTAAGCTGAGAGATAGCTGCTATTCAGCGCTTTTTTGCAGTATTAACCGCGACAATTAGCGCGGTTGTCGGATCTGGCCGGGTTGCTCCGCAATGGCTTCGGTGTCCGAGCGGTTATGCACCAATAGCGAAAGGCTTACAACAACCTGCGCAGATCGCCGCTTCAGCTTCGGGGCTGAAGTAATTAATCTATGCCCACTCTGAAGCGCAGGATGCGCTCAGGATCAGGACGATCGACCATGGCCAGGAAGGCGCTCGAACGGATTCGGAAAGGTCAGAAAAAACCCGCTTCGGCGGGTTTTTGCTTTTCTGCACCCCGCCCAGGGGGCGCCGGCTCGCTCGATCACAGGGCGGTTTCGATGGAGCAAGCGGCAAGCCCTATCGCGTAGCCCGTATCCGAAAGATGTGCCGCATGCAGCGAGGCCACGCGAGCTGGTCAAGACTACGACCATTAGGCTGTTTCGAGGCATGCATTCGAGGCCTGCCTATCGGACCGGCGTTCGATATGAGCAAGCACTGATGCCATGCACAGGCTCCGGCGCGACAATTCTTAGGCTGACATGCGCGCCGTTCGGGCTAAACGACTCGCTTGGCGTGCGATCCGCCCGGTCGTTGAACGCGCCTACAGCGCAACGGTAGGGGTGGCGTGGGTTTCGACGAATCTGAAGGCACTTTTTAGCGTGCGGCTCTGGTCATGTCTCAAGCTGATCTAGGGTCACGGCTTACATCCGGCGCAGGGGTATCGCTATTCAGGGACTGCTTCGTCCCCGGTTATTCTGCCCTCACTCTGAAGCGCAGGACGCGCTCAGGATCAGGATGATCGGCTCTCGCCCCGGATGGCGCTCGCAAGGACTCGGACAGGCCAGAAAAAACCCGCTTCGGCGGGTTTTTGATTTTTCAGCGCGGAGCTTTCGCCGTCCCGTCCCGTCCCGATGACCGATTGCCTCATGTTTTGTCTGCCAGGAGATGACAATGCGTGATCGAACGAATATCTGGTCGACTAACTTCTATGCGTGAATTAAATAATTCGGACGAAAAAAAGCCCCGCCGAAGCGGGGCTTTTTTTAATCAGGCGTCTTAGGAGACTTGAACCTGATCAGCCTGCATTCCTTTCTGGCCTTTAGTAGCCATGAAAGAAACAGCTTGGCCTTCGCTCAGGCTTTTGAAACCTGCGCTTTCGATCGAACGATAATGAACGAACAGGTCTTCGCTGCCGTCGGTCGGCGTAATGAAGCCGAAACCTTTTTCATCGTTGAACCATTTAACTGTGCCATTTTGACGAGTAGACATGAGTATCTCCCAGGTGTTTTAAGGCTGCAGCGCTGAAGCGTTCGGCGCCGAGACTGAGAAGCGAGAAGCAAAACGAACCGAGGAGATGAAACAGAGAAACATCATGCCGGGTGTCGAAGTGTTAATTGCGAAGCAGTGGTCACGAATATACGCAGATAAAAATATAAGTACAGCTTTTGTTTATTTAGATTGATATTCAGCTGATTAACTGAAGTGAATAGTCGGTGCAATTTGTTCATTTCCAACTAAATTATTTGACCTAGCTGCTTGATAAATAAGCCCGACATTAATCACTCGTTCTTTAGGTTTTTCGGCGCGCATATATGCACCGGGCTCCGTCTGGTTTTCGCATTATCGAGTGATCTACCAAGACCGCATCCTGAGCAACGATCAGCCCTGTCCAGGGCGTTCTGCCTGTGTTGCTAAGGAGGCTACAGAGAAGTCGCACCGTAGCGCGATCGTCCCCTTCCCCGACTAGCAGGCCTCTGCAAGCGTCCCCTGCGGTCTTCACAGGCTCTATCTCTCGTATTAGACGATCTGAATCATTTCCAAGACTTTTTGAACCCATTCGGTTTCAGCAGATGGGCAACATAGCTTCATCGGCCGGCACACATCGCCGGACGGGCAAGCCTTTAACCTATCGAGGAAATGATCATGAGCACACTGAACCGCGCACTGACTCTCGCCGCCCTTACGCTGGCCACCGCTGTCACAGCACAAGCTGCTCAAGCTGGCGATACCCGCTCAGCTGCAACGCTGGGGAGCGAACGCTCCGAAAGCTATGTCACCACGAAAGACGGTGTAAGCCTCTACTACAAGGACTGGGGCCCGCGTGATGGGCAGGTCGTTACCTTCAGCCACGGCTGGCCGCTGAACTCGGACAGCTGGGAGTCGCAGATGATGTTCCTGGCGTCGAAGGGCTATCGCGTCGTCGCTCATGACCGCCGCGGACACGGCCGCTCCAGCCAGCCTTGGGACGGCAACGACATGGACCATTACGCGGATGATCTCGCGGCAGTCCTCGAAGCGCTGGGTCTGAAGGACGCGACGCTGATCGGCTTTTCAACAGGAGGCGGTGAAGTGGCCCGCTATATTGGTCGCCACGGCACGGCTCGGGTAAAGAAAGCGGTGCTGGTCGCCTCGGTGCCGCCGTTGATGCTCAAGACCGAGAGCAACCCCGATGGGGTGCCGCTGGAGGTGTTCGACGGGCTTCGCCAGGCTTCGCTGGACAATCGCTCCCAGCTTTATCTGGATATCGCCTCCGGCCCGTTCTTTGGCTACAACCGGCCAGATGCGACGCCTTCTCAAGGTCTTATCCAGTCGTTCTGGGTGCAGGGCATGCAGGCCGGGCACAAGAACACTTACGATTCCATCGCAGCCTTCTCGGCCACCGATTTCCGCGAAGACTTGCGCAAATTTGACGTCCCTACGCTGGTGATTCACGGCGGCGATGATCAGATCGTGCCGATCGATACCTCAGCACGCGCCTCGGCGAGCATCGTCAAGGATGCCGAGCTGATCATCTATCCAGGCGCACCGCATGGCCTGACCGACACGCACAAGGAGCGACTGAATCAGGATCTGCTGGCCTTCCTTCGGAAGTAATCGGCCCGCCGAGCACTCATGACACGGGACCGCTCGGCGTCCCGGTCCGACAAAAGCCACGTTGCGTATTTGCGTCTGCATCCGCCAATGCGGCAGTGGGGGGAAGGCGACAAACTCAGAGACAGGCGATACCTCGAAACGATGCGTTTGTTCCCGAATGGCGAAATGCTTACAAGGATCCCAGCCTTTGGCTCTTTAGCTGATTCAGTCGAATGACTAATCTATGCCCAGCTCTGAAGCGCAGGACGCGCTCAGGATCAAGGAAGATCGACCATCGCCAGGACGGCAACCGGAAGGATTCGGATGGTCAGGAAAAACCCGCTTCGGCGGGTTTTTTGTTGCCTATGAAAACTGGCGGGCATTTCTACGGAGACCTGCCGACGCCTTAAGTGGCCCCGGTTCGAACAGCGCTGACCTGCCTTAGCGCTGCAGGCTGTGATTTTCACCCACCGCTACGATCTGCTCGATCAGCCATTGCAAAGCTGCATCCCGTTCACGCTGGGCGACGCTGACGATATCCAACCGAAAGCTGCCGAGATCGAAGGGAAGGTCGAATAGCTGCAGCGGGAGCAGCTCCGCGAAATAGCGAGCCAGCTGCGTTGGCAGTACGGCGGCCAGATCGCTGTTGGCGACGATATGCGCAGCTTGAAGGTAGTTCGGGGTGGTATACACAACGTCCCGGCTCAACCCTTGTTCCTCCAGCCATTGATCGACCATTCCGCGCGTTTGCCCGCCATGCACCCAGAGGTGGCGAAGGCGCAAAAAACCATCGAGGTTGAGCGTCTCGCCAACCAGCGGATGGCCCCTGCGTATGGCGACCTGCAGGGTCTCGCTGGCCCAGCGACGCGTGTGAAAGCGCGTCGGCACCTCAACGAAACGACCCAGCACCAGATCCAGTTCGCCATTATCCAACGCTTCGGCCGGCAGGCTCGGGGTCAGGTGTCGGATTGCGAGCTGCACGCCCGGTGCGACCTGGGTCAGGTGCGCCATCAGCGCTGGCATGCAGATCAGCTCAACGTAGTCGGTCACGGCGATGACGAAACGCTGGCGGCTGGTGGCCGGGTCGAAGAAGTCCCCGGCATTGAGCGTGTGCTCGATCTGCTGCAGCGCATCGCGAATCGGCGCTTCCAGGCTCAGTGCTCGCGGGGTGGGCTGCATGGCCCGGCCCACGCGAACCAGCAGCGGATCATCGAGCAATTCACGCAAGCGATTGAGCGCATTACTGACCGCCGGTTGGCTGAGTGACAGCCGCTCGGCGGCACGGGAAACGTTGCGCTCACGCAGCAGGGCGTCTAGCACGCGGAGGAGATTGAGATCGAAGTTGTAGATATTCATCTGATGAATCTGAAACATCACAAGACTAAATTTCAAAAATAGTAGCGTCTTCGTCTATGGTTGGTCTCCAGTTTTTTCCGCCCTGCGACGAGGACAGCTGCAATGAGCCAAACCCGCTTCGATATCCAGACCGCCGCCGTGATCGGCGCGGGCACCATGGGCCGCGGTATCGTCATGAGCCTGGCCAACGCCGGCGTGCAGGTGCTGTGGTTGGACAACAATCCCGAGATGCTCGAGCAGGCACTGGGCGTGGTGGCTGATACCTATGCGCACAACGTGCGCCAGGGTCGCATCGACGAAGCTCAAGCGGCCGCACGACGAGCCTGCATCAGCAAAGCAGCCGATTATCAGGCGCTGGCTGATGTGGATCTGGTGATCGAGGCGGTCTACGAAAACCTCGAGCTGAAGCAGAAGATCTTCCGCGAGCTGGACGGCATCGTGAAGCCGACCGGCATCCTCGCCAGCAACACCTCAGCGCTGGACATCGACGCCATCGCTGCTGTCACCGGCCGCCCGGAACAGGTCGTGGGGCTGCACTTCTTCAGCCCGGCGCACATCATGAAACTGCTGGAAATTGTCCGTGGGGCGAAGACTTCGAAAGCGGTGCTGGAGGCGTCCACCGAGCTCGGCAAGCGCATGGGCAAAGTAAGCGTGGTCGCTGGAAACTGCCCGGGCTTCATCGGCAACCGCATGCTCGCCACCTACGTCCGTGAGGCGCGGATGATGCTGCTCGAAGGTGCCTATCCGCATCAGGTGGACGCCGCGCTGCAAGGCTTCGGTTTTGCCATGGGCCCGTTCCGTATGTATGACGTGGTCGGTATCGATCTGGAGTGGCGCGCCCGTGAACTGGCGGGCAAAGGGCAGGACGAGGCGGAGGTACAGGTCGATAATCGCCTCTGCGAACTCGGACGCTTTGGCCAGAAGTCACGCATGGGCTACTACCGCTACGCCGAGGGCAGTCGCCAGGCCGAGCACGATCCTGAGGTCGACGCGCTGGTGCAGCGTGAGTCCGAGCGGCTCGGCTATGAGCGTCGCGAGATTGGCAGTGAGGAAATCCTCGAGCGCTGCCTGCTGGCACTCGTCAACGAGGGTGCGAAGATCCTGCAGGAAGGCATGGCCGAGTCCAGTACCGACATCGACACTGTCTATCTCAATGGCTACGGCTTCCCGGCTGAAGTCGGCGGGCCGATGACCTGGGCCGATAGTCAGGGCCTGCCGGCCATTCGTGATCGCCTGAATGCCCTGGCCGAGCAGCACGGCGAGCATTGGAAGCCTGCCGAGCTGATCGACAGCCTGGCTACCCTTGGCGGTCGTTTCTCCGACCACAAGAAGGAGGCTTGAGCATGGAATACAAGGCTCCCCTGCGTGACATGCGTTTCGTGCTGCACGAGCTGTTCGACGCCACCGGCCATTGCGAGTTGCTCGGCAACGGCCTGGACCGCGAGCTGATCGACGGCGTGCTGGAAGAAGCGGCGCGCTACACTGGCGGCGAGATCGCACCGCTCAATCGCAACAGCGATGAAGAAGGCGTGACCCTGGAAAACGGTGAAGTCCGCACGCCGCAGGGTTTCGTCGAGGCCTACAAACAGTACGTCGACAACGGCTGGGCGAGCATGACCGGGCCGACCGAGTACGGCGGCCAGGGCTTCCCGCAATTGGTGGCCTGCAATTTCCACGAGATGCTGATGGGGGCCTCGCTGTCCTTCCGCATCTACTCGGGCCTCACCGAGGGCGCGGTGCTGGCGCTGTATAAGCACGGCAGCGATGAGCTGAAAAATGCCTATCTGGAGAAACTGGTCAGCGGCAGTTGGAGCGGCACCATGTGCCTCACCGAGCCGCAGGCTGGCACCGACCTGGCGCTACTGCGCACCCGGGCCGAACCCCAGGCGGACGGCAGCTACAAGGTTAGCGGCAGCAAGATATTCATCTCCGGCGGCGAGCACGACATGAGCGAGAACATCGTGCATCTGGTGCTGGCGCGCCTGCCGGATGCACCGGCCGGTGTTAAAGGCATCAGCCTGCTGCTGGTGTCCAAGTTCATCGCAAATGCCGATGGCACGCCGGGCGTTCGCAACGCGCTGTCCTGCGGTGCCGTCGAGCACAAGATGGGCATCAAGGGCGCGGCCACCTGCGTGATGAACTTCGATGGCGCCACCGGCTGGGTCGTCGGCGAGCCCAACCAGGGCCTGGCGTGCATGTTCACCATGATGAATGACGCGCGTTTTCAGGTCGGGCTGCAAGGCCTGGGCATCGCCGAGCAGGCCTATCAGGGATCGCTGGCCTATGCCCGCGAACGCCTGCAATCGCGCGGACTGGCTGGCGCGCAGCACCCGGACAAGGTGGCTGACCCGATCATCGTTCACCCGGACGTGCGCCGCATGCTGCTCACGCAGAAAACCCTGGTCGAAGGCAGCCGCATGCTGGCGGCCTATTGCGCCCGGCAACTGGATCTCGAACACGGCCATCCCGAGCCGAGTTACCGCAAGGCGGCGAGCAAGCGCGCTGCGTTGCTGATCCCAATCGTCAAAGCCTTCTTCACCGACATGGGCCAAGAAGTCGCGAGCCTGGGCGTGCAGGTCTACGGCGGCCACGGTTATATCCGCGAATGGGGCATGGAGCAGCTGATGCGCGACAGCCGCATCACTCAGCTCTATGAGGGCACTAACGGCATCCAGGCGCTGGACTACATCCGCCGCAAGCTGCTGGGCGACGGCGGGGCAGAACTGTCGGCGCTGCAGGCGGAATTCAGCGAGGTGTGTGATCGGCAGATCGACCGCCCGGCACTGCATGAAATGGCCAGCAAGGTGCAGGCACGCATCGGCGAATGGCGCGAGCTGAGTGCCGAGATTATTGCGGCGACCGGCCGTGATCCGCAGGAGATCGGCGCGGTGTCGGTGGATTTTCTGCAGTACTCGGCCTATGTCTTGTTGGCGGGCTTGTGGCTGCAGGCGGCGGCTCGCGCGCAGGATGCGCTGGAGCAGGGGGCAGGGGAGGAGGCGTTCTACCAGGCCAAGCTGGCCAGTGCGGACTTCTATTTGCGCCGTGTGTTGCCACGGGCCAGTGCGCATCGGGAAGCGATCCAGGGCGGCGCCGCGTGTTTGATGGCGTTGCCGGACAGCGATTTCGCGTTTTGAGCTAATCGATCACAGGAGGCACCGATGCATCCGTTCAGCTTTGCCACAACCGCTCAATTGATCTGCGAGCCTGGCTCGTCGCGCCGGCTGGCCAGCCTCTGCAAGGAGCGCGAGGCGCGCTCGGTGCTGGTGGTGACCGACCCCGGCATCACTCGCTTCGGTCTGCTCAACGACGTGCTGCCGGGCTTCGAGACCGAAGGGCTGCAGGTCGCCGTCTACGATCAAGTGGTCGCCGATCCGCCGGAAAAGATTGTGATGGCTGCGGTGGACCAGGCCAAGGCAACCCAGGCGGATCTCGTCATCGGCTTCGGTGGCGGCAGTTCGATGGACGTCGCCAAGCTGGTCGCATTGCTGGCGCATCCGACCTGCGCGCAATCGCTGCAGGACATTTACGGTGTGGGCAACGCCAAGGGTCAGCGCCTGCCGCTGATCCAGGTGCCGACCACTGCGGGCACCGGTTCCGAGGTGACGCAGATCGCGATTATCACCACTGGTGAGACGACCAAGATGGGCGTGGTCTCGCCCTTGCTGCTGCCTGATCTGGCGCTGCTCGACGCCGACCTCACGCTCGGTTTGCCCCCGGCGGTCACCGCGGCCACCGGCATCGACGCCATGGTGCACGCCATCGAGGCCTATACCAGTGCATTGAAAAAGAACCCGATGTCGGACCTGCTGGCCCGTGAGGCGCTGCGTCTATTGGCGGCAAACCTCGACGAGGCGGTGCACAACGGCAGCAACCGCGAGGCGCGCCAGGCCATGCTGCTCGGCGCCTGCCTGGCCGGGCAGGCATTTGCCAACGCGCCGGTGGCGGCTGTGCATGCGCTGGCCTATCCCCTGGGCGGCAATTTCCATATCCCCCATGGGCTGTCGAACGCGCTGGTGTTACCGCAGGTGCTGCGCTTCAACGTCAGCGCCGCCACCACACACTACGGCGAGCTGGCGCCGATCATCCTTGGGGATCGTTTGCGCAAAAATGATCCCTCTACCTACGCCGAGCAGCTGATCGAGGAGTTCGAGCAGATGAGCGCCCGCGTCGGTCTGCCAACCCGCCTGCGCGACGCCGGTGTGCCGGAAGACATGCTGCCGCAACTGGCCAAGGAGGCGATGCTCCAGCAGCGCCTCTTGGTCAACAACCCGCGCGAAGTGACCGAAGCCGACGCCCTGGCGATCTACCGCGCGGCTTACTAAGCCAAGCGTTGCGTCGCGTTCGTGCGGCGCAGCGCTCTGCCAAACCAAGGATTTTTCGAATGGCTGAACAACCGCAGCACCTGCGCGCCGACTACCGACACTTCCAGCCCATCACCACGCGCTGGCATGACAACGATATTTACGGCCATGTGAACAACGTTGTCTATTACAGCTATTTCGATAGCGCGGTGAACGCCTACCTCATCGAACGTGGTGGCTTGGATATTCATGAAGGCGAGGTGGTGGGCTTTGTGGTCAGTTCGTCCTGCGACTACTTCGCCTCGATCGCCTTTCCTGATTTGCTGGAAGTAGGGTTGCGTGTCGGCAAGCTCGGCAACAGTTCGGTGCAGTACGAGTTGGCGATCTTCAAGGCAGGCGAGGCGCAGGCCTGTGCGGCTGGGCGCTTCGTGCACGTGTTCGTGGACCGCGCTAGCAACCGACCGACCCCGATTCCGAGTGGTTTGCGTCAGGCACTGGAAGCTTTGGTGGTCGTGGCTCAATGACTCCGCTTCTACAGGCCTTCCGGATATTTCCGTAGGGCCGAGCGGGTCAGAAGTTCTGGCCCGCTCGGCGATACGGAGCGGCTGCTTAGTCGTGATGTTTGTGTTTGTGTTTCCAGTGACCCTTGGCCTTGCCAGGGTGGCCGTAATAACGGCGGTCGTCCCGGTAGCGGCGGTCGTCTCGATAGCCGTCATCGTCGCCGTAGGCATTGCCGATAGCTCCACCTGTGCCGCCACCCACTGCTGCGCCAATCAGGCCACCGGTACTGCCACCGACACGCTGACCGATGACGTTGCCGCCCGCTGCGCCCAGGCCACCGCCGATGGCCGCTTCGGTACGGCTGCGCTTGTCGGCGCCGACCATGCCGCCCGCTGCACCACCGACACCCGCACCGATCGTGGCGCCCGTCGAGCCGCCGAGGTGCTCACCGACCACCGAGCCGAGCGCACCACCCAGTGCACCGCCGACAGCGGCTTCGGTGTTGCTTCCGGCAAAAGCGGCGCCACTTAGCAGGCCCGCGGACAACAACAGAATCGAGGAATACTTCATGGTGAAACCTCTCAGTAAATGGCGAGGCGATCCTCACGTCCGAAGGCCGCCTTTCGCAAGCATTCACTGATAAAAAGTGTGATGCGTTTCGCTTTTCATAAGTCTTTGATTTTTCTGCGGAACTAGCTGCAAGCGGAACGGTCTGAAGCCACTTGTCCAGGCGCCTTCAGGCGCCTTTTTTGTGTCTGACAATCAGGCGATAGTCGGGCTCGGTTTCGCCGCATGCAGCCGAATCGCGACCGACTTGGATGTCGGCGTATGGCTGCCGATCCCGACGCTGGTCAGCGGCACCAGCGGATTGGTTTCCGGGTAGTAGGCTGCGGCCTGTCCGGGCGGGACGTCGAAGGCCAGCAGGGTGAAATCCTCGACCCGGCGCGCGAAGCCATCATTCCATAGCGACTCAATGTCGACCTTCTGTCCCGGCTCCAGGCCCAGCCGGCGAATGTCCTCGATATTGGCGAAGACGACCCGACGCTGCCCTCTCACGCCACGATAGCGGTCGTCCAGGCCGTAGATGGTGGTGTTGTACTGATCATGCGAGCGCAGGGTCTGCAGTACCAGGTCCGGTTGTTCAACACTGTCGCGCAGCGCTTCGCCGAACAGGCCGGTCGGCAATGGGTTGGTGATGAAATTGGCGCGGCCACTGGTGGTCTTCCAGCGTCGGCCGGCGGCGGGATTGTCCAGATGAAAGCCACCGGGATGCTGAATGCGCGTTTCGAAGTCGGAGAAGCCGGGGATGGTTTCGGCGATCAATTGACGGATGCGCGCGTAGTCGGTGATCAGCGCTTGCCAGTCCAAAGGCCTGTCTCCAAGCGTGGCTTGCGCGATGCCCGCGACAATCGCAGGCTCCGAGCGCATCACGGATGAGATGGGCTCCAGCTGACCGTAAGAGGCGTGAATCATGCTGAACGAGTCTTCCACCGTGACGGCCTGAGGGCCGCTGGCCTGGTGATCGATGTCGGTACGGCCGAGGCACGGCAAGATCAGCGCCTCACGTCCGACAGTCAGGTGGCTGCGATTGAGCTTGGTACTGATCTGTACGGTCAGCGCGCAGCTCTGCAGCGCCTGGTGAGTGCGCAGGCTGTCCGGCGTGGCCTGGGCGAAGTTGCCGCCGAGACCGATGAACACTTTCGAGCGACCTTCGAGCATCGCTTCGATGGCTTCCACCACGTTGTGCCCGGCTTGGCGCGGCACCTTGAAACCGAAGCGCTTTTCCAGTGCATCGAGCAGCGCGGCCGGCGGCCTCTCGTTGATGCCCATGGTGCGGTCGCCCTGCACATTGCTGTGGCCGCGGACCGGACAGAGCCCGGCGCCCGGCCTGCCCAGGTTGCCGCGCAACAGTTGCAGGTTGGTGATTTCCTGAATCGTCGCAACCGAATGGCGGTGCTGGGTGATTCCCATCGCCCAGCAAATGATCACCCGATCGGCATCGCGAAAGATCCGTGCCGCCTGCTCCAGCTCGGCCAAGCCCAGGCCCGATTGTTCCTCAATGGTTTCCCAACGGGTGGCGTCCAGGACCGCAAGGTAGCTGTCGATACCGCTGGTGTGCTGCTCGATGAAGGCATGGTCGAGCACGGCCGGTCCGCCGTTGGCCTTGGCTTCGCGTTCCCAGAACAGCAGCAGTTTGGCGATACCGCGCATGGCCGCCATGTCGCCACCCAGCGCCGGTCGGAAGAACGCGGTATTGAGCGGTGCCGAGCCGTTGGCGAGCATTTCCAGCGCGTGCTGCGGATGCTGGAAGCGCTCCAGCCCCCGCTCTTTCAGCGGATTGAAACACACCACCTGCGCGCCTCGCGCCACCGCCTCTCGCAGCGGATCAAGCATTCGCGGGTGGTTGGTGCCGGGGTTTTGTCCGAGTACGAAAATGGCATCAGCCTTGGCGAAGTCTTCGAAGGTAACGCTGCCCTTGCCGACGCCGATGCTTTCGCCGAGGGCGACCCCGCTGGCCTCGTGGCACATATTGGAGCAATCGGGGAAGTTGTTGCTGCCGTAGGCGCGGACGAACAATTGGTAGAGGAACGCGGCTTCGTTGCTGGTGCGGCCTGAGGTGTAGAACTCGGCCTGATCGGGCCTGTCCAGCGTGTTCAAATGCCTGGCGATCAAGGCGAAGGCGTCATCCCAGCCGATGGGCTGGTAGTGGTCACTGGCCCTGTCGTAGCGCATGGGTTCGGTCAGGCGGCCCTGGTATTCGAGCCAGTAGTCGCTCTGCTCGCGCAATTGGGTAACGCTGTGGCGCGCGAAAAAGGCCGCATCGACACGCCGCTTCGTGGCTTCCCAATTCACCGCCTTGGCGCCGTTTTCACAGAACTTCACGGCACCGTCTTCAGGCGAATCGCCCCAGGCACAGCCGGGGCAGTCGAAGCCACCGTTCTGGTTGGTTTTGAGCAGGGCGCGGATGTTTTTCAGTGGCTGCTTGCTGTCCAGCCAAGCGCTGGCAACGCTGCGCAGCGCGCCCCAGCCTGCCGCGGCGCCGGTGTAGGGGCGATAGCGGGGTCTTTCTGGCTGCAGGCTCATCCCTGGGCTTCTTCTGTCTGGCCCGCCGGGCTGAACACCCGCGGCGGGCTGCGGTGGGGAATATGGATGAGGTTGAGGTTGTGCCGCTGCGCCCATTGCGCAGCCAGGCCGGTTGGTGAGGCGAAGCTGACCAGGGTTGGAATGCCGGCGCGCTGCACCTTGTGGATCAGCTCCAGACTGCAGCGACTGGTGACCACGGCGACACCGCCACCGAGCTCTTCGCCTGCACGGCTCAAGGCGCCGATCAGTTTGTCCAGCGCGTTGTGCCGGCCGATGTCTTCGCGGCCCAGACGTATCCGGCCCTGTGCGTCGATGAACAGCGCGGCATGCACCGCGCCGCAGGTGTGCGCGAGCGGTTGGAACTCGGCAATGCGCTGGCGCAGGTTATCCAGCCATTGCATGGGTGGCAGCGGCGCCACAGGCAACACTGGCAGTTGTGGCAGCGCCTGGTCCAGCGCCTCCACGCCGCACAGCCCGCAACTGGCGTTGCCGGGTAGCTGCCGGCGCTGTTCCTTGAGCTTCCAGAAGGCACGGCTGGCGATTTCCACCTCAGCCTGACGACCACTGCCGGCACCGCTGATACGGATGTCGTAGATCTCATTCGGGCTCTCGACGATGCCGGCGCCCAGGCTGAAACCGATGACGAAGTCTTCCAGGTCTGCAGGAGAAACCATCATCACCGCCTGATTGAGGCCGTTGTAGGCGATTGCCAGCGCGCATTCCTCAGGCAGTTCCACGGCCTCTGGCCGCGTCTCGCCGATTGCCTGGAACTGATAGCGCCCGCTGGCAGCGGTGGGTGCAACAGCTGCTGGGTTATGGGCAGGATGGCGTGAAGCGCTCATGGACAGGCTCGGCTCATGGTCTGAGAGGTTCAGTCTGGATTGACTGTGCGCGGCTGCCGGCGGTTTTTCAATGCCGGATACGTCGCGCCCGACGCGCCTGGCCACATCGTTTCAGCCTGATGGAGCGTCCACGAGGATGGTGCGTACCCGTGCCGCCAATTGATCGATGGTAAACGGTTTGCTAATCAGGTCCATGCCGACATCAAGAAAGCCGCTGCTGATCGCCTGCTCCGCGTAGCCGGTCATGAACAGCACACGCAGCCCAGGGCGGTGTTCGCGGGCGATATCCGCCAGCTGTCGGCCGTTCATTCCCGGCAGCCCGACATCGGATACCAGCAAGTCGATACGCTCGTCGCTCTGCAGCAGCTTGACCGCCGCGTTGGCCTCGGCCGCCTCCAGTGCGCAGTAGCCGAGCATGCCCAGCACGTCGAGCACCAGCAGACGTACAGCAGGATCATCCTCGACCACCAGCACGGCTTCGCCTCGCGCCGCTTGTGTGGTCTGTGCAAGCGGCGGGACCGCTACCTCGGTCGCGAGCAATGAATGGTGTGCCGGAAGATAGAGGATGACTTCGGTACCGTTGCCCGGTTCGCTACGCAGCTGGACGTGGCCACCGGCCTGCCGCGCAAAGCCGTAGATCATCGACAGCCCAAGCCCGGTGCCCTGGCCGATGGGTTTGGTTGTGAAAAAGGGCTCGAAGGCCGCGGCCAGGACTTTGGGTGTCATGCCGCAGCCGCTGTCGATGACGCTGAGACTGACATAACGTCCGGCTGGCAGCTCGCCCACTTCGCCCTGCTGCAGGGTCACATTGGCCGTCGCGATATAGAGGCTGCCGCCGTCGGGCATGGCGTCGCGTGCATTGATCACCAGATTGAGCAGGGCACTTTCCAGCTGGTTCTCATCGCTGTTGGCCGGCCACAGGTCCGGCTGCAACAGCGCATCGACCAGAATATGGCTGCCCAGCGTCCGTACGATCAGATCGCGCATCGAATCGACCAGCTCGTTGAGGTCGACTCGCTTGAGATTCAGCGGCTGTCGCCGCGCGAAGGCCAGCAAGCGATGGGTCAGCGCCGCGGCACGGTTGGCTGAGGTGACGGCGGCATCGATGAAGCGCTGGGTCTCGCCATGACGGCCTGACTGGTTGTAACGCTGGATGAGGTCCAGCCCACCTATGATGCCGGTAAGCATGTTGTTGAAATCGTGCGCGATGCCACCGGTGAGCTGGCCGACGGTTTCCATCTTCTGTGCCTGACGCAGTGCTTCCTGAGCCTGCTCGCGGCTGGCCATCTCGGTCAGCAGACGTTCGTAGACTTCGGCTAGCGCAGTGGTGCGCTCCTGAATGCGGCTTTCAAGGGTATCGTTGAGCTCGCGCAGCGCCTGCTCAGCCTCCCAGCGTTCGCTGACGTCCTGAGCCAGCACCACGAAACCCTGCACGTCACCGCTGTCGTCGCGACGCGGCAAGTAATGTATGAGTGATTGCCGCTGACTGCCATCCTGGTGCGGCATGAAGGCCTCGAAGATCACGTCTTCGCCCGCGAGAGCCTTGGCGATCTCACATGAGCGCGCGTTGAAGGCGCGCTCGCCAACAACATCCACCAGATGTTTGCCATACAGCCAGGCGGGGGAATGGCCGAACCACTCTTCGTAATGGCGATTGTTGTAGCGGTAACGCAGGTCTTTATCGACGAAGCCGATAAGCACCGGCAGCGCGTCGGTGATCATGTTCATTTCGACTTCGCGGCGTCGAAGTGCTTCGTCTTCGCTGGGCCGCAAACACAACAGCTGGCCAGCGACGCCACTGCCGTTGCGGATGGGGCTGATCGACAGGTCGAACCACTGACCTGTCCCGTGCTGGCCAGGTCCCGGAAGATACTGATGGCGAAGCAGGCAGGCTTCGTCGCGAACGAGTTTCTGGTAGGCCTCCAGCATTGCCGGCCACGCCACGCGCGCGGTGTGCTGTAGCGGCATGCCTAACGCGCCCGGATGATGATTTCCGATGGCGGCGGCATGGGCATCGTTGTACAGCTGCAGGCCGGCTTCGCCCCAGAGGATGCACATCGGCAATGGCGCATCGAGCACGGTGTCGAGCAACACACACAGGGACGTCGGCCAGTGCTCGATCGCGCCCAGCACCGTTGCGCTCCAATCGCGCCGGCGGATCTGCCGGCCCATTTCGCAGCGTTCGGAAGGCCAGAATCCTGCGTCTAAAGCCATAGTTCATCCATTTGAGCGAGCCGGGTGGGCCACAGTTTTGCACTTAATGTAGCGTTCGTTTGCAAGGTGCACATCGGTCATCCGGATAGCCCTTTTTACCATCCGCTCACCATCTCTCTAAGGCGGAAACACATGGGCCTGAGTTAAGCACGCCAGCCACTTTCGGTCAGGACGAGAAACCCTGCAGGCTGCGAATCAGCTCGAGGTAATCGTCGACAGCTGTGAATTCTTCGGTTTGCTTCTTGCCGCGGCGGCTGTCCGGTTCGCTGATAGCCAGCAGGTGGGCGACGCCGTAAGCCCGCGCGCTGCGCAGGACGGGCAAGCTGTCGTCGATGAACAGGGCGGTTGCCGGATCGAAATCGAGGTCCGTCTTCAGTGCGTGCCAGAACTGGGCCTGCTCTTTGGGAAAGCCATAGTCATGAGAACTGATCAGACGATCGAACCAGGGGGCCAGCTCGATGCGTTCGAGCTTCAGCGATAGCGAATCGCGATGGGCATTGGTGATCAACACCACGCGCTTGCCGGCGTCGCGCAGGGCTGCGAGAAACTCGTCTGCAGCGGGCCGCAGCGCGATCAAGTGAGCAATTTCACGCTTCATTTCGCGGATTGGCAGGTTCAGCTCGCGGGTCCAGAAATCCAGGCAGTACCAGGTGAGCTTGCCCTCGTGTTCGTTGAACAGGGGGGCCAGCTCCAGCTCGGCCATGGCGCGGCTGATGCCGTGCAGCTCGGCGTAGCGCTGCGGCAGGAAGTCGAGCCAGAAATGGTTGTCGAAATGCAAATCCAGCAAGGTGCCGTCCATGTCCAGCAGGACGGTGTCGATATCGGACCAGGGCAGTGAAGCGATCATGGCAGGCTCTTGTTCGGCGGTTGGCACAATGGTGCGACAGCGGTCGGCTCGATGCAAAGCGTTCGCGGCGATCACAAAAAGCCGGGTTATGATTAGCCTTCGCGTTTCAAGGATATCCCCATGCGCCAGAAACCTACCGTACTTGCCCGTGAGATCGTCGCCAGCAGCCGCCTGTTCCGTGTCGAGGAACTGCAGCTGCGGTTTTCCAATGGCGTGGAGCGTACCTATGAACGGCTAGTGGGCAAGGGGACCGGTTATGGCGCGGTGATGATCGTCGCGCTGGAAGCCGACGGCCGGGCGTTATTAGTCGAGGAATACTGCGGCGGTACCGATACCTACGAACTGTCGCTGCCCAAGGGGTTGATCGAGCCGGGCGAAGACGTGCTCGACGCGGCCAACCGGGAATTGAAGGAGGAGGCCGGTTTCGGCGCGCGCAGTCTAGAGCTGCTCACCGAGCTTTCGCTGTCGCCGGGCTACATGAGCCAGAAGATTCAGGTGGTGTTGGCGCGCGATCTCTATCCCGAGCAGCTGCCGGGGGACGAGCCGGAGCCGATGCGCGTCGATCGGGTGGATTTGCGCGAACTGTCCAGCCTGATCCAGAACCCGCAGTTCAGCGAAGGACGCGCCCTCGCAGCGCTGTACCTAGCGCGTGACCTGCTCAGCCAACGGGGCGAGTTCGATCAATGAGCCATCCCTATCTCGCACCCGTCATCGATCTGGTTCGCGCTGCGGGCGAGGCGATCCTTCCGCACTGGCGCAACGATGTGCAGGTGCATGAGAAGGCCGATGCCTCGCCCGTTACCGCCGCTGACATGGCGGCCCATCACCTATTGGCCGATGGTCTCCGCGCGCTGGATGCGGCCATTCCGGTTTTGTCCGAGGAAGACTGCGCGCTGGGCCTCGCCGAGCGTGCCGGTTGGACGCGCTGGTGGTTGGTCGATCCGCTGGACGGCACCAAGGAGTTCATCGCCGGAAGCGAAGAATTCACCGTCAATGTCGCGTTGATCGAGCAGGGGCAGGTGTTGTTCGGTGTGGTCGGGGTTCCGGTCAACGGCCGCTGCTATTACGGAGGGGCTGGGTTCGGTGCCTGGCGTGCCGAAGCCGATGGTGCAGCGCAGCCCCTGCGGGTGCGGCTTCAGGCAGCGGGCGGCTTTACCGTCGTTGCGAGCCGTCGCCACTCGAGCCCGGCGCAGGAACGCTTGCTCGATGGCTTGCGGCAGCGTTTTGGCGAGCTCGCGTTGGCCAGTGTCGGCAGCTCCCTGAAGTTCTGCTTGTTGGCCGAGGGGGCCGCCGATTGTTACCCGCGGTTGGCGCCGACTTCTCAATGGGACACGGCGGCTGCCCAGGGGGTACTGGAAGGCGCTGGTGGCGAGGTGCTGGATATCGCCGGTGCAGCGCTGACCTACGAAGCACGGGAGAACTTCCTCAATCCCTCGTTCCTGGCGTTACCTTGTGACGCGGAATGGCGGGCCGAACTGATCGAACTGGCGAGGCGTTGACCAAAGGGCGCTCCGAAGGCTGGTTATTCGCGCGGACCTCCGGGTAAATCGGCCGCGCTCACGGCCATGCTAGGATTCGGGCGTGAGCAAGCCAAGCGCTTGAATCGGAACGCCGGAGCCGCGCTGTGTCGAGAAACCCAACTGGGATACGCCGATGGATCTGGCGTGCCTTCGTTCAGACAACGCTGATCCCACTGGTACTGGTCGAGGTCGTGCTGATCGCGGCCTACCTGCTGACCAACAGTGCCATCCGCGATGCGCAAATCGAGCACCTGCGCGAAACGGCGCTGTCCGAGGTGCAGACAGCGGTCGCTCGTGAATCTCGGGTGATCAGCCAGCAGCTGCAGGAAGTGGCGAACGCGGCCACCCTGTTTCGTAACCTCACCGTTCGTGCGCTGGAAGACGACAGCCCGGCAGCGCCGGTGCCGCTTGAACTCAACGCCGATGGGGTTCGCTATAGCCCCCGCGACTCCGGCGGCGCCGCCAGCTTCTACTCGGGGCTGACACCACCGGAGCGCCACGATCTGCAGAAGGTTGCCAAGCT
This sequence comes from Pseudomonas sp. NPDC047961, assembly GCF_050272435.1. Lineage (NCBI taxonomy): Bacteria > Pseudomonadati > Pseudomonadota > Gammaproteobacteria > Pseudomonadales > Pseudomonadaceae > Pseudomonas > Pseudomonas sp. NPDC047961. The sequence continues at coordinate 817,733 of NZ_JBNNMD010000002.1, read as the reverse complement.
TCATCGGCTCGACCCGCTGATGAAGGAACTGCACGCCAGCAACCCGCTGATCGCCAGCCTCTATTTCAACAGTTGGGACAGCTACAACCATATCTATCCCTGGTTCGACACGGCCCGGCAGTACGCGCCGGATGTGAACATTCCCAGCTACAACTTCTATTACCTGGCAAATGCCTGGCACAACCCGGCGCGCAGGGTGGTATGGACCGACGTCTACCTCGATCCGGCCGGACAGGGCTGGATGATGTCGGCCGTGGCGCCGGTTTACCGCGGTGACATGCTGGAAGGTGTCAACGGTATCGATATCACTGTTAGCGGCATCCTGAATCAGATCAGCGGTCTGCGTGTGCCCTGGGATGGCTATGCAATGTTGGTCAGCCGCGACCTGAGCATCATGGCATTGCCGGAATCGGGTGAACGGGAATTCGGGCTCAACGAGCTGACCGAGCACTACTACGACGACGCCGTGCGCCAGGAAACCCTCAAGCCTGAAGATTTCCGGCTTGATCGTCGCGGCCAGACACGCGAGCTGGCAAAGGCGCTCGCTACCCAGAGCGAAGGGGTCATGAGCCTGGAGCTCAAAGGCAAACAGCGGCTTGTGGCCTGGACAACGGTGCCGCAAACCGGCTGGCACCTGCTGGCGGTGGTCGACGAAACTGCCGTTTTTAGCCAGACCAACGCTTTGGCCAGTCGCTTTCAACAGATCGGTTATCTGCTGATTGCCGGGCTGGTGTTGTTTTATCTGCTGTTCTTCGGGTACATGTGGCTGCGCGCGCGCCAGCTCAGCCAGGCACTGCTGAAGCCAATCGCGGGGATCTCGCAGATGATGGGCCAGATCGGTCTCGGTCGGTGGCGGCCAGATCCCGTCTCGTCAGAAATCCGCGAGCTTGACGATCTGGCACAGCACACCCAGGCCATCGGCGCCCAGCTGGAAGACAGCGAGGCCCAGCGTGCGGAGGCTCAGGAGCGTCTCGAGCTGGTTCTGGAAAGCGCGACTGAGAGCCTCTGGGAAAACGACATGCGCCGCGGGGTGATGCAGCTTCGTGGCCGTCTGCCTGCGCGCTTCGGGTTGTCTTCGGCGCAGCTGAGCGAGGCTCAGTTTCTGCAGCGTATCCATCCGCTCGATGTTGCTCAGGTGCGGGCCGAACTGGACCGGATGCATGAAGGCCAGGCGTTGCATTATGAAAGCGAGTTCCGTTTCGCGGATGCATTGGGCGAGTATCACTGGCTGCTCAGTCGCGGCCGCGTGCTCGAGCGGGATCCTCGAACAGGCGAAGCGACGCTGGTGGCCGGTACTCATGTGGATATCGATGCGATCAAGCGGGTCGAGGACGATCTGCGCCAGGCCATCCAGCAGGCGCACGCGGCCAACGAGGCCAAGACTCACCTGATATCCAGCATCAGCCATGAGCTGCGTACGCCGCTGAATGCGATCCTCGGGTTTGCCCAGCTGATGCGTATGGACTGCTCACCGGATGCGCAGCCGGAAGCCGCTGATTACCTCGATGAGATCCTGCTGGCCAGCCGGCACCTGAACCAGCTGCTCGGCGACATTCTCGACTGGTCGAGCCTACAGGCCGAACGGCCCCGGCTGACGCTTAAGCCTGTCGAAGTCACCGCCTTGATGCGTGAGTGCGCCGAGCTGGTGGCGCTTGATGTTCAGCGCCACGGGTTGCGGTTGGATTTCGATCTGCCGCCAGGGCCCGTCGAGGTGCAGGCCGAGCCACGCAGGTTACGTCAGGTGCTGCTCAATCTGCTGTCCAACGCCATCAAGTACAACAAGCCAGGCGGGCAGATTGTGCTGCGGATCGAGACGGTCGCCGGGCAGGTGAGGCTGGTGGTAGAAGATACCGGTCTCGGAATCGACGAAGGCCTGCAGGCGCAGTTGTTCGAGCCGTTTCGCCGGCTTGGCCGTGAGAGTTCGAATATTCAGGGCGCGGGAATCGGCCTTTCGCTATGTCTGGAGTACGCCAAACTGATGGGCGGCAGTATCGGTGTGAAGAGCGCGCCCGGGATCGGCAGCCGCTTCTGGATAGCCCTGCCTCTGCTTGCCACGCACAGCCCACGGCCGCTTCGCCATCGGCCTCGGATTGTTTATGTCGAAGACGATCCGGCCAGCCAGCTGCTGGTGCGCAAGGCGCTGGCCGACCTGGCTGAGGTCAGCGTAATCGGAAATGGGCGGATGGCGTTGGAGCACCTGCTGGCCGATCCGCCGGATTTGCTGTTATTGGACCTTAACCTGCCGGAGCTTGACGGGGAGCAGTTGCTGCGTTTGCTGCGTCAGGCCCCGGCTACCCGGTACCTGCCGGTGATCGTGCTGAGTGCGGTGAGCGAGTTGAAAGCCAGGCTCGAATGCCAGGGGTGGCTGAGCAAGCCACTGGACCTCGACGAGCTGCGCCGGCGGGTCCAGGACTGTCTCCAGGAACTCGATCTCAACCCGGGTTGAGCCACCGATCAGTCGACGCGTTCGCCGCAGAGGTCGAGTGCGAACCAGTGCTCGACCTCGGTCTGCGACAGCCCGGCACCGAGCAAGGCGAACAACTTGCCCAGCGCGGCCTCGCGGGTCATGCCGCCGCCTGACATCAGCCCGCTGGCTTCCAGCTTGCTGCCGGCGGCGTAGATTCCGAACTCGACGTGGCCCTGCGGGCATTGGCTGATGGCGGTCAGGACGATGCCGCGCTGATGGGCGTCCTGTAACGCCTGCAGCAGCTCGGTGTCATCGGCGGGACCGGTGCCACTGCCATAGCACTCGATCAGCACCCCCTGCACGCCACTGGACAGCAGTGCTTGCAGCTGCGCCGCCTGGATGCCTGGATAGAGCGGAAGCACCGCCAGGTTCACCTGCTGACGGGGGTGGCGATAGTCGAGCGCTGCGGGAATGCTGGGTGCGCGTTGGCCCTGACGCAGCCGCGGCAGCACGCCGAACGCATCAAGGCTGGCGGTACCCAGTTTGCTGACCCGGGCGCCGTGCATGAGTTTGCCGGCGAAGTAGAGGTGCACACCCGGCTCGACGCCAGCGTGCAATGCCTGCATCGCACCGAACAGGTTGTCCCAGGCGTCGCTATCGGGCGCACCGGCAGGCAACATCGCCCCGGTCAGCACTACCGGCACCTCGAAGCCCAACAGCAGGAAGCTCAAGGCAGCAGCGCTGTAGGCGAGGGTGTCGGTGCCATGCAGGACCAGTACGGCGTCACAGCCATCTTGCTCGACGCCGGCCCGAATGGCCTCGACCATCGCCAGCCAGTGGGTTTGGTTCATGTTGGCGCTGTCGATGGGCGGTAGCAGTTCGCGGAACTGCCATTCCGGCACGGCCAGTTTGGGGTGCTTGTCCTGCTGGTCGCGCAATCTGCTGGCGAAGCCAGAAGCGGGCATCAGCCCTTCGGCGCTCTGTTGCATGCCGATGGTGCCGCCGGTGTACAGCACCAGGGTGTTTCTGGAAGCCGACATAGGGGTCTCCTATATGAAAACAGGGGCCAGCGGCCCCTGTTCAAGCGACGCGGACCAACTTAACGCTGAGGTGCCTGACTGGCAGCGGTGGCGTTCATGACCGGAGATTGGTCGCCCACTCTGGCTGGCCAGACGCTCGGGTCCAGATCCAGGTCGGCAAAGTTCTTCGGATCGAACACCGGTGACTCGACACCTGCCTTACGCTGGCTATCGTAATCGCGCATCAGGCGCAGGCCTACCTTGAACAGCAGCGCCAGGGCGATCAGGTTGCAGATCGCCAGCAGACCCATGGTGACGTCGGCAAAACCGAATACCGTGCCCAGGTCCTGGATAGAGCCCCACATCACCAGAGCAATGACCATGACCCGGTAGACCAGAACCGGCCAGCGCTTGCCGGTAAAGAAGCCCAGTGCGTTCTCGCCGAGGTAGTAGTTGTAGATCAGGGTGGTGAACACGAACAGCAGCAGTGCCACGCTGATGAAAACCCGGCCCCACTCGCCGACGACGGCGGCGACGGCGGTTTGCGTCAGTACAACGCCGGCCATCTCGCTGCCCGGCTCGAACACGCCGGAGAGGATGATGATCAGCGCGGTGCAGCTGCACAGCACGATGGTGTCGATGAACACGCTCAGCGACTGCACGATGCCCTGCGCCACCGGGTGCTTGACCTCTGCAACTGCCGCGACGTTCGGCGCGCTGCCCAGGCCGGCCTCGTTAGAGAACAGGCCGCGCTTGACGCCCATGATGATCGCCGCACCGATACCGCCGGCGAAGGCCGGCTCGAGGCCGAAGGCGCTGCGGAAGATGGTGCCGAAGGCTTCAGGAATGGCGCTGGCGTTGCTGCCGATGACGAAGACGGCCATGGCGATGTAGGAAAACGCCATGATCGGCACCAGCACGTCGGCGAACTTGGCGATGCGCTTGATGCCACCAAAGATGATCAGGCCGATCACCACCATCAGCACGATGCCGCTGATGTAGGTCGGCACGCCAAAGGTGTCGTTCATCGAGCTGGCGACGGTGTAGGACTGCACGGCATTGAAGCCGAAGCCGAAGGTCACCAGCAGCAGCAGCGATACCACGATGCCCAGCCAGCGCTGGCCGAGGCCGTGTTGGATGTAGAACGCCGGGCCGCCGCGATAGCCGCCGTCGGTCTCGCGGCGCTTGTACAGCTGGGCCAGGGAGCATTCGAAGTAGCTGGTGGCCATGCCGACCAGCGCGACGATCCACATCCAGAAAATCGCACCGGGCCCGCCGAGCATGATGGCGACCGAGACACCCGCGATGTTGCCGGCGCCGACGCGACCGGCGACGCTGAGCATCAGCGCCTGGAATGAACTGAGTTGGCCCGGCTGCCGTTTGAAGGCCTCGCCAAAGATCTGAAACATGCTGCCGAAGTAGCGGAACTGGACGAAGCGCGAGGCGATGGTGAAGTACAGGCCTAGGCCAATCAGCATCACGATGAGCAGCTTGCTCCAGATGAGATCATTGAGAAGATCGAGCATGACGGAAGGGTCTCTCTTGTTGTTTTGACAAATGTTGAAACACAGGGCCGGAATGGTTGGCCAGACTCAATGGTCATGCAATTGCGCGGGTCGCGGCGACCTGGCGCGAGGTGATGCTAGAATCGCGCCGCTCGCATCACAGGGATCGACCATGCAAGACCACCTCGGCGCCAATCTCAAGCTGCTCTGCAGCCATTACCGCTCGATCGCCGAGGTCTGTCGCAAGCTGACGATCAACCGCGCTCAGTTCAATAAATACCTGAATGGCCAGAGCCGCCCCACCCCTCACAACCTCAAGCGCATCTGTGATTTCTTCGGGGTCGAAGGCTACGAGCTGAGCCTGCCCAGCGACCAGTTCACCCAGCTGATCGGCATGCGCAGCCATGACCAGGAACGCATCGCCGCCAGCGACCCGCTGCTCGAGCTGTTCCAGCCGATGCGCGACAACGCCAACAGCCTGTCGCGTTACTGCGGCTACTACTTCGAATACGCCAACTGCATGTCCGTGCCGGGGCAGATCCTGCTGTCGCTGGTGCATTTGCGCGAGGATCGCGGCAGCTACGTGTTCGAGCGACAGGAACGTCAGGAGCAGTCGCGCCCCGACAATCCCAAGCAGGAGGACTGGGTCGTGCGCTGCCGCTACCTGGGTGCGGCGTTCTATCTTCAGGACCGTTTGTTTCTCATCGACTACGAGTCGCTGACGGGAAATGAAATGAGCCAGACCATCCTCATTCCCAGCTTCAAAAGTCGCATCAGTCGTCTTAACGGGTTGAAGACTGGTGTTTCCAGCGGTGACCGCCGCACCCCGGCCTGCACCCGGGTGGTCTGGGAATACCTGGGCCGTGAGATCAACCGGGTCAATGCCTATCGGCAGGTGATGCTCTATGGTCTGGATGACCCGCGCATCGACCCCGAAATCCGCGAGCGACTGGCGGCGGTATCGTTGCGGGACGGGCTGTTCGAGATCGAGTGAGAGTGGGGTGCGCTGCCTGGCGATCGATCAGGGTTGATCCAAGGCCGGCCGGAATCTGGAGCGAAGAGCAGCATGGTGGGATGTTGCACGCTGCGATGGCGCGCCTCGCGCCATCGACCCGGTGCTGGGTTCAGCAGAGTTCAGGATGCTTGACGCAGGTGCCGTAGCCTTCGGTCTTCATCTCGTCCAGGGCGTTCTGCAGGCGGGTAACCACGTCATCCGGCGTCTCCTTGTTCAGCGCCAGGTACAGCGGTGCGGAGTTGAACACCAGCACGGTATTCAGTCCGCCCACCCCTTCTTGCTTGGCGTAGTAGCGCCAGACCGGGTCGGAGGTGGCCCAGAGGTCGATTTTGCCGCTGAGCAGCTTCTGCAGATTTTCCTGGTCACGCAGCGAGTTCACCGGCGTTAGGCCCTGCGCTTCGACGCGTTGGCTCACCGCGCTGCTCTTGTAGGCACCGATGGTGTAGTCCTTCGCTTGTTCGAGGCTGGTCAGCTTGAGGGTCGAGCCGGGTGCCGAAAGCAGGACGCTTTCGTACTGGGCGATAGGACCAACCCATTTGAACAGTGGGCGCCGGGCATCGGTCATCGACGTTGAGAACAGGCCGTGATTCGGCGAATCCAGGGTCGCCTGGTAGATGCGATCCCACGGGAAGCGCAGCGTCATCGAGTAGGCGATGCCGGCGCGCTTGAACATTTCCTGAACGGTTACCGCGCTGATGCCCTGGATGTGCTCTTCCTTGGCGAAGTTCTTGCCACCGTCTGCCATGTTGAAAGGCGGGAAGTTCTCGGTCTGCAGTACCACTTCGTAGCCTTGCGGGAGCTCCGCATGAGCGAGCGGCGCGCCGATGATCGAGCTGAACAGCAGGGTGATGGCGAGTAGTTTGCGCATGGGGCCTCCGGGAAATCGGCGGAGTCTACGCAAGGGCGGAAAACGGTGGCTTGTGCCGCATCACGCTTTGGCGGGTAGGCCTGCGCCGCCTCGTCCGAAGGCGGCGCAGGCAGTGCTGGCGGTGTCACGCCTTAAGCGGCACCAGCCGTGGCGCGATCATGTTTTCCGGACGCAGGATGTCGTCGAGGGTGGCGTCGTCGAGCAGTTGCTCCTCGCGCACCAGTTCCAACACGCCGCGGCCGCTGAGCAGTGCCTGGCCGGCGATGCGGGTGGCGTTCTCGTAGCCGATGTAGGGGTTCAGCGCGGTGATCAGTCCGATGGAGCTTTCCATCAGCTGACGGCAGCGATCCTCGTTGGCTGTGATGCCAATGATGCAATGCTCGCGCAGCATATCCATGGCGCGCTGTAGCAGGCGGATCGAGTCGAACAGTTTGAAGGCAATCAGCGGCTCCATGACGTTGAGCTGCAGCTGCCCGGCCTCGGCGGCCATGGTCAGCGCCAGGTCGTTGCCGATCACTTCGAATGCGACCTGGTTGACCGCCTCGGGAATTACCGGATTGACCTTGCCCGGCATGATCGAGCTGCCTGGCTGACGCGCAGGCAGGTTGATCTCGTTGATGCCGGTGCGCGGCCCGCTGGAAAGCAGGCGCAGGTCGTTGCAGATCTTCGACAGCTTCACCGCCAGGCGCTTGAGCATGCTGGAGAAGGTGACGAAGGCCCCCATGTCGGAGGTGGCTTCGATCAGATCAGCGGCGGGCTTCAGCGGATGGCCGCTGATGGTCGCCAGGCGCTGCACGGCCAGGTTCTGGTAGTTCGGATCGGCATTGATGCCGGTGCCGATGGCGGTGCCACCGAGGTTGACCTCGACCAGCAACTGCGGGGCGATCAGGCGCAGGTGTTCGAGATCCTCGCCAAGGGTGGTGGCGAAGGCTCGGAATTCCTGGCCGAGGGTCATGGGCACCGCGTCCTGCAGCTGAGTGCGGCCCATCTTGAGGATATGCGCGAATTCGGCAGATTTGCCGGAGAAGGCCTGGACAAGGCTGTCGAGGCTGGCCAGCAGGGTGTCGTGACCGAGGAGTAGGCCAAGGCGGATAGCGGTGGGGTAGGCGTCGTTGGTGGACTGCGCCATGTTGACGTCGTTGTTCGGGTGCAGGTACCGGTACTCGCCCTTGGGATGGCCCATGTATTCGAGCGCCAGGTTGGCGATCACCTCGTTGGCATTCATGTTGGTCGAGGTGCCGGCGCCGCCCTGAATCATGTCGACGACGAACTGGTCATGATGCTCGCCGCGGATAAGGTGCGCGCAGGCCTGGCTGATTGCGGTGTGCTTGGCATCGCTGAGATGACCTAGCTCGCGGTTGGCGTCCGCCGCCGCCTGTTTGACCATGGCCAGTGCCACCACCAGTTTCGGAAAGTGCGAAAGCGGCACGCCAGAGAGGTGAAAGTTGCGCACGGCGCGCAGGGTCTGAATGCCGTAATAGGCATCAACGGGTACTTCAAGGGGGCCAAGCAGATCTTTTTCGAGGCGGAACGATGCAGCGGAGGACATGAGGGTTCTCATCCGAGAGAAAAGCGGTGATTGCCGCGAAGGCCGCTACCATAGGGGTTTAGCGGCTTTATCGGCCAATGCCGTTAAACACTGGGTCATGCCAAATCGGCATAGGCGTGGTGTGACGCGGTTGCGTTGCCGAGCGTTATTTCGCTGTGTGAGGGACCATCCCCAGGCCCGTCAGGAGTCGGCATGAACATCGAAACAAAGTGGCTGGAAGATCTGGTCGCCCTGGCGGCGACGCGCAGTTTTTCTCAAGCGGCAGAGCGGCGCTTCGTCACCCAGCCCGCGTTCAGTCGACGTATCCGTAGCCTAGAGAACTGCCTCGGTCTGACCTTGGTGAACCGCGCCAAGACGCCGATCGAGTTGACCGAGGCGGGGCAGCTGTTTCTCGTCACCGCACGCAACATGATCGATCAGATGGGCGAGGTCGTTCAGTACTTGCACAACCTTGAAGGTCAGCGCGGCGAGGTGCTGCAGATCGCCGCCGCGCATTCGCTGGCGCTAGGCTTCTTTCCAGAATGGCTCGCGCGCCTGCGTCAGGATGGGGTGCCGGTGAACAGCCGTCTGGTCGCAACCAATGTCGGCGAGGCGGTGCATTCGCTACGCGAGGGCACCTGCGATCTGATCCTCGCCTACTACGATCCGGATGCCGCGTTGCAGATGGACCCCGAACTGTTCCCCTCCCTGTCGCTCGGGCGCACCGAAATCGTTCCGGTGTGTGGCGTCGATGCCGCTGGCGAGCCGTTGTTCGACCCGGACAGCGGCCAGAGCGTACCGCTGCTGGCCTACAGCGCCGGTGCCTCGCTGGGACGTTCGGTCAACCTACTGCTGCGCCAGCGCGGTCTGCGCTCCTCGACGGTGTACGAAACCGCCATGGCCGATAGCCTGAAAAGCATGGCGATGCAGCGGCTCGGCCTGGCCTGGGTGCCGCGGTTGAGCGTGACGGCCGAGCTGGAGCGCGGGGAGCTGGTGGTCTGTGGTGGCGAGCACTGGCGCGTGCCGCTGGAAATTCGCCTGTACCGCTGCGCACTGGTGCGCAAGGCGCCGGTCCGCCTCCTTTGGCGCAAGCTGGAAGCGGGAGCGGGGCAGGGTGTAGAGGGGTTATTGGTGGAGTGAGCCGCCGTCCGCTGGCAGCGTTATGTTTACGGCGGCGATTTCCCAATCGTAGGTCGCTCAGTTGCGTTTATCGCCAGCAAGCTGGGCTCCTACAGGCTGGCGCTAGGGCCGTGCGGGCCTAGCGCGTTGCTACATGCTCATCACGATCCGGCCTTCGATGGTGCCGGCGCGCATCTGGTCGAAGATCTGGTTGATGTCGTCCAGCTTGCCGCTGTGGATGGTCGCCTTGACCAGGCCTTCGGCGGCGAAATCCAGTGCTTCCTGCAGATCCGCGCGGGTGCCGACGATGGAGCCGGTAATACTGATCGCCTTGAGCACCACGTCGAAAATCGGCGTTGGGAAGTCGCCCGGCGGCAGGCCGACCAGGGCAACGGTGCCGTGCCGCCGGGCCATGCCGATGGCCTGACCAAACGCGCTGTTGGACACCGCCGTGACCAGTACGCCATGGGCACCGCCAATATCGCGCTGGATGACTTCAACCGGATCTTCCGTACGGGCGTTGATGGTCAGGCTGGCGCCGAGTTTCTTCGCCAGTTCCAGCTTGGCGTCGTCGACATCGACCGCCGCGACGTGCAGGCCCATGGCCTTGGCGTACTGCACCGCAACATGGCCCAGCCCGCCGACACCGGAAATCACCACCCACTGGCCTGGACGGGCGTTGGTCACTTTCAGGCCCTTATAGACCGTCACGCCGGCGCAAAGGATCGGAGCGATCTCATCGAACGCCACTTCCTTGGGCAGGATGCCGACATAGTTGGGGTCGGCCAGGACGTACTCGGCATAACCGCCGTTGACCGAATAGCCGGTGTTCTGCTGCTCGGCGCAGAGGGTTTCCCAGCCCGTGAGGCAGTGTTCGCAGCAGCCGCAGGCGCTATACAGCCAGGGCACGCCAACGCGGTCGCCTTCCTTGACGCGGCTGACCCCACTGCCGACTGCTGCGACATAGCCGACGCCTTCGTGACCTGGAATGAACGGCAGGGGCGGGCGTACAGGCCAGTCGCCCTCGACCGCGTGCAGGTCGGTGTGGCAGACGCCGCACGCCTCAATCTTCACCAAAATCTGTCCTGGGCCGGGTAGGGGCACCTTTACTTCTTCGATGCGCAGCGGTTCACCGTAGGCATGGGCCACGGCGGCTTTCATGGTCTGGGTCATGGCTGTCTCCTTGCGATCGGAAGGCCGAGTCTGCACCCGGTCAGACGTCGTGGCCATTGACCTCGGGCAATCCGGGAACATTTGCCAGCCGTTTCAGATGACCGGTCGCAGGTGCTGGGGGCGGGGGCCTGCGTTATACTGCGCGGCCTTTGGTCGGACCGGTTCCGACCCTGTTCCTGCACGGCCGCGCTGTTTTCAGCGCGGCCGTTGTTCCTGATGCGCCTAGGCGCCGAAGAGAGGCACGACGATGACCGCACTGGTAGGCGTGATCATGGGCTCCAAGTCCGATTGGTCCACCTTGAGCCACACCGCAGACATGCTGGAGAAGCTCGGCATTCCGCACGAAGTCACCGTGGTGTCCGCACACCGCACGCCCGACCTGCTGTTCCAGTACGCCGAACAGGCCGAAGCGCGCGGTTTGCGGGTAATCATCGCTGGCGCCGGCGGTGCTGCCCATCTGCCGGGCATGTGCGCGGCCAAGACGCATCTTCCGGTGCTCGGCGTACCGGTGCAGTCCTCGATGCTTTCCGGTGTCGATTCGCTGCTGTCGATCGTGCAGATGCCGGCCGGCGTACCGGTCGCCACCCTGGCTATTGGCAAGGCAGGCGCGATCAATGCCGCGCTGCTGTCGGCCAGCATTCTCGGCCACGAATTCCCTGAATATCATGCCGCGCTGAAGAAATTCCGCGACGAGCAGACCCAGACCGTGCTCGATAACCCGGACCCGAGGGACGCGTAAATGAAGATTGGCGTGATCGGTGGCGGCCAGCTGGGCCGCATGCTCGCCCTGGCGGGAACCCCGCTGGGCATGAACTTCGCGTTTCTCGACCCGGCCCCGGACGCCTGTGCCGCGGCACTCGGCGAGCATCTGCGTGCGGATTACAGCGATCAGGATCATCTGCGTCAGCTGGCCGATGAGGTCGACCTGGTGACCTTCGAGTTCGAGAGCGTGCCGGCTGAAACCGTCGCCTTCCTGTCGCAGTTCGTGCCGGTTTATCCAAGCGCCGAGGCGCTGCGTATCGCCCGCGATCGCTGGTTCGAGAAGTCGATGTTCAAGGCGCTGGCAATCCCGACGCCCGAATTTGCCGACATCCAGTCCCAGGCCGATCTAGATGCAGCGGCCGCCAGCATCGGCCTGCCGGCGGTGCTCAAGACCCGCACCCTGGGGTATGACGGTAAAGGCCAGAAGGTCATTCGCAAGCCATCCGACGTCACCGCCGCCTTTGCCGAGTTGGGCAGCGTGCCGTGCATCCTCGAAGGCTTCGTGCCTTTCACCGGAGAAGTGTCGCTGATCGCGGTACGCGGGCGTGACGGCGAGACCTGCTTTTATCCGCTGGTCCACAACACCCATGAAAACGGCATCCTGCGGTTGTCGGTGGCGAGCAGCAACCATCCGCTGCAAGCGCTGGCCGAGGATTACGCCGGGCGCGTGCTGAAAGAGCTGGAGTACGTCGGCGTGCTGGCCTTCGAGTTCTTCGAAGTCGACGGCGGGCTCAAGGCCAATGAGATTGCGCCGCGCGTGCACAACTCCGGTCACTGGACCATCGAAGGCGCCGAGTGCAGCCAGTTTGAAAATCATCTGCGAGCGGTAAGCGGTTTGCCGCTCGGCTCGACAGCCAAGGTTGGCGAGAGCGCCATGCTCAACTTCATCGGTGAAGTGCCCGCCGTGGCCAAGGTGATCGCCGTCGAGGACTGCCACCTGCATCATTACGGCAAGGCGTTCAAGGTCGGCCGCAAGGTCGGCCATGCCACGCTGCGCTGCCCGGACCGCTCCACGCTGGATCGGCAGATCACAGCCGTTGAGTCGCTGATTGCCCGCGATTGACCGTCCGGCCGTCTGGCTTGCTGCTTTTGGCGGCGAACTGGCTGGATCGCCTCAGGTCCGAGAATACGCAACGCTTATTTTCGGACTTGAGGAGATTGCCCATGGGCATCATCGGAACCATTATCATCGGCCTGATCGTAGGCCTCATCGCTCGCTTCCTGAAGCCCGGCAACGACAGCATGGGTTGGATCATGACCATCCTGCTGGGTATCGGCGGTTCGCTGCTGGCCACTTACGGCGGACAAGCGCTCGGTCTGTATAAAGCCGGAGAAGGTGCAGGCTTTATCGGTGCGGTCGTCGGTGCGATCATCCTGCTGGTCATCTACGGCATGGTCACCAGCCGTAAACACTGATTCGCCCCGGGGTCGTGCCCTGCGGCCCCGTTCTCTCATCTCTCGGTTGTCATGCGCGCCTTAATTCTGTCCCTCCTGTTTTGCTGTGCTTCCATTGCCCATGCCGCCCCGGCGGAGCTCGACTGGCTTGAGCTGATGCCTGCTGAGGATCGTCAGGCGCTGGAAGAGATGCCGGAAATCGAGCATGACTCGCCGGAAAACGACGGTTTCAGCGATCAGGGTGGTCTCAAACAAGGGGCTGGTCTGCCCGCGGTGATGTATTCGGCCAAAACCGTGCCGTCACTCAACGGCAAGCAGGTCCGTCTGGGTGGCTACCCGGTCCCGCTGGAAACCGACAGCCAGGGCCGCAGCACTGAGTTCTTTCTGGTGCCTTACCCGGGTGCCTGTATTCATGTTCCACCACCACCTCCCAATCAGATCGTGATGGTCCGCTACCCGGCCGGGATCATGCTGGACGATATCTACGCGCCGCTCTGGGTCGACGGCGTGCTGCGGATCGAGCCGGTGAGCAATGATCTGGCCGATGCGGCCTACGCAATCTCGGCAGCCGAGGTGAAGCTGGTGGACGAAAGCGACCTCTAGCCGATGCCCAAGCCGCTGCCCGTTGATCCGTCACTGCGCCAGGCCTTTCGCGAACTGGCAGTTGAAACCGAGGGTATCGACGAGGCGGTCTACGAGGCGTTCGATAAAGACCCACTGGAGCCGATCATCGGTCTTGGACCGGCCGACGCGCCCCTTGCGTTCTTTGGCCGTGATCCAGGGCGCGAGGAAGTGCGCCACGGTGAACCCTTCATTGGCGGCGGTGGCCAGCTGGTCCGCCGTGCTCTCTATCGGCATGTGCATGGCGGCGAAATGCCGGATTTCGAGGCCAGCCGCGCCATCGGTAACGGGTTTTTCTGGATCAACACCGTGCCTTACAAGCCGCTGGGTAATCGCGCCTGGTCGATGGCGGTCAAGCGTCGCTTTCATCCACTGATGCGCCAGTTGTTGCTCGACCACTGGCAGGGCCGCGACATCATCACGCTCGGCCGTGAGGCGTTTCTCTGGTTTGGCCTGGAGCAGCCCCGCGACGTGCGTCAGCAACTCGAGGCGTTCTGGCGGCGAGACGATCGTTTCACAGCGCATTTCGAGCTTGAGCTGGCGGCGGAAGAGGGCGGTCAGAGAACGTTTCACCTGCATCCACTGCCGCATCCCTCGCCACGCAACCTGACCTGGTTCAAGCGTTTTCCAGAGTTGCTGGAGGCGCGTCTGCAGCAGTTACTCGGCTGACCCCTTAGTTCTCGGCGCTGTGACGGCGCACGAAGCGGCGATCGAGATGATCCTTCAGGTCACCGAGCATCCGCCCTTCGACCGCCACCCCACCCCAGCTCAGCAGCGCGCCATGTTGGCCATCGGCCAGCAATGCGAGGCTGTGCGCCTGCGGATGATAGTGGCGCAGCGGTTGGCCGATCGACACACGAGCGAGGTTGGTGGCCAGCACGCGCGCCTGGCGCACCGCATGTACGCCGTTATGAACGGCGCCGGGTAGGCTGGCGCAATCGCCGCTGGCGAACACATGGGGGTGTGAGCGACTCTGCAGGGATGGGCAGATCTCGATGAAGCCACGTCCGTCCACGCGCAGGCCCGACTCGCGCAGCCAACCCAGCGGGCTGGGACCTGTGGCGACGATCAGGCGTCGCCCGCGCCAACGCACCTGGCCGTCGCCGATCAGGGTACTGCCATGTACGGTCTGGATCGGGGTGTGCTCATGAACGTACACCTTGGCATCTTGCAGGTGCCGCAGTGCCAGCCTTCTGAGGCGAGGCGGATGACCGGCAAGCACCTCGTCTGCGCAGAACAGATCAGTCGCTGGTACACGCCCGGCCACGGCCAAAGCCAACTCGATGCCCGCCGCACCGCCGCCAACTATACCCACCGCTTCGGGAATTTCCTGCCACTGTTGCCAGCGGCGGATGAAGTCGGCGAATGGCTTGACCGAGAGCAACTCCATGCCGTCATCGGTCTGTTCCGGCAGCCAGGGCAGGGAGCCCAGGTTCAACGACAGCCAGGTGCTGCGCAGCGTCTCGCCGGTCGCCAGAAGCAATTCAGGCGTTTCGGGAAGCAGTGCGACCAAGGTGCCCTGGATGAATTCCACTTCGGCTGCGGCACACAGCTTGGGCAGCCCAACGCGGCAGTCGCGCGTCTGGTAATGCTCGGCAACCAGCCCGGGCATCATGCCTGAATACCAGGCGTGGGGTTCGGCCGAGACCAGTCCGATCCGGCCCGCTGGCCGGTCGCGACTGGCCCACTGGCGCAGCACCCCGAGATGGCTGTGTCCGCCGCCGGCCAGTAGGAAATCGAAGTCGGCGTTCATAGCGCATCAGAGCAGGGCTGATGCAGACGCGGCGCGGGCTGGCGGGGGACCGTCTTTAGCGGCGTGGCTTCCATGGCAGAAGTCCTCCAGAGCATTGCAACTGGCCGGCAGGCTTGCATCAGCGCCCCCGGTCGTCGACCGGGTGGGGATGGTGCTCGCTTGAGTATAGATTCAATACGTCTCGTTGCCCGGATCCTTGGCCAGCCGTTCGCTGCCGGTCGGGTCAGATGCTTTCGGCGCTGATCGAGACGCTCAGCGTGTGGCTGGCGCTGGGCTCGAGCCGGATCACATCATCCATGACGTTGGCCGTCTCGATGCACAGCATGCGTTGCCAGGCATCGTCGGCAAACTGCGACAACCGCTGTGCCTTGGCGATCCAGGGGTTCCACAGGATGGCCGAGCGTGAACCTTGCGTCTCGAGAAGGATTTGTCGCTTGAGGCCCGGGTCGCGCAGGCTCAGCCTGGAAGGCAGATCCAAATAGATGCGATCGGTCTCGCCGCCGAATACCAGGTCGCCCTGTTGCTGTCGCTGCTGCCAGTCGTCCAGGGTTTCGATATAGGGACGCCCGTCCAGCCCCTCGACCACCACCTGATGGATGTCGCTGATGGCGAAGTAGCTGTGTAAGGCCTGAGACAACGCGATTGTCGTGTCGCCGCGGTTGTGGCTGGTCAGCGACAGGTGCAGGCCCTTGCTGTCCAGGCAGATCTTCAGGCTCAGCTCGATGGCATGCGGCCAGCCGGGCAGCGCGCGGTTGCAGGCAAATACCAGGGTGACACTCTCGTCATTGCTATCGCTGCGTGCCATCACCCAGTCGATGTTGCGCACCAGCCCGTGGGCCGGCGCTGGCTGGCTCCCCTGGTAGGTGTCTTGAACCGACTGCGGGTTGCGCGCCAGATCGCCAAACCAGGGCCAGCAGACCGGCACGCCGCCCCGCACCGCCTGTCCAGCTTGAAACGCGGCTTCTTCGCTGAGCCAGATGATCGGTGCCGCCTCGCCCTGTCGATAGCTAAGTACCTGGGCGCCTTGCTCGGCGACGATCACTTCGGCGTCTCCGTGACGAAGGCGCCAGCAGCTGAGTTGGTCCTTTTCGATGCGCTGAATGTCGACGGGCATGGCTGTCTCGTTGGCTATGGGATGGTGTGTTGAGACCCTGCCGTGGCTCAGGGATTCCGCGAACGGCCGAGCGTGGCGAGCGAGGGGGCCGGGCCTGTGCCGACCGGCCCGCGGCGCAAGGCCGCGGGCTCAGGCGAGTGGGGCTGCGGGTTCAGCGCCCTTGGCAGGCGTCGACACGCAGCCAGCGCTCCAGCAGCTTGAAGCCCTGCATCAGCACGAAAGCAATGATGAGGTAGATCAGGCCGGCGGTGAGGAACATCTCTTCGTGCATGTAGGTGCGCGCAGCGATTTTGCGCGCCATGCCGGTCAGCTCCAGCAGGGTGATGGTGCTCGCCAGGGCGCTGGCCTTGAGCATCAAAATCACTTCGTTGCTATACGCGGGCAAGCCGATGCGGGTTGCCCGCGGCAAGATGATATGGCGCAGAGCCTGATAGCGCGACATGCCTAGCGCGCGGGCCGCCTCGACTTCCCCGGCCGGTACGTTCTGGATCGCCCCACGCAGGATCTCCGCAATATAGGCGGCGGTGTGCAAGGTCATGGTGATGATCGCGCACCAGTAAGGATCGCGCAGGAACGGCCACATCCAGCTTTCGCGAACGGCCTCGAATTGGGCCATGCCGTAGTAGACGAGGAACAGCTGGACCAGCAGCGGCGTGCCACGGAAGAAGAAGATGTAGCCATAGGGCAACGCGCGCACCGCCAGCAGGCGCGACGACCGTGCGATGCCCAGCGGCAGTGCGAGAAACAGGCCTGCTACCACCGAGACGCCAACCAATTGCAATGTCAGCCAGGCACCTTCGATAAAGTCGGGCAGCCACTTGATGAACAATTCCCAGCTCATGCGGCGCTCCTGATAAAGCCACGACCTGCGCGTTTTTCAAGGAAATACATGCCAGCCATGGCAATTACCGTCAGCCCCAGGTAGATGCAGGCAGCCACCACGAAAAAGACGAAGGGTTCTTTACTAGCCGTTACGGCGATTTGTGAGGTACGCATGATCTCTTCCAGGCCGATGACTGAGACCAGCGCGGTGTCTTTCATCAGGATCATGAACAGGTTGCCCAGGCCGGGCAGGGCCAGGCGCCACATTTGTGGCAGGATCAGTCGCAGGAAAATCCGCCGTTTGCCCAGGCCCAGTGCGAGACCGGCTTCGCGATGGCCTTTGGGAATAGCCAGCAAGGCGCCACGGAACACCTCGGTGGCATAAGCGCCGAAGCAGAGGCCGAGGGCGATAGTGCCGGCAGCGAATGGGCTGAGCACCAGATTCTCGATGCCGAAGAGCTCACCGATGCCGCGTACCAAGCCGATGGTGCCGAAATAGATCAGCAGTACCCAGAGCAGTTCGGGAACGCCGCGAACGATGGTCGAATAAGTGCCGCCCACCCAGCGCAGGGTGGCGTATGGCGATGTCTTTGCAAGTGCGCCGAGCAAGCCGAGCACCAGGCCCAAGGCCAGGGATGCTACGGCCAGCTGAATGGTCATCCAGGTACCGGCGATCAGCGCCGGACCGAATCCGTAAAGGTCGGGAATCATATAGGCTCAAACACCAAAGCCCGGCCTACCATTATTGGTGGCCGGGCTTTGATTCAGACGGATCAGTAGATGTTGAAAGGGAAGTACTTGGCGTTGATCTTCTCGTAGGTGCCATCGGCCCGGATTTCAGCCAGCGCCTTGTTCAGCTTTTGGCGCAGCTCATCGTTGCCCTTGCGCACGGCGATAGCGATCTTGTCGTTGTCGAAAACCGGCTCACCCTTGAACTCGAAGTCTTTGCCGGCATCGCTCTTGAGCCATTCCCACTGCACGAAAGAGTCGGCGAGGATGCCGTCGACGCGGCCCGAGGCCAGGTCGAGGTAGGCATTTTCCTGGGTGTCGTAGAGCTTGATGTCGACTACGTCGTCCATGTTGTCTTCGAGCCAGGTACCGGCGATGGTGGCCCGCTGAGCGCCGATGGTCTTGCCTTCCAGGTAGCTTTCGTCAGTCTTGAAATCGACCGACTTCGGCGCGACGAACTGCAGCTTGTTGGTGTAGTAGTGATCGGTAAAGTCGACGGCGTTCTTACGTTCCTCGGTGACGGACATCGAAGCCGCCAGGAAATCGAACTTGCCGGCGTTCAGGGCGGGGATGATGCCGTCCCAATCGGAGGTGACCACTTCGCATTCCACTTCCATCTTGGCGCACAGGGCGTGAGCGATGTCGAGGTCGAAGCCGACCACCTGACCGCTGGAGTCGATCAGGTTGAAGGGTGGGTAGGCACCCTCGGTACCGATGCGCAGCTTGTCGGCGGCGAAGGCGTTGGCGCCGAGCATCAGGGTGGCGGCGGCAGTCAGCAGAATCTTCTTATAGCTTTTCATGCGGTGTGTTGCTCCATTAGCGATGGCTGGACATGAACTGTTTACAGCGTGCCGATTGGGGGTTGTCGAACACCTGCTCCGGCGTTCCTTGCTCCTCGACCAGGCCCTGGTGGAGGAAGACCACCTCACTGGAGACCTGCTTGGCGAAGTTCATTTCATGAGTGACCAGCAGCATGGTTCGGCCCTCATCGGCCAGCGACCGGATCACTGCAAGCACTTCTTGTACCATTTCCGGATCGAGCGCCGAGGTGGGTTCGTCGAACAGGATCACCTGGGGCTGCATCGCCAGGGTGCGCGCAATCGCAGCGCGCTGCTGCTGGCCACCGGACAGCTGGTTCGGGTAAACGTGGCGCTTGTCGGCTATTCCCACCTTGGCCAGCAGTGCCTCGGCCGTTTCGGTGGCTTCGGCCTTGCTCTGGCCCAGGACGCGACGCGGCGCCTCGATGATGTTGTCGAGCACGCTCATGTGCGG
This sequence comes from Pseudomonas sp. NPDC047961, assembly GCF_050272435.1. Classification (NCBI taxonomy): domain Bacteria; kingdom Pseudomonadati; phylum Pseudomonadota; class Gammaproteobacteria; order Pseudomonadales; family Pseudomonadaceae; genus Pseudomonas; species Pseudomonas sp. NPDC047961. The sequence goes on along the minus strand of NZ_JBNNMD010000002.1, from coordinate 798,631 downwards.
CCAGAGATTGAAATTCTGGAACACGAAGCCCAGCTTGCTGCGCATCTGGTTGATCTGCTTGGCGTCTGCAGCGACCAGATCACCGTCTTTGGCGCGCTTGAGGCGCAGCTGCTCGCCCGCGACGATGATCTCGCCCTCGTTGGGGTTTTCCAGCAGGTTGATGCAGCGCAGGAAGGTGGATTTCCCGGAGCCGGACGAGCCGAGGATCGAGATGACGTCGCCATCACGGGCGGTCAGCGAGATTCCTTTGAGAACTTCCAGATCGCCGTAGCGCTTGTGCAGATTACGAATTTCCAGTGCAGGTATGGCCTCGGCCATAGAGCTTCCTCTTCTCGAACCCGGTCATTGCCTGGCTCGTTTCTATGTAAATTGCGCTCCGGCCAACTGCTCGCCGTCCTGGCGAGGCGCAAACCTAGCATGCGAGGGGGCATGCGCCAAGCGCGGCGCGGCCCCGAGCGCAGTGACCGGCTGGTCACGGTATCTGCCAAGGCCAATGTGCCCTTACCTATATAGATGAAATTGACGTCACCCGCCTGATACGGCGGCAGGTTCGGGTGACAAACGGCTGGCCGGCCCCTGCTTGGTGGGCCGGCGACTAGCTGTTCGAACCCTTTAGGTCGGGTCGCTCTTCGGCAGATCGGGATCGCCGGTGAGCATCTCGTCGTGCTCGCCCATTTTCCACGGCAGGCTGCCGGGCGAGATATGCAGGAAGTGCAGGTACTTCTCGAACTGATCGAGGATGTCGCTGATGATGTCAGCCTGATCGTAGCCGTAGATGTCGTAGTGCTGACCCCCGCGGCGCAGGAACACCTCGGCGCGGTAGTACTGCTCGTCCGTGTCTGGTCCCTCGGACAGGGCGAACGCCGGCATGGCGTAACCGACCGCGCGGATCTCATAGACGAAGTCCACCTGGTCCTCCTTGATTACTTCCAGATACACCCGCGAGTTGGCTTCGTCGGTATGCACCTCGGCGTTCCACTCCTGGCCGCCAAGCTCACGCTGCACACGGCGCATGGCCTTGAGGACGGTACTGCTCATGAACGCGTCGACGTGCTCGCGATCGGGAAAGCTGACCATGCCGGCCAGACGCTTCTTCCACAGGCCCGGACCGGCATTGCTGGCCAGTCGGCTGCTCTGCATATGGTTTTGCAGACTGGTTTCATGGTGCCCTTCGATCACCAGCGCACGCCACATGCCCAGCGCGGCAATCATCATAATGATGGCAAAGGGCAGGGCACTGGCAATGGTCATGGTCTGCAGGGCGCTGAGCCCTCCCGCCAGGAGCAGCGCAGCGGCGACCACGCCTTCGATACTGGCCCAGAACACCCGCTGCCAGACCGGTGTGTGACTGGCGCCGCCTGCCGCCAGGGAGTCGATAACCAGTGAGCCGGAGTCGGACGAGGTGACGAAGAAGGTAATGATCAGCACGACCGCCAGGAATGAAGCGATCGACGTCATCGGCAGCAGCTCGAACAGCTTGAATAACGCGATGGCGTTATCGGCCTGCACGTCGGTGATCAATGAGGTATAGCCTTCGACCATGATCAGATGCAGCGCGGTATCGCCGAATACCGAGAACCAGAGAAAGGTGAAGATGGTCGGCACGAACATCACGCCGAAGACGAACTGGCGGATGGTCCGGCCGCGGCTGATCTTGGCGATGAACAGGCCAACGAAGGGCGACCAGGCGATGGTCCAGCCAAAGATGAACAAGGTCCAGTTGCCGATCCAGTCACTTCGCGAATAGGCCTGGAGGTTGAAGGTGCGTTCGATGATGTTGTTCAGGTAACTGCCGGTGTTCTGCAGAAAGGTTTCAAGGATGAAGATGCTCGGACCGACCAGGAAGACGAACAGCATCAGGCCGATCGCCAGGATCATGTTCAGCAGCGACAGGTTCTTCACGCCCTTGTCGAGACCGGCGACCACCGAGCAGATCGCAAGGCCGGTGATGATCGCGATGGCGATGATCTGCACGTTGATGCTGATCGGAATCGAGGGCCAAAGGTAGTTGATACCTGCATTGATCTGGGTGACCGATAAGCCGAGCGTCGTGGCAATGCCGAACAAGGTGCCGAGAATGGCGAACACGTCTACCACGTGACCGATCGGGCCATAAATTCGCTCGCCAATGATCGGGTACAGCGCCGAGCGCATGGACAGCGGCAAGCCGTGGCGGAACGAGAAATAAGCCAGCACCAGCCCCGTCAGCCCGTAGATGGCCCAGATGTGGAAGCCCCAGTGGAAAAATGCGATCTGCATCGCCTGCTTGGCGGAGTCGACAGTTTCCGCAGCGCCAGCCGGAGGCGAGGCGTAGTGCAGCACCGGCTCGGCTACGCCGAAGAACAGCAGCGCGATGCCGTAGCCTGCGGAGAACAGCATGGCGAACCACGCCGGGAAGCTGTATTGCGGCTCTGCGTGATCCGGTCCTAGCTTGATGTTGCCCCAGGGCGTCATCGCGATGCCGACGATGAACACCAGGAAGAACGCCACCGAGAGCATGTAGAACCAGCCGAAGTTGGTGGTGATGAAGGCCAGCGTCGAGCTGAACACCTCGCCGGCCAGGTCCGGGTTGCTGATCGTGCCGATCACCAGTAGCAGGGTGACGACCACCGCTGGAATGAACACGGGAAAGAGAATGATGGACCTGGGTAGCTTTTTGTCTGCTTCCATGAGGATGCTGGCCTCCGGTTGGCGGGTGGGATGGAAAACGCGCTATGGCTCCCGAAGCGAAACTGCTATCTGAAGGGTAGACGGCGATTTGGCGGCGAATACTCACCAGATCATGTTCATGCGGAGGAATTGTCTTGCAGAGTGCAGCACTGACGACGTAGTAGGCCGGCTCGCCTGCGACGTCACGCTGTTGCATCGGCTGAGCTGCTAGGGTTTGGCTCAGTAGGCGGGTTCGAGCTGGTGACGGCGCAAGATCGCGGGCACCGTACCGTCGGCAATCGCCTCATCCAGTGCTTGCTCGAACGCCTTGAACTGCGCCTCGCTTATGGTGCTGCGTGACAACCCGATGCCATAGGTGATCGGGCCCATCTCGCCAGCCTCACGCACGCCTGTAAGCTGCTCATCATCGATCAGGTGCCAGGCAACATCCTGATTGAGCACCGCCAGACCCTCCTTGCCGAAACGTCCGGACTGCAACATGCGCAGCAGGCGACGGTTATCGGCAGTGAGGTGCAGGCGTACGTCAGGCACCGACTTGAGGCGCTCGGATAGTACATAGGACGTCCCGGAAGGCCCGTATACCCCGACCAGTCGGCCAGCTAAGTCGCTCGGTTGATTGAAGACAAAGCTGCTGTCGGTGCGGGCGAAGACGCTGTAGCGTGACGTGACCAGCATCCGACTGATGTGGAAAATCTGCTCACGTTGCGGTGACCGTACCAGCGTGAAAATGCCATCCGCCTGTCCCTGCTCGGCCAGCCGCAATGCACGCCGCCAGGGGTATAGAGCGATTGAGCAGTCCTGCTGCAAACGGGCGCAGACTGTTTGTACCACCTCCACCAGCGGGCCGCCGGCATTGGCTCCTGCAGCGGAGCTGACCGAGCCGTGCGCAGGGTAAGTGAAGGGCGGGAAGTCCTCGGTCACGAAGCGCCACTGCGCCGCACCGGTTTGAGTGGCGATCGACAGCAACCCGATCAGCAGAATCGAGAGAACCCTTTGCATGGCTTGCTCCTTGCGAGGTGTCCGGCCTTTCCTTGGCGGCTGCGTGGCAGCCGGGGCAGGTTTGCGACCTGCGCTGTCGTCGCTGTTAGCCTAGCCGAGATTAAGTCGGCGCATCTATGTTTGGTGCGATACCTGCCCTCCAAGCAGGCAGCAGGCCTGAAGCAATGGGCGCAACCAAGCGGGCTTCCAGGCAATGGTCAGCGCGAGGCTAAAGGCTGCCGCGCTTGCCAGCAGTACCCACAGGACTGTACCGAAGCCCCCGCCCTGTCCGGCTAGCAGCAGCGCCAATGCCGTGAACAAGCACAGGGTCGCGCAAAGCGCTCGCATGCGTTGGCCGCCCGCAGTCGGGATGCAAGCGCTGGGGTCGACTCCCTTGCGATGCGCCTGCTGACAGAGTGCTAACAGTGCGAAAGCGAGATAGCACAGAAAGAACGCCAGCACCGAGCCGAGCCAGTCAGGCATGCCGGTGCGCCTCAGGTTTAGGCGAAATGTTCGACTGGCGTGCCTGACTGGTCAGGCGAATTCGTCGTGCCGCCAGCAGGCAGGAGCCCGCGAGTGCCAGCAGCATCAGGTCCATGCCGGCGATGGCTGCCTTGCCGTGCCACAGGCTATTGAGCAAAGGATCGCCGGTTGTGAGCCCATTCAGCAGTACGCAGGCGATGGCCAATCCGCCGACGGCCTGCAACTGACGGCGCCATGCCTGGGCCGGGTACCACGCTGCGTGAGCCATGGTCGTGAGCCAGCTCACGAAGAACACCCAACCCTCCAGCACTGCTCGCTGATTGCCGGTTACCGGCCCGTCCAGTGGCAGCAAGCGATTGGCAACAAAAAAGGTCAGGGTTGCATTGATTAGCCCGGGCCCCGCCGTCACACTCAGCGCTTCGACCAGGCGCGCCCCCATCCGTCCTTGACGCTCGTGCCTGGCCCGCCGCGAGCCGGTCCAGAACAACAGGCCGCTACCGATCAGCACACAGCCGGCCAGACCGCCGGCGAAGTACAGCCAACGCAGCGTCCAGTGATCGAACTGGATGAAATGCAGGCCCGTCAGGAAGCGTTGAACCCCGGCGATGGGCGCCGCCGAATGCTGGTGAAGCAGCGCGCCGGTGGTCACATCGAAGGTCAGCCGGTCGGCATTCATCGTTACAGCCCGGGTATGAGCACGGCGGATCTCGACATGTCCGTTGCGATCAAAGGGATTCCGGACGCGGACCAGATAGGCCTCGCCAGGCTTGCCTTGGCTCGTCCAGATCGCCTGAGCACTGTCCAGCATGGTGTCTAGCGACGCGATGTCAGTGGACGGGCCCGACGGCGGGCGGAAATAGGTGCCTAATGCCTCAAGCTTCAGCTGCGCCTGGTCGCTCGGGTAAAGGGCCTGAGCAACGCTGGGAAAGTAGATCAGGCAGAAAATGACAAGTCCGGACAGGCTGATCATGAAATGAAAAGGTAGTACCAGCACGCCGGTGAGGTTGTGCAGATCGAGCAGGCTGCGCTGCAGTCGCTTGCGGGGGCGAAAGGTGAAGAACTCGGCAATCAGCTTTCGGTGCGCTGCGACGCCCGACACCAACAGCACCAGCATACCCATTGCAGCGGCACCGACCAGCCAGTAGCCGACGCTGCGCCAGTTCAGATGCAGGCTGAAATGGAACGGGAAGATGAAGCGGGTACCGCCCCAGCTGCCTTGGTCGACAATCAACTCGCCGGTGTGCGGGTTGATGTGACGGCGCACCCGCCCATGCTGCGGGTCCTCATAATCGAGTTGCAGCACCGGTACGCGTGGGGTCGGCAGGTTAATCGTCCAGACTGGCGCGTCAGGGGCCAAGTTTTTTGCATGTGGCAGAACCAGCCGATCGAGCGACAACTGCGGTGGCGGCTCCGCCAGGCGAGTACCGGGTTGCATCCAGCGGTCGATTTCCCGATCGAACACTGACAGCGAGCCGGTCCAGAAGATTGCTAGCAGCAGGCTACCGAGCAGTACGCCCGCCCAGGTATGCAGCCAGCTCATCGATTGGCGAAAGCCTTTGCTTGGCGCCATCTCAGTACTCGCCCAGCGATGTAGCCAGCCCGTACGACAGCCCCGCGCCTATCACGATGCCTACCGACAGCCAGGCCCAGACCCGCCAGACGCTAGGCTCCGTAAAGCTCCACAGCAGCAATGCGAGGTACAGGACAAACCCCAGCATGGCGACCAGGAACACCGCTTCGCTGCGCGCCATACCTCCGGCCAGCACCAGCAGTTGAGCGCCAGCGGAGGCCAGCGCTGCCGTGCAGGCATAGCCGCCACCAATCGCTGCGACGACACGTAGCATCAGGGTGCCGCGTCCGGTCCGGCGGACCGCGGCGGTCTTCACGTTTTGCTTCTGCGTCGCCGCGTCCATCGCTTAGAAATTGACTTGGTATCCGAGCGTGAGGGTGCGCCCGCGGCCGTTGAATACGCGACCGTTGCGGGTGACTTTCGAGCCGGTATTGGCGGCCTGCGAGTAGTACGTCAGATAGTCACGGTTAAGCAGGTTCTCAACCCCTAAGCTGACTTCGCCGAGCGGCAGACGATAGCCCACGTAGGCATCAACCAGCGTGTAGCCCTCGAACTCCAGGCCGGGCGTGTCGAAATCACGGCTGGCGTAATGGTTTGCCTGCAACAGGCTATGCAGCTCGTCGGTCCAGTTGGCCTGCCAGCTGGCGCCGTAACGGTCCGGTGAGATGTTGGCGCCGTTGAGGTCGGTATCGACCTTGCCGTCGCCATCGGTATCGGAACGGCCATTGACCTGGGCATACATCAATTTCAGGCGATGCACATCGCTGACTTTCCAGCCCCCTGTGAGTTCCACACCATCGATTTCGGTGCGCTCACGCCGAATCTGGTAAACCCCGCCCACGCTATCCAGGCGCGATCCGAGCTCGGCGTCGGACTCGTAGTAGCTGATCTCAGCATCGAACGGACCATGATTCAGGCGAAAGCCGATCTCGCGGTTCTCAGTGACCACCGGTTGCAGGTCGAGAAAGTTGTCGACGCTTGTGCCCGGCGTGCCGATGCCACGCAATACGCGGCCCACATCCGGCATGCCGAACCCTTCGGAGTAGTTGCCGAACAGCTGGACCCAATCGGTTATCTGCCAGACCAAACCCGCGTTGTAGAGGGTTTCTTCGAAGGTCGGATTGCCGCCTTCAACGTCCACACCTCCGAGGCCTGGGCTGGTTGAGGCGATGGTGCTGAAGCTGTCCACATCCAGATCGGCGAACTCGTGGCGAACCCCGGCGAAAAGGGTCAGGTCTTCCAGCGCCCTGATTTCCGCCTGGAGGAAGGGGGCATAGTTGCGGAAAACGGTTTCCGGCACCCACTCGCGATCGGTCAGGATCAGTTGCTGGCTGGTGGTGTCCTGCAGCACATCGAGACCGCCGGTGAGCATCAGGTGGTTGTCGAACAGGCCGTCACGGCTGAGCGTCAGCTTGCCGCCGATCTTGTCCGACTCGTTCTGTGATTGGTCGAACAGCGTGCCGACCGGTGCGATGCCGGCGTCCTGAAAGGTGCCGTTGGTGCCACCGCCGAAACGTGCGCGGAAGCGCTGGGTATATAACTGCAGGCCCAGCTCGTTGCCGTACAGATCGGCATGTTTGTAGGAGAGGCTGGTGGCCAGCACTTCGTTCTGTGGCGCCTCGCCCTGAGGGTCACCCTTGCGCGAGGTCGCGGGAATATCGGCGTCGGCATCGCCGGGCACATTGACGTATTCGTGCTCGCCTTCGACCTCGTAGCGATTGACCATCAGGCCGATGTTCTGGTTGTCGTCGAGCCAGTAGCCGAGCTTGACCAACAGGTCGGTGCTGGTCGAATCCATCACGTCGCCCTGGGTATCGTCGACGCCGATCAGGTCGCCATTCGCGTCGTAGAACATCCCCTGGGTCTGCCAGCTGGTGCCAACCAGATAGTCAAAGTTGCCCTGTGTGCCCTCGACCCGATAGTCCAGCTTGTAGCCAAGCCCCTCGGACTCGTAATCGGTAGGCGCGGTGAAGCTCATCCCGGCGTGCTGGCGCAACGTCCCGCTTTCCGGGCGACGGGTAACGTAGTTGATGATGCCGCCGGTGGCGCCGAGGCCATGCTCGGCACTGGCGCCGTGAATCACCTCGATGCGTTCTACCATCGAAAGATCAATGGTGTAGCCGTCACGCTGACTGTCACGCAGAGGCGTCGATTGCGGTACGCCATCGATTAGGATCAGCGCCGAGCGGCCACGAAAGGTTTCGCCCGCGCTGCTCATCTTCTGACGGCTCGGCGAGTAGGAGGGAATCAGGTTGCTCAGTACTGCGCCGTGGTCCGAGGTGATCGCCAGTTGCTGTTCGATCTGCTCGCGATTGATCACAGTGATCTTTTGCGGCGTCTTTCCAGCTTCGCTTCTGGCACGTGTCGCACTGATGGTGACAGCTTCCAGCTCGGTGGCTTCATCGGCCAGCGCAGGCATCGAGGAGAACGAAAGAGTCGCTAGGGATACAGACAGACACAGACAGGTTTTGCGAAACACGTGAAGGCTCCCGATGTTGGTGTTTTTCGTGGGGAGCGAGAAGTTAAACTAAATGCAAATGACTTGCATTAAGATTGTGTTGCTAGTTGTTTGCGTTGTGCGTTAGCTGTTACGCCGGTCAGTTATGAGCGATTCGTATCAACGGCTGCTGCGTTGCTGCTCGCGCCATTCCCACGGAGGCAGCTGATCCGCTTTGGGTAACGACCACAGGCCCCGCCCAAGCTCGCGCGCGACTGCCTCCAGATTGAGAAGCGCCCGGTCATCCAGGTGGCCGCGGTTGGCCCAAGCATTCCCAGTCCTGACCAATTCAGAATTGATCTCACTGTCACCGGCCCTCACACGCGCCAATGTCCGTCCCGCAACGTCGCGCCCCTTAGCTGTCAGCGTCACGGTTTTGCCGAAGATATAACTGGCAAGTGCTTGGCGCGCCTGGCTCCCATAAGGTTGTTGGAGCTCCGGGGTATCGATCTCGGCTAACTTCACCCTGACATGCTCACCTGAAGCATCAAGGCAGCTGAAGGTGTCGCCATTGGCAATACCTGTCACTCGGCAATCGAACGACGCCGCAAATGCAGGCAGGGCTGAAAAGAGCAAAGACGTTACTAAAGCGCGCAGCATGACGGCATCCGTAGGGATCGGGCGGGCGCGGGAGCGTAACAGTCGGATTGGTTGCCGAACCGGAGCCATGTCTCATGAGCAAGCCGGAGTCACGTTCGCAAATGACGAACCGTGAACTGAATCAGGCCAAGTGCCGCTGGGATTGAAGGCTGATGGATGGGCAAGTTTTTTGGGCAACAAAAAACCCGCACTAGGCGGGCTTCTTGTGGGCTTTCGGGTGGTTTTGGCACCACCTGAAATTAATAGATGGTGCCCAGGGACGGAATCGAACCGCCGACACTGCGCAACGCACTGAAAAGCCCTGAATACAGGGGTTTGTAGACCCCCATCGACCTCAAAAAGTGTACCAGCGTTGTGTACCTGTCGCGACACCGTTCTCTGCGAGTGGAGCTGCGTATGATAATCTTCCGGGGCAGTGATGCCGCCAGGTTATAGGTCGCTATCGCTGCAATTTGATTCATCCCCAGGAGTTGCGAGCGCATGCTCAATGAGCAAGATATTAAAGTCGCCGTGATAAATAGGCTCCGTAATCGTGTTGCCGTAGGTGACAGCGTCATCGTCAACGAAATGGTTTTTGGTGGGCGAGATAGGCGGGCCGATTTGGTGATGGCTAACGGCCATCTTCAGGCGTTCGAAATCAAAAGTGATGTCGACTCGCTGAGCCGGCTGGAAGGGCAGGTAGAAAACTACCTATCCAACTTTGACAAGTTGACTTTAGTTGTATCCTCGAAGTACGTAGAACGAGCGCTGGCGACCGATGAGCGAGTCGGAGTATGGGAAGCGAAATGCCGCAATGGGTATGCCGTACTTTCCGTTAAGCGAGCTGGCCGTATCCAGCCTGTAGCTGATAAACAAACATTATGCAGTTTCTTGCATAAGAGTGATCTAGAACGTTTGATCCGCTCGGCAGGCGTCAAAAAGGTATCCCGAGAAGCGGCTCGAGAAGTGCTTTATAATGAAACGAGCAAGCTCCCGCTTTCGGTTATCCGGCAAACAGTAATTGATACTGTTAAGGGTAGATATCGTGTGCTAAGCGATTCGTTCCTTGCTAGTTGTGAGGGCCAAGTTTCAACGTCTGACTTGGATAAACTTAGTAAGTCTAAAACTAAACGGCGGGAGCTTGAAGAGCGCTTCAGTCAGAGAGACGCTAAGTCAAGCCCGCCGATAAGGCAGTTGAACCTGTCAAGATTTTTCCCAGATGGGAACATTCCAGACTCTATCCCTCGTTATGTCCGCATTCCCGGCTAGAACACCCAGTCGTCCTCCTCATCATTGCTGATGCGACCAGACAGCATCTCAATTTGATAATTCATGTGGAGGTTTACCCGTACGGCTATAGCGGTCACGGGCGCATTAATAGTAAGCCCCTCTCTGGTTACCGTGTTTCGAATCATCTCGGCTCCCCAGCAATCGTTATCCTTAAGGCTGGGATGGTCTCGCAAAAGCGACTCGGCTGCAGAGATGTATCCTTCGCTCTTGGTTCTAGGTCGTCGCTCGAAATGCCAAAATCCGGCATCAGGCACATCAAGTCTTGGTAAGAACGTTCCGCCTTCGTCGTCGTAAACGACCGAGTGAATCGAAACATGGTCGCCATACATGACTATGTCAGATCCGATCTCATCAAACAGCATAGTCTCAAGCATCTCGATCTTGCCGGACGTTTCAGAGCCTTCGCTCAAGAACGGGATGACGGATCGTGGGAAGCTCGTACCAGCCAGTACTCGGGGAACTTCTGGCATCTCCTCAACGATGAGATTGAGCGTGTTAAGAACGCTTTCTAGAATTCCCGGTTTTATATTCTTCGTAGAGAAGTCTCGAATATATCCGGCGTCGATAACGATAAGCGAGTCCTCTGGGGAATCTAACGCATACAAAGCTTTTAGTGTGCTATCGACATCGGTTTTGAAATCTTTGATACGGAACACTGGAGGGCGACCTAGCTTTTCAAGGGAAACAGCTTGTCTGACTATGTCACGCCCTTTAGCGTTAGGAGTAAACTGCACAGTAGGGATGATCTGTGGATTACTCTCCACGAATCTAACCCAGTTTCTGAAGTTAGCATCCGGATTTAGTAACTCTCGCACCGCTTCGTTCTGGTGCTGGATGTCCATAGTCAGATCTAGGATATAGCTCCGGCCTCCAGCGCATTCATTTACCTTATCGATCGCCTTTTCGCATCCTTCAGAATTGCGCCACTTTCCGAGCGTAATCAAAGGGATGAGATTATCCTTCGCCTCATTACTTAACTGAGCGTATCCATTTAGCTCTGCTTGCCTTGTTCGAATTATCGGGAAATAAGTACTGTCCTTGAACATGCCGGTCACCTATTCACCCCTATTGTCTAGTTTGGATCCCATGTGCGTTGCGAGCTTGTTTCGTATTGTCTCGCGCAGTGGCTCTGGGTTTATCATTGATGAAAGCGAGTTGGATATATTTCGGTATGTCACCAAGTCATTGCGTTCAGCAAGCATGTCGTTCTTGTATTTGATTGCATCATTTTTGGCCTGTATGAGCTCTCGCTGTAGCGCGCCAATGGCGCGGAAGGCAGTGATGCTCAGTGACAATGCTATGACTGCTGAGGCAAGCCATCCTGATAAGGAAACAGCCGTTACGTTACTGTCTGGCTTAGCGAGATAGACGCTAACTGCAACACTACCGATGCCGATAAGCAAGCTGATAACAGAGACGACCCTGTCCATATTCATGTCTCGAGTCCAGTTCGAAGGCTTCGCTCGATGTTATTCGTTTTGTCTGTGGAATAACAGTCACAAGGTGACCTAGGAGGGACAGCTGCAGCCGACCTAAAAACGATATCTCTCCGCGCGAGTACGACTTAGATATAGCCGTCACGCCACTCCCCTTGTGCATCCAATATGCGTTATCAAACCGTTGACGAACGTCTACGGAATGATAAGGTGTCAACTTCTACCCCTCGCAAGGTCGCAGGCGCTATGAAGATCGTCGCTTATTACCGTGTATCTACTGCTAGGCAGGGGCACAGTGGTCTAGGGCTAGACGCTCAGCGCGAGTATGTGCGTCTTGCTGCCCAGCAAAGTGGCTGGACGGTAATCGCTGCGTTTGAAGATCACGAGTCAGGTGCTACCGCGCCTGAGCGTAGAGCAGCCTGTAAAGCAGCGTTGGCTAGATGCAAGGCTGATGGGGCAACGCTCGTTGTTGCAAAGCTTGACCGACTTTCCCGGGACGTTGAGCACATTGCGGGCCTACTCAAGCTTGTGGACTTCAAAGTCGCCACGATGCCCAACGCCGACAAATTCCAGCTGCACCTGTACGCCGCACTTGCAGAGCAAGAACGGGAATTCATATCTCGCCGCACCAGTGACGCTCTGGCGTCGCTGAAGGCGCGAGCGGATGCGGGTGATGCCGAGGCTAGGGGAAAGATAGATCGCCGCTCAGCCGGCCGCGCAGAGGCTCACAGGCGTGGCAACGGAGTTGCTGTTCGAGCTGCCCAAATGAAGGCTGATGTGTACGCTGACGGGCTTCGCAGCTCAGTTAAAGCAGCTCTTTTTGATGGGGTTGAAAGCCTGCCTCAGTTGGCGGCTTGGCTAGATGCGAACGGGCACCTTACACCCCGGGGTGCATCGTACACTGCCACGGCGGCAAGCAGGCTAATGCTGCGCCTTGGCATGTCTTTCCGTTGAGCAGCCGAGCGGGTCTTATCTTTCTCGTTTTGTCTCTGTTTGCTCGCTTCAGCTGGCAACGAATCAATTGATCTGTCATCTGGAATAGCGAAACAAGCTGAGCTTCTACAGGCGCAGGGTAAATTGCCCCTTCATACGGAATAGCAAAACAAACCGAGCTTTAGCGGAGATGGCCCCGGCATCTATCTAAAGCCACGGAGTAGCCAGCAGAGTGCAGAGCAGGGAGCAAACCCATCAGGGAGCGAAGAGATTGATTAATGACAGCAACTAGTAACATGGTATGTGTACAGTAGGTAATGTCAGAGATATAGATATGCTAGATACT
>NZ_JBNNMD010000002.1:0-785753 GCF_050272435.1 Pseudomonas sp. NPDC047961 | reverse complement strand
TACTAGATACTAGATACTAGATACTAGATACTAGATACTAGATACTAGATACTAGATACTAGATACTAGATACTAGATACTAGATACTAGATACTAGATACTCGTAGTAATAGTAGTAATAGTAGTAATAGTAGTAATAGTAGTAATAGTAGTAATAGTAGTAATAGTAGTAATAGTAGTAATAGTAGTAATAGTAGTAATAGGGGAGATAGCAAGTCTATAAACACTACAGAGATGGTATGTGATAAGGTTTGGTCTAAGCTATTGGAATCCTTCTAGTCAGAAACCAAGTCACTATCATGGCCGAGAATGCTTGCAAGGTTACTGCGGTTGTATGATCATAGGTGGCAGTAAGAGATATGCTTGACCGAGGAAAAGCTTGCCATTCACGATGGCTAAACTAATAAGCTCCAGGCTATTTATCGAATATCTATGCCGGTTCTATGCCGGGAGCCGTGGGGTACTTGCGTAGTTCTATTGCAATTCGTGATAGCGGCATGCTGCCATAGTCTCGCCCAACCCCGCCGTTGCTATGCCCAGTAATCGCGTCATGTATATCCTCTGGCATGCCAACCTGCCGGCTGAGTGTCTTGAAAGAGTGCCGGAATCCATGGGAGGGGCTGGCTGGGCTATCGAGCCCTGCGATCTCTCGCAGATAGCGTGCCCAGGCTTTGCCCCAATTCACCCCGTAATAGCCGTCAGAATTGGGCGCCAGATGTGGGAAGAGCTGCCCATCTTTCGGTTGGTCGGCCACATATTCAAGAAAGCCGAGAGTGAGCAGGTGGTCATGTAGAGGCACACGTCGACGGCTGCCATAGTTCTTCACTGTACGGCCCCTGTCGTCGTCTCCAAGCGTCGCCAGGATGGAAAGGTAGGGTATGCCCGCCTCGTCTGTTATCACGTCTCTCGCGGCGAGCTGGGCCAGTTCCTCGCGACGTGCTCCGGTGTAGTACATGAGCAGAGGGAGCCAATAGAACGCCTGTCCAAAATCACGTCGAGGCAGGCGCCAGTTTGGATCGACAAATGCCGGGCTCGTGAAGATCTGGTGCAGCTCCGCCTGCGAATAATCCTTACGACGCTTGGCGCTGTTATTTGCAGTTCGCTTCGCTGCCCTGGCAATGCCTGACGCCTCCACTGCGTTCTCTTTGATCCAATCCATGCGCACCGCGAATCCAAGTACGGCGGACAGCGCCCTTAGCTTATTGCCTACTGTTGCAGCGGAGAGGGTGGGTAGCTGCTCAGCCTCAGCCCTAGCTATCAATTGCTGAGCGGACAGCTTCGCTGCGCCTTTAGCTTTGGTGGGAAATCTCGCAAGATAAGCCCGGTACTCCTGAATCGTTGATCTCGTCACGGCGGTAAGTGAGAGGTCTCCGAACAGCTCAACGAATCGACGGATTGTGCTTCCGAATTCGTCCAGTGTTCTGATCGTGCTTCGACTGTTGCCATCGTCGAGCAGCTTCGATTCTTTGTAAGCATTGAACGCATCCAGCAGTGTCTTGCCTTGGGTCGGAGCGGGTGACTTGACCGAAAGCGGCTCGCGCTCCATCACGTTAAATCGTGTGACCCAGTCGCCGTCATGCCTCAGCTTGGCCAGATCGGATAGCTGTAGGAGATGGGTCCAAAATGCTTGGGCTAGATCTTTGAGTGCCTGGCTGTCGGGCGCAGGCCGTGCGATGGCTTCAGCGTTTAATGTACGAAGTACGTAAGGGCGGGCCGTATCGAATGGGTCAATCTCTATGCCCTGCGTCGGCGCGTCGCGCAGCGATATCCACTCTTGGAATTCCTGATGCCCGTCTGGCCCTTCGTTGCTGACGAGCGAGCCCTGTACCAAAAGCGGTTTGAAGTCGCCCGTTCGCTCCAGCTGTTCAAGCTCCGCTCTGAACCAGCGCGCCGCTAACTGTTGGATATCGCGGGCGGTAAGAGCAGACATGCCCGAGAGCTGGGCGCGCGCCAAAGAGAATGCTTCTTCGGACTTGCCCCACTCGGCAGCAAAGCGTGCCTTTGCCTCGCCAGGGTCGCGGGTTTTCAGAGACCGTTTGTATTCAAGACCCAGCGAGGCGCGCAGCTCTTCAGGAACACGACGGCGAAGATAGTAGACGCCAGAGGAATGCTTGAAAGGTTGGGCCATGAAGGAGCGCGCACGGATTCGGGACGATCCGGGAATCATACGGCTGGAAGCTGCCATGTGTACCGCCTTTGTGTACCAAAGTAGGCGGGCTTAGCAGTGCCGTAGATACAAAAAACCCCTGACTCCGTTAGGAATCAAGGGCTTAGATGTAATGGTGCCCAGGGACGGAATCGAACCGCCGACACGGGGATTTTCAATCCCCTGCTCTACCGACTGAGCTACCTGGGCAACGGGGCGCTATTAGACGGATTTGGCTTTTGTCTGTCAAGCGCGGCTTTGGAAATATTTAGCAAGAACGGGCATTTAGCGATGCATGCCGGCGTTCGTGGTTTAAAACGGTTGGCCTGGGTTGGGTAGGACGTCGCTGAGCGTGTCACCCAACCCCGCCATCACTCACTTGGCGGGACGTAGCCTTCGGCCTGTGCGTACTCTTCGCCCGAAAGGAATTTGTCCATCTCGGTTTGCAAGAACTTGCGGTCTTCGGCGTTCATCATGTTCAGCCGGCGTTCGTTGATCAGCATGGTTTGATGCTTCTGCCAATCGTCCCAGGCCTTTTTCGATACGTTGTTATAGATGTCTTCGCCCTTGGTGCCAGGGTAGGGAGGGCGCTCTAGGCCGGGGAGTTCTTCTTTGTACTTGCGGCAGTTCACGGTGCGGGTCATGACATCTCTCCTGCGTTCAATTCGGCAGCGGCGCGCTTGAGCAGCGTCTTTACCGGGGCGGCAAGCCCCAGTCGCGGCGGGGTGGCGAGGTTATACCAGAGCCAGTCTGGCTCGGCCACGGCGTGGGCCTCGGACTTGACCCTGATCAGCCAAGGCTCAATGGCTAGTTGGAAGTGGCTGAAGGTGTGGGTCAGGCCCGGCAGCTCGCGACGTTCTTGAAGTTGTAGGGCGTGGCGTTGGGCGAGCGGGTCGAGCGCTGCTAGGTCGTCCAGCTCCGGCAGGCTCCAGAGCCCGCCCCAGAGGCCCGTCGATGGGCGACGGTAAAGCAGGATCGCGCCATCGGGATTGGCCAACAAGGGCATTAGGGTGCGCTTCTGTGGCAAAGCTTTGCGAGGTTTAGGCACCGGGAATTCGGTTTCCCGGCCCAGCAGATGAGCGCGGCAGCCTGCCTTCAGCGGGCAGAGCAGGCAGCTGGGTTTGCTGCGCGTGCAGAGTGTGGCGCCCAGATCCATCATCGCCTGTGTGTAGTGGTTGACCCGGTTCTGCGGGGTCAGCCGTTCGGCCACTTCCCAGAGTTGCTTGGCGACTTTCGGTTCGCCGGGGTAGCCCTGCTGGGCGACATAACGTGTCAGGACGCGCTTGACGTTGCCGTCCAGAATCGGTGCCCGCAGGCCCATGCTCAGGCTGGCAATGGCTCCGGCAGTGGAGCGTCCAATGCCCGGCAGTTCGGACAACTGTTCCACGTCTCGAGGAAATTCACCGCCGTGCTTGCCGACGATCAGCTTGGCGGTCTTGTGCAGGTTGCGCGCGCGGCTGTAGTAACCGAGCCCGGTCCACAGGTGCAGTACTTCATCTTCGTCGGCATTAGCCAGTGCCTCGACCGTCGGCAGCGCATCCATGAAGCGATCGAAGTAGCCAAGCACGGTGCTGACCTGCGTCTGCTGCAGCATGATCTCCGATACCCACACGCGGTAGGGCGTGATGCCTTGCTGCCAGGGCAGATCCTTGCGCCCGTGGCGGTCGTACCAGTCGAGAACGGCAGCGCCGAACTGCTCGTCGCCCAGTGCTTGTGATGTCATCGATTGAACAGGCCTTTCAGTGCGTCCTTCAGTTCAGGACTGACTTTGTCGCCCAGCTTCTCTTCGATGGTCTGGTTGAGCTTGTCACCCGCTAGTCGGGCGGCGATTTTGCCGAGGCGGTCATTGTCGAATCGACAGGCCTTGGCGCCCAGTTCCAAAGGCCCGCGGCAGCGCAGCGGCCATTCGATACCGACGTAACGCTCGTTGACCGCACAGGCCGGGTCTGGCATCTCGCCCTTGTCGCCCTCGATGACGATGCCGACGCGGTAGTCCATGCCGAGTACGCGCAGGTCCACATCGCCGTTGCCGTTTACCGTGAGGCCGGGAATGCTGACTTTCAGGTCCGGGTTGCTGGCGACGCCATTGCGTAGGGTGAGGTTGCCTTTCAATTCGCGGAACGGCGTGTCCTTGCCGCGCGGCTCGCTGCTAAGCGGCTTGCGATTGAGGGTGGCGATGGCGCGGCAGAGCTGCTGCTCGAGGTTGGCGTCGACGAGGACGCCGTTGTCGATGATGAAGCCGATCTTGCCGTTGAGGTTGTCGATCCAGGCTTGCTGGCTGTTGCCCTGAGTGCGTAGATCGCTGTCCAGGTTAAGCAAGCCCTTGATCACCACCTGTTCGCCCTGGCTTTGCAGCAGGCCTTCGATCGGGACGTGCGCCATGCGGGTCTGGGCAGTGAGCAACGGTATCTGTGGTCGAACGTCGAGGCTTGCCGAGGCTTCCAGTCGGCCGTTGTAGAGCCCTCCGCGCAACTGCTCTAGCGTCAGCAGCCCGCCCGCAGTGCGTGCCTTGAGGGCAAAGTTATCGAGCGGCAGCTTCATTGCAGTGAGGTTGTCGATGTTCAAATTGAAGCGCGTATCCAGGCTGCGCAGTGAGCCGACCGGCAGGACGGTCGCGCTGCTCCAGGCTTGCTGGGTTGGTTTGTCAGGCAGCGGAGTAGTGCCGCTGCCTATCACAGCCGCTTCGGTGGCCTTGACCTCGCTCTGGCGCGCGGCGGCAGCCGCATCATCCTTTCCTGGTGGGGGGAGGTAGCGATCGAGATTGAACTGGTCGCCACTGAGGTCAACTCGCAACGATTGCTTGGCGAAATCGCTGACTGCGATCTGGCCGGTGAAGGTGCTGCCGTCCAACTTCAGATTGAGCTCTTCGAAGGTCAGGCTAGTCGGGGTGCCGGCAAGACGGGTGACCAGCTCGGCTTTGCCCAGCGCGGTGTTGTCGGCCATGGCCGGGAGCTGTTGGCCGATGCTCTCGAGGAATTCGCGCAGGTTGAATTCCGCAATTGACAGTGCCCCGCTGATCTTCGGTTGGTTCTGCAGGTCGCGGGCTTTCAGCTCGCCAAGACCGCGTAGCTGGTTGGCGGTGAACTTAAGGCTGGTCCACTCGGCGATGTCGGCCGCCAGGTCGGCCAGCAGCTGGCCTTGTGCGCTAAAGGAGAGAGTCTTGCCCTGTAACGGCTCGCCGGAGGCCTCACCGCTCAAGCGCAGGTCCTCCAGCTGATAGCGCTGCAATTTGGTATCGAAACGCAACGCGCCCTGTAATTCGGTGCGAGCGCGCATCACCGGCTTGTTGCTGCCGAAAAAGGCGTTGAGTTTGATTGGTATCGAAGTGGCTTCGCGTATGGCCCCCGTGATTAGCTCGATGCCTTCGGCGCTGAATTGCTGCCCGCTTTGCGCATCATGGTAGGTCACCCTTGCATCGCTGATGGTCAGGCTGTCGATGTCCAATTGCAGTGGCCGTCTGGTGTTGTCGGACGGCTGTTCGTCGGTGGAGGGCTCTGCCGGTTGCGCTGCTGCATTGTCGGGTGGCGTTTCGCTAGTGGTCGGACGGCCCACACCTTCCCAATTGCCGCGGCCCTTCTCGTCGCGGTTGAGCGTCAGATTGAGTCCGTTGAGCGTGATGTCGCTCATCTGCACTTCGCGGCTCAGCAACGGCAGCACCCGGACCGAAAGACCCAGCATGCGCAGGTCGGCAAAGGGTTGTTCGGGTGTTTGCACGCTGGCCAGGGTGGTGTCGTGCAATTCCAGGCCGAGCCAGGGGAACAGGCTCCAGCCGATGTCGCCGGAGATGTCCAGTTCGAGCCCGGCCTTTTCGCGAGCAAGTGCACGGATCTCGTCTTTATAGTCGTTGGGGTCGAACAAATGCGTGAGGGCAAAGCCCAGTGCGACGATAAGGAGCAGCAACCCGAGGATTACCAGGCCCAGGATCTTGCCGAGCGATTTCATGGACAGGTCCTTTGTGTTTGGTATTTCAAAAGCAGCGAGTATAACGCCGGGCGCCATGGCTGTTTGCCGTGGCTGGCGTTGGAGTGGCTAGCGGCGCCTGGGTTCCTATGCGCGCCGGTGGCACTGGCACGCACCGTGTCGGTTGCGGCTTCGCGACGAAACGCTGATCGATCGCTAGATGGAGTCCAGCGGCAAATGTGCCCGTGCGGCCAATGCTTGAGCTTCTAGGTGATCTGCCGGTGCCGCCAGATGCAACTCCTTTCCGGCTTCCCGAGCTAGGCGCTGGCTCTCTTCGAGGATCCGCCTGCCCACGCCGCGACGGCGTGTAATCGCGCGCACGCACAGATGCGAGAGGCACCAGTGGGACCCGTCGCGCTGCAGCAGGGCGGCGCCGAGCAGGCGGTCGTTAAAGCGACCTGCGATAAGGCTGCGATCGGCCAGTCCCGCCTCGATCAATGCTGCGGCGTCTGCGTGGGGCGCCAGTAGCCAGCTCGGTGCATCGGCAAAAATTTTCACCAGATCGGTGCGGTCTTGCTGGCTGGGCTCGGTTACGGCTTCAACTGATACGGGCATGGTGACCTGCGGTGCTGATTTGGATGTCCGCAGCATAACCGTGCCGGCTTACCGGCGCACGACAGCTGCCGGCGACTGGCTGTAGCAGCCGAGCCACTGGGCGCGTATCGACGAGGGTGGGTTTGGGCCTATAATGCGGCTCATTTTTCGCCCCACGATCAGCGGAGCTGTTGATGTCCGAACGTACGGCTTACGTAGAGCGCAACACCCTGGAAACCCAGGTCAAGGTCACCATCAATCTGGATGGCACCGGCAAGGCGCGCTTCGCCATCGGCGTGCCCTTCCTGGAGCACATGCTCGACCAGATCGCCCGTCACGGGCTGATCGACCTGGATATCGAGTGCAACGGCGACCTGCACATCGATGACCACCACACCGTCGAGGACGTTGGCATCACCCTCGGCCAGGCCTTCGCCAAGGCCATCGGCGACAAGAAAGGCATGACCCGTTACGGGCATTCCTATGTGCCGCTCGATGAGGCGCTGTCGCGGGTCGTCATCGACTTTTCAGGGCGCCCAGGGCTGCAGATGCATGTTCCCTACACCCGCGCCACCGTCGGCGGCTTCGATGTCGATCTGTTCCAGGAGTTCTTCCAGGGCTTCGTCAACCACGCCTTGGTCACTCTGCACATCGACAACCTGCGCGGGCACAACACCCATCATCAGATCGAAACCGTGTTCAAGGCCTTCGGCCGCGCGCTGCGCATGGCAGTGACGCTGGATGAGCGCATGGCTGGGCAGATGCCGTCGACCAAGGGTTGCCTGTAATGCAGACCGTTGCAGTCATCGATTACGGCATGGGCAACCTGCATTCGGTCGCCAAGGCGCTCGAGCACGTCGGTGCTGGGCGGGTACTGATTACCAGCGATGCGCAGGTGATTCGAGAGGCTGATCGTGTGGTCTTTCCGGGTGTGGGTGCAATTCGCGATTGCATGGCAGAGATCCGCCGCCTGGGCTTCGACGAGCTGGTTCGGGAAGTCAGTGTCGATCGTCCGTTCCTCGGTATCTGCGTGGGTATGCAGGCGCTGATGGAGCGCAGCGAGGAAAACGGCGGCGTCGACTGCATCGGCCTTTTCCCCGGCCAGGTTCGCTTCTTCGGTAAGGATCTTGAGGAAGACGGCGAGCGCCTCAAGGTGCCGCACATGGGCTGGAACGAAATGGAGCAGGCGATTGCTCATCCACTCTGGCACAACATTCCTGCCGATGGCCGCTTCTACTTCGTACACAGCTATTACATCGAGGCCGGCAACCCACGGCAGGTAGTGGGTCGTGGCCACTACGGCAAGGACTTCGCTGCGGCGCTGGCCGATGGTTCGCGCTTCGCCGTGCAGTTCCATCCCGAAAAGAGTCACACCCATGGCCTGCAGTTGCTGCAGAACTTCGCCGCCTGGGATGGCCGCTGGTAATGAGCCGGGCGAAGCTCAAGGTACCGGTCCTTACGCTGGATACCGCTCAGGAGCAGGCTGCACAGCAGATCATCAAGCGCTTTCTGGAGGATCGCTTCGAACTGGAGCTCGGCTCATTCGAGGCTCAGGAAGTGCTCGATCTCTTCGCCCGTGACATTGCTCCGCTGTATTACAACAAGGCGATTTTCGACGTGCAGACGCACCTGAAAGAAAGGTTCGAGAGCATCGAGAGCGACTTGTGGGCGCTCGAGAAGAGCTGACCTTAACCGACACCCGATTTGTACAGGTTCAAGCCATGCTGATTATTCCCGCGATCGATCTTAAAGACGGCGCCTGCGTGCGTCTGCGTCAAGGGCTGATGGACGACGCCACGGTGTTCTCCGATGACCCGGTGGCCATGGCCGCCAAGTGGGTCGAGGCCGGTTGCCGCCGTCTGCACCTGGTCGACCTCAACGGCGCCTTCGAGGGCCAGCCGGTCAATGGCGAGGTGGTCACGGCTATCGCCAAGCGCTACCCGAACCTGCCGATCCAGATCGGCGGTGGCATCCGCTCGCTGGAAACCATCGAGCACTACGTTCGCGCTGGCGTCAGCTACGTGATCATCGGTACCAAAGCGGTCAAGCAGCCAGAGTTCGTCGGTGAAGCCTGCCGCGCCTTTCCGGGCAAGGTGATTGTCGGCCTGGATGCGAAGGATGGGTTCGTCGCCACCGATGGCTGGGCAGAAGTTTCCAGCGTGCAGGCGGTCGATCTGGCGCGCCGCTTCGAGGCCGATGGCGTCTCGGCGATCGTCTACACCGACATCGCCAAGGACGGCATGATGCAGGGCTGCAACGTCGAGGCCACGGTCGCGTTGGCTAACGCCAGCCGCATCCCGGTGATCGCGTCCGGTGGCATCCACAACATCGGCGACATCCAGAAGCTGCTCGACACCAACACCCGCGGCATCGTCGGCGCCATCACCGGGAGGGCGATCTACGAAGGGACGCTCGATGTCGCCGAGGCCCAGGCGTTATGTGATCTGAAATACAAGGACGAGTGATTCGCTGATCAGTGGTGGATCGGTGAAACGTGATCCACCCTACCGCTACTTGCAGCTTGAAGCCTGCGGCTTGAAGAAGCTGCTTCCGGAGATAGCCCCATGGCATTGGCCAAACGCATCATTCCCTGCCTCGACGTGGACAATGGCCGCGTGGTCAAGGGCGTCCAGTTCGAGAACATCCGTGACGCCGGTGATCCGGTGGAAATCGCCCGCCGCTACGACGAGCAGGGCGCCGACGAGATCACCTTTCTCGACATCACGGCCAGCGTCGACAACCGCGACACCACACTGCACACCGTGGAGCGGATGGCCAGCCAGGTGTTCATTCCGCTGACCGTGGGCGGCGGCGTGCGCAGCGTGCAGGACATCCGTAACTTGCTCAATGCTGGCGCCGACAAGGTGTCGATCAACACCGCTGCGGTCTTCACCCCGGAGTTCGTCGGCGAGGCGGCCGATCGCTTCGGTTCGCAGTGCATCGTCGTCGCCATCGACGCCAAGCGGGTTTCTAAACCGGGCGAAACGCCACGTTGGGAAATCTTCACCCATGGCGGACGCAAGCCTACCGGGTTGGACGCGGTGCTCTGGGCGCAGAAGATGGAAGCGCTGGGCGCCGGTGAAATCCTGCTGACCAGCATGGATCAGGACGGCGTCAAGAGTGGCTATGACCTGGGCGTCACCCGTGCCATCAGCGAAGCGGTGCATATTCCGGTGATCGCCTCCGGTGGGGTCGGCAATCTGCAGCATCTCGCGGATGGGGTTCTGCAAGGCAAGGCCGATGCGGTGCTAGCCGCAAGCATCTTCCATTTCGGCGAGTACACCGTGCCGGAAGCCAAGGCGTACATGGCCAGCTGCGGCATCGTAATGCGCTGATCCGGTAAGCCGTAGGCCTTTGAGAATCCGCTTCGAATCGACCAGGGACACAGCCGCGGTATGCGGCTGCCGCATTATCAAGGAGACCACTCCATGTTCAAGACCACGCTGTTGGGGCTGGCCGTCAGCCTCTCGCTGATTGCTGGTGGTGCGCATTCGGCACCGGAACCGATCAACCTGCTCACCGAGAACTTTCCGCCCTATAACATGGCGGTAGACGGCAAGAACTTCGCGCGTGACGAAAATATCACCGGTATCGCCGCCGATATCGTTCGTGAAATGTTCAAGCGCGCCGGCGTCGATTACACGCTGACACTGCGTTTCCCCTGGGAGCGCATCTATAAGATGGCCCTGGACATGCCGGGCTATGGTGTATTCGTCACTGCCCGGTTGCCGGAGCGTGAGGACCTGTTCAAATGGGTGGGACCAATCGGCCCGGACGATTGGGTGCTGCTTGCACGAGCCGACAGCACCATCAAGGTAGACGACCTGCAACAGGCCAGTCAGTACCGCATCGGCGCATACAAAGGCGATGCGATTGCCGAGCACCTCGCGGCGCAGGGGCTGGAGCCGTCGCTCGTCCTGCGCGATCAAACCAACGTGGATAAGCTGCAGAGCGGCGCGATTGATCTCTGGGCAACGGGCGACCCGGCTGGACGCTATTTGGCCAAGCAGCAAGGCGTGACCGGCCTTAAGCGGGTGCTCAAATTCGACAGCGCAGAGCTTTACCTGGCGCTTAACCTCGGTATTCCCGATGCAACTGTAGCCAAGCTGCAGGCTGCGCTGGAGCAGATGCGCGCTGACGGCACGTTAGACACCATCAGCAGCCGCTATTTATAGATAGTTTGCCCGCCGACCTCACGCCGACGTCCCCGCTCGCAGCGTAGTGGCGCTGCGATGCCCTTTATCGGAGCGCTTCCCTGATCCTCCTCAGCTAGCGGGCAGGGCTGTCCTTCCACTGAGCCCTTCGTTTAGCGGCGTAGCCGTCGCTGATAGCAAATTGGCTCGTTCGTTTGTGCGGCTCGTCACATTGCTGGGATAGCTACACGGCGCCTGGTTCACAAGTTGCTACACATCATAAAGGTGCGACACACGCATGGACGCTGCTTGGCAGGTGTCAGCGCTGTGTCGCCTGGGATGTTTGCATACGGGGAGGGAGCGATGAGACGAATTCTAGTGGCCGGGCTGTTGCTGTTGATGGCTGCATCGGCCAGGGCAGAACTGCCCGATGACTACAAAATGGTGCTGCTGACCGAAAATTTTCCGCCTTTCAACATGGCGGCTGACGGCAAGAACTACGCGGCAGACCGCAACATTAGTGGGATTAACGCCGAGATCGTGCGCGAGATGTTCAAGCGTGCCGGGATCGCCTACAGCCTGACGCTGCGTTTCCCTTGGGAGCGCATCTACAACCAGGCGCTGGAACACCCGGACCAGGGGCTGTTCTCCACCACCTACACACCCGAGCGTGAACCACTATTCAAATGGGTCGGCCCGCTGGCCAGTACCGGCTGGGTACTGCTGGCCCCGGCCGGTAGCCCGATGCGGCTGAGTTCGCTCGACCAGGCGCAGCAGTACCGAATCGGTGCCTACAAGAACGACGCGGTTAGCCAGCATCTGGAAAGCAAGGGTTTCGAGCCGATCAATTCACTGCGCGACCAGGAAAACATCAGCAAGCTGCTCAAGGGGCAGATAGACCTATGGGCGACAACCGACCCAGTCGGGCCGTATCTGGCCAAACAAGAAGGCGTAAGCGGACTGACCACGGTTTTGCGCTTTAACGACGCGCAGCTGTTCCTTGCGCTGAACAAGCAGACGCCGGATGAAGTCGTTACTCGGTTGCAGAAAGCGCTGAACGAGATGAAGAGCGACGGCGCTATCGACGCGATCATGCGCCGTTATCTCTGATGACTTATCGATACAGGCCGTTCGCGCCATGGGCGACCATGGCGCGGTTGCCCCGGGTGGCGATCATCTGACCGATGTCCACCCAATCGATACCCTGCGCTGCCAGCTTCGGCAGCTCGCGCTCCAACAGGTCAAGTGTGGCAGGGTGTGGATGACCGATTACCACAACTGAACCTTGCTTGCGGGCCAGTTGTACGGCCGCCCGAAACTGCATGGCAACGGCCTCGGGGCTGGGGTCGTCATCGAGAAAGATGTCACGCGACAGGCTCGCCAAGCCGATGCGTTGCGCGGTCGCTGCTGCAACGGTTGCCGCATTGGTACGGCTGTCGAGAAAGAACAGGTGGCGCTGTTGCAGCTGCCGCATGAGTGACGCCATGGGCTGCTGCCGGTCGGTCATCTGGCTGCCCATGTGATTGTTCACGCCGCTGGCATGGGGCACTTTTGCCAGGGCGCTGGTCAGTCGACGGTCAAGCTCGGCTGAAGGCAGCTGCGGTTGCCAGGCGTAAGGCCCGCCAGCGGGGGCCATGGGCAGATGCAACATGACGGTCTTGCCTGCCGCTTTGGCCCGCTCGGCCAAGTCCGTGGCGTTCTGGGTATCCGGCAGAATCGCCATGGCCACTGGGCCGGGCAGGGCCAGAACGCGTGCATCCCGTGCCGCGTTCTGCCCAAGGTCATCGATTACCAGCACCAGCTTCGGCATTCGCGAGACGGTTGCCAGGTGATTTGCTGCGGCTGTTTTACTGTCGCCAGTCGTAGCCCCGCCAATTGCCGAGAGCGGGACCAAAACCCCTACTAACAGAGCTAGAACCCAAGGCATCCGCTACTGGCCGCGGGTGAGGTTCAACCCCTTGAGCAGATTCAGTGCCTGGCCGAGTTGGTAGTCTTCGTCCTGAGGGCGCGGAGAGTCGCTGATGACCGGTGCCGTAGTAGGACGTTCCGCGCCGCCGTTGCCATTGCCGAGGTGCCCGGCCAGGTCGGCCTCGCGGATGCCTTCCGCAGCTTGTTCCCGCGTCAGTTTGGCACGGGTGACCCGGATATCCGGCTCGATTCCCTGTGCCTGAATTGAGCGTCCGTTGGGTGTGTAATAGAGCGCGGTGGTGAGCTTGAGTGCACGGTCGTTGTTCAGTGGAAGTACCGTCTGCACCGAGCCTTTTCCGAAGCTGTCGGTCCCCATGACTACACCACGCTTCTGATCCTGCAAGGCCCCGGCCACGATTTCCGACGCCGAGGCGCTACCACCATTGATCAGCACGACCAGCGAAACGCCTTCGCTGGCATCGGCCGCGTCTGCGTTGAAGCGCAGCTCGGAGTTGGCGATGCGGCCTTTGGTGTAAACGATCAAGCCATCAGTCAGGAAATGGTCGGACACTTCCACCGCAGCCTGGAGCACCCCGCCGGGGTTGTTGCGCAGGTCGAGCACCAGCCCGTTGAGCTTCTTGCCATTTTCCTTGCGCAAGCTCGCCAAGGCCTTACCGACTTCCTCACCGGTATTGATCTGAAACTGCGTTACGCGCAGGTAGCCATAGCCGGGCTCAAGCAGCTGACTCTTGACGCTGTTGACCTTGATCACCGCGCGATTGAGCTTGACGGTGAACGGCTTGCCCCCCTCACGCACCAGTGACAGCGATATATCGCTGCCTGGTTTGCCGCGCATCATGCCAACCGCATCCATCATGGACATGCCCTTGGTCGGCTTGCCGTCGATCTTGACGATCAGATCGCCAGCCTCAATGCCGGCCTTGGACGCTGGGGTGTCGTCGATTGGCGATACTACCTTGATGAACCCGTCTTCGATCCCGACTTCGATCCCCAGGCCGCCGAACTCACCGCTGGTGCTCTCCTGCAGTTCGGCAAAGGCATCAGGTTCGAGGTAGGCGGAATGCGGGTCGAGGTTGCTGAGCATGCCCTTGATGGCATTTTCCAGAAGTGTCTTGTCGTCGACCGGCTCCACGTATGCGGCCTTGATCCGGTCCAGCACTTCGGCAAAGGTCCTCAGCTCCTCCAGCGGAAGCGGCGCTTTTTGGGTCGCGGCGTTCAGCTGCAGCGGTTCTGGCGCGATCTCTGCGGGCGATTGCTGCGCCCAGGCGCTA
Organism: Pseudomonas sp. NPDC047961; assembly: GCF_050272435.1. Taxonomy (NCBI): domain Bacteria; kingdom Pseudomonadati; phylum Pseudomonadota; class Gammaproteobacteria; order Pseudomonadales; family Pseudomonadaceae; genus Pseudomonas; species Pseudomonas sp. NPDC047961. Next base: position 771,780 of record NZ_JBNNMD010000002.1, on the reverse strand, counting down.
CCGTACACCCCTAGCATGACGGTCAGGGCCAGGGTGGAGGGTTGGGCGAAACGGCACAGGTGCAGCATGTTTGACTCCAGTTGTGAGGGGCGCGCTAACAGCCGGCTCGGCTTATCCCTGCGCACGACACCATTGTGCCGGATCGCTCGGGCGACCCTGTTGGCGAATGGCGAAATAAAGTGCGGCAGCTTCTTGCCCGCCACTGGTTCCTACGGTGGCGATCGGATCGCCCGCCTTGACGATGTCTCCTGCATCACGCAGCAGGCTCTGGTTGTGCCCATAAAGGCTCAGGTAGCCGTTGCCGTGATCGAGGATCACCAACAGGCCGGCGCCACGCAACCAATCAGCGAATACCACCCGGCCCCCGTGAACGGCTCGGACCTGGGTACCAACGTCGGCGCCGATCAGCACGCCGTCCCACTTGGTTCGAGCGTCGCCACCGCGGGGAGTGCCATAGCGTGCGACCAATCTTCCGTCTACCGGCCAGGGCAACTTGCCCTTGGCCTTGGCGAAAGGACCGCCAATATTCCCGCCAGCGCTTGAGACTATTGGGCCGGCCGGTGCTGATGGAGTGCGGCCGGCCTGTTGCTGGCGTGCCTGCTCTTCGCGGGCATCGGCCAACGCGCGTTGACGCGCCTGCTCGGCTTCACGCGCCTGGCGAGCAAGGGTTTCTTCGATGGTCTTGAGCACCCGCTCCAGCTGCGCCTGCTCCTGCTTGCGTGCTTTGAGCTTCTGGTCGCGGCTGGACAAGTCTTTATCTAGTTTTGCCAGCGTTACCTGACGCTCCTTGCGGACTTCGGCCAGTTGCTCGCGGCGTTGTTTGAGGCCGTCCTGCTGTTCGGCTAGTGTTGCCTGCTGCTTCTGAATGCCGTCTTCTACGCCGGCCAGTTGGCGTAGCGTCTCGTTAAAGCTTTCGAGCTGCTCGAAGCGGGCTTTGCTGAGATAGTCATAGTAGGTCAGGGTACGGCTGAATTTTTCTGGATTCTGCTGGTTGAGCAGCAGCTTCAGGTATTCCTGGCGGCCGCTTTGATAAGCCGCGCGTGCCTGAATGCCAATCAGGCGTTGTTGTTCGAGGCGCGCATCTTCAAGCGTGGCTTTCTCGTCGTTGAGGCGTTCCAGCTCGGCTTCGCTGCGATCGATTTCCTGCTGCAAAGAGTCGACCTGTTTCTCCAGCTGGCCCATCTCGCTTTCGGTAGTCTGCAGTTGCTTCTGGACCGTGGATTTCTCCTGTTCGATCTGCTTGAGCAGCTTCTGCAATTCCGCGACGTCCTGGCGTGCCGCTTCGATCTGCTTGCGCGCATCGGCGCGCTCGTCGGCCATGGCTGGGCCAAGCAGGCAAAAAAGCGCTAATACAAGAAGAATACGGGGCATGAGAGGGCGTAACCGTGAGTTCAACGACTACCGTAGTATGCCTAAAAACCAAGCTGGAAGCTTGAACCCCAGAGCTGGAGGTAACAGCCTGGCTTCCAGCTTCCAGCTTCCAGCTTCCAGCTTCCAGCTTCCAGCTTCCAGCTTCCAGCTTCCAGCTTCCAGCTATCAGCTCAGCTCGACAATTGAGCGGCCGGTCATTTCTGTCGGTACCGGCATGCCCAGCAGCGTCAGCATGGTCGGTGCGACATCGGCGAGCACGCCGCCTTCGCGGATGGTCAGGTTACGCTTGCCAACATAGATGAAGGGAACCGGCTCGCAAGTATGGGCGGTGTGCGCCTGACCAGTCATGACGTCCTCCATCTGCTCGACGTTGCCGTGATCGGCAGTGATCAACGCTTCGCCTCCGACCTTTTCCAACGCTTCAACGATCCGTCCGACACACTTGTCCAGGCATTCCACGGCCTTGACCGCGGCCTCGAACACGCCGGTGTGGCCGACCATGTCGCCGTTGGCGTAGTTGACGATGATGACGTCGTAACGCTGGTTCTCGATGGCCTCGACGATGCGATCAGTCACTTCGGGCGCGCTCATTTCAGGCTGCATGTCGTAAGTGGCAACCTGCGGCGACGGAATCAAGATGCGCTCTTCGCCCGTAAAGGGGTCCTCGCGACCGCCGGAGAAGAAGAAGGTGACGTGGGCGTACTTTTCGGTCTCAGCAATGCGCAGTTGGGTCTTGCCGTTGTTGGCGAGATATTCGCCGAGCACGTTGGTCAGGCCTTCCGGGGCAAACGCGCTGGGCGCCGGGATGCTTGCTGCATATTGCGTCAGCATGACGAAGCCAGCCAGTTGCGGTACCCGGGCGCGCTGGAATTCGCTGAAGCCAGGCTCGACGAAGCAGCGCGTCAGTTCACGTGCACGGTCGGCGCGGAAGTTCATGAACACCACGGCATCGCCATCCTCGACACGGACCGGCTCGCCAATGGTGGTAGCCTTGACGAACTCGTCGCTCTCGCCGCGCTCATAGGCGGCAATCAAACCGTCAACAGCATAATCGGATTGGTAGTCGGCTTTGCCGTCAACAATCAGGCTGTACGCCTGCTCGACCCGGTCCCAGCGGTTGTCACGATCCATGGCGAAGTAACGACCGATCAGGCTCGCAACGCGGCCCTTGCCCAGGCGGGTGAAGGTCGCTTGCATCAATTCGATGGAGTGCTGTGCGCTCTTCGGCGGCGTGTCGCGGCCATCAAGAAAGGCGTGCAGGTAGATTTTTTCGGCGCCGCGCTTGGCAGCCAGCTCAGCCATCGCAACCAGATGATCCTGGTGGCTGTGAACGCCTCCGTCGGAAAGCAAGCCGAGGATATGCACGGCCTTGCCTGCACCCACTGCCTTATCGACTGCGGTGCAGATGGTGGGGTTCTCGAAGAACTCGCCGTCGCGGATGGATTTGGTGACCTTCGTGAAGTCTTGGTACACCACGCGGCCCGCGCCCAGGTTCATGTGGCCCACTTCGGAATTGCCCATCTGCCCGTCCGGCAGACCCACATCCATGCCGCTGCCAGAGATCAGTCCGTGCGGTTGGCTGGCGAGCAGGCGGTCATAGACTGGCTTGTTGGCGGCGTGGATGGCATTGAATTCAGGATTGTCGCTGTGTCCGAAGCCGTCGAGAATGATCAATACCAGGGGTTTGGGCGCTGCGGGCATGTGTCTGGCTCCTTGCACGGGGTCGCGAAAAAAGGCGGCCAGTCTAATAGTTGGCCGGTTGGGCGTCACGATTCGCAGGGTTCAGCCTGGTGGGGGGGCTGTGTATACTGGCCCGCATTTTATCCCCCGGGTACCCTTTAGATGGTCGCTAACCTGATTGAATTTGTCTCTAACCACTATGTTCTTGTCAGCATCTTCTTGGTGTTGCTTGTGCTTCTCGCCATCACCGAGGCACGCAAGGGCGGCAAGAGCCTGAGCAACCGCGAGCTGACCGGTCTGGTCAACCGCGACGAAGGCGTGGTGTTGGACGTGCGCGCGAAGAAGGAGTTCGACGCGGGCCATATTGTCGACTCATTGAACATTCCCCACGAGAAGCTGGTCAGCCGACTGGGCGAGCTGGAAAAGCACAAGGGCAAGACCATCGTGGTCGTTGATGCCATGGGCCAGCACGCCGGAACGGCCTGCCGTGAACTGCAGAAGGCGGGCTTCACTGCCGCGAAGCTGTCCGGAGGGATTTCCAGCTGGCGCGGCGAAAATCTGCCAGTGGTTAAATAATTATGTCCAAAGTCGTCATGTACACCACCGCCTGGTGCCCGTTTTGCATCAGGGCCAAGAGCCTGCTTGATCGCAAGGGCGTCAGCTACGAGGAAATCCCCGTCGATGGTAAGCCTGCGTTGCGCTCGGAAATGGCGGCAAAGGCTGGCCGGACATCTGTCCCGCAGATATGGATTGGTGACGAACACGTCGGTGGCTGCGATGAGCTGCACGCGTTGGAGCGGGCTGGCCGCCTGGACGCGATGCTTCAGGCGTGACTCGAATAAAACGGCCTGTCGGTAGCGGGTAAAACCTTGCTACGGGCGGCGCGACTCAAACTCGACATGCACAACAAGAAGGCTTCAAATGACTGAACAAGCAAACAACGGTGCCGCCGCAGGTCAGGAAGAGCAGGGCGCGCAGTTTTCTCTGCAGCGGATCTATGTCCGTGACCTCTCTTTCGAAGCCCCGAAAAGTCCGGAAATCTTCCGCCAGGAATGGAACCCGAGCGTTGCGCTGGATCTGAACACCAAGCAGAAGTCGCTGGAAGGTGATTTCCATGAGGTGGTGCTGACGCTTTCCGTAACGGTCAAGACCGGTGAGGAAGTGGCGTTCATTGCTGAAGTGCAGCAGGCCGGTATCTTCCTGATCAAGGGCCTCGAAGCGCAGGCCATGAGCCATACGCTTGGCGCGTTTTGCCCAAATATCCTATTCCCCTATGCGCGGGAAACACTCGACAGCCTGGTCACGCGCGGCTCCTTCCCTGCGTTGATGCTGGCGCCGGTGAACTTCGACGCGCTCTACGCCCAGGAAATGGCGCGCATGCAGCAGGGCGGCGAGAGTCCAGCTACCACCGCCCATTGATTCGGCGGCCGCTCGTTGCACACAGCTGTGGGCAACGAGCGAATCCTCTTTAGCGGACCTTCACGACCAGCTTGCCCACCGCCTTGCGCTGCCCCAGCGTATTGATTGCATCGGCTGCCTGCTCCAGGGCAAATGTCTGTGACACCAGTGGCTTCAGCTTGCCCTCAGCATGCCATGCGAAAAGCTGCTTGAAATTGGCCGCGTTGTCGTGTGGCTGCCGTTGGGCAAAGGACCCCCAGAACACACCCACAAGCGAGGCGCCTTTCAGAAGTGGCAGGTTGGCGGGAAGCGATGGGATATCTCCTGCTGCGAAACCGACCACCAGCATGCGACCATTCCAGGCGATGCTACGAAACGCTTCTTCGAACAGTGCGCCGCCAACCGGGTCGTAGATGACGTCGACGCCCTGGCCAGCAGTAAGCTCTTTCAGCTTTTCCTTGAGGCTGGTTTCGCTGTAGTTGATGAGTTCGTCAGCTCCTGCATTTTTTGCCACTTCCAGCTTCTCGGCAGTCGAGGCGGCGGCAATGACTTTTGCCCCCATTGCCTTGCCGATCTCTACGGCAGCCAGGCCGACCCCGCCGGACGCGCCGAGAACCAGCAAGGTTTCGCCCGGCTGCAGGTTGGCGCGCTGCTTCAGTGCATGCATCGAGGTGCCGTAGGTCATGCTAAAAGCCGCGGCGGTCTCGAAATCCATCTCCTGAGGAATCGGCAATACGTTGTGCCCAGGGACCGCGACCTGTTCAGCGAAACTGCCCCAGCCGGTTAGACCCATGACGCGGTCACCGACCTTCAGGTGAGTAATCTTTTCGCCTACGGCCGCAACCACCCCAGCCGCCTCGCCACCTGGGGAAAACGGAAACGGTGGCTTGAACTGATACTTGCCCTCGATGATCAGTGTGTCTGGGAAGTTGACGCCCGCTGCGTGCACATCGAGCAGCACGTCGCCCTTCTTGATCTGAGGGCTGTCGCACTCTTCTACGACGAGATTTTCGGCCGGGCCGAATGCTTTGCACAGGACAGCTTTCATCGAGTTTCCTTTTATTGTCGTATCTGGACTGATGGCACTCATGGCCTGGGTTGTGTCCGGTCAGTCTAGAAGGCTGCTCGGGCGACGCAACGAGCATGTTCGGCTCTGATGGCAATTCATAAGGCTGGGCTTGGGTCCGTGCGTATCACTGGGTATGCTGGCGCCAATAGCCCTAGGAGCAGTTCTGTGAAACGCATCATTCTTCTCTGTCTGGCCCTGGGCCTCGCGCTGCCGGTATTCGCCAACTCCCCCGAGCCCGAAGAGGGCGCAGCTGCAAAGACTATCTACTACGGGTTGGTACCCGCATTGGTCGGCAACTATGGTTCCGACGGTAAGCTCAAGTACTACAAGGCAGATATCGCGCTGCGAGTAACCGGCAGCGAAGCCGAGGCCAAGGTCAAGCACCATGAGCCGCTCATTCGTAATCAGCTGGTCATACTGTTTTCCCAGCAAACGGACGCCAGTCTCGGCTCGGTCGAAGCCAAGGAAGCGTTACGTCAGGAAGCGCTCAAACAGGTACAGGCGGTGTTGACTCAAGAAGAAGGCAAGCCCTTGGTCGACGACCTTCTGTTCAACAATCTGATCATTCAGTAGCCGTGGTTCCAGCGGGCGGCTTGCTGAGTCAACGGAGTGAAAGCACGGCCTGCCATTCCGTCTCGGTAACAGGCATGACCGAGAGCCGACTACCTTTCTTGACGAGCGGCATCTGCGAAAGCGCCGGCTGCGCCTTCAGTTGGGGCAGGGTCAATGTCACCAGAAAACGCTCGACGAAGCCTACGTCCACAGCATCCCAGGGATTTTTGGACGTAGTTGCCTTCGCATCGTAATACGGGCTAGCAGGATCCAGTGCAGTTGGGTCCTGATAAGCGCTGCGGGTGATTTTTCCGATACCGGCGATACCCGGTACTGCGCAGCTGGAGTGATAGAAGAAGAATAGGTCCCCCTCGATCATGTTTCGTAGGAAGTTGCGTGCTTGATAATTGCGCACACCGTCCCAGCGACCAGTTCCTAGTTGCTGTAGGTTTGCGATTGAAAACTCGTCGGGTTCGGACTTCATGAGCCAGTACGGCATGGTCTTTGCTCGCTGCTATCTGCATCTTGGGTCCTCAAGCGAAACTCCCCGACAACCGGTCGCAACGCCTGTTTGCGTGGCATCGGTGCATAGCGGAGAATGCCGCGCTTGAGGTTGGCATTGTCGAGTCTGAAAAACTAAAACGATACTGACTCGAATGAAACTATTCGCCTGGCAGGGGAGGCGAAAACTATGAAACGCAAGCCAGATATTCTTTGGATATTGGTGCTGATCTTTGGCCTCGGTGTCGTCACTACCGGCTATACGCAGGGCCTTTGGGAGCAATCAGGAGATTCGTCTTCGATGGTTCCGATCAGTCACTCTCAGCAGCTTCAACGCTGATCGAGTCTGCCGCATGGATGCGGCTAGCGACACTCTCCGCATCACCCGCCTCATCCCCCGTACCAACTCTGGTCCGTCACGGTAGCCTGCAGACTCACATCCCAGGGTTCTAGCGGTAGTCTGTCCACCTTCTGGCACTCATGCGCGAGCCCAAGAAGTGTCGGTTTGTGACCATTTTTGCGCCTGCCGCGATATGCCAGGCTTCGGTCGTAAAAGCCGCCGCCCATGCCCAGGCGCCCACCGTCCTCGTCAAACCCCACCAAAGGCATCAGTACCAGATCGAGTGTCCAGATGCGCCTTTGCCGGTTCGGGCGAAACGCGGGTTCTGCAATGCCAAAGCGATTCGGCCCCAGGCGCTCGTTCGGCATGAGCCGTTGAAACACCATGCGTGTCCGCGGCCAGGCGTTGAGCACTGGCAGATAGGTCGCCTTGCCGCGACGCTGCGCTTCAAGCATTAACGGGCGGGGGTCGATCTCGCCGTCGTTGGGCAGATAGAAGGCGATGTGGCGAGCCCGGCGAAAAATCGGGTGCTGGGCCAGTTGTCGGTAGAGGTTTCGTGCTGCCCGACGTTGTTGAGTCGGAGAAAGCTGGCGGCGCGCTTGGCGCAACTGACGTCGCAGCGCCGGGCGAGAAAGGCCTTCGGCTACGATCATGAAATGAGGCTCCCCAGCATGCCGCTGCCCGCGTAGGCCCTTGAACCCGAGAGTTCAAGGTGGCGACTACAGAGTACCTTAAGGCTTTCCGTCAGGCGGACATGCACACCGGCACTACGTGTAGCCTCCATTGTGTTGCTTATCGGGAGAGGGTCATCGCCGACTGGCGAACATGCCAGGGAGTGGGCGGGATTATAACGCAATCTGGCTGCCGTTCATCAGTTGCCGGTTGGGTTTGGATCGGCGGCCAGTGCGCTGTCGACTCGTTCCAGCAGGGAGCGTACATGCTCCCGTGCGCTGTTGGCCTCGGCATCCAGTCGGTCATGCTTATGTAGCAGCTCGTGAGTGATGTTCAGCGCGGCCATGACTGCAACGCGATCAGCGCCGATGACTTTGCCGCTGCTGCGGATCTCGCGCATTTTGCGGTCCAGGTAATGGGCGGCGCCTTCCAGATTGCTGCGTTCTTCGGGTGGGCAGGAGATGCAATATTCCTTGTCCATGATGTGCACGGTAACGGTGTTCGGCTGGGTCATGAGTCCTGCTCCAGAGCTTTCAGGCGCGAAATCATTGATTCGACCTTCACGCGGGCCATTTCGTTCTTTTCGATCAGATGAGCGCGCTCCTCGCGCCACGCCTGCTCACTCTGGCGCAGGAGTCGATTCTGCGCCTTGAGTTGTTCGGTACGCTGAATCAGCTGCTCCAGCTTGGCAGTCAGCAATTGCAGGTCGGCGTCTTCCATGGGATTCCCGGGTCAGTGGCGCGAGCGCTGGGTAGGCCGGCTTCGATGGTCTTGGCTCGTATGCCGATGCTAGGATACAAGGCCTTCATTCTAGACATTAGCGCCTCTGCGCGCCTAGCTGCCAATGCCCATTCAGAACTCGCCTTACGCTGCTTTCGCTACATTGTTGGCCAGCAGTGCCCAACCCGTCACACCCGCCGAGCTACATGGACTGTTGCTCGGGCGCAGCTGCGCAGGCGCTGGTTTCGACGCCGAAACCTGGCTGATCGATGCTGTCGAGCTGCTTGGTGCTGAACCTGACGAGCCGGTGCGCCAAGCACTTATCGGACTGCAAGAAATGGTCAAAGGCGAACTTGCCGGCGATGACATCACCATCGTCCTGCTGCTGCCGAGCGATGAGGCATCGCTGACCGAGCGTGCGCTGGCTCTGGGTCAGTGGTGCCAGAGTTTCCTGACCGGATTCGGTCTGGTCGCCGGCGATCGTGCGCTGAGCGGCGAAGCGATGGAAGTGCTTCAGGATCTGGCGGCCATCGCGCAGATCCAGGACTCGCTGGATGAGTCCGAAGATGGCGAGAACGACTACATGGAGGTCACGGAATACCTGCGCGTAGCGCCCCTGCTGCTATTCACTGAGTGCGCTAAGCCGGTACCGCCGACGCCCAAGCCTTCCCTGCATTGAGGACCGCTCGTCCATGACCCGTATCCCCAAGTCGGAATATGTCCGCCGGCGCAAGGCGCTGATGGCTGAGATGGAACCTAACAGCATCGCCATCCTGCCGGCCGCGCCGATGTACATTCGCAACCGCGACGTCGAGCACATCTACCGTCAGGACAGTGATTTTCAATATCTCTCCGGATTTCCCGAGCCCGAGGCAGTGATTGCGCTGATCCCGGGTCGAGAGCACGGCGAGTATGTGCTGTTCTGTCGGGAACGCGATCCGGCTCGCGAGTTATGGGATGGTCTGCGCGCGGGTCAGGATGGCGCGATTTCGGACTACGGCGCTGATGATGCCTTCCCCATCGGCGATATAGACGACATTCTTCCCGGTCTGATCGAGGGGCGTTCACGCGTCTACTACGCGATCGGCAGCAACCAAGAATTCGATCATCGCTTGATGGAATGGATCAACACGATCCGCTCCAAGGCCCGTCAGGGGGCGCAGCCGCCGAACGAATTCGTCGCCCTAGACCATCTGCTGCACGACCAGCGCCTGTACAAGTCGGCGAACGAAATAAAGGTGATGAAGCACGCCGCGGAGATCTCCGCGCGCGCCCATATCCGTGCCATGCAGGCCAGCCGTGCTGGACTCTACGAATACCATCTCGAAGCCGAGCTGGATTACGAGTTCCGCAAAGGCGGAGCGAAGATGCCGGCCTACGGTTCCATCGTCGCGGCCGGAAAGAGCGCTTGCATCTTGCATTACCGCGAGAATGACGCACTGCTCAAGGATGGCGACCTGGTGCTGATAGACGCCGGCTGTGAAATTGATTGCTACGCCAGCGACATTACCCGCACCTTCCCGGTCAGCGGCCGCTTTTCGCCCGAGCAGAAAGCTATTTATGAGCTGGTCCTGGCTGCCAACGAAGAAGCCTTTAAGCATATCGCGCCCGGCAGGCATTGGAACGAGGCCCACGAGGCGACCGTTCGGGTAATCACAGCCGGATTGGTCGAGCTGGGATTGCTCCAGGGTGACGTCGATGAGCTGATTGCCGCCGAAGCCTACAAACCCTTCTACATGCACCGCGCCGGTCACTGGCTGGGCATGGACGTGCATGATGTCGGTGATTACAAGGTCGGCGGCGAATGGCGCGTGCTGGAACCCGGCATGGCGATGACCGTCGAGCCGGGCATCTATGTTGCGGCTGACAATCAGGACGTGGCAAAGAAGTGGCGCGGCATCGGCGTACGCATCGAAGATGATGTGGTGGTCACCCGCAACGGTTGCGAAATTCTTACTGGCGGTGTGCCTAAGTCCGTTGACGAGATCGAGGCACTGATGGCGGTTTCCGCCGAGGTCGCGTAGATGGCAACGTTGGCGATCATCGGAGGTGGGCTGGTCGGCGCGAGTTTGGCGTTGGCACTGCAAAGTGGAGCGAAACAGCGTGGCTGGACGATCGAGCTGATCGAGCCGTTCGAGCCGGGCAACCACTACCAGCCCAGCTATGACGCGCGTTCTACCGCTTTGTCCTACGGGACCCGGCTTATTTACCAGCGCCTGGGTATATGGGATGAGATCGCCGAGCGCGCAGAGCCAATCACCGATATCCATATATCCGACCGCGGTCGTGCAGGTGTCACCAGGCTTGACGCCAGTAGTCAGCGTGTCCCGGCGCTGGGTTATGTCGTGGAAAACGCCTGGATCGGCCATTGTCTCTGGCAAGCACTCGATGACGACGTAGTGGTTCGCCATTGCCCTGCTGAAGTCGAGCAGATGCGAGCCGTGCCGGGCGGCTATCACCTGACATTGACTGACAGTCAGACGCTCGGCTGTGATCTCGCGGTTCTGGCCGATGGTGGTCGCTCAGGGCTGCGTGAGCAGCTCGGCATCAAAATCAAACAATCGCCCTATGGGCAAACGGCGCTGATCGCCAATGTTACGCCCGGTATGCCGCACGGGGGTCGCGCGTTCGAGCGCTTCACCGATGAGGGGCCGATGGCGTTGCTGCCGCTGCCGGATAACCGCTGCGCTCTGGTCTGGACTCGGCCGGAACGGGATGCAGCGCGTCTTGCCGCGCTCCCTGAAGCAGAGTTCCTCGAAGAGCTCCAGCAGGCGTTCGGCTATCGGCTTGGCGGTTTTCAGCAGGTTGGCGCGCGGCACCTCTATCCGCTTGTGCTGATCGAAGCTGAAGAGCAGGTTCGCTCTGGCCTGGTCGTACTGGGTAATGCTGCGCACAGCTTGCACCCTATCGCCGGGCAGGGTTACAACCTTTCCCTCCGTGACACCGAGGCCCTTGCGGTCGCGCTCTTGGGCAGTTTGGCGCCGCCGGGCGACCTGGGCGTATTGCAGGCTTACCATCAAAAGCAGCGCTCGGACCAGCGCGTCACGGTGGGTTTTTCCGATCAACTGACCCAGCTGTTCGGTGATTCGGGGCGCCTTTTCATTGCCGGGCGGAATCTTGGATTGCTGGGGCTGGATCTGCTGCCGCCCGCCAAAGCCTGGTTCGCGAGACAGGCAATGGGAATGGGCGTACGCGAGCGTTAGGGGCGTGTTGAATGCTCCGCCGATGCGGGACTAGTAGCTGCCACGCTGAGCCGTAAGGCACGATGCTCGAGCGAGCGTTAGCGCAGTCGAGCGGACCTACCAAATTTGCAGGCTAGGCGAACAGGAGAGAGCAGTAATGCAAGCGGACCTCATCATCGTTGGCGCTGGGATGGTTGGCAGTACCTTGGCCCTGGCCCTGCAGGACTCCGGCCTCACCATCAAACTGGTCGACGGCGGACCGCTGGAAGTGCAGCCGTTCAAACCCTCGGACTCTTTCGAGCCTCGCGTCAGTGCCCTGTCGGCTGCCAGTCAGCGGATTCTTCAGCGTGTGGGCGCCTGGCAGGGGATTGTCGGTCGACGCGCTAGTCCCTATCTGGACATGCACGTGTGGGATGGCTCCGGCACTGGCCATATCGATTTCTCCGCGGCCGCGGTGCATGCCGATGTATTGGGTCACATCGTCGAGAATCGTGTCGTGCAGGATGCTCTGCTGGAGGCGCTGAAGAGCCGTGGTTCGGTTGAACTCAAGGGCAACGCCCGTCTTGAGCAGCTGCAGCAGAACGATAACGGTTGGACGCTGACGATGGATGACGGTCAGCAGCTGAGCGCCGGACTTATAGTCGCTGCCGACGGTGCCAACTCTACGGTCCGCCAACTGGCCGGCTGCGAAACCCGCGAGTGGGATTATCTGCATCACGCCATAGTCACCAGCGTGCGCTGTGTTGAGCCGAACCAGCAGGCTGCGTGGCAGCGCTTCACCGACGAAGGACCGCTGGCATTCCTGCCCTTACAGCGGGAGGGCGACGCCCATTGGTGCTCCATCGTCTGGTCTGTCACGGAGGCCGAGGCGCAGCGGCTGATGGCGCTGGACGATGATGCGTTTTGTCAGGCGCTTGGTCGCGCCTTCGAATATCGCTTGGGTGAAATAGTCGAGGCCGATCCGCGCTTATGCATCCCGCTGCGCCAACGCCATGCAAAGCGTTACGTACAGCCCGGGTTGGCATTGATTGGCGACGCTGCTCACACCATTCATCCGTTGGCCGGGCAGGGCGTCAACCTGGGGTTGCTCGACGCAGCGGTGCTTGCAGAAGTGATCCAGCGCGCGGTATCGCGTGGTGTTCGGCTGGGTGACCCGTGGGTGTTGGGGCGGTTCGAGCGGCGTCGGATGCCCCATAACCTGGCCATGATGGCGGCAATGGAGGGGTTCGAGCGCTTATTCCAAGCCGACCCACTGCCGCTGCGTTGGTTGCGCAATGCCGGGTTGAAAGGTGTTCAGGCTCTGCCCGCAGCCAAAGCGCTGTTCGTTCGCCAAGCGCTGGGCTTGAGCGGAGATATGCCGGAGCTGGCTAGGCTCTGATCGGTTAGGGGCCTGCCGCTGGATGCGCGAATTGTCGCGTTGAGAAAGTAAATGACATTCACTACTATTCAGCCTCTTGAACAAATCTAAGAGGCTGATCCATGCAGGCAAGCAAAGGTTTACTCGCCGTTCTCGCGCTCACCGCGCTGTCGAGTGCTGTACAGGCTGCCGAAGAAGTAGTGGTCTACTCTTCGCGGATCGATGAGCTGATCAAGCCGGTTTTCGATGCGTACACTGCCAAGACCGGCGTCAACGTCAAGTTCATCACGGACAAAGAAGCGCCGCTGATGGCCCGCATCAAGGCCGAAGGCGAAAACACGCCGGCGGATCTGCTCCTGACGGTAGATGGTGGCAACCTCTGGCAGGCCGAGCAGATGGGCATCCTGCAGCCGATGAACTCGGCGGTAGTTAACGACAACATCCCTTCGCAGTACCGCTCCTCCACTGATGGCTGGACGGGTTTGTCGCTGCGGGCGCGGACCATCGTTTATTCACCCGAGCGTGTGGAAGAGGGTGAGCTGACGACCTACGAAGCCCTGGCCGACAAGAACTGGGAAGGCCGTCTGTGCCTGCGGACCAGCAAGAAGGTTTATAACCAGTCCCTGACCGCTACCCTGATCGAAACCCATGGCGCCGAGAAGACAGAAGAAATCATCAAGGGTTGGGTCAATAACCTTGCTACAGACGTGTTTGCCGACGACACCGCGTTGGTTCAGGCAATCGATGCCGGTCAGTGTGATGTAGGTATCGTCAACACTTACTACTACGGCCGCCTGCACGCGCAAAACCCGGATCTGAAAGCCAAGCTTTTCTGGCCGAATCAGAATGGTCGCGGTGTACACGTCAACCTGTCGGGCATCGGCCTGACCAAGCATGCGCCGCACCCCGAGGCTGCACGTAAGCTGGTCGAGTGGATGACCACCCCCGAAGCGCAAAGCATCTTTGCCGATATCAACATGGAGTTTCCGGCGAATCCCGAGGTGAAGTCTTCGGCTGAGGTTTCTGCTTGGGGTGATTTCAAGGCGGACACTATCCCGGTTGAAGTTGCCGGCAAGCGCCAGGCTGAAGCGATCATGCTGATGGACCGCGCTGGTTGGCGATAAGCAGCTTTCGGCTGGCCGCCTAGGCGGCCAGCCAGGCTCCGTTCATTCTGAACGCCTGGTTTTGCAGTCTGCAGTTTGCAGCTACGGCTATAATCGACGCCCCCGCATGCCGGGGGCGTCGTCTTTTCTGCTTTTGAGGCTTGCGTGTCCCACCCCGTCGAGCGCCGCTGGTATCCCATCACTTTCGCAGTTGCCGCGCTGGTATTGCTGCCGCTGAGCGTCCTGCTGTTCAGTTGGAGCGATATCGACACCAGCATTTGGTCACATCTCTGGCAGACCCAGCTGCCGCGTTTGCTGGGCAATACGTTAACGCTGGTTCTAGGTGTTTCGGTGGGTGTGACCGTGCTTGGGGTCAGCCTGGCCTGGTTGACTTCGTTGTGTGAGTTCCCGGGGCGGCGCTGGCTGGATTGGGCGCTGATGCTGCCTTTTGCCATTCCCGCCTATGTGCTGGCGTTCGTGTTCATCGGGCTACTCGATTTTGCCGGGCCGGTGCAAACACTGGCTCGGGAGTGGTTCGGCAGTGGGGTGCGCTTTCCGCGGGTCCGGTCTACCGGCGGTGTCATCACCGTACTGGTGCTGGTTTTCTATCCTTATGTCTATCTGCTTGCTCGCTCAGCCTTCATTGCTCAAGGCAAAGGGCTGATGGAGGCCGCGCGGGTTCTGGGCAAGTCGCCCTGGAAAGCGTTCTGGACCGTTGCTTTACCAATGGCGCGACCGGCAATCGGTGCCGGGTTGGCTTTGGCATTGATGGAAACACTTGCCGATTTCGGCGCTGTGGCGGTTTTCAATTTCGACACATTTACCACCGCGATATACAAGACCTGGTATGGGTTCTTCAGTCTCACCAGCGCCACTCAGCTGGCCAGCTTGTTGCTGTTGGCGGTGATGCTGGTGCTCTATGGCGAGCGCCGTGCGCGTGGGGCAGCCCGGCCCGCCAATGATCGGGCGCGCTCGGCGGTGCTTTATCGGCTTCGTGGCGTCAAGGCCCTGGCCGCCAGTAGTTGGTGTGGCCTGGTGTTTCTTTGTGCCTTCGTCATACCCGTACTGCAGTTGCTGGTCTGGCTCTGGCAGCGTGGGCGCTTCGATCTCGATGAGCGTTACACTGGCTTGATCCTGCATACCCTTTATCTGGGCGGCATGGCGGCGCTGATCACAGTGACTGTGGCGCTGTTGCTGGCTTTCGCCCGACGCCAGGCACCGCTGCGTCCGATAAAGATGGCAGTTGGGTTGGCGAATCTCGGTTACGCGCTGCCGGGGTCGGTGCTGGCCGTGTCGATCATGCTTGCGTTCAGCTACCTCGACCGCGAATTGGTTGTGCCGCTGTCCGGCTGGCTCGGCGGCGCTGGCAAACCGATCCTGTTGGGAAGCCTCGGCGCATTGCTCCTGGCTTACCTGATTCGGTTCATGGCGGTGGCGTTCGGGCCGCTGGAAAGCGCGCTGGCGCGGATTCGGCCTTCTCTGCCGCAGGCCTCGCGCAGCCTTGGCGTGGGCGGGCCGGCACTGTTCTTCAGGGTCTACCTGCCGTTGTTATTGCCCGGAACACTGAGTGCCGCGCTGTTGGTGTTCGTCGATGTACTGAAAGAAATGCCTGCCACGCTCCTTATGAGACCGTTCGGTTGGGACACCCTGTCGGTGAGGATCTTCGAGATGACCAGCGAAGGCGAGTGGGCGCGTGCCGCGCTGCCTGCGCTGACGTTGGTGCTGGTCGGGCTGTTGCCGGTCATCTTGCTGATCCGTCGCTCAGCCCGGCGAGTCGGCTAAGCGCTCCATCGCCTCGCAGTGACCTGTCACGACCTTGAGGCTACAATGCGCGCCATCCAAAAATCGTCGGGCCTACTGCCCGGCTCTAATAAGCTCTACCCACGCCGCTTCGGCGACCTGCCCGGAAGGAGAAACCCATGGGTCAGCGTACTCCCCTCTACGATCAGCACCTCGCACTCGGCGCCAAGATGGTCGATTTCGGCGGCTGGGACATGCCGCTGCATTACGGCTCCCAGGTAGAAGAACATCATCAGGTGCGCCGCGATTGCGGGGTGTTCGACGTCTCCCACATGACGGTGGTGGACGTCCGGGGGGCAGATGCAAAGGCCTATCTCCAGCGCCTGCTGGCCAACGACGTAGACCGTCTCGGGCAGGTCGGCAAAGCACTCTATACGGCCATGCTCAACGAGCGTGGCGGCGTGGTGGACGACCTCATCGTTTATCTCGCCGAAGAGGGTTATCGGCTTGTGGTCAACGCCAGCACCCGCGACAAGGATCTGGCGTGGATGCAGGCGCAGGCTGAGGGGTTTACGGTTGAAGTGACCGAGCGGCCCGAGCTGGCGATGCTGGCCGTCCAGGGCCCCCATGCGCGGGCGCGCACCGCTGAATTGGTCAGTCAGGCTCGAGCGGCATTGATCCACGAGCTCAAGCCCTTCAACGGCCGTGCCGCAGGGGATTGGTTCATTGGTCGCACCGGCTATACCGGTGAGGACGGCCTGGAAATCATCCTGCCGGCCGAGCAGGCTCCCGATTTTCTCAGCGAGCTGGTCGGCGCCGGCATCCCGCCGATCGGGCTGGGTGCGCGTGACACATTGCGCCTCGAGGCGGGCCTTAATCTCTATGGCCAGGATATGACCGAGGATGTCTCGCCGCTGCAGGCCAATATGGGCTGGACCGTGGCGTGGCAGCCGGTCGAGCGTGACTTCATCGGCCGCAGCGCGCTCGAGGCCCAGAAAGCACAAAGTGATCTGCCGAAACTGGTAGGGCTGGTGCTCGAGGAGCGTGGCGTGCTGCGAGCCCATCAGATCGTGCGCGTCAACGGCATGGGCGAAGGAGAGATCACCAGCGGTAGTTTTTCGCCTACGCTTGGCAAAGCCATTGCGCTCGCGCGTGTTCCGGCCGGGACGGCTGATCGTGCCGAAGTAGAAATCCGTGGCAAGTGGTATCCCGTGCGCGTGGTGCAGCCGACTTTCGTGCGTCACGGCAAAGTACTGGTGTAAATTCGGCCTACTGCAATTTTGCAACGGGCCGCAGAGCCTGCTTCGTGCCCGCAACCGACAGCTTTTTTGAGGACCTACGAATGAGCGACATCCCCAGCGATCTGCGTTACGCCGCCAGCCACGAGTGGGCCCGTCTCGAAGCCGACGGTAGTGTTAGCGTCGGTATCTCCGACCATGCCCAGGAAGCGCTGGGCGATGTGGTGTATGTGGAGCTGCCGGAGATCGGCCAGCAGCTGACTGCAGGGCAACAAGCGGGTGTGGTGGAGTCGGTAAAGGCCGCTTCGGACATTTACGCGCCAATTTCCGGGGAGGTGGTCTCGATCAACGAGCAACTCACCGATTCGCCGGAAAACGTCAACAGCAAGCCCTATGGCAGCTGGTTCTTCCGGATTCAGCCGAGCGATGCCTCGCAACTGGAAAAGCTGCTCGATGCAGAGGGTTACAAGGCCTCCTGCGACGCCGAAGCCTAAGCGATCAAATCCAAAAGCTCCGCAATGCAGGCGTGTGAAAACCGAGCGAAGTCGGATTTCATAGCAGTCCGCGTATCGGGGCTTTCCTTTTTCGAGAGAAGCAGTGATGTCTCAAGTGCCGCGCCTTTCCCAGCTCCAGCAACCTGACGCCTTTTTGCGTCGCCATCTTGGCCCTGATGCGGGTGAACAACAGGCCATGCTCGATGCGCTCGGCTTGTCCAGCCGTGAAGAGCTGGTCAAGCAGACCGTGCCGCCGGCGATTCGCCTGCAAGGTGACCTGGCGCTGCCGGCCGCGCTGGATGAACAGGAAGCACTGGCGCGCTTGCGAGGCTACGCGGAACAGAACCAGCTCTGGACCAGCCTGATCGGTATGGGCTACCACGGCACCATCACGCCGCCCGTAATTTTGCGCAACGTCTTGGAAAACCCGGGCTGGTATACCGCTTATACGCCTTATCAACCTGAGATTGCCCAGGGTCGTCTGGAGGCGCTGCTGAATTTCCAGCAACTGACCATCGACCTCACCGGGCTCGATCTGGCCAACGCCTCGCTACTCGACGAAGCCACAGCCGCAGCGGAAGCCATGACCCTGGCGCGGCGGATGGCCAAGAGCAAGAGCAACTGCTTCTTCGTTGATGAAAACTGCCACCCGCAAACGCTCTCTGTGGTGCAGACGCGTGCTGACGCCTTTGGTTTCGATCTAGTGGTCGGTGCGCTTGAGGACATCGCTGGGCAGGAAGTATTTGGTGCGCTGCTTCAATACCCCGACACTCATGGCGAAATTCGCGATCTGCGACCGGCGATCGAGGCGCTCCACGCCAAGCAAGCCCTGGCATGCGTCGCGGCGGACCTGCTCAGCCTGCTGCTGCTGA
This sequence comes from Pseudomonas sp. NPDC047961, assembly GCF_050272435.1. Taxonomy (NCBI): domain Bacteria; kingdom Pseudomonadati; phylum Pseudomonadota; class Gammaproteobacteria; order Pseudomonadales; family Pseudomonadaceae; genus Pseudomonas; species Pseudomonas sp. NPDC047961. The sequence goes on along the minus strand of NZ_JBNNMD010000002.1, from coordinate 753,491 downwards.
CGCCGCCTGGCGAACTCGGCGCGGATGTGGTGCTCGGTTCAACCCAGCGTTTTGGCGTACCGATGGGCTACGGCGGTCCCCACGCCGCCTATTTCGCTACCCGCGACGCCTTCAAGCGCGCCATGCCCGGCCGTATCATCGGCGTGTCCAAGGATGCGCGCGGCAACACGGCGCTGCGCATGGCGCTGCAAACGCGCGAACAGCATATTCGTCGCGAGAAAGCCAATTCCAACATCTGTACCGCGCAGGTGCTTCTAGCCAACATCGCCAGCTGTTATGCCGTCTACCACGGTCCAGAAGGGCTCAAGCGCATCGCTCAGCGCACCCATCGGCTGACCTCGATCCTGGCCAGCGCGCTGGAAATGAAGGGCATCAAGCGCACCAACCAGCATTTCTTCGACACGCTGACGCTTGAGGTGGGCGGCGCACAGACGGCGATCCTCGAAAGTGCTCGCGCGGCGCAGATCAATCTGCGCATCCTCGGTCGCGGCAAGCTAGGTGTAAGCCTCGACGAGACCTGTAACGAGCAGACCGTGGAACAGCTTCTGGCGGTGTTCCTCGGTGCCGATCACGGACTGAACATCGCGACGCTGGACGCGGGTGAAATCCTCAGCGGCATCCCGAACGAACTGCAGCGCAGCAGCGCTTATCTGTCTCACCCGGTGTTCAACACCCACCACAGCGAAACCGAGATGCTGCGTTACCTTAAGCAGCTGGAGAACAAGGACCTGGCATTGAACCAGGCGATGATCCCGCTCGGTTCCTGCACCATGAAGCTGAACGCCACCAGCGAGATGATCCCGATTACATGGCCGGAGTTCGCCAACCTGCATCCGTTCGCACCGCAGGAGCAGGCTCAGGGCTACAAGCTCATGATCGATGAACTGGAAGCTTGGCTTTGTGCGATCACTGGCTTCGACGCGATCTCGATGCAGCCCAACTCAGGCGCCCAGGGCGAATACGCCGGTCTGGTCGCGATCCGCAAGTATCACGAGAGCCGCGGCGAGGGCCAGCGTGACATCTGCCTGATTCCATCTTCGGCCCACGGCACCAACCCTGCGTCGGCGCAGATGGTCAGCATGCGAGTAGTAATCGTCGACTGCGACAAGGCGGGGAACGTAGATCTCGAGGACCTCAAACGCAAGGCCGCCGAGGCGGGTGACAAGCTGTCCTGCCTGATGATCACCTATCCGTCGACTCATGGTGTCTACGAAGAAGGCGTTCGGGAGATCTGCGAAGCGATTCATGCGCAGGGCGGCCAGGTGTACATGGACGGCGCCAACCTCAATGCCCAGGTCGGTCTGGCGCGTCCAGCCGATATCGGCGCGGACGTTTCGCACATGAACTTGCATAAAACGTTCTGCATCCCGCATGGCGGTGGCGGCCCAGGCATGGGGCCGATCGGTATCAAGGCGCACCTGCAGCCTTTCGTTGCGAACCATCCGGTGATCGAGCTGCAAGGCCCGAATCCGGAAAACGGCGCGGTCAGCGCTGCGCCTTGGGGAAGTGCCAGCATTCTACCGATCAGCTGGATGTACATCGCCATGATGGGGCCGCAGCTGCGCGACGCCACCGAGGTTGCGATTCTCAGTGCTAACTACCTGGCGATGCGTCTCGGCGAGGCCTTCCCGGTCCTCTACAGCGGCCGCAACGGCCGTGTAGCACACGAATGCATCATCGATCTGCGGCCGCTCAAGGCGCAGACCGGCATCACCGAGGAGGACGTCGCCAAGCGGCTGATCGATTATGGCTTCCATGCGCCGACCATGTCTTTCCCGGTGCCCGGCACGTTGATGATCGAGCCTACCGAGAGCGAGTCTAAAGCCGAGCTGGATCGTTTCGTCGAAGCGATGCTGAGCATTCGTGCTGAGATCGACAAGGTGGAAAGCGGTGGGTGGCCTGCCGAGGACAACCCGCTGGTACGCGCTCCGCATACGCTGGCCGACGTTACCAACCTGTGGGATCGTCCATACAGCATTGCCGAAGGCGTGACGCCGAGCGCCCACACTCAGGCGCACAAGTACTGGCCCGCGGTGAATAGGGTCGACAATGTTTTTGGGGACCGCAACCTGTTCTGTGCCTGCGTGCCGGTCGAGGATTACCGCGAGTAGTGCAGCTCCGCCCGTTCTGACCCTTGGGTGAGAGCGGGCGAAGTCTCTACCGAAAATTCAGCTTTCTTGCGAAGGCTCGTCGAGAGCCTCATCGCTATCTTCGCCAATCATCCCCAGCAGTTGCGCCAGCACCAGCTGGGCTTCTTCCACGCCCTGCCGCTTCGGCGCTGAGAACAGCTGTACGCTGACCCCATCTCCCCACCCCTTGCGGATGTCGCGCTGTATCGCCAGCAGCGCGTTTTTGGCTGCGCCGAAGGCAAGCTTGTCTGATTTGGTCAGCAAGATGTGTAGCGGCATCTCGCTGGCGTTGGACCAGTCGAGCATCATGCGGTCGAATTCGGTCAGCGGATGGCGAATGTCCATCATCAAGAACACCCCAGCGAGACTCTCGCGGCTGCTCAGGTAGGCTTCCAAATGGCGCTGCCAATGCTGCTTCAGGGGAATCGGCACTTTTGCATAGCCGTAGCCGGGAAGATCAACCAGGCGATGGTGTTCATCGAGACTGAAGAAGTTCAACAGTTGGGTGCGCCCGGGTGTCTTCGACGTGCGGGCGAGACTGGCATGGGTGAGCGTGTTCAGCGCACTGGACTTGCCCGCGTTCGAGCGACCGGCGAAAGCGACTTCCAGGCCCTCGTCAGCCGGGCATTGATCGACCTTGGCGGCACTGGTCATGAACGTGGCTTGCTGGCAGAGGCCTAGAATCGGGTTTTTTGGGAGCATGGGCTTTCCGGTGAGTGCGCGGGGTGCGGCAATGGTTCATTTCCGTTTCAGGAGCGCCAGTATATAATGCCGCAGATTTTGTGTGCGCTTTGGTCTAAAAACGAGCCCGAGTAGCCGCTCTGCTAGCCGCTTTCGGCGACCGACCGGAAGCGAACAAGGCGTTGCTCAAGCGACAAGTCAGAGGTCACCCTGTTTATAACGAGCGTCGCCATGGCCCTAAGCGGTCGGACTGCCGAATAAGATTTCTTTAAACCCTTAGCCGTAGTTGGATGAGCTGATGAACAAAGTACTCGTGAGTCTGCTGTTGACCCTTGGCATCACCGGTATCGCCCACGCGGCTGGAAATGCAGAAGCAGGAAAAGAAAAGGTCGCCGTCTGTGGTGCTTGCCACGGTGCCGACGGAAACAGTGCCGCACCGAACTTCCCGAAACTCGCAGGCCAGGGCCCGAACTATCTGTTCAAGCAGCTGCAGGATATCAAGGCGGGCAGCAGCCCCACAGCCGAGCCTGGCGTCGGTCGCAAGGTGCTGGAAATGACCGGTATTCTCGATCCCTACAGCGATCAGGACCTCCAGGACATGGCCGCCTATTTCGCCAGCCAGAAGATGACGATCGGCACGGCCGACCCGGCTCTGGTCGCTCAGGGTGAGCAGCTTTTCCGCGGCGGCAAGCTGGAGCAGGGCATGCCGGCTTGCTCCGGTTGCCACGCGCCGGACGGCGTAGGCAACAACCTGGCGCGTTTCCCACGTTTGGGCGGTCAGCACGCGGCCTATACGGCCAAGCAGCTCACCGATTTCCGCGAAGGCGATCGCACCAACGATGGCGACGCGGCCATCATGCGCACCATCGCGTCGAAGCTGAGCAACAAAGACATCCAGGCACTGTCGAGCTACATCCAAGGCCTGCACTGATCGTTTTCCGATCAGCCTAAAAGGGGCGTTCAGGGCATGAGCCTGAACGCCTTTTTTTGTTTTCGGCCTCGCTATAATGATTGTCAAGATATTGAAAAGCGGCGGAAAGCGCTGGCGAGCAAACATGAATTGCTGCAGCCTGTGGCGCTATCGGTTAGCCGTTCATTACAAGGGAGTCATCATGCGTAAACTCGTCCTCAGTGCCCTTCTCGTTACCGCCAGTCTGTTCGGCTTTTCAGCCAGTGCGGCAGATTTCCAAGAAGGAAAGGAATACGTCGAGCTGAAGAATCCGGTCCCGGTTGCCGAGCCGGACAAGATCGAGGTGGTCGAGCTGTTCTGGTATGGCTGCCCGCATTGCTACCAGTTCGAGCCGGTGATCAATCCATGGATCAAGCAACTGCCTGACGATGTCGATTTCAAGCGCATCCCGGCGATGTTTGGTGGCGTCTGGAACACGCACGGGCAGATGTTCCTCGCGCTGGAGTCCATGGGCGTCGAGCAGAAAGTCCATGACGCGGTATTCAACGCTTATCACCGAGACGGTAACAAGCTCGACACGCCGGAAAAGATGGCGGAGCTCCTCGAGGGGCAGGGTGTCGACAAGCAAGCTTTCCTGAAGGCTTATAACTCCTTTGGCGTGAAGAGCCGTGCCGAGCAGGCAAAGAAGCTGGCGATGGCTTACCAGATCACTGGTGTTCCGGTGATGATCGTCAACGGTAAGTACCGTTTCGATATCGGATCTGCGGGTGGCCCGGAGCGGGCACTGGATGTTGCTGACTTCCTCATCGAAAAAGAACGCGCGGCCCGGTAAGCACGCGTGCTTCGTCGCTGGAGCTCACCACGCCTGGCCGGCCCCGGACAGGCGCAGGTCAATCCGCTTTGCCTGGACTCCAGCGGCCTGCCCTGTAATGGCCGGTTGCGTCTGTTGAGTTTCAACATTCAGGTCGGAATCAGCACCGAGCGCTATCACCATTACCTCACCCGTAGCTGGCAGCACTTGCTGCCACACACCGGACGCGCACGGAACTTACAGCGAATCGGCGACTTGCTCGCCAACTACGATCTCGTGGCGCTGCAAGAAGCGGACGGCGGCAGCATGCGATCGGGCTATGTCAATCAAGTCGAGCATCTTGCGCAGCTCGGCGCTTTTCCGTACTGGTACCAGCAGCTCAATCGTAACCTGGGACGCTTCGCTCAGCACAGCAACGGCGTGCTGAGTCGACTGGAACCGCAGGGGCTGGAAGACCATCCGTTGCCAGGGCCATCCGGCCGTGGCGCGATTCTGCTCCGCTTTGGCCAGGGTGAGAATGCCCTTGTCGTCGTGGTGATGCATCTGGCGCTTGGCGGTGGCGCACGCACTCGCCAACTGGCGTATATCCGCGACTTGATTGGTGGCTACCGCCATCAGATTCTGATGGGCGACATGAATACCCATGCCAGCGATCTGCTGGAGCACTCACCCCTGCGTGATCTTGGCCTGCAAGCACCACAGATCGAGGCGACGTTTCCCAGCTGGCGTCCGCAACGCTGCCTGGACCACATTCTGCTGAGCCCCAGCCTGACGCTCGAGCGTGTCGATGTGCTGGCCCAGGCAACTTCGGACCACCTACCGGTCGCGGTGGAGATCCGCCTGCCTGACGCGCTGCACAATGCTGACGCACTGCCTGTACCTACGGATAGGACCTGATGAGCGACGACGCGCAACGCTGGAAAGACAAATATCTGCACCAGTTGGAACAGCAGGAGCAGCTCGAAGGGCGCTGGAATACGCGGCTGGATCTGCTGCGGCGCAGTCTGGTGCGCAGCAGTTTTGCGGTGGACGGTGCCGATCCGGCGGTTGAGCGCTGCATGCGTGAGCTACGTGATGTGCTGCGCGACGATGTGCAGGATGACCGTCTGGGTGCGCTGGTCCCGCGGCTCGAGCGCGCGGTCCTCGACACTGAGCGCACTAAACAGGAGCGCCTCGAGCGATTGACCGAGGCGCTCGACCGGCTGGCCTCGCAATTGCTCGAGCTGCGGCTACCCAACGAAATCCGCAAGCCGTTGAAGCAGTTTTCACGGCAGCTTGCTAAGCGAGCGGCCCAATCGCGCGAGCTGCCCACGTTGTTGAGCGAGCTGGGTGAGTTACAGAGCCAGGCGCTGGCGGCTCAGCGGCCATCCGGCACCTCCAATTCGGTGGGATTACTTGGCCGTTTGTTCGGTCAGCGCGACCGCAATATTGAGGCCTTGGAAAAGCCCGACAACGATTCGCCATTGGTTACAGCTGGCCCGATGCAATCGCTGCCAGGCCAGCCGCTTTTTGATCAGGCCGAAACGCCTGAACCATTGCAGGGGTCGCACGCTCCGGATTCTGGCCCTCAGGCGGCGGACGCACCGCTGGCTGTGATCGACGTCGCGGTGCCGCATAGCGATGCGATAGCCGACGTGATACCGCCAGCATCGACGCCGGAGATCCAGTCGGCCGATCCGTATCAGTTACCGCCTTCGCCGGAGCAGGCCTACAGTGCCATTGCCGAGCGTGTCGAGTCGACACTGCTCGGTCTTCTCGAGAATCTGCGCCTGCCAGAACACCAGCAGGCGCAGGTGCAGGCTATGCGCGAGCGGATTCAGCAAGGGCTGAATTGGTATGAGCTCGTACCGGTGCTTGATGACCTGGCTCAGTTGATGCTGGCTGTGGCTGACCAAGGGCAGCGAGAATTCGAGCTCTACCTGAGTCTGCTCAACGAGCGTCTGGCCACCATGCAGGACAGTCTCGGCGCGGCCCGCGAAGGGCACGTGCAGAGCAAGGAAACCGCCCAGGCGCTTGACGAAGAGCTGCGCCAGCAAGTCGGTGGTCTGCAAGACAGCGTGCTCGGCGCCAAGGACCTGCCGAGCCTGAAGCAGACTGTTCAGGCTCGGTTGGATGGGTTACTCGAAACCGTCGACGCGTATCAGCGTCAGCGTAGCGACCATGAACAGGCCTTGAGCGATCGCCTAAGCACTCTGGTCGAGCGGGTGGCAAGCCTTGAGCAGGCCGCAACGGGGATGCGCGAGCACCTCGAAGAGCAGCGGCAGAAGGCCCTGCAGGATCCGCTTACCAGCTTGCCTAACCGAGCCGCCTGGGATGAGCGCCTGGAGCTCGAGGTCGCACGTCAGCAACGCTACGGTGGTCAGCTGCTGCTCGCGGTTCTGGACGTCGATCATTTCAAGCGTATCAACGACAGTTTCGGCCATCTGGCTGGTGATCGAGTGCTGAAGATCATTGCCAACGAGCTGCGTAAGCGGCTGCGCAAGACCGATTTTATAGCCCGTTTCGGTGGCGAAGAGTTCGCGCTGTTGCTGCCCGAGACGCCCGCCGCGGCGGGGCTTAAGCTGCTCGATAACCTGCGTACAGGTATCGAAAGCTGTCCGTTCCACTTCAAGGGCGCTCGTATCCAGGTGACCCTGTCTGGGGGGCTTGCAAGCTTCGCTGCAGTCGATCGAGCCGAGCAGGTGTTCGAGCGCGCCGACCGAGCCCTATACCGGGCGAAGGATTCCGGTCGCAACCGTATCGAAGCGGACTGACCGACCGCGCTGGGAGCCCAAGGGTCACCCCAGTACAATTGCCTTCTATGCGATGGCGCCGACTCTCTCGGCGTTTCTCTGCGGGCCGCTGCTCGGTCCGATCGACTTGTCCCAAGTCTGCGTCATCACGCTGTCGACCAGAGGTCCCGTATGAAAAGTTTGATCCTCGCCTTGTTTGGCCTATTGCTCGCCGGCTGCGCCAGCGGTCCGCGTATCGATACCCGTCATACATCGCTGGGGCAGGACAGCCGGGCGCAGTTTATCGTTCTGCATTACACCTCGAGTGACCTGCAGCGTTCGCTCGACATTCTCAAGGGCGACGGCGTCAGCAGCCACTACCTAATCGGTGAGGCGCCCGCGACCATCTACCGTCTGGTCGATGAAGATCGTCGTGCCTGGCATGCTGGCGAAAGCCAATGGAACGGACGTACCTGGCTTAACTCCAGCTCCATTGGCATCGAGCTGGTTAACCGCGGTTATATCGAAAGCGCCGAGGGGCGTCTCTGGTATCCCTACTCCGATGAGCAGATTGACGCTCTGATCGTGCTGCTCAAGGACATCATGCAGCGCCGCGGTCTGAAGCCTGGCGCGATCATCGGGCACAGTGACATTGCCCCGCAGCGCAAGGTCGACCCGGGCCCGCTGTTTCCCTGGAAGCGGCTGGCGGACGCCGGTCTGGTGCCCTGGCCTGACGCCCAAGCCGTAGCGCGCCAGCGCAGCCTGTTTGCGACGGCAATACCGGATGTGGCCTGGTTCCAAGCGCAGTTGGCGGAGCAGGGTTACAAGGTGCCCGATCACGGCTATCTCGATCTGGAAACCCGAAACGTCATTGCCGCGTTCCAGATGAAATACCGTCCGGCGCGCTTCGATGGCGAACCGGACGCTGAAACCGCAGCGCTGCTCGCGGTGCTGAACGCAGCAGGCTGAGGCTTCGGCTCAGCTGCGAGGGTTACAGCCGATCAGCCTCGAGTCGGCGAGTGCTGCGGTACGGTGGATCGTGGCGGCGCGGTATTCCGGGTCCGCCAGCATTGCCAGAAAGGCTTCAGGCGAGGGATAGCGCACCAGCAGCACCTCGTCCCAATGCTCCTGTTCCGGCGCAATCAGCGCGACGCGGGCGTTGGCCATGATCTCCACGTCGCCACCGGCTGAGCGTACCTTCTTGATGGCGGTGCGGCTGTAGACTGCATAGGCTTCCCTGCCGGAACAAGGCGGGTGACCGCTTTCGGCAGGGTAGGCGGCTTGATCGTTAAAGCGCAGCAAGTTGAGCATGAGGATCGGCTCGTTGGCGGGCATCTGCTCGGCGAAGCGCTTCAGCTGGTCTTGGCTGGGGTTGAGGCTGGGCATGGTGGCTCCTTTTTATTCTTCCCGCCGTGCCAGGCTCAGATGGGCAGGGCGATATAGAAGATGGTGCCGTGGCCAATGCGCGAATGCACGCCGATACGACCACCATGTAGCTGGGCGATCTCTTTGCATAAGGCAAGGCCCAGTCCGGCGCCGCCGCGGCGGCGACCGATCTGCACGAACGGCTCGAAGATGCGCGCCTGCTGGCTATAGGGGATGCCTTCGCCATTGTCTTCGACACTGAGAATGACCCGTTCGCCGTGATGCCGCGCCAGTAGGCGGATCTCACCGCCGTCAGGTGTGTGCCGTAGTGCATTGCTGAGCAGGTTGTCGAGCGTCCGGTCCATCTGCTGCTGGTCCAGCAACAGGCTTGGCAGCGGCGTCTGTAGTTCAAGCTTTATTTCGATATGGTTCTGCGCAGCACTCGCCTGGAAACGCTGCCGTGCTTGCTCGAGGAGTACGGCCGGGTCGCACGGCACACGTTCGAGTTTTTGCTGACCGCTCTGGTAGCGCGAGAAGTTCAGTAGATCGTTGATCAGCGTGACCAAGCGTTGCATCTCTTCATGCACGGTGGTGAACAGGTCGGCTTCGCGGCTATTGTCCGGATAGTGCGTTCGTTCGCGCAGCAGGCTGAAGGCCATTTGCATGCCTGTCACGGGGGTGCGCAGCTCATGCGAGGCACGCAACACGAACTCGTTGCGCACCCGTTCGAAGGTTCGCTGGTCGGTTACGTCGTGAAGCACCATCACCGCGCCGCTGATGCGGCCGTCGTGATGGTTCACTGGGCTCATGCGCCATGACAACAGGCGGCGCTCGCCGTCGGCCTCGATCACCAGATCTTCCGGCGGCCCGGATAGCGGCGTATCGGCCAGCACTTGCTGAGCGGCCTCGTCCAGCTCCGGATAGCCGAGGGCCTGGCCAAGCGTCGACCCCAGATGTTCTGTTTCCCAGGCCAGTTGGCGCTGCGCAACCGGGTTGGCATGTTCCAGACGGCCCTGGCGGTCGATGATCAACAGGCCGTCATCGATGCTGTCGAGCAATGCCTGCAGCCGTTGCTGGCCATCGACCAGCGCTTCGACATTGGTTTGCTTGAACTGGTGCAGGGCCTGCGCCATCAGACCGAAGCGCCGAATCAGCGACGATAGCTCAGCGATGGGCGAGCTGGGCAGATTGATATTGAAGTCGCCGCGGCCGATCTGGTCAGCCACGCTGGACAGTTGCTCGATGGGATCACCGAAGCGCCGGGCGAAACTGTGCGCGGTGACGAAGCCGATCAGCAGCACCGCAATACCGGTCAACCCGAGCAGCCCGGCGAGCAATTGTGCCCGTTCGCGGCTGCGAATCTCGGTGTCACGAATCTGGTTGTAGGCGGACTGTTGCATGTCCACCATCAACTCGCGAACGCGGTTGAAGGATTGGCTGAGGGGATTATCCTCGAGCAGTGTCACGTTCAGGTTGGAGGGTGTTTCCAGCTGCACGGCAAAGCGCGTATAGGCGTCGCCGATGGCTTCATAAGCCTTGCGGTCCTGCTCGTCGTTGGCGTTCGCCATACCGCGCGCCAGAGCGCCCAGAAAGATTTCGCGGTATTCGTTCAGGGCTTCAGCGTCGCGCTGTTCACGGACCAGCAGCAGTAGCTGGTTTCCCAGCGCCTGGCGCAGCTGCTGGTTGACCTCGATGACACCGAAGTTATCGCGAATGAGATTTTCCTGGCTCTTCGCCATTTGCACGACGCTAACCAGCGCCAGCAGTAGCCCAAGCAAGGCCACCGTCATCAATGCCGAGAAACCCAGGAACAGCCGGGTTCTCAGCTTCATCTGGATTTTCATAGGCCGTATTGCTTACGTTTTCGATAAAGCGTCGATGCGTCGATGCCTAGAATTCGGGCGGCTTGCTCAAGCGTGTCGCTGGTGCTCAATACGCCCGAGATATGTGCTTTTTCCAGCGCTTCCAAACTGAGCGGCTCACCGATCCGTGGGGCGTTGCTGACGGCCTGATCGGCCAGGCCAAGATGGCTGACTTCGATCATGTCCTGCGGGCAGATGATGCTGGCGCGCTCGACCACGTTGCGCAATTCACGGACGTTGCCTGGCCAGCGATAGGCCTTCAATGCGGCAACCGCGTTGTCGCTGAAGCCGCGCGCTGGTCGGCCATAGCTTTTTACGAAGAAGGCCAGGAAGCGTTCGGCGAGGGTCAGCACGTCTTCCGGGCGCTCGCGCATGGGTGGAAGGTTCAGGGTGATGACATTCAGACGGTAGAGCAGGTCTTCACGGAAACGCCCTTCGCGGACCATTTCCTCAAGATTCAAATTGGTGGCGGCGAGAATGCGCACGTCGGCCCGCCGGGTGACCGGGTCACCGACGCGCTCGTATTCCTTGTCTTGGATGAAGCGCAGCAGTTTCGGCTGCAAAGCGAGGGGAAAGTCGCCGATTTCGTCGAGAAACAGCGTGCCGCCGTCGGCTTGGTTGACGCGTCCCAGGGTGCTTTCGGTAGCCCCGGTGAAAGCGCCACGATTGTGTCCGAACAGCTCGCTTTCCATCAGATCAGCCGACAGGGACGGACAGTTGATGGTGATGAAGGCTTTTTTAGAACGCCGGCTCCAGTTGTGAATCGCACGCGCCAGCTCGCCTTTGCCCGTGCCTGACTCACCGAGGATGAGAATGTTCGCGTCGGTATCGGCCACCTGGCGGGCGGTCTCCAATACGCTCATCATCGCCGGGCTGTACGAGCCCAGCGCATCGCTGCGTTTTTGCACCTCGCCTTCCAGGGCCTCCAGGCGCGCTGCCATCTGACGAACCTCCAGCTGCTTGGCGGCCGACAGGCGCAGCTGCTCGGGGCTGCATGGCTTGACCAAGTAATCCGCAGCGCCCGCTTGCATCGCGTCCACCGCGGTGTCCACGGCCGAATGGGCGGTGACGATTACTACACGCATCCACGGCGCAAGTACGCGCATCTGCTGCAGAACATCGAGACCGTTGTCTTCACCGAGGCGCAGGTCCAGAAAGCACAGATCGAACACCTGCCGCTGCAGGATCGCTTCGGCCTGTGAAGCGCTGGCCGCCGTGACCACCGTATAACCGCGGTCCTCGAGGCAGTAGCGGAACGTGCGCAGGATCGCTGCCTCGTCGTCTACCAGTAGGATGCGGCCGCCGGTGTCGGTCGTTTGGTCCATGAATGCTCCAGTCAGGCAAAAGCGGTGAATGTTTGGCGTGTGGTTGAGGTGGAATCTGTGTGCTGCTTTGGCGCGCGGTAGGTCAGCGCCTGCTTTAGTCTACGCAAAGCCTTGCAAGTTGCACGGTATACACGGGTCTTTCCTGCAGTCTGCAATCGCACATCAAGCGCAACGGCGATGCAAACTGTTGATTATAAAGGTGCAGGGAAGTTTTTGGCGCTGGCATGGGGCTTGCGGTGGTTACCGGCAACGCGCGTGGTCGACAGCAGTCGAGGCGCATCGCAATCTGTATTTGGAGGCCCCATGAACCAGAACATGACCCAACTCAACGAGCTCATCGAGATCACCCGCGACGGTCAGCATTTCTATCAGCACGCGATTGACGAGGTGAAAGAGGTCGAATTGCAGCATCTGTTCCGCGATATGGCTCAGGCCAAGACGCACATCATCCAAGCGCTGTCAGTAAAGGTTGCAGCCAATCAGCAGCAACCCGCACAAGGCGGCACTACCGCAGGTAAGCTGCGCGAGATGTACGCCGACACCAAGGCGAGGCTCGGCGACAGTGACGCGGTTTACATCGACCAGCTTGACCAGACTGAAGAGCGCATCCTGGCGGCCTTCGAGGATGCACTGAAAACAGCTGACCCTGATGTGAAGGCATTGCTAGCCATTGAGCTGCCGAAAATCCGGGCCTGTCATGAGCGCATTCATACCCTCAATCACAGCGACAGGAACCGCAGGGATTAGTCCGTCGTGCAAATCGCCCGGCGCTCTGCATAGGCATCGTGCAATATAAATTGGCGCAGCGATGTTTGGTGTATCTAAGTTGTTGAAATTAAAGGATTAATAGGAAAGCTAACGGATGGCACGAGCCCTGCAACATAACCGCTAAGACAGACATGCCCCGCATGCTTAGAAGGAGTTGAGGATGAATCGTCAAGCACGTTTCCTACTGGTTGGAAAAGGTTTTCTTACCGCCGCAGTGGTCACGTTGATCATCGGAGCCGAACAGCCAATGTCGGAACCGCTCAGCCAGACACAGCATGAGTCAGCGGAACGAATCCGCATGTACGACGCTCAACCTGTAGGGATTGTGCAAACCGGACCTGCCGAGCAGACGATTGATTATTTGCAGGAGCGGTCGGAACAACGTTGGGTTTTCTAGTTGGAGATAGGCGACCCGATCCTTGCGGATCGGTCCGCTGAAGATGTCCTGAACCGAAGAGGAGTTACACCATGCTGAGTTGGGCTATTACGTTTCTGATCATTGCCATCATCGCTGCAGTACTGGGCTTCGGTGGTATCGCGGGCACTGCAACAGGTATCGCCAAGATCCTGTTCGTAGTATTCCTAGTGTTGTTTGTTGCTTCGCTGATTTTCGGACGAGGCCGCGGCCCACGAGCCTGATGCGGAACGCCGCTCGTCAGGGCGGCTGCAATATTAGGGAAGTAACAGCGGCTGGATGCCTTTTTTCAAAGCCTTCGTAAAAGCGAAGTGCTGGTACTGAGGTCAATCATCCTCCTGGTGATTTACCCATCAGCCCCTACAGCGGGGGAGCCAAGGGGTCGGGACGCTCTTAATGGAGCGACCTAGGGGTACAGGGAGTACCTCCGTCATGGACCGGGCTCGGCGAAAGGCAACCGAAGGTGGAATGCCACCTTCGGCTTGCGATTTCTCCACAGCAGAGAACCTCTTGCGGGAATCTCGCCCTCTCATTGGCGTACCGGCCGCTGTCTATAGCGGTTAATGCACGATCTAGTGCAGCGCCTCAGCATATATTCACTGCACCTTCCATAGCTTCGCCCTGTTTGGTTCATGGCCGTTCTCCAGCCGCACCGCTATCATCGCCCGCAGTCATTCGTTGGAGAACCCCATGCTCAACGGCCTCTGGCTGGGCTTTTTTCTGATCGCTGCAGTTGCGGCGCTGGCGCGCTGGTTGCTCGGCGACGATCCGGCTGTGTTTGCCGCACTGGTCGAAAGCCTTTTCGCCATGGCCAAGCTGGCCGTGGAAATCATGATCGTGCTGTTCGGTACGCTTACCCTGTGGCTCGGCTTCCTTCGCATCGCGGAAAAGGCCGGCATGATCGAAAAGCTAGCGCGCCTGCTGGGTCCGCTGTTCAGTCGGTTGATGCCTGAAGTGCCCGCCGGGCATCCGGCGCTGGGGCTGATCACGCTCAACTTTGCTGCCAATGGGCTGGGCCTCGACAATGCTGCTACGCCGATCGGCTTGAAGGCGATGCGGGCGTTGCAGGAGCTCAACCCCACGCCTCACATCGCCAGTAACGCTCAAATCCTTTTCCTGGTGCTCAACACATCAGGCCTGACTCTGCTGCCGGTGACCATTTTCATGTATCGCGTGCAGCAAGGCGCAGAGGACCCCACGCTGGTCTTTTTGCCGATATTGCTGGCGACCAGCGCTTCGTCGCTGGCGGGACTGCTCGCCGTGGCGCTGGTGCAGCGTCTGCGCCTGTGGGACCCGGTGGTCCTTGCCTACCTGATACCCGGTGCGCTGTTGCTGGGTGGTTTCATGGCGTTGCTCGCAGGGCTATCGGCCACTGCACTTTCTTCTCTTTCGTCGTTGCTCGGCAATCTCACGCTGTTCGGCCTGATCATTGCCTTTCTGGTCATCGGTGCGCTGCGCAAGGTTCCGGTCTACGAAAGCTTCGTCGAAGGCGCCCAGGAAGGTTTCGACGTCGCCAAGAGTTTGCTGCCCTATCTGATCGCCATGCTTTGCGCGATCGGTGTATTTCGGGCATCTGGCGCGCTGGATTTCGGTTTGGACGGCATTCGCTGGCTGGTCGAGGTGCTTGGATGGGACACCCGCTTCGTCGATGCGCTGCCGACCGCGCTGGTCAAACCCTTCTCGGGCAGTGCGGCACGCGCGATGCTGATCGAGACGATGCAGAGCCAGGGTGTCGACAGCTTTCCGGCATTGGTTGCGGCGACAGTGCAGGGCAGCACCGAGACGACCTTCTATGTATTGGCCGTTTACTTTGGTGCGGTGGGCATCCAGCGGGCGCGGCATGCGGTGGGCTGCGCTCTGGCGGCGGATTTCGCCGGCATCGTCGCGGCGATTCTGGTCTGCTATTGGTTCTTTGGCTGAATCGGTAATTCGCAAGGTCTCGCCCAGACCGCCAGCAAGACGCAGGCGCTAAAAAAGAACCCGCCAATGGGCGGGTTAAAGCGTGGCTCGTTGCCAAAACCGGAATAGCGGTTCGGCGAGGAACATGACGAGGAACAATCGCAGCACCTGCAGTGCAGTGACCAAGGCGACCGACAACTGTAGTGCTTCGGCCGTCAGGCACAGCTCGGTGATGCCGCCGGGCATCATCCCCAGCATCAGCGACGTCTGGTTCAGCGTGGCCGCCCAACCCAGCACTTCGGCGAGGCCCGCCGCAGCGAGCATGGCCAGCAGCGTGAACAGCAGGATGCGCAGCATGAATCGCGGCGCGCTGCGAAAGAACGGCCGATCGAAGTGACAGCCCAGCGAGCAGCCGATCAGCCATTGGCCGAACTGACCGACGCCTTCGGGCATGCCCAGATGCAGATCGAAAGCGGCGCTGGCAACGGCACAGACGGTGAGCGGGCCGAGCATCCAGGGGTTGGGTTGGCCGAGCCGCTTCCACAGCAACGCCAGCAGCCCGCCCGCCGGCAACAACACCGCCAACCAAGGCCAGCTCACCGGTGCCGGTGGCGGAGCATCCACGGGCGGCAGACTCCAGGTAAACAGAGCGGGGATGATCAGCACCACCAGCAGCAGTCGCATGCTATGAGCAGCAGCGACCATCGCCGGCTGGGCCGCGTGGCGACCGGCCAGGTTGACCATCTCGCTGGCGCCGCCCGGCATGCTGGAAAAGAACGCCGTGGCGCGGTCTGTGCCGCTGCGCAGGAGAATGAAGATGCCGATCAGGCTCAGCAGCAGGGTGCATAGCGCACCTGCGAGAATCACGCCGAAATGATCAACGACCTGCTGCATGACCTCGCTGGTGAAATGCAGGCCGATGGCGCTGGCGATCAACCATTGCCCGACCTGCCGACCCTGCGGGACTTCCCTTACCAGCCAGCCACTGCAGCGAACCGCAATGACCGCCAGCAGCGAACCGACCATCCACGGCAGCGGCCAGTTCGCCAGGCTTGCCAGCCAGCCGCCGAGGGCGCCGACCAGAGGCGTCGCCCACCATCCAGGCAACTGGCGCGGCATCTCAGGCATTCGCCTCGTTCAGCTTGCCGCGACGGCGCTGGCGCCACCAGCGCAGGCCCGGCATGGCCAGCATCAGTCCAGCCATCGCCCAGAGCACCAGCGTGATCGGGCTACCCCAGAGGATGCCCAGATCGCCTGCCGAGATCGACAGCGCACGGCGCAGGTTGTCTTCCATCATCTCGCCAAGCACGAAGCCGAGGATCAGTGACGACAGCGGGAATTCCAGCTTGCGCAGCAGGTATCCAAACACGCCAAGGCCCACCATCAGCACAAGGTCGAACGTCGTGCTGTGCACCGAGTAGACGCCGACCACGCTGATCGCGGTGATGGCCGGGACCAGCACCCAGTTGGGCACGCTGAGCATCTTGGAGAACAGGCCGACCAGGGGAATGTTCATCACCAGCAGGATGACGTTACCGATGAACAGCGAGGCGATCAGGCCCCAGACTACATCGGGCTGCTGCTCGAACAGCAGCGGGCCGGGGGTGATGTTGTACAGCGTCAGTGCGCCGATCATCACCGCGGTAGTGCCCGAGCCCGGCACACCCAAGGTCAGCATCGGGATCAGCGAGCCACAGGCGGAGGCGTTGTTGGCCGCTTCTGGTGCGGCCAGACCACGCAAGTCGCCTTCGCCGAACTTGCCGCTGTCGCCGGCCATGCGCTTTTCGCTCATGTAGGTCATGGCGCTGGCGATGGTCGCGCCGGCACCAGGCAGGGTACCAATGACAAAGCCGGCCAGGGCGCTGCGCACCATGGTCCAGAAGGTGAAGCAGAACTCCTTGAAGTTGAACAGCAGGCGTCCGCTGGCCTTGACCGCTTTCTGGCCGCTGTGGGTCTTTTCCAGCATCAGCAAGACTTCGCTGACGCTGAAGAAACCGATCACCACGATCACGAACTGAATGCCGTCGGACAGGCTCACGCTGCCAAAGGTGAAACGGTAGACGCCGGTTGTGGAGTCCACGCCAACGGTTGCTAGACCCAGGCCGATCAATGCGGCCATCAGGGTTTTGACCGGCTTGTCCCCGACCATGCCGCCCAGACAGGCGATGGCGAAGATCATCAGTACGAAGTATTCCGCCGGGCCGAAGGCCACCGCCCATTTCGCCAGCAGCGGGGCGAACAGCACTACACCGCAGGTGGCGATGATGCTGCCGATGAACGAGCTGACCGCCGACAACGACAAGGCGATACCCGCCTTGCCCTGGCGTGCCAGGGGATAGCCGTCGAGGGTGGTCATCACAGCCGCAGCGTCGCCGGGTACGTTGAGCAGAATCGCCGAGATCCGGCCACCGTACTCGCAGCCCAGGTACACAGCGGCCAGCAGGATCAGCGCAGTCTCCGGCGGCAGGCCTAGCGCAAAGGCGAGAGGCAGCAGCAGGGCTACGCCGTTGATCGGGCCGAGCCCAGGCAGCAGCCCAACAACGGTGCCGACAAAGGCGCCAAACAGCGCCACCAGCAGGTTCATCGGCCGCGTGGCGACGTCAAAGCCCTGCCACAAGAAATTCAAGGTTTCCATTTTCAGCTCTCCAGCAAGCGCAGCACGCCAAGCGGCAGCGGCACATCAAGCAACAGGTCGAACAGGCCAAAGAGCAGCACGCCCATCAGCACGCCGCTGATCAGGCTTGGCAACAAGCGCCCGTTGAACAGCAGGCCCAGGGCGAAGGTGGCCAGCGCGGTGGTGATGACGAAGCCAAGCTGCTCGAACAGCAATGCGTACGCCAGCAGGACCAGGACGCAGTACAGGGCGCGCCGGGCCATGGACCAATCGAACGGCGGCGTCGGGTCGCCGTGTGGTTTGCAGAGCAGCCAGAGCGCACCGCAAGCCATCAGGAACAGCAGCAATAGCGGGTAGGCGCGCGGGCCGACCGGGTCGTAGGCGAAGGGCGCCTCGAAACCCCAGGCGAGCAGCGCCAGTCCGGCGCAGGCGAGCAGCCAGGCCGCGGCAAAGACACGAACGTACATGGTGGTTACCTCGGGAGGAGCGGGTAGCGGCTGCCCTCGGGAAGCCGCTACCGGCAGGGTGTTACTTGACCAGGCCGAACTCGCCGGCGAGTTCCTTGTAGTCGGCGACCTGCTTGTTGACGAACTCGGTGAGCTCATCGCCTGTCATCGACAGCGGGAACAGATCGCGTTGTTCGCGCAGCTTGGCGAAGTCCTCGTCGGCCAGCAGCGTGTCGAACTGGGTCTTCCACCAGTTGAAGTCTTCATCGCTGACTTCTGGGCCCATGTAGAAGCCGCGGATCACCGGCCAGCTGATGTCGTAACCCTGTTCCTTGGCGGTCGGGATCTCGGACATCTTGCCCGGCAGTCGATCATCGGACAGCACCGCGAGGATGCGGATCTTGCCGGCTTCGAGCTGCGGGGCGACCTCGCCCAGGCCGCTGCTGGTGACCTGCACGTGACCGCCGAGCATGGCCGTGAGGGTTTCACCGCCGCCTTCGAACGCGACGTAGCGCAGTTTCTTCGGATCCACACCCGCGGCGCGGGCGATCAGCGCGGTCTGCATCCAGTCCTGCCCGCCAATGGTGGCACCAGCGCCGAACACGACGCTGCTGGGGTCTTTCTTCACCGCCGCGATCAGGTCGTCGAGGTCCTGGTAGGGCGCATCAGCGCGTACCGAGATGGCGCCGTAGTCGGTGCCGATGCCGGCGAGCCAGCGCACGTCGGTCTCGTCATAGCGGCCGAACTTGCCCTGCGCCAGGTTCAGCAGCGAGCCGCTGGAGAACGCTGTAATGGTCGCCGGGTCGTCCGCACGCTGGGCGATGACGGCGTTGTAAGCCACTGCGCCGACTCCGCCAGGCATGTAGGTGACGCGCATGGGCGATTCGAGCAGGCCTTCGTCTTTCAGGCCGCTCTGGGCCAGCTTGCAGGTCAGGTCGAAGCCACCGCCGGGCTTGGCCGGGGCGATGCACTCGGGACGCTTGGGCTCGGCGAACAGCTGGCTGGACAGGACCAGGCAGGACGAGAGCAGGGCGATACGACGGATTGCTGTCTTCATGGGTGTCTCCTTTGATTCTTATTGTGGACGGCTTTACCAGATGGGCAGGCTGTAGCTGACGATCAGGCGGTTTTCGTCAGCGTCACGGGCGAAATCGGAACGGAACATGGCGTTGCGCATGCGCACGGCCACGTTCTTCAGCGGACCGGTTTGTACGACGTACTTGAGTTCGATGTCGCGCTCCCACTCGCTGCCATTGCTGCCGCCGCTGTACTCGGCGTTGTCACCGGAGATGTAGCGCGTCAGGAAGGTCAAGCCAGGGACGCCGATCGAGGCGAAGTTGTAGTCGTAACGCGCTTGCCAGGAACGCTCGTCGGCATTGGCGAAATCGTTGATCTGGACGAAGTTGACCAGGTAAGGGTTGCTGCCGTCGACGTAGGCGTAGCCGGTGTCACCGTTCATTTGCTGATAGGCCAGGCTGACCTTGTGGCCACCCAGGCTGTAGCCCACCATGCCGTTCCAGGCCTGGTTGTCGATCTTGCCGGCATTGGCTGCGCCGGTGTCATCACTGATCATCAGGCGCAGGTCGGCGGTCAGCGACGAATTCTCGCTCAGCGGCTGCACAGCCTGCAGGTTGAAGAAGTGTTGACGATAGATGTCGTCCAGCTCGGCGGCGTAGTAGGTACCGATGAGCTTTTCGTTGAAGTCATAGCGCGCGCCGGCAAAGGTCAGATGATCGGCCTCGGCCGCGCTGTCGAAACGACCGTTCTTGTTGTTGACCTGCAGCTCCTGAGAGTTGGTCGAAGCACGGTCGATGACCTTGTCCAGACGCCCGCCGGTCAGGGTAAGACCGGTCACGTCCTGAGACACCAACAGGGTGCCTTCGAACACCTGGGGGAGGGTTCGGCTGTCGCTGGCGGTAACCACTGGTGTTTCCGGGATGTGGCTGCCGTAACGCAGTTCGGTTTCCGAAAACTTCGCCTTGGCCGTCAGACCGAGGCGGCTGAACTCGTCCGGGGTGCTGCCATCGTCGCGCACCGGCAGCAGATCGGTGTTGGTGCGGCCACCGCCGGAATCCAGTTTGACGCCGAGCATGCCCATGGCATCTAGGCCGAAGCCCACAGTGCCTTCGGTAAAGCCTGATTCGATGTTGAGCAGGAAACCCTGCGCCCATTCTTCACGCTTGGACTGGCCGGTGCCTTCGCGAAAATCACGATTGAGATAGATGTTCTGGGTTTGCAGGGTCGCGCTGCTGTCTTCGATGAAATCGGCCTGGGCCATGGGCGCCAGAGAGGCAGCCGCGACGGCGAGGGCAAGGCGAGCGCGTACGGGGTTAATTCTGACGGCAGTCAGCATCCTGAATCTCCACTATTGTTTTTGTTGTGGCGGCGTGAGCCGCGCCAGGTGGATCGAGCCACCTGATCCCGATCCTAGGCGGCGAAGCTTTCGCCAGGCTTTCAAGGGCGAAAGCAGCGGGCGGCGTGCCTTGTCGCTACACTGGCGGCCCGTTCCGTGTGTGGCAGAGGACAGGCAAATGCGGATTCTCTTGGTCGAGGACCACCCCCAGCTGGCTGAAAGCGTGGCGCAGGCGTTGCGCGCTGCGGGATGGACGGTTGACCTGCTCAACGATGGCATCGCCGCTGATCTCGCGTTGTCGACCGAGGATTACGCGCTGGCGATCCTCGATGTCGGGCTGCCCAGGCTTGACGGCTTTCAGGTGCTGTCGCGCCTGCGTGAGCGTGGCAAGACCCTGCCGGTGTTGATGCTGACTGCCCGCGGGGAGGTCACCGATCGGGTCCATGGGCTCAATCTCGGCGCTGACGATTACCTGGCCAAGCCCTTTGAACTCTCCGAGCTGGAGGCGCGGGTCAAGGCGTTGTTGCGGCGCAGCGTGGCTGCTGGCGAGCGGCAGCAGCGCTGCGGTTCGCTGGTGTATGACCTGGATGCGCGGCGCTTCAGCCTCCAGGGGCAGCCGCTCAGCCTGACGTCTCGGGAGCAGGCGGTCCTCGAAGCGCTGATCACTCGGCCCGGCCGGGTCATGAGCAAGGATCAACTGGCGGCCCAGGTGTTCGGCCTCGACGAGGACGCCAGTGCCGACGCCATCGAAATCTACATTCACCGACTGCGCAGGAAACTCGAAGGCAGCGCGGTGCGCATCGTGACGTTCAGAGGCTTGGGCTATCTGCTGGAGGCAGCGGATGCCTGAAGAGATACAGCCGCGCGCCGGCAGTTTGCGCGGTGGGTTGCTGCGCAGGCTGGCGATGCTGCTGACCCTGCTAATGCTGTTCAGTGGCTGGAGCGCCTACTGGAACGGGCGCGCCGCCGCCGACACAGCCTACGACCGGACCTTGCTGGCTTCGGCCCGCGCCATTGCCGATGGCCTGGTTGCCAATGATGGGCAGCTCCGCGCCAATGTGCCCTACGTGGCGCTGGACACCTTCGCCTACGACAGCGCCGGGCGCATCTACTACCAGGTGCTGGATACCGAAGGCCGGCTGGTCAGCGGCTACGAGCATCTGCCTGCGCCAGGCGCTGACATCCGTCGCACCGATGACTATCCCGCGCTGGCGCGCTTTTACGACGGGGAATTCCGGGGCGAAGGTGTGCGGCTGGTGAGCCTTCTGCAGCCGGTGAGCGAGCCGGAGCTCAACGGCATTGCTGAAATCCGCGTCGCCGAAACGCTGGGCGCTCGTGAGCGCATGGCCCGCAGCCTGCTGGTGGATACGCTGTGGCGTGTCGGATCACTGGCCATTGCTGCGCTGGTGCTGGTGTGGCTGGCAGTCAGCGCGGCGTTGCGCCCCTTGGGCAAACTCAGCGAGGCGGTCGAACAGCGCCAGCCTGACGATCTGCGGCCGCTACAGCTGGTGGCCGTGCAACGCGAACTGAAACCTCTGGTGGCAGCGCTCAATCACTTCACCGAGCGGCTACGCGGGCAGTTCGAGCGGCAGGCCCAGTTCATTGCCGACGCCGCTCACGAACTGCGCACGCCATTGGCGGCGCTCAAGGCGCGGATCGAACTCGGCCAGCGTGAACAGCAGCCGCAGCGTTGGCAGGAGACGCTTGAAGAAGCCGGAGCCCATACCGACCGGGTGATCCATCTGGCCAACCAGTTGTTGTCGCTGGCGCGTATCGAAACCGGCGCGCAGTCGATTGCTGAAGGCGGTGCCCAGCGCCTGGACCTCAGCCAGCTGGCGAGGGAACTGGGCCTGGCCATGGCTGCGCTGGCCCACAAACGGGGCGTCGCGCTGGCGCTGGAAGCCGATCAGCCGATATGGATCGACGGCGAGCCGACGTTGTTGACGGAGCTGCTCAGCAATCTGCTGGATAACGCCATGGCGCACACGGCGAATGGCGGAAATGTGGTGCTGAGAGTGAGGGAAGAGGGCGTGCTGGAGGTCGAGGATGACGGTCCGGGGATTCCCGAGGCGGAGCGCGCCAAGGTCTTCGCCCGTTTCTATCGTGTGCACCAGCAAGGGCGGGGCGCCGGGCTTGGTCTTGCCATCGTCGGCGAAATTGTTCGTGCCCACCGGGCGACTATCGAACTGGATCAGGGCGCCTTGGGCGGGCTGCTGGTAAAGGTGCGCTTCCCGCCACCGGTTCCCGATTCAGTTGACTGACGGCTCGAGAGCCTCGTCGGGCTCGGCAATTGCCACCTGATTGCGACCGTTGTGTTTGGCCCGATAAAGCGCTGCATCGGCACACGCCAGCAATTGTGAAGGGGAGCAGTTCGCAGGCGGCTGCAGGGTCGCCACGCCGATGCTGATGGTCAGTTCCAGCCGCTGCTCGCCATGAGCGGGCCGTAGCGCTGCCACGGCTGCGCGGACTCGTTCGGCCTGTTCGCCGGCTTCGCGGCTGTTCATGCCAGGCAGCGCGATGACGAACTCTTCGCCGCCATAGCGCGCCACCACGTCGCCGGCCCGTTGGCCGTGTTGCTTGAGCGTATCGGCTACCAGCCGCAGGCAGTCGTCACCGAACGCATGCCCGTAGGTGTCGTTGACCCGCTTGAAATGATCGATGTCCAGCAGCAGCACCGACAATGGCGTCTCCGTGCGTTGGGCGCGGCGGATCTCTTCGTCGATCATCAGGTCGAAATGCCCCCGGTTCGACAGCTGGGTCAGCGCATCGGTAACACTCATGCGGGTCAGTTGCTCGTTAACCCTCTCCAGGCCGCGCTTGGCCTCTTCCAGCGCCCGAGTTCGTTCGTACACACGCGCCTCAAGCGCCCCGTTGTTGCGGATCTGCATCTCTAGCGCCTGCTGTTGCGCCTGGAGGCGTGACTCACGCTCCTGCGCCAATGCATCGGAGGCTTGCAAGGCACTCTGCTGCGCCAGGATCCGGCGGTCACGCTCGTGATTGATGCGTTCGGCCAATGCCATCGACAGCAGCACGAACTCAGCGAACATACCGATCAGCTGGCCATGCAGGGTCAGTGCATTCAGTGGTAACAGCCCTTCCAGCGCCAGCAGGTGGGCGATGGTGGCGACCAACAATGTCGACCAGGCGATGGTGAACAGGCGTGCTGAACGGTTGCCTCGAATCCACAGGTTGATGACGGCGGCCATCGTCAGGATGCAGTGAATCAGGGCGATCGGTTCGGCCATCAGGTAACGACTCAGCGAGGGCGCGAACACGGTAACCAGAATCACCACGCCCCAGTAGCCCATCAGCACCCAGGTGACCAGCCAGGGCCAGCCGCCATAACTTCGGACCTTGAGAAAGCGACTGGCGAACAGCAACGGCGTGAAAAAACACAAGGCTGCCGACAGCGCATAGAAGCGGCGGGCGAAAACAGGCGTGTCGGGCCACAGGAATAGCTGGCCGAAGCCGGTGATCGTCAGGACGTAAAACAGCGCGCTGAGCAGATAGACGACATAGAGCAGATAAGCCAGATCCCGGGTGAACACGAACAGGCTGCTGTTGTAGAGAAGGATCACCAGCATGCCGCCGAAGAACAGGCTGATCATTGCGACGTCGGTAATTTTTTCCGCTGCGAACGCCGTTTCATCGTAAATGCTCAACGGCAACGCCATGAGTTCATGGGCTTGTACCTGCATGTACACCACGGCGCGTTCATTGCCACGCAACTCCAGCGGGAAGACCAGGTTGTGGTCTGCTAGCGGTTGATCACGCTTGGGAATGTGATCGCCAGCCTGCATCAAGGGACCCCACTCGCCTTCGGCCGGGTAGAACAGACGTACACGCACCTTATCCAGGACAGGCCATTTCAGGCTCAGGTACCAGCGCTCGGCGCTTGTGGCATTGCTATCAACTTCGAAGCGCACCCATGCGCCGTCCCGCTGTTTCTTGAGATTGGGCTTGGCTAACGGCTGCCACTGCCAAGGGGCAGTGTGAGCGGTTGCGAAGT
This sequence comes from Pseudomonas sp. NPDC047961, assembly GCF_050272435.1. Taxonomy (NCBI): domain Bacteria; kingdom Pseudomonadati; phylum Pseudomonadota; class Gammaproteobacteria; order Pseudomonadales; family Pseudomonadaceae; genus Pseudomonas; species Pseudomonas sp. NPDC047961. The sequence goes on along the minus strand of NZ_JBNNMD010000002.1, from coordinate 729,193 downwards.
CGGCATCAGGATGCCCGGGTAGCCACTCCACCGCGCCCATGTGGAGTTCCGCACCGCTTTTGCTGACCACGCTTGGAACAAAAGCCGCGATGGCCTGGCCCGACATGAGGCCGGCAAAGGCGGTTAACAGGCAGCAGAGCAAGAGCCGGCGGAATCGCATCAGGTGAGAGGTCTCGTCTAACGACCCATCGCGACGCATAGGCAGCCGTGAGGGTCAGGCAGTGGTTTGGCCATCGAAACGATACGGGTAATGTCGTTTTGATACCACTGCTAGGCTACTAACGGTTCGGCCATCCATCGGAACGTCAATTGGAGCCTTCTTGACCGGCTAACCGCGTCGCCGTGTCCAGAATTGCTGCACCAGCATTTCCATGCTGTCAGCCAACTGAGCGACACCCGAAGCGGTCTCCCGGCTGCGCAGGCCACTTTCTACATGCTGATCGGAGCCGCTACGAATGCTCACGATGTTCTGATTGATGTTCTCGCTGACGGCACTTTGCTGCTCGACGGCCGAGGCAATCTGCATGCTCATGTCGCTGATCTCGTTCACTCGATTGTTGATGTCCTGGAGCGAGCGTGCCGCTTGCTCAGCCTGCTCGACACTTTCCATGGCCTGATCTCGGCTACGTTGCATCACCTGCACCGCTTGACGTGCACCGCCCTGCAAAGCCGCGATCATCGAGTTGATTTCCTGGGTGGACTGCTGGGTTCGAGACGCCAGGCTACGAACCTCGTCAGCAACTACAGCGAAGCCACGCCCTTGTTCGCCTGCGCGGGCGGCTTCGATGGCTGCGTTAAGGGCGAGCAGGTTGGTCTGCTCGGCGATGCCGCGGATGACATCCAGCACCTTGGTTATGTCGTTGCTGTGCGCTTCCAGTTCGAGAATGACATCACCGGCGTGCTGAATATCCTGAGCTAGCCGGCCGATAGCTGCCCCCGTCTTATTGACGACATCCGTACCGGTTGCAGCTTCGCTGTTAGCTCGGCTGGCTGCCTCGGCGGTGCGCTGGGCGTTGTTGGCGACTTCCTGCACGCTCATCGCCATCTGATTGATTGCGGTGGCAACCTGATCGGTTTCGCTCTGCTGACGCGATGCACTCTGTGCGCTGCTGTCCATGGCATCCACCAGCTCCCGTGCATGCATGCTCAGCTGGCGTGACGCATCGCCGATTCGGCCAACCATGGCCCCGGCTTCGGTTTCGAGCAGTTTCATGGCATAGCTAATCTGACCGAACTCGTCGCGGCGCCCCGTGTAGACCAGCTGACCGACCGCATCATCCCCCACCTGCCGAGCCTGTGCAGCAAGACGCTGCAGAGGCGCAAGCGCCATGTATGCAAAGACGCTCGCGCTCAAGGCAGCTGCAGCTGCAGCCGCTACCGCCGCTACGAGGCTTGCTCCACCTAACAGTGCCCCTCCGATAGCGAAGGGAGCAGCACCCAGGGCGACGAGCAGCGCGACGCGGCTACGCACGCCCAAGGGGGAGCGGCGCAGAGCGGCAGGTGGCCGCTTTTCGCGCAGTTGCGCATACAACGTTTCGGCTGCCGCTACCTGTGCGGCCTGCGGCTTGGTCCGCACCGATTGGTACTCGACCACTTTCCCGTTGCGGCTGATGGGGGTGACAAAGGCGCTGACCCAGTAGTGATCGCCGTTCTTGCAGCGGTTCTTCACCATTCCCATCCATGACCTGCCAGCACGAACGCTGGACCAGAGGTCACCGAATGCTTCGGGGGGCATGTCGGGATGGCGGACTATGTTGTGATGCTGACCGAGCAACTCACGCTCTTCGAAACCGCTGATCTTAATGAAGTCGGGGTTTACATAGGTGATATCGCCGTTGAGGTCGGTGGTGGACAGTATGTTGGCTGTCTCACTGAAGGACACGTCGCGTCCGGTGACCGGTACGTTCAAGCGCATGGTGGAATTCTCTGAAACTAGATTATTTTTCCGCCACGGACGTCTTGACCGATGCCCAGACTGGACATCGCGCAACCCTGCGATTCACCTTGCGGTGAAATCCTCGGACTTCCAAACGGATCCTATTCGGTCTTGCTAAACCGAGCTTTCAAACGGCCTTGTTGGTGCTTCGGCCAGCACATTGCTCTGCTTGTAGTGCGCACTCGCATTACATCGAGTGATGGCATTGTGATATCGGCTGCTTTGGTCAGCCATCCACCAAAAGGCCGACCCCTTTAGTCGGGTAATGGCTCTGTGCTATGAGGCGATCTTATACATATAAATATTTATGTACAGATATTTGTATAGGTATTTCAGGTTTATTCCGCAGACGAGCAACCCCCCATCCCCAAATGGGTCATAGCCATAGTCACAGGGCGCCCATTAGCCGTGAGGTTGAGGTCCGAGCTGTTACCGAGGCAGCGGCCTGCTAGACTCCAAACTTCCCGCGTGGCTCACGAGGCCTGCAGGACAATTCCAAAACAACCAATAAGGAGTGGATCCATGAAAGGCAAATCCTTGGCATGGATATTTTCCGCCGCATTGGCGGGGACTGGTCTGAGCGGTATGGCTCAGGCGCAAGAGCAATTCGTCACTATCGGTACCGGCGGCCAGACGGGCGTCTACTACGTTGCCGGTCAGTCAATCTGCCGCTTCGTCAACCGTAACGCCGAGGACCTGAAGTGCAACGCGCCAGCCAGTGGCGGCGGCGTGGCAAACGTCAACGGCCTGCGCAGCGGCGAATTCAATTTCGGCATCATGCAGTCGGACCACCAGTACAAGGCGATGAAGGGCCTGGAGCCGTTCAAGAGCGAAGGCGCCATGGAAGACATCCGTGCCGTGTTCTCGCTGCAGAGCGAGGTTTTCACCGTCCTGGCGCGCCGTGATGCCAACATCAAGAGCCTGGATGATCTGAAAGGCAAGCGCGTCAACATCGGCAACCCCGGTTCCGGTCAGCGTGACACCCTCGAAGAGATCATGAACGAGAAGGGCTGGGACAAGTCGGCCTTCGCGCTCGCCGCCGAACTCAAGCCGGCCGAGCAGGCCAGCGCCCTGGGCGACAACAACATCGATGCCATGACCTACTTCGTCGGTCACCCCAATGGCGCGATCCAGGAAGCCACCACTACTGTCGACGCTGTTCTGGTACCGATCACCGGTCCTGAGATCGACAAGCTGCTGTCCGAGAAGAGCTACTACACCAAGGCTGAAATCCCAGGTGGCATGTACAAGGGCAACGACAGCGCCACTCAGTCGATTGGTGGCAAGGCCGTGCTTTCCACTACGTCCAAGGTCGATGACGAAGTGGTCTACAAGCTGGTCAAGTCGGTGTTCGAGAACATCGAGCGCTTCCAGCGCCTGCATCCTGCATTCAAGGATCTGAAGCCGGAAGACATGATCAAGGTCGGTCTGTCTGCGCCGCTGCATGACGGTGCCGTGCGTTACTACAAGGAACGGGGCTGGATGTAACGGCCTTTACGGCTCGCTGCATCGCTGTGGACGGTTATCCGTCCACAGCATTTGCCTGAAAACCCGTGCGCTTCGTGCCGCGGGTTTTCGCGGTTTCCGTTCCCTGAAAAAACAGGCCAGATTTCATGCAAGACAACCATCCTTCTACTGAAGATCTGATTGCCAAGGACGTCGGTGCTCGGCTGCCCAGCGGCGCAATGGCCAAGCTGATCGCCAGCCTTGCGCTGCTCTGGTCGCTGTTCCAGCTGTGGATCGCCTCGCCGTTGCCCTTCATGCTGCGCATCGGCGTGTTCAATAACACCGAGGCGCGTTCGATTCACCTGGCGTTCGCCTTACTGTTGGCATTCCTCGTTTATCCCGCATTCAAGCGCTCGCCGCGCGACCGGGTGCCGCTGATCGACATCGCGCTCGGATTGATTGCCGCCGCGAGCGCAGGCTACCTGTTCATCGTTTATGAGCAGCTGGCCCAGCGTCCCGGCAACCTCACTACCATGGACCTGATCACGGCGTGCATCGGTATTCCGCTGTTGCTGGAAGCGACCCGCCGCGCACTCGGGCCTGCCTTGGCGGTGATTGCCCTGATCTTCCTCGGCTACAGCCTGGCCGGCCCATACATGCCAGGGCTGCTGGCCCACCGTGGCGTCAGCTTCACAGCGCTCGCCAACCACCAGTGGATCACCACCGAGGGTGTGTTCGGCATCGCCCTGGGTGTCTCCACCAGCTTCGTGTTTCTCTTCGTCCTCTTTGGCGCGCTGCTTGAGCGTGCGGGCGCCGGGCATTACTTCATCCAGCTGGCGTTCAGCATGCTTGGCCATTTCCGCGGTGGCCCGGCCAAAGCGGCGGTGGTTGCGTCCGGCATGACTGGCCTGATCTCGGGCTCGTCCATTGCCAACGTGGTGACCACCGGGACCTTTACCATCCCGATGATGAAGCGCACCGGGTTTTCGGCCGAGAAGGCCGGCGCGGTGGAAGTGGCCTCATCAGTCAACGGGCAGATCATGCCTCCGGTGATGGGTGCGGCGGCGTTCCTGATGGTGGAGTACGTGGGCATCCCCTACGTCGAGGTGATCAAGCACGCCTTTCTGCCGGCGTTGATCTCCTATATCGCACTGGTCTACATCGTTCATTTGGAGTCGCTCAAGCTCGGTCTCACCGCGCTGCCCCGGGCCAACGTAGCCAAGCCCTGGATGCAGCGGCTGATCGGCTTCGCCTTTGGCGTTGCGCTGATCTCCGGCGTCTCGCTCGCCGTCTATTACGGCCTTGGCTGGCTCAAGCCTGCGCTGGGCGACGCAGCGATTTGGGTGATCGGGGCACTGCTGGTGGCGGTCTACCTAGGCCTGCTGAAAATCGCCGCGAGCAATCCGCCGCTGCCGGCCGAAGACCCCGACGCGCCGCTGGAAAAACTGCCGCAGACTCGGCCGGTGCTGCTGTCCGGGCTGCACTTCCTGCTGCCGGTGGTGGTGCTGGTCTGGTGCCTGATGATCGAGCGCCTGTCGCCTGGCCTGTCCGCATTCTGGGGGTCGGTCATTCTGGTCATCATCCTGCTGACCCAGCGACCGCTTCTGACCTGGATGCGCCGCGACGGCACTCATGCGCACGGCAACTTCATGGACGGCGTGATCGACCTGCGCGAAGGACTGATCGCCGGTGCACGCAACATGATCGGGATCGGCATCGCCACCGCAGCGGCTGGGATCATCGTCGGCGCCGTCTCGCAGACCGGCGTGGGCCTGGTGCTGGCCGATCTGGTCGAACTGCTGTCCATGGGCAACCTGATGCTGATGCTGCTGCTCACGGCATTCCTCAGCCTGATCCTTGGCATGGGCCTACCGACCACTGCCAACTACATCGTGGTGTCCAGTCTGCTGGCGCCGGTGATCGTGGCGCTGGGGGCGCAGAGCGGGTTGATCGTGCCGCTGATCGCGGTGCATCTGTTCGTCTTTTACTTCGGCATCATGGCTGACGTGACGCCGCCGGTGGGGCTGGCCTCATTCGCCGCGGCTGCCGTGTCCAAGGGGGACCCGATCAAGACGGGTGTGGTGGCCTTCTACTACAGCCTGCGTACTGCCGCGCTGCCATTCCTGTTCATCTTCAACACCGACTTGTTGCTGATCGATGTGTCGTTCTGGCACGGAATGGTGATCTTCGTCATCGCGACACTGGCCATGCTGATCTTTGCAGCCGGTACCCAGGGCTACTTCCTGGTGCGCAGCCGCTGGTACGAAAACGTGCTGCTGCTGTTGATCGCCTTCACGCTGTTCCGTCCGGGCTTCTGGATGGACATCGTGCATGACCCCTACCGAGACATACCGCCTACGCAGTTGGTCCAGGCGCTGGAAGCAGTCGAGGAAGACAGCCAGCTGCGCCTGCGCATTCGGGGTGAAGACGCCGTGGGTGACATGCGTGAGTTCAGCCTGCTGATCGCCATCCCGAACGGCGAGACCGGCGCGGAAAAGCTGGAGAAGCTGGGCGTGATGACCTATGAGGAAGATGGCAAGGTGCTGATCGACAGCGTGACCTTCGGCAGCCCTGCCGCCGAGCTCGGATTGCAGTTCGATCAGGAAATTCTGGCCGTGCGCGCGCCTACCGACCGCTGGGCCAAGGAGTGGATGTGGCTACCCGCTCTGTTGCTGTTCGGACTGGTGGTGTGGATGCAGCGGCGTCGGCAGCGGGACTGACCCGTTCGCGACGCTGACTTCAACCCCGGCCATGCTCTGCATCGCCGGGGTTTTTCTTGCCCGCACCGACCATCGGACCGGTCGGGATCAGGCCGGCTTGCCCGGCGGCAGCTGCTGCTTGATCCGCGTTTCTCGCACTGCCTGGCTTTCGCCCGAGACGCGCGGCTTTCCGCTGCCGGAGCCCTCCAGTGCCGGATAAGCCGCGCTGCAGAACAACGAGTTCAGCCGCTTCATGTCGGCAATCAGCTCCAGATGGGCGGCGCTGGTCTCGATGCTTTCCACCACCTGCTGGTGCAGCCGATGGACATGGGCGTGGGCCAGTTCGCGCTCACGCTTGCGGAACTGACGCTTCTGCTGCAGCAACTGGCGCGCACTGTGAGAATCACCGGAGAGAAACACCGACAGACCCAGGCTCAGATTGGCGCTGAGCAGGCTGTGCAGCTGGCCGAGCTCGTCCAGCCCGCTGTCGGAAAACGAGCGCCGCTTGGAAATCTTGAGGTTCTGCACCTTGCCCAGCATGTGCTCGATGATGTCGCCGGCCTGCTCCAGGTTGATTGCCAACTCGATGATTTCGGCCCAGCGCCGGCTTTCCTGTTCGGCCAGGTCCTCGCGCGGCATTCGCGCCAGGTAGAGCTTGACGCCGCTGTAGAGCGCGTCGACATCGTCGTCCAGGCGGCGGATGTCCTCGCCCGGCTCCGGACGGTCTTCACGCAGGGCTTCGAGCAGGCGTGCCAGCATGGTTTCCACCAGATCGCCGATGCGCAGCGTCTCGCGTGTGGCGTTGGCCAGGGCCAGCGAGGGGGTGTCCAGCGCAGTGGGGTCGAGATGGCGCGGCTGCGCAATGCCGTTATCCAGAGGCCGCTCCGTCAGCACGCGCTCGCAGAGCCTGGCCATCAGGCCGACCGTTGGCAGTAGCACCAGGCAACGTAGCGAGTTGTACGCCAGGTGGAAGGCGATGACTTGGGTTTGCGCACTGAAGCCGAGCGTTGCCATCCATTCCACCGTTATTGGCAAGAACGGCAGCACCACAAGGCCGGCGAGCTTGTACAGCAGATTGCCCAGCGCTACCCGACGGGCCGGCACCGGTTGCGGCGTCGCATTGAGCCAGGCCAGCACACCGCTGCCGACGTTCGCGCCTATGACCACACCCAGCGCAACCGGCAGGCTGATCAGCCCGGCACTGGCCAGCGTTGCGGTGAGTAGGACGGCGGCGAGGCTGGAATAGGAGAGCACCGCGAACAACGCGCCGACCACCACGGCCAGCAGGGTGTCGCCGGCCAGAGAGGAGAACAGCACACGCATGCCGCGCGCTTCGGTGATGGGTTCGGCGGCGCCAACGATCAGCTGCAGCGCCAGAATGATCAGGCCAAGGCCGATCAGCACGCGACCGAGCTGGCCTGCACGGGTCTGTTTGCGCGAGAGGAACAGGCTGACCCCGACCAGAGTGAACAGCGGGGACAGCCACGACAGGTCCAGGGTCAGCACGCGGGCCATCAATGCAGTGCCGACGTCCGCGCCAAGCATGATCGCCAAGGCGGTCGGCAGCGCCATCAAGCCCTGCGCCACGAACGAGATGGCCAGTAGGGCCGTGGCGTTGCTGCTCTGCACCAGCGCGGTGACGCCGATTCCAGCCGTGAAGGCCATGGGCGCGTTGGCCATGCTGTGGCCGAGCAACCTGCGCAGGTGCGAGCCATACACCCGCATGATTCCGGTGCGCACGATATGCGTGCCCCAGACCAGCAGCGCGATGGAGGACAGCAGATGCAACAGCGTCAACATCGGGCAGGGTCTCCGGCGGCAGGATGATCAACAGGCACAGCCAGTCTCGCCAAAGGCGGGAGGTCAGCTGTGGGTTATATCCGGTTGACCATGGTCGGCAGCCGCCCGTTCACGAAATTGTCATGAACCGCTGCGCTTGCATCAGTTGGGCGAGTAGTAGCCCACGCCTAGCAGCACGTCGTCGACCCGACGGATCAGCGAGTGCTTTTTCTCCACCGCATTGGTCGCCGGATTGCGCCAGACATAGTCGACGGTTCCGCTGCCCTTGTTCTTGGCCAGTTCGATCATCTGCTTGAACAGCGGCGTACCGGCGGCATCGGTGACTTCGCGAACATCGACACCCACCAGGTTGGGGGAAGCGCCACTGGCGCGGTACTGGCCGTCCTCCAAGCCGATAACGAACACATACTCGTCATTCATCACGAAGCCGCCCTGGGGGTCGTTGAAGGCCTTGAACGCAGCCTCGCCACCCGAACGTTTCATCAGTGCTACGGCTTCATCCAGCATTTTCTGCGCGTGTTCGGCGGAAGAGCGCGGGATGTAATACCCCACCGCGAGGATCTGATCGCCCACTTTGCGGTACAGGCTGGTCTTGTTCTCGACCTTATTGTCGGCCGGGTTCAGCCAGTGGTAATCCACCTGGCCGCTGTCAGCGGTGCGGGCACCTTCGACGATCTGGCGAATGAAGGGTTTACCGGCGGCGTCCTTGAGGTCCATCACGTTGAGCCCAACCAGCGCGCGCGACGCACCGTTACTGGCCAGCATGGTGCCGTTCGGGTCCAGGACAAACACATAGTGCTGGCCATCGACGAAGCTGCCCTGGCGGTCATTGAACGCGGCCAGCGCCTGCTCGGGTCCGTTCGCCTTCAGGTGAGCGGTGGCGCGCTCAAGCAGCGCGCTGGCCTGGCGCGCATGGCTGCGCTCCACTGAGCCTTTGGCTGGCGCGTTGTCGGTCACTGCGTAGGCCAGCGGGCTCGCGCTGATGGCCGCGCCCAACATGAGAGTTAGCAGGTTCCGGTTGTTCAATTTCATCGGTTGCTCCTAGCCTGAGGCAGGCGACAGGTTGCTGGGGGCATTGGGACTGCCTGTCATGGAATATCCTATGGCGGGTAGGGGATTGATATTGAACACAAGAACCGTTGAGTTCCTGCGAAAGGAGTAGGAAGGAACGCCGCACCGGCTATCTACGCATGCCTTTGCAGCACCGCTGCGCAACCGGAACTTGTTACCCTTGACCGCTGATCCAGTCGAAGCCGCCGCCATGCTCAGCCTCTACCACGCCCCTGACCTCGAAACCCTCGGCGAACTGGCCACGCGCCTGCTTGCACAGCCGCTCAGTGACCCCTTCGCCCCGGCACTGGTGATGGTGCCGAGCCAGGGCATGGGCCGCTGGCTGACCCTGGAGCTGGCGCGCAAGCAGGGCATCGCCATGCAACTGGAGATGCAGTTGCCTGCCAAATTCGTCTGGGACCTGAGCCGCACCGTGCTCGGCAGCCTGCCGGAGCAATCGGCGTTCTCCCCGACCACCCTGACTTGGCGCTTGTACGGCTGGCTCTGCGATCCGGGCAACCTCGAACTCGCACCGCGTCTGGCGCAGTATCTGGACGGCGGTGACGAGCGCCGGAGGCTAAGTCTGGCGGCCAAGATTGCTGATGTCTTCGACCAGTACCTGCTCTATCGCGACGACTGGCTGGCCGCCTGGGAGCGTGGCGAAACGCTGGACCTCGGCCCGGACGAGGCCTGGCAGGCTTTGCTTTGGCGCGAGTTGACCAAGGACGGCCACCCCCACCGCGCGCGCCTACTCGGCGATCTGCTGCAACGGCTCTACAGCGACGAACCCTTGCCCGGCCTGCCCGAGCGCCTGCTGGTGTTTGGCATCAGCAGCCTGCCACCGCATCACTTGCGTGTGCTCGACAGGCTGGCGCGGCATATCGACGTGGTCGTCTGCGCACTCAACCCGAGCCGTGAGGCCTGGGGCGAGATCCGTGATATCCGCGAGTTGGCACGCCAGCCCGAGAGCGGAGCAGATGACTGGTATCTCGACGTTGGCCATCCGTTGTTAGCGAGCTTGGGCAAGCAGGGCCGGGACTTCTTCGATTCCTTGTTCAGCCTGACCGCCAGCGAAGGCAGTCAGGAGTTCGGCCTGTATTCCGAAGACGACGACCTGCACGACGACAGCCTGCTGCACGCCTTGCAGAACGACATCCTACGCCTGCGCACCCGCCAGCCCGATGAGCGCATCACCCTGGCCGAGGACGACCGCTCGCTGGAAGTGCACATCGCTCATTCGCCGCTGCGCGAGGTGGAGATCCTGCATGACCAGCTGCTGGCGCGTTTCGCTGCCCATCCGGGCCTGACGCCTGATCAAGTGGTGGTGCTGACCCCGGACATCGAGCGCTACGCACCCTTTATCGAAGCGGTGTTCGCCCCGCGCGAGGGCAGCCCGCGGATTCCCTACAGCCTCGCTGACCGCAGCCTGCGCGCCGAGATGCCGCTGATCGAGGCGTTCCTTGAATTGCTGATGCTGGCGCAGAGTCGTTTTGCCGCCGAGGAAATCCTCGCCTGGCTGGAGCAGCCTGCCGTTGCCCGGCGCGCCGGGATCGAAAGCGAAGACCTACCGCTGCTGCGCGACTGGTTGCGTGAAGCCGGTGTGCGCTGGGGGCGTGACGGCAGCCAGCGTGTTCGCCTGGGCTTGCCCGACGAATCAGCCTTTACCTGGCGCCAGGGGCTGGATCGTCTGCTGCTGGGCTTTGCCGCACCGCCGCAACTGGCCGGTGACAACGCGCCGCTGCTGGGCGAGCACTGGCCACTGGATGCGCTGGAAGGCGCCCGTGCACAACTGCTAGGGCGGCTGGTCGAGTTTGTCGAGCGCCTTGGAATGCTGGCCGATCAACTGGCGCGCCCGCGCCCGCTGGCAGAATGGGCGGACGATCTGCAAGTCCTGATCGATACGCTATTTGACGAGCGTGAAGCCGGCGACACACTGCTGTTGTTGTCCCAGGCCTGCGCGGCATTGCGCGATCAGGCCCAGGCCGCGGACCTGACGCGCCCCATCGAACTGGAACTGGTGCACCAGCAGCTCAGCGCTGCCTTGCAGCAGGGCAGCGGCGCCTCGGGCTTTCTTACCGGTGCGGTGACCTTCTGCACCATGGTGCCGATGCGCAGCCTGCCGTTCCGTGTGGTCTGCCTGCTCGGCCTGGACGACGGCGCCTTCCCGCGGCGCACACCGCCGTCGGGCTTCGATCTGATCGGCCGCCACCCGCGCCGTGGCGACCGTGCGCGGCGCCTCGACGACCGCTACCTGCTACTGGAAACCCTGCTGTCGGCACGCGAGGCGCTGTACCTGTCCTATGTCGGTCGCGACCCGCGTGACAACGCCGTGCTGCCGCCATCGGTACTGCTCAGCGAAGTGCTCGAAGCGGTGGACATGACCGCTGTCTGTAGGAGCGAGCTTGCTCGCGATCCTGCCAGCCCCGATACATCGCAGCCGAAAGCGCCCAAAGCCAGCGAAAAGATCCTTATCGCGCATCCGCTGCAACCGTTCTCACCACGCAACTTCGGCGCTGCCGCCTGCGCCGGTTTCTCGCTGCCCTGGTTCCGCGCCGCCCAGCGCCTGGCCGAGCCGCCGCAAACCCAGCCGCAGCCATTCGCCAGCCTGCTCGCCGAGCCCGACGAAGCCTGGCTGACCATCGAGCCGTCGCAACTGCTGCAATGCTTCCGCCATCCGGCGCGCTTCCTGCTCGAACAGCGTTTGGGTCTGCGCCTGGCCGACGACCAGGAATCGCTGGCCAGCGACGAACCGTTCGACCTGGAGATGCCGGCCTGGAACGGCCTGCGTCGGCTGTCGCTGCAGGCCATGGAGCATGGCTGGAGTGACGAAGATGAGCGGCGCATGGCTTGTGCGGCCGGCTGGCTGCCGACGGGCGAGCTGGGCCAGGCGCTGTGGGGCAAGCTGCGAGGGCCGGTACGTGCCTTCGCGCCGCGGCTGTTCGAGTTGCGCCCGGACGCGGTGCCCGAGCCGCTGCCGGTGGATATCACCCTGGCCGGCGTGCGCGTGCATGGCTGGCTCGACGGCGTCACCCCGGCCGGGCTGTTCGGCTGGAAGCTCGGCCGCCTCGGCGAATGGGACCTGCCTCCGTTCTGGCTGCGCCATTTGCTGCTCAACCTGTCGGCTACGGCGGGTATCGAGCGCAACAGCATGATGCTCTCGCCTGCAGGCGATTGGCAGCTCGGCCCGCTGGCGAACGCCACCGAGCTGCTCGAACCCTGGCTCGCCGCCTATCGCGGTGCCATCCGTGAGCCGCTGCCGCTACTGCCGCGTAGCAGCCATGCTTTCGCCAAGGGTTATCGCAAGCCGGCGCGCGGCAGCGAACCGCTCGACTGTGGCCGCAAGCGCGCCCGCGAAGCCTGGCTGGGGGCGGAGTTCAGTCCTATCGCTGCCGAGGCTGAAGACCCTTGGAACGCCTTGGCCTTCCGCGACCGTGATCCGCTGGATGAGCGCTTCGAAACCCTGGCCCAACAGCTGATAGGTCCCGCACTGGATGCCTTGGCCGATGAGGAGGAAGACCAATGAAACTCGACCTGCTCGATTCGCCTTTCGACGGCCGCTCACTGATCGAGGCCAGCGCCGGCACCGGCAAGACCTGGACGCTCACCGCGCTGTACGCCCGCCTGCTGCTGGAGCGGCAGTTGTCGGTGGGGCAGATTCTGGTGGTCACCTACACGACCCCGGCCACCGCCGAGCTGCGCGAGCGCATCCGTGCGCGGCTGGCCGATCTGCTGGCGGTCTATGACGGCACGCCGAGCGAGGATGACTTCCTCAACCGCCTGCATGCGCGCTACCCAGACGAAGCCTCGCGGCGGCGCCTGTTGCTGGCGGTCCATGGGTTCGACGAGGCGGCGATTTTCACCATTCACGGTTTCTGTCAGCGAGCCCTGCAGGACGCCGCCTTCGAAGCTGGCGGTGATTTCGACAGCGAGCTGACCGCCGATGACCGCGAAATCATCGATGCGCTGCTCGCGGATGCCTGGCGTAGCGAGCTGGCCGATGCCGATCCGGCCTGGGCGCGCTTCCTGGCCAAGAGCCGCATTACCCCGGTTTGGTTGCGCCAGCGGCTGCGCAGCCATCTGGGCAAGCCCTACTTGCGCGTGGAACCGCAGGGCGCGCCGATCGCCGCCGATCTGCGCCCGGTCGAAGCCGCCTGGCAGCGCGCCGCTGAGTTGTGGAAGCAGGCGGGCACCGCCTGGGTCGCCGAGCTGTCGGGCCATGGGGGACTCAGCCAGAGCACCCACAAGAGCATCAAGTTCGCGCCTTGGCAGGCGGAGCTCGACGCCTATTTCGCCGATCCGGCAGCGATGTTCGATCTACCCGATGGCGCGGCCAAGTTCGGCGTGCGCGCCTTGAGCAAGGCCTGCAAGAAGGGCTTCGACGCGCCGGTGTGCGAGTTGGCCCATGCGCTGGACGAGCTGGCCGATCAGGTGGCCGAGGCACTGCCAGCGGGCAAGCAACGGCTGATCGCCCTGCAGGTCGCGCTGCTGGAACGGCTCAACCGCGAGCTGCCGGAGCGCAAGGCGGCGCAGCGGCTGTTGGCCTTCGATGATCTGCTCAATCGCCTGGATCTGGCGCTGAAAGGTCCGGTCGGCGAAGACCTGGCGGCCTCGCTGCGCGCCACCTATCCGCTGGCGCTGATCGACGAATTTCAGGACACCGACCCGATCCAGTACGCCATCTTCAACCGCATCTATGCCAAGGCCAGCGAGGCCTCGTTGTGTTTCGTCGGCGATCCCAAGCAGGCCATCTATGCCTTCCGCGGTGCGGACCTGGCAACTTACATGACGGCCAAGCAGCAGGCCGATCGCGAGCCCTTCAACCTGCCGACCAATTATCGCTCGACGCCCGAGCTGATCGCCGCGTTGAACCAGCTGTTCGATCATCCGCAGCCGTTCGCCCAACCTGATCTGCGCTATCCAGCGGTAGGCGCGGCCGACAAGCCGCGTGCGAGCTTGCGGCTGGTGGAGGAGGGCGAAGCCGCGCCGCTGTCGCTGGTCTGGATGGGTGACGATCCGCTGGGCAAGGGCGAAGCCGCACAGCTGGCGGCAAGCGACACTGCTCGGCGTGTTGCCTTGCAACTGGCGGGCGCCGCGGAAGGGCGCGCCGGTTTCGACAAGGAAGGTGTGTTTACTCCGCTGAAAGGTGGCGATATCGCCGTGCTGGTAGCCAACCATCGACAGGCCGGGATGATCGCCGACGAGCTGGCGGCGCGAGGCGTGCCCAGCGTCCGCCGCGGGCGTGACAGCGTCTGGCGCAGTGAGGAGGCGGCTGAGCTGGCCGCAGTACTGGCCGCTTACGCCGAGCCCGGTCGTGAAGGCTTGCTGCGCTATGCGTTGGCCACGCGCCTACTGGGCCGCAGCGCTACCGATCTCGCCCGCTGCCAGGATGATCAGCAGCAGTGGGACGCCGAGCGCGAAGCCGCCGAGCGCTATCACCAGCTCTGGCAGCAGCAGGGGTTCATGCGCGTATTCCGTGCCTGGCTCGACGAGCAGGCGGTGGCCGAACGGCTGCTGGCGCGGGTCGATGGCGAACGTCGGCTGACCAACCTCCTGCACCTGGGTGAACTGTTGCAAGCCGAAAGCCTGCTGCGCCCGGGTCTTGAGCCGCTGCTCGCCTGGTTCAACCTGCAGCGCGGCAGCGAAGGCGCCGGCGAAGAAGCCCTGCTGCGCCTGGAAAGCGATGCCGAGCGGGTGCAGATTGTCACCATCCACACCAGCAAGGGGCTGGAATACCCGCTGGTATTCTGCCCCTTCCTCTGGGATGGCAAACTGCTCGGCAAGAACCGCGACAGCGCCCGTTGCCACGATGCCAGCGGCCAGCCGCTGCTGGACCTCGGCAGCGACGCGCTGGAAGACAACCTCGAACGCGCCCGCCGGGAGGTGTTTGCCGAACAGCTGCGCCTGGCCTATGTCGCCCTGACTCGCGCGCGCGACCGGCTCTGGTTGCACTGGGGGCCTGTGAATCTCTGCAAACCAAAAAAGGATGGCAGCCTAGCGGACGAAGGTCTGCACAGCAGCGCCCTGGCCTGGCTGCTACACGGCCGCGAACTGCCTGGCGAGCAACCGTTGAGTGAACTGGGCAATCATCTGGCCGACCTCAACGGCGGCAGCCTGCGCCTGGCCATCGAGCGACTGGTGCACGGAAGCGACGGTCATATGGCCTGCCTGCCGCTGGAACCGCGCGAAGCCAGTGCCCAAGGGCCAGGCCGCGCGGCGCCGACTGAGCAGCTGTCGCAGCTCAATCGCAGCCTCCACAGCGCCTGGCGGATCGGCAGTTTCTCCGGCTTGGCCGCCGGCATGCATATGGAAGCGCCGGACCGCGACGCCCTGGCCATCCCCGATGCCGGCGAGCCGGGCAGTGGCTTCTTTGCTTTCCCCCGCGGTGCGCGAGCCGGTACCTGCCTGCACGCGATCCTCGAAGACTGGGCGCGGGGCAAAGGCGAGCTGGAGGCGCTGGTCGAACCCGCTTTGCAGGCCTACGGTCTGCCGCTGGAGTGGAAGGAAATCGCCATCAGCCATCTGCAAAAGGTGCTCGACACCGATATGGATGGCGCCGGCCTGACCCTCGCCGCGTTGCAATCGGCCAGACGCCTGCCGGAGCTGGGCTTCACCTTCCCGGTACGGGACCTCGACGTGGCGCGGCTGCGCAGTCTGCTGGTCGATCCAGCCAACGGCCTCGCCGAGCCATTACGCGAAGCGGCGGCGCGGCTGGAGTTCGACAGCCTCAAGGGCTTTCTCAAGGGCTTCATCGACCTGACCTTCGAGCACGACGGCCGCTGGTACATCGCTGACTACAAGTCCAATTGGCTCGGTCCGGATGCGAGCTATTACGGCGGCGAACGGCTGCTGCAGGCGCTGGCAGGCGAGCATTACTACCTGCAATACCTGATTTATCTGGTGGCGCTACGCCGCTTCCTGCGTCAGCGCCTAGCCGATTTCCGCGACGAGCAGCTCGGCGGCGCCTACTACCTCTTCCTGCGGGGCATGCCTGAAGCCGGCGTCTACTTCGCGAGGCCGGACGATGCGCTGCTCGATGCGTTGGATCGATTGTTCGAGGAGGGGCGGTGATGCATGTGGGGCTTGTAGAAGTCGTCGGATTGCAATTTGCGTCAGTTCAGCGCGCTTATCCAACTGAGCATATCGGTGGGCTGAAGCCCACCCTACAGGCTAGTCCTGCGGGGGATGTCCGAGGCGGGCATGTGTACTTCGCGAGGCCGGACGATGCCGTGCTCGATGCATTGGACCGTCTGTTCGAGGAGGGGAGATGATGCGCCTTAGATTCGCAGTAGCCTTCTCTCGCTATGGGAAATCGCCCGCTTTTGTAGGAGCCAGCTTGCTGGCGATCCGGGGGAATGGGCAAAGCATCGCCAGCAAGCTGGCTCCTACGGTCAATATCAGCGCTTTAGGGTGGGCTTCAGCCCGCCACTTTAACGATGGCCTTGATTGGCTGAGGCGGGCCGCAGTCTGCTCCATGCTGAAGTGCTGCCTGACCCCGCCCGCGTGGAGGGGTGTGTGATGGCATTGCTTTCAGACCTGCCGTTCGGCCCACTGGAGCGCGCTTTCATCGCCAGCCTTCAGCGCCTCGAGCCTGAGACGCCTGACATGGTCCTGCTCGCCGCCGCGCTTTGCTGCGAGGCCCTGGCTTCCGGCGACGTCTGTCTGCCGCTCGAACGCCTGGCGGGCAAGCGCCCTTGGCCCGAAGTCGACCTAAGCCTGCCGCCGCTCGCA
Source organism: Pseudomonas sp. NPDC047961 (assembly GCF_050272435.1). Classification (NCBI taxonomy): domain Bacteria; kingdom Pseudomonadati; phylum Pseudomonadota; class Gammaproteobacteria; order Pseudomonadales; family Pseudomonadaceae; genus Pseudomonas; species Pseudomonas sp. NPDC047961. The sequence goes on along the minus strand of NZ_JBNNMD010000002.1, from coordinate 712,534 downwards.
ACTTGGCGCGAACAGCTGGAAGCCTCTCCCCTGGTCGGCGCGCAAGGCGATTACGCGCCGTTGATCCTCATGGGGAATCGGCTCTATCTGGCCCGTTATCAAGCATACGAACAGCAGCTGGCCGAACAACTGCTGGCCCGCGCGGCGGATGTGCCAGCAGTGGATGAAAAACAACTGAGCGACAGCCTGGCGCGGCTGTTCGCCTTCAATCAGCAAAGCCCCGATTGGCAGCGCCTCGCGGCAGCACAGGCGGTACGCCGGCGACTGGCGGTGATCTCCGGTGGTCCCGGTACCGGCAAAACCACCACTGTGGTGCGCCTGCTGGCGGCATTGCTGGAGCAGCCCGGCGGCGAACGCCTGGCCATCGGCCTAGCCGCGCCCACCGGCAAAGCAGCCGCACGCATGGCCGAAGCGATCCGCAATGCCAAGGCTGAGCTGCCGGTCAGCGATGCGGTCAAAGAAGCCCTGCCGGACGAGGCGCGCACACTGCACCGCCTACTCGGCAGCCGCGGCGACAGCCCCAGGGTGCGCCATGACGCGGCGAACCCGCTGGCGCTGGATGTGTTGGTGGTGGATGAGGCATCGATGGTCGACCTGGCGTTGATGGCCAAGCTCGTCGCTGCGCTGCCGCCGAAGGCAAGGCTGATCCTGCTCGGCGACAAAGACCAGCTGGCCGCCGTGGAAGCCGGCGCGGTGTTCGCCGAACTCTGTGAAGGCCGAGGGTTCGATAGCCAGGCCGCGGCCGATCTGCAACGCATTACCGGGCAGCATGTTCCCATCGAGACGCCGCGCTCGCGCCTGGGCGATGCGGTGGTCCTGCTCACCCACAGCCACCGCTTCGCAGGTGACAGCGGCATCGGTGAGCTGGCGCGGCGAATCAACGGCGGCGACGCCAAGGGCACGGTCGCGCTGCTACAAGAGGGTCGTCCAGACCTCGCCTGGAACGCCACGCCCAGCCCCACGGCGCTGATCGATCGACTGGAGCAGGGCTATTCGCCCTATCTGCAGGCTGCACGGCAAGCCGATCCGGCGGCCGCCTTCGAGGCCTTCAACGGCTTTCGGGCGCTGACCGCCCAGCGCGATGGGCCTTTCGGCGTGACCGGCATCAACGAGGCACTGGAAGCGCGCTTCAAGCGTCGCCTCGGCGTGCAGGCGCGCGAACGCTGGTACCCCGGCCGCACGGTGATGGTCCGGCAGAACGACTACGCCCTGGGGCTCTTCAACGGCGATATTGGCCTGTGCCTCAAAACCGAGCAGGGCCTGCGCGTGTTCTTCGAAGGCGACGAGGGCTATCGCGGCTTTGCCCCGGCGCGCCTGCCCAGCCATGACAGCGCCTTCGCCATGACCGTGCACAAGAGCCAGGGCTCGGAGTTCACCGAGGTGCTGCTGGCGTTGCCGGAACAGCCTAGCCCGCTGCTGACCCGCTCGCTGTTCTACACCGGCATCACCCGTGCCAAGCGCAAAGTGGAGATTTGGGCGCTGCCGGTGCGTCTGGGTGAGGCCGTAAGCACCCGCGCCGAGCGCGCGGCCGGGCTTGCTGAAAGGCTGAGCCTAGGTGACACGAAGCGCACAAGCGAGGGGGCTAGCCTGCCGAAGCCGGCCAGCGAGCCGGCGGGCGATCAGCTCAGCCTGTTCTGATGCGTGCGCCGCTGCGCGTAGAGGGCATGATCGCAGCGCATCGCGGCCAGTTTCGTGAAACGGTTGCGCGTATCCACGTTCGGTTTCTGTTCCGATGTGGGTTCACCGTCAACCGATAACCGACAACCGGGACATGCGATGAAAATCTTCTTTCTTCTGGTCTGGGGCCTGGTCAGCTTGTCGCTCACTGGAGTCATGGTGCGTGAACTATGGATTGCCCCATCCTGGAGTGGCGCGTTCGTCTTGTTGCTAATCGCCTACTACAGCTTCTGTTTCTTCCAGCTGATCCGCGCGGCCTACCGGCCCTGGGGGCTGTTGGGGCCAAGGCGGCGCAGCGGCTACTGGGTGTGCCTGGTGTTGCTGCCACTGACGCTGTTGCCGCTGAGGTTTGCCTATGACATCTGGCTGGCGGGCGCCTACCGGCTCGATGCGGACGCAGCGGGGCCAAGCCTGAACCTGCTCATCGTTCGCCAACTGCTCGCCTGGCTGCAGGAACTGGTCGGCTATCTGGGCCCGACGCTGGTGCTGATCGCCGCTGGAGTGGGCATGGCATTGCTGCTGTTGCGATTGTCGCGCGGCCAGGTCGTCCGCTAGCGGCGCCCGATGCGCTGATAGTTGCTGGCTTTGATATTCGCTAGGTTGCGCTTCATTCGTTTTCGCAAGGATGGCAAAGGTGGTGATGAAAGGATTTTGTAGCCGGGGCGCTCTGCTGAGCCTGGCGGTCAGTCTTGGGGCACATGCCGCGGATGTGCGCCTGGTGACGGGCGATGACTACGCCCCGCTCACTGATCGCGCACTGCCTCGAGGCGGCATGCTCTCGGCGGTCGCACAGGCTGCGCTCGAGCGCAGCGGATTAGCCTCGTCGCTTGCCTGGCAGCCCTGGAATCGGGGCTATCTGATGACCCTTCGCGGCGAATACGACGCGACTTTTCCGTACATCCGTGCGGAGCAGCGCGAGCATGATTTCCTCTACTCGGCGCCGCTTTATATTTCCGAGCAACACCTGTTCAGTCGCGCCACGGATGCAGTCGAAGTCAATGACCTCGCCGGCGTCAGCGGCAGGCGGCTGTGCCACCCGCTGGGCTGGCAGCTGCCTGCTGGAGTCCAGGCACTGGTTGATCGGGGTGTACTGGTCCGACATTCGCCGCCGAGCCTGAGCGAGTGTGCGTTGTTGCTAATGCTTGGCCGAGATGATGTGTTTCTGGCTGATCGTCTGCTGGGCGTCCATGCTGTGCAATCAACCGAAGTGGATCGGCAGCGTTTTCATATTTCCGATTCGGTTTTGAGCCGTCAGACGATTCACCTCATCGTCCCGCGCAGCCGACCGGACGCCGGACAGCTGATCAAGCGGTTCGACCGAGGACTCAGAACCCTTCAGGAAAGTGGCGATTATCAGCGCTTGATCGAGTCGTTCGCTGCCGACAACGTTCCAGTGGACCGCCGCACCACGACAGCGCAATAACGGTCGCGATGGCTGGCGCTCGGTCACGGTTTTCAGCGTTCGAGCAGTGTCAGCACCAGCGGCAAGCTGGCCGCAGCGAGTAGTGTTTGCAGAGTGATGATGCCGGCCATCAGGTGGCTGTCACCACCGAGCTGGCGGGTTAGCACGTAGGCGGTAGGCGCTGTGGGAAGGGCAAAGAACAGGACGATGATGGTCGTTTCCATGGCAGGCAATTGGAGCAATTGAGCGACGGCGTAAGCCAGTAGCGGCACTGCCAGAAGGCGCACAGCACTGTTCCAGCCCAGTGCAGGAATTTCGCCTCCGAGTTCCTTCGGCTTCAAGGCGGCGCCGACACAGAGCAAACCCAAGGGCAAACTGGCCGCGGCCAGCAGGCCAAGCAGCCGGTCAGTGCCGCCAGGCAGGCCGAGCCCGGACAGGTTCACCAGGGCGCCCGTGACGCAGGCGACGATCAAGGGGTTTTTCGCGATCGGAAGCAGCAGGCCGCGCGCGCTGACGCCGCGTTCAGCGGTCAGCGCCCAGACCGACATCACGTTAACGGTTGGCACCATCAACGCCAGCATCAGCGCGGCCATGGCCAGGCCTTCCTGGCCGAACAGACTGCCGACAGCCGCAAGGCCCAGATAGGTGTTGAAACGCAGGGCACCCTGGGCAAAGGCGCCGAAGCGCGCCGCCGACCAGCCGCGCAGGCGCTTCATGATCAGCAGTACGACCCACGCCAATCCCAGGGCCAGCAACACGGCAGCAGCCAAGCGGGGCAGCGCCGGGTTGTCCAAAGGTGCGGTGGCCAGACTGCTGAACAGCAGCGCCGGGAACAGCACGAAGTAGTTGATCCGCTCGGCTCCGGGCCAGAAGGCCTCGTTGGGGAAGTCGCGCAGGCGCAGAAAGTAGCCGGCAATGATCAGGGCAAACAGAGGCCATAGGGCGAGCAGAAGGCTGGTCACACGATACATCCAACAGTGCAGGTGACTCGATAGTGGAGTCTCGTGAAGGCGTCGGCAAGAGACGAGCGATGCGGATTTATCTGCCCCAGAGCGGTTGCTTGCACGTTCATCGGGAAAGCCGTCGGGGTAATGTCTAAGTGATATCATTGCCCGTGCCATGACTTGAGCAATGTCGATGCAGCCCCTAGAACAGCAGTCTGCCGAAGATTTCCGCGATACCCCGCATGGCAGGCAGCTGCTGGCAGGCTTTCGTGGCCTGCTGTTTGCGCCTGATCTGGAAAGCGAATTTCGCCGTTATCTGGGACGTCAGGCGCGCTTTGCGCAAGTGCTCGGTGCCTGCCTTTTGCTGTTGGTGGTGGCCGGTTATCACTATGCCGAACGGCAGCTATATGCCGGGTCTGACCCGAGGTGGCTGCGCGAGTTGACCCTGCTGCGTTTGGTGGAAATGGCGCCGGGTGTAGCGATCCTGCTCATGTCGGTCTTTCACCGGCGGGTCCGGCTGGTTGCCAACCGACTGTTTCCGTTGCTGCTGGTGCTGGTTGGGATCGTTGCGGCGCGCATCGATATCCATTACGAAGTCTCCCAGACGGAACTGGCGTTCCGCTACGGTGCTGGGCTGTTGATCGTCTGTTCGTTCTTCTTTCTCGGCATCACCTTCTGGCGAGCGCTGATTAGTGCGGCGTCGATCATCCTGATCGATATCTTGATGGCCGCGCTCATCCTCTCCTCCAGCGAAATGCAGGTGCATTGGATCTCGGTCAGCTATTACGTGTTGCTGTTGACGATCGGAGCAATCAGTCGCTACATCCATGAATACTCGCAGCGTGAGCAATTTCTGGTACGCCAGCTGCTCGGCTGGGTCGCGCAACACGACTCGCTGACTGGCTTGGCGAACCGCCGTAGCTTTGATGCAGCTCTGCGGCAAACGCTGTTGCAAGCCCGTCGGGACCGCCAGCCGCTCGCGCTGCTACTCCTGGATCTGGATAACTTCAAAGCCTACAACGACAGCCTGGGGCACCCGGCTGGCGATGCGCTGATCCGCGATTTCGGCGACTTACTGGGCCGTTTCTCCCGGCGGCCGATGGATCTGGCGGCCCGGGTCGGGGGGGAAGAGTTCGCGTTGTTGCTGCTCAATTGCGATGAGAGCTCAGCGCAGGCCATCGCGGCGCAGCTTCTCTCTGAACTCGCTGAACGAGCCATCCCTCATCCGGCATCGGCCCAGAGCGCATGCGCCACAACGAGCATTGGCATTGCGATGTGGCAGCCAGGGCAGACCGCCGAACAACTCTATCAGGCCGCCGATGCGGCGTTGTACCAAGCCAAACAGGCCGGAAAGAACCGCTACGTGGTGCGCTGATCGGCTTTCAGCGGCGTGGCGTGACCGGGCGGGTGCGGCCGCTGCCATCAATGGCGACAAAGACGAATACCGCCTCGGTGACCTTGCGCCACTCGCTGGACAGCGGGTCATCACTCCACACTTCCACCAGCATGCGGATCGAGCTGCGGCCGACATCCAGCGTCTGGGTGTAGAACGAAAGCTGCGCGCCGACTGCCACCGGCACCATGAAGGCCATGCGGTCGATGGACACCGTGGCCACACGACCGGCGGCGACGCGGCTGGCCATGGCGGTGCCGGCCAGATCCATCTGTGATACCAGCCAGCCCCCGAAAATATCGCCGAAACCGTTGGTCTCACGCGGCAGGGCGGTCAGCTGCAAGGCCAGGTCGCCCTGCGGGATTGGATCTTCCTGTTCGTATTCGTTCATCGGTCGGGACTCGCGGCGCGTTTGTTTTTCTTGCGCGAAAAGCCCGCAGCAGTGCGGGCGGGGGCGAGTATAGCGGCTGTAGATAGTCACAGCGACCGGGCAGGCCTAAAGTTCAGTATCGTCACCAGATTGTCATATTCAGTTCATAGAGTGTTCACACGGCCTGCAGACAATGGCCCCCGTTCCAAACACTGACACACCCCTGCTAGGAGCATGGAATGAAACTGAATCGTTTGATGGCGGCCCTGACCTTTGTTGCCGCTGGTGTAGGCGCTGCCAACGCAGTGGCCGCGGTTGATCCAGCACTGCCGACCTATGAGAAGACCTCCGGCGTATCCGGCAACCTGTCCAGCGTCGGTTCCGACTCCCTGGCCAACCTGATGACCCTGTGGGCTGAAGACTTCAAGCGTGCCTACCCGAACGTCAACATCCAGATTCAGGCCGCCGGCTCCTCCACCGCACCGCCCGCGCTGACCGAAGGCACGGCCAACCTCGGCCCGATGAGCCGTCCGATGAAGGACAACGAAATCCAGGCCTTCGAAGAGAAGTACGGCTACAAGCCGACTGCCGTGCCGGTCGCTATCGACGCCCTGGCTGTGTTCGTCCACAAGGACAACCCGATCAAGAGCCTGGACATCGAGCAGGTCGACGCGATCTTCTCCAGCACCCGCCTGTGCGGTGGCGAAAAAGACATCACCACCTGGGGTGACGTCGGTCTGACTGGCGAGTGGGCGAGCAAGCCGATCCAGCTGTTCGGTCGTAACTCGGTTTCCGGTACCTATGGCTACTTCAAGGAAGAAGCGCTGTGCAAGGGTGACTTCAAGCCTAACGTCAACGAGCAGCCGGGCTCCGCTTCGGTGGTGCAGTCGATCTCCAGCACCCTGAACGCCATCGGCTACTCAGGCATCGGCTACAAGACTTCCAGCGTCCGCGCTGTGCCCCTGTCCAAGGGTGGCGAAGCCTTTGAAGCCAACGAAGAGAACGCTCTGGCTGGCAAGTTCCCGCTGGCACGCTTCTTCTACGTCTACGTCAACAAGGCGCCGAACAAGCCGCTGAGCCCGATCGACGCCGAGTTCCTCAAGCTTGTGCTGTCGAAGCAGGGCCAGGAAGTCGTGGTCAAGGACGGCTACATCCCGCTGCCGAAGAAAGTGGTCGACAAGACCCTCAGCGACCTGGGTCTGCAGAACGACTAAACCCAGCAGCATTCAGGCCTGCAGCGACCGCTGCAAGGCTTGAGTTCGACGCCCGCCACGCTTCTTGCGCCGGTGGGCGTTGTCACGTCACCTCGCTGTAATTTTTCTGTCACACAGCTGCATTAAATTAGGCGCCCGACCGGCCATCAAGCCAGGAAACGACTCGCGCCAACGGCGCAGCAGTTTAAGCGGCCTGAGTGGCCAGGAACCTTCGCATGAACGATATCGAGACCATGAGCGCGAATTCCGATGTGCAGCGGCTGGATTTCAACACCCCGGCCCTGCAGCGCAAGCGCCGTATCCGCGCATTCAAAGACAAGCTGGCGCGCTGGTATGTCTCCATTGGCGGCCTCGCCGTGCTTGGCGCCATCACCCTGATTTTCTTCTATCTCGCCCAGGTCGTAGCGCCCATGTTTCAGGGCGCCGAACTGGAGGCGCGTGAAGTGCAGCAGCCGGCCTGGCTGGCCGATGCCGGCGCGCCGCTGTTGCTGGCCGTGGAAGAGCAGAACAAGGTGGCGATGCGTCTGGGCAGCGACGGAGCCGTTCGTTTCTTCAGCGTACCCACTGGCGACCTGCTGCGTACCGTAGAGTTGCCGCTGCCGGCTGGCAGCCAGATCGTCTCGGTCGGCCAGGACACGCCCGGCAATCGCCGCATGGTGCTGGGGCTGAGCAACGGCCAAGTGTTGGTTGCAGAGCACAATTACAAAGTCAGCTACCCGGAAGGCAAGAAGACCATCACGCCGCAGCTAGACTACCCCTTCGGTGAACAACCGCTGAATCTTGATCCGCAAGGGCGGCCCATCGAGCATGCAGGCATCAGTCTCAACGGCTCGACCTTGATGGTCGCAGGCGCTACGAATGGCGCGTTGCATGCCTTGAAAATCGTCTCCACTGAAAATTTGATGACCGGTGAAAAAAGCCTTGAAGAGGAGCGGATGGATCTGCCGCAACTCTCCGAGCCAATCAAGGCGCTGCGCATCGACCCGCGGCACATGTGGTTGTTCGCCGTGAGCGGTCGCGCCAGCGTTGATGTCTTCGATCTGCGCCGCAAGCAACTCAACGGTCGCTACAAGCTACTTGGCGGCAAAGGCGAGATCACCACGGTAGCCTCGCTGCTGGGCGGCATCTCGCTGATGGTCGGCGACTCGAATGGCAGCATCGGTCAGTGGTTCATGGTGCGCAGCAACGACGGTCAGCCTGAACTGAAGAACGTGCGCAACTTTCAGCTGGCCGATCAACCGATCACACAGATTCTTCCCGAAGAGCGCCGCAAGGGCTTCCTTGCCCTCGACAGCGCCGGCACTCTGGGCATCTTCCACAGCACGGCTCATCGCGAGCTGCTGACCGAGCAGGTCGCAGAGGGCGCTGCCGTCGCCGCCATGTCGCCTCGGGCCACGCGCCTGTTGGTCGAGTCAGGTGACCAGCTGCAGCGTTTCGTGATCGACAATCCGCACCCGGAGATATCCTGGAGCGCGCTCTGGGGCAAGGTCTGGTACGAAAGTTACCCGGAGCCGGACTACGTTTGGCAGTCCACGTCGGCTACCGGTGACTTCGAGCCCAAGCTGAGCCTCTCGCCACTGGCGTTCGGTACGCTCAAGGCGGCGTTCTACGCGATGCTGCTGGCCGCTCCGCTGGCGATCTGCGCCGCGCTGTATACCGCGTATTTCATGGCGCCGACGCTACGCCGCAAGGTCAAGCCGGTGATCGAACTGATGGAAGCGCTGCCAACGGTCATCCTCGGATTCTTTGCCGGCTTGTTCCTCGCACCCTATCTGGAAAACCACCTGCCCGGCATTTTCAGCCTGCTGCTGCTGATGCCAGTGGCGATTCTCTTCGCCGGTTGGTTCTGGAGCCGGCTGCCGGAAAACATTCGCCTGAGCGTGCCGGATGGTTGGGAAGCGCTGTTGCTGATACCCGTGATCCTTGTGGTGGGCTGGGGCTCCCTGGCCATCAGCGGATACCTGGAAAACTGGTTCTTCGGCGGTGACATGCGCCTGTGGCTGTCCAACGACATGGGCATTCCCTTCGACCAGCGCAACGCTCTGGTGATTGGCATCGCAATGGGCTTCGCGGTGATCCCGACGATCTACTCGATTGCCGAAGACGCCGTGTTCAGTGTGCCGCGCAGCCTCACGCTAGGCTCACTGGCACTCGGTGCCACGCCCTGGCAGACGCTGACCCGCGTGGTGCTGTTGACCGCCAGCCCCGGGATCTTCTCCGCATTGATGATCGGCATGGGCCGCGCCGTGGGCGAAACCATGATCGTGCTGATGGCCACCGGCAACACGCCGATCATGGAAGCCAACATCTTCGAAGGCATGCGCACCCTGGCGGCCAACGTCGCAGTGGAAATGCCCGAATCGGAAGTGGGCAGCACTCACTATCGCGTGCTGTTTCTCGCCGCGATGGTGCTGCTGATGTTCACCTTCGTGATGAACACCCTGGCCGAGCTGATCCGCCAGCGCCTGCGCCTCAAGTACGCCAGCCTGTAATAAAGAACGCAGCCGGTGACGGCTGCGACAAGTTTTCGACAAAGGTATCGATCCGTGAAAAAGGATTCGCTGAAAACCTGGATCAAGAGCGGCAGCCCCTGGGTCTGGATGAACGCGGGCGCCGTGGCGATCGCCGTGATCATGACCCTAGGCCTGCTGGCGGTAATCGCCGTGCGCGGCCTCGAGCATTTCTGGCCGGACGATGTGATCGTCGCCGACTACCAAGTGCCGGGATCGCAGCCGCGGGTGATGGCTGGCGAAGTGGTGCAGGCTGAAGAAGTGCCGCGTGCACGTCTGGCGGCCAGTGGGCTGCCGGTGGACGTCGAAGGCGGCGAGTTCATGACCCGTGAGCTGCTCAAGGTCGGTAACCGCGAGGTCTACGGTGCGGACTTCTCCTGGGTCGTCGGCGAGTGGCTGAGCAATCAGCGCAAGCCGGCCGATCTGGTGGCGCTGGAGCGCCGCGAGTGGGGCAACTTCTATGGCGAGCTGTTGAACGTCAAAGAAGGCGGTCAACTGGTGGCCGAGGGCGATGCCGCATGGCCAGAGCTGCAAAAGCGCATTGACCGCATCGACGACCTGCATGCCGGGATCGCCAAGTTGGAAAAGGTCGACATCGGTCGCATCAACCATGGCCTGGAACGCCTGCGTCTGAAGACCCGCAAGCTGGAGCTGGACGATAAGCTCGATGCGGCCGCCCAGGCCGAACTCGATGCCGAGCGGGCGCAGTGGGACGCCGAATACAAGGCGCTCGAGAGCGAGCTGGTCGCGCTCTACACAGGCTTCAATCGCGACAGCATCACCATGCGCACCATGGACGGTCAGGAAAAGGAGATCAGCCTCGGCAAGATCGTCCGTGCCTACCGCCCGAACGCCATGTCGACGCTCGACAAGCTAGGCTTCTACTTTGCCAAGGTGTGGGAGTTCGTCAGTGACGAACCACGTGAGGCGAACACCGAAGGCGGCATCTTTCCGGCAATTTTCGGCACCGTGCTGATGACCATCATCATGGCGGTGATCGTCACCCCGTTCGGCGTGATTGCAGCGGTCTACCTGCGTGAATATGCCAAGCAAGGCGTGCTGACCCGCATCATCCGCATCGCGGTCAACAACCTCGCCGGGGTGCCCTCGATCGTCTACGGCGTGTTCGGCCTCGGCTTCTTCGTCTACGTCCTGGGTGGTTCGCTTGATCAGATCTTCTACCCCGAAGCAGCTCCGGCGCCGGTGTTCGGCACTCCAGGCCTGATGTGGGCATCGTTGACCCTGGCGATCCTGACGCTGCCGGTGGTCATCGTGGCTACCGAGGAAGGCCTGGCCCGTATTCCGCGTATTCTCCGCGAAGGCTCGCTGGCGCTGGGTGCGACCAAGTCCGAGACCCTGTGGAAAGTGGTCCTGCCGATGGCCAGCCCGGCGATGATGACCGGCCTGATTCTCGCCGTGGCCCGTGCCGCCGGCGAGGTCGCACCCTTGATGCTGGTTGGTGTGGTCAAGCTGGCGCCGAGCCTGCCGCTCAACGGTAACTACCCCTACCTGCACCTGGATCAGAAGATCATGCACCTGGGCTTTCATATTTATGACGTCGGCTTCCAGAGCCCCAACGTCGAGGCGGCGCGGCCGCTGGTCTATGCAACGGCGCTGCTGCTGGTGCTGGTGATCGCGACGCTGAACCTCACGGCCGTCGTGATCCGTAACCATCTGCGCGAAAAATACAAAGCGCTCGACCACTAATAGCCGACAGACCCGCTGGTGGCCCGGCGCTGCAACGATCGCAGCCCGCGCTTCTAGCCTCCAGCGATACGGAGACATCCATGTCACAAGCAAAGACGCATTCCATCGACATCTCGGCGCTGGGTCGAGACAAGCGCGCGCTGAGCCTGGCCAACGAAGCCGTGGCCATCGAAGTGCCTGACCTGAGCCTCTACTACGGCGAAAAGCAGGCGCTCTACAATGTCAGCATGAACATCCCGCGCCAACGTGTGACGGCCTTTATCGGCCCATCCGGTTGCGGCAAGTCGACCCTGCTGCGCTGCTTCAACCGCATGAACGACCTGGTGGACGGCTGCCGCATCGAAGGCGCCATCAACCTCGACGGTCATAACATCTACCGCAAGGGCGAAGACGTGGCCGACCTGCGTCGTCGCGTCGGCATGGTGTTCCAGAAGCCAAATCCGTTCCCCAAGAGCATCTACGAGAACGTCGTCTACGGCCTGCGCATCCAGGGCATCAAGCAGAAGCGCGTGCTCGACGAGACCGTCGAATGGGCGCTCAAGGGCGCGGCGCTGTGGGACGAGGTCAAGGATCGCCTGCACGAATCGGCGCTCGGTCTCTCCGGCGGTCAGCAGCAGCGTCTGGTCATTGCCCGCACCATCGCCGTGCAGCCGGAAGTGCTGCTGCTCGACGAGCCCAGCTCGGCGCTCGACCCGATTTCCTCGCTGAAAGTCGAAGAGCTGATCTATGAGCTCAAGGCCAAGTACACCATCGTCATCGTCACCCACAACATGCAACAGGCCGCGCGGGTATCGGACTACACGGCGTTTATGTACATGGGCAAACTGATCGAGTACGGCGACACCGATACGCTGTTCACCAATCCAGAAAAGAAGCAGACCGAAGACTACATCACCGGCCGCTACGGTTGATGCCATGGGAAATCTCCTCTGGCTTCGTCGGGCGCGTTTGCCGTACTACTCGTACTGTCAGCGCGCGCCCTCCGCGCCAGTGAAGATTTCCCAAGGGCCTCAACGTTAACTCGACTATTTCCAGTGCGCTGCGCACCAGAGCCGCCTAGCGGCAGCCTCCTCGGAGCGAGAGCAATGATCAGCGGCGTAGGGTGGGCTTCAGCCCACCGAACTCAGTGTCTGCGCGCTGCCTTCTAGCGCAGCACGATTTGCCAAAGGCCGGACTGTCCGGCGAGAGAACAACCGTTTCGCAAGGGTTCGCACATGATCAGCAAAGACAGCCACACGCAACACATCTCCCAGCAGTTCAACGCCGAGCTGGAAGAGGTGCGCAGCCACCTCCTGGCCATGGGTGGCCTGGTGGAAAAGCAGGTCAACGATGCGGTCACCGCGCTGATCGATGCCGATTCCGGGCTCGCGCAGCAGGTGCGCGACGTGGATGACCAGATCAACCACATGGAACGCGACATCGACGAAGAGTGCATTCGTATCCTCGCGCGCCGTCAGCCAGCGGCCTCCGACCTGCGCCTGATCATCAGCATCTCCAAGTCGGTCATCGACCTGGAACGCATCGGTGACGAAGCCACCAAGATAGCTCGTCGCGCCATCGAACTGTGCGAGGACGGCGAGTCGCCGCGCGGCTATGTCGAGGTCCGCCATATCGGTGATCAGGTCCGTCGGATGGTGCAGGAGTCGCTGGACGCCTTTGCCCGCTTCGATGCCGAGCTGGCGCTGTCGGTGGCGCAGTACGACAAGACCGTCGACCGCGAGTACAAGACCGCGCTGCGCGAACTGGTCACCTACATGATGGAAGACCCGCGCTCGATTTCCCGCGTGCTCAGCGTGATCTGGGTGCTGCGCTCGCTGGAACGTATCGGCGACCACGCGCGCAACATTGCTGAAATGGTGATCTATCTGGTGCGCGGCACCGACGTGCGTCACCTGGGCGTTACGCGCATGGCCGAGGAAGTCGCCAAGCGCGACTGATCCTTTTTGGGGAAACGCCGGGCGCTGTGACTGCCCTTGGCGGGCTGAAGCCCACCCTACGGGAGCTCGTTTTCCAGATTGTAGGGTGGGCTTCAGCCCACCAAGAGCCAAAGGCCGCTCGGTGCTCTGGCTACCTTTGCGCTAGAGGCGGCACGCCGCAGTAGCCGTCACATATCGGTATGGTGCTTAGCTCGTGGTCAGCGCCTCGCTTAGGTAGTCAATTAGCACCCGCTGCTTCGGCGGCAGGTGCAGGTTCTGTCGCCACAGGAGCCAGGCCGCGCCCTGATACGAGCCGGTGTAGCGCCACTGCGGCAGCACTTCGCGCAAGCGCCCCTCCGCCAGCGCGTGCGCCGCCGTGAATTGCGGCAGCACCGTGATACCGATATCCCCTACCGCTGCATCCAGCCGCGCTTCGCTGTGATTGCTGATATAGCGGCCACGCACCGTCACTATTTCCTGCTGATCGCCGTTGCTGAAATGCCAACGGTTGTCGCCAGCGTTTTCACCCAGAAACATGCAGCTGTGTCTGAGCAATTCCTGCGGATGCTGCGGCGTGCCTTGCTGTTGCAGGTAGTGCGGGCTCGCGCAGAGCAGCTGGCGTACCGGCCCAAGCGGTTTGCCGGCGAGGCCTTCTGGTGGTTGGTCGGTGACTTTCACCAGCAGGTCGAAGCCATCCTCGATCAGGTCGGGGCTCTGGTCGCTGATGTGCAGTTGCACGTCGACATCGGCGTAACGGTGCAGGAAATTCGGCATCAGCGGACTGATGACAAACTTTCCGTAGGCTTTTGGCACGCTCAGGCGCACAAGCCCGCGGGGGCGGCTCATCAGGCGTTCGCCGATGGCCAGCGCCTGCTCGGCAGCGTCGAGCATTGCCCTGCAATGGGCGTAGAACTCACTGCCGGCTTCGTTCAATCGCAGCTGCCGTGTTGTGCGCTCCAGCAACCGCAACGACAACTCCTGCTCCAGCCGCGCGACCTGGCGGCTCACTGCCGAAGCGGTGGTGCCAAGCTGCCGGGCGGCGGCGGAGAAGCTGCCGGCTTCCACCACGCGCACGAACACCGCCATTCCCGGTAACAGCGTTGTCTTGTCATTCGTTCTCATGGCGAACAAGTCCTTTGCTGAATCACTGGATTATCGACCTCAGCGTATCAATGGACAATCGCCTCGATCTGAGAAGAGGGGTGGATGGGCATGCACGACTGGCGCGGTGTCACACAACGCAATCTCTGGCTGGCCGATGCCATGCTACTGATGGTGGCGATCATCTGGGGCAGCAGCTACGCGGTGGCCAAGCAGGCGTTGTGGTTCTATCCGGTGCTGGGATTTCTGGCGATCCGCTTCGGGCTGACCTTTGTTCTGCTGTTGCCGCAGCTGCGCGGGGATGGGCTGCGCGCGATTCGGCCGGGGTTACCGCTGGGCCTGGTGATGCTGGGGATCTTTCTCTGCGAAACCTGGGGGGTGATGCTCACCACCGCCAGCAACGCTGCCTTTCTCATCAGCCTGTGCGTGGTGTTCACGCCCTTCGTGGAATGGGCGATGGTGCGTCAGCGCCCGAGCAATCTGTTGTTTGTGGCTTGTGCCCTGTCGTTGGTCGGCGTCTGGCTGCTGACCGGAGGCATGGCCATCTCGCTCAATCCGGGGGATGGGCTGATGCTAGCAGCCGCAGTGTTGCGCGCCGTGCTGGTGTGCCTGACGCGACGGCTGACAGCTGATCAGCAGGTGCCGCCGCTCGCCCTGACGGCGGTGCAAAGCGGGGTTGTAGCGTCGGGTTGCCTGCTACTGGGCCTATCACTGCCGGGTGGCTTGCCGACGTTGCCGCAGAGTCCCGCGTTCTGGGCCGGGACCCTGTACCTGGTGGCCTTCGCCACGTTGTTTGCGCTCTATGCACAGAACCTGGCGCTTGGCCGCACCAGCGCCACACGTGTTTCTTTGTTGATGGGGTCCGAGCCGCTGTTCGGCGCGATTATCGCCGGGCTCTGGCTGGGGGAGCGGTTGACGCTGACGGAATGGTCCGGCGGTCTGCTGATCATGCTGGCGACACTGGGCGCGTTGCGTTTCGGTGATGTGGCGGCGCCAGTCGTGGGTGAGGGCAAAGCGCAGACCGCCCATCCAGGCGCGTCCGTGAGTTAGGGGAGGAGAAGCATTATGCGGTAGCGCTACGGTGGGCTGAAGCCCACCCTACGGGCCGAGCGTGGTGTCTTCATGTAGGGTGGGCTTCAGCCCACCAGAATCCCCAAGGCTCCTCCGCGCATCAGGGACTGCCGCAACGGCTTAGCTGCGCTGCAGAGTCCGCACCAGTTCCATCAGTTGCTGCTGTCGCTCGGACTGCTCCAGCCGCGCGCCGGGGTTCAGAGAAGACCACTCCGGATGGGCGCGGCAACGATGCAAGGCCTCGGGCAGCTTGCCTTCGCGCCACGTCTTGTCGTCCGGTGCATCGAGACGGATTGCCTCCATTGCGGCATGCCCACGAGCGGCGAGGGCGACGAGCAGCTGGCGTTGCCGTACAGCGAGCAGGCGCAGCACGCCATCATCGACGGTCAATTCGCGCTGGCCCTTTAGTTTGCCCAACAGGCGATTGCCATAGTGTCTTGCCGTTTGCGCTCCGCCGCCGGCAAGCGCTCCCAGCAGTGCGGCCGCGCCCATGGTGATACCGCCAACCATGAGGTCGACCCCAGCACCGGCGGCCGCGCCGGCCGCCATCCCGCCGCCGATCTTGACCCCCAGCTCCTTGAGTGTTTCGGGATTGAACAGGTCATCACCCCAGCGGCCGTCGAGTAGAGGCAAATCGGCAGCCGCCGCATCCTGTGGGCGGAAGCCGTATAGCCGCAGTAATGCTTCGACGCAGCGTTGCTCGCGGGAACGCACGGCGTCGTGCAATTCACGGATGGCGCCGCGCTCCAGGTCTGGCTGCGCCGCAACGCTGCGGCGGCAGGCGGCCACATCGACCAGCAGTTCGGCGATCAGCCGGTTGCCTTCGCTCAGCCGCGCTGCTGCCTGGGCTTCGTGGTCGTCGATCAGCCGCTGCAGTTTGGGCCGCGATTGTTCCAGTAGCAGCGCCAGGCTTTCATAGAGTCGGCGCTCGCCATCGATCGGTGGTGCCACGCTGTCGAAGCGCACCAGCGCATGCAGGCCCAGGCGCGCCAGCGCTTCGCGCCATTGCTCTTCGCGGTGTCCGGTTTGCGCGACGAAGTTGAGCACTGGCAACAGCGGCTTGCCACAGCCGGCCAGCACCGCCAGCTCATCCTTGTATTTCGCGAGCACCGGTTCACGGGCATCGATCACATAGAGCCCGGCATCGCTGGCCAGCAGCTGGCGCAAGACCTTGGCCTCCTGTTCGAAGCGCTGGCGCGCCTCGCTGCCATCGAGGAAACGGGCGGTGCGGGCCGGCCCGTCGAGGCGCTCGCCGGGGCGTTCGATGCGCTCAAGATGATCGAGCAGAGCGATGGCGTCCTCCAGGCCGGGCGTGTCGTAGAGCTCCAGTAGCGGTTCGCCGTCGACGGACAGTCGTGCACCTTCGACGTGGCGGGTGGTGCTCGGCCGATGCGAGACCTCGCCAAAGCTGACGTCGCGGGTCAGGGTGCGCAGCAGCGAGGTCTTGCCGACATTGGTATGTCCGACCAGCGCGAGTTTTAGAGGTGCGCTCATGGGCGTGGTCTTCCGGGCGTTTTGATGAGTCTCGTCTGGTTTTCCGCCACCCTGCGGTTGCAACCTGCGTAATGGTTTGCACGGCAGTGGAGCGAGTGCTCCTCGCGAGGATTGTCTAGCGAAAGCTCCCGATCAGCGAATTTCACCCGCCCTGCGATGGGTGAGCGGATTTGCTCCGCAGGGGTCGCTCCGGTCGCGTAGGGTGGATGGCGCTTTACCCATCCACCTTCGGGCAGGCCGCCATTTCGGTGGATGAAAAGAGCGTCATCCACCCTACGGATAGTTCCCATGCAGCTCACGGTCTGGAGCGTGTTGCCCGCGTACTCAATCATGGCCAGTCTCCAACCAAGTCATGGGTGCGCTGCTGGAATGAGGTAGGCCGAGGCTATCGAGCGCCTGATGCCAATCATGCAGCCGATGGCTGTCCAGCGCTTCGCCAGCGGGCGGTTGCAGCAACCAGACACGGCTCTGGGCCGCGCAACGGCTCAGCTCACCGATCAACGCCAGGGTGCCGCGATCCGGCGAACGACGCGGATCGCAGGCGATGGTCAGGCGTTGCGGTGGGAAGCGGGTCAGCTGCTCGAGCAACCGCCGACGTTGCCCGCGGTCATCCAGCACGCCCGCATCAGCAACGGATTTTGGCAGCTTTGGCGGCCACGGTTGGCTCTGGTCCAGCTCGATGCCGACCAGCACCGCGCCCTCGCTGCCGTCCAGTTGCGCACCGGCATTCGGTGCATGCAACTCTGCCGGCGCCGCGTCAGTGATGCCAAGGTGCTCGCTGGGCGGCTGAAGGCGCTCACGCAGCAGCCGGTAGGCCGGCAGTTTCAGGTCGAGTCGCAGCTGTGCCCGTTCACGTCGCCAGCGCCACAGGCAGAGCAATGCCAGCAGCAGGCGCGGTAGCAGGCCGTAGATCAGCACCACGCCAATCAGCCAGCCCGCCCAGCTTTGACGCGCGCTTTCTACACCGTTGGCGAGATCACCGCTGGCGCGGATCTGCGCCATGTCCGGCACGCTGAAACCCAGCAGCGACGGCAGCACGCCGAGCGCCTGCGTCAGACCGACGAATGCGTCTTCGCCAAGGATGGTGGTTTCCCAGACGAAGCCGTAACGCCGCGTGGCGAGCAGCGCGAGCAGCGTAACCAGGGCGCTGCTCATGGCAACCAGCCATAAGCCGTGCACGCCCAGCCCCAAGAGCCAACGCCCGAGCCGTCGCTGTTCCAACACCGTCAACAGGGCCGGCGCCAACTGCACCGCGCGGGCGTCGCGGGCCAGCTTTTCGCTGAGCCAGAGCCACAACCGACCCAATGCACCGCCAGCGTCGCCCGCGAAGAGAAAGCCCAGCAACCAGCCCAGCAGCGTCAGCAGATTCAGCCCGAGCAGGCTGCCCAGTGCCCAGAACACATTGACCGGCCGTATTCCGTCGCCCAGCGCCGCAAGCGCCAATCCGGCCCCGGTAACCAGCGCCAGTAGTATCAGCGCATACCCGGCCAGCCGCGCGCCCTGCCGCCAATGACGCAGCGCGTCGAACAGCCCGTCGCGGCGCGCCAGCCACAGCGCTCGGTGCTCGATCAGGTCTGGCAGTGCCCCACCTTGCGCACGGGCTTGCCGGTTGGCCTCGGCGTCATCGAGCGGGCCGGCATGTTCTTCCCGCAGGCGCACGGCTTCGGTCAGCCAGAGGCGGTCGAGGGGATTCGGTGAGGCTGGGAGAGGTGCAGGCACACGGTTTCTCGTAGAAGGGCTCGGCCCTGAGGATAACCGCTGCCGGTCACAAGGGTGAAATGGTCAACGAGCCCGGATTCGCTCCTGCCAATAACGCCGAACGGCGAAGAAAAGCGACAAGCCGGTGAGCACGATGAAGATCCAGGTAATCGGCCCGCGGAAGAAGATCATCGGGTCGCCGCGGCCGATCAACAGCGTGCGCCTGAGGTTGTCCTCGAACATTGGCCCGAGAATGAAGCCGAGGAGGAAGGGCGCTGTCGCGAACCCGGTACGGTTGAACAGATAGCCAATCACGCCGAAGAGCAGCATCAGGCCGATGTCGAACAGGCTGTTGTTCACCGCAAAGGCACCGTAGACGCAGAACATCAGCACGATGGGCAGCAGGATGGCCTTGGGGATCTCGGCGATCAGTGAGAAATACTTGATCACGCCGTGACCGACGAACAGCAGCACCGCCGAGCTCAGCATGATCCCGCAGAACAGTGCGTAGACCAGCGTCAGGTTTTCCTGGAACAGCACCGGGCCCGGCGTCAGCCCATGGATCATGAAAGCGCCGAGGATGATCGCTGTGATCACATCGCCCGGGATGCCCAGCGACAACAGCGGTATGAGGGTTGCGCCGGCCACGCCGTTGTTGCCTGACTCGGCCGCGGCGACGCCTTCGAGTTCGCCTTTGCCGAAGTTCGCCCGGTTGGCCGAGCGCCGTTTGGCTTCGCTATAGGAGATGAATGATGCCGCGGTGGCGCCGGCGCCTGGAATGGCGCCGATGATCACGCCGATAAAGGAGCCGCGCACGATGGTGACCAGGCTGGACTTGAGTTCGCCAAGCGTCAGGCCAGCCCCGCTGGAGGCGGCCCGGATATGCGGGCCGGCCTTCTTCAGGTAGAAATCGATCACTTCGGGGATAGCGAACAGGCCGATCAGCAACGGCACGAAGGAGACCCGGTCCATCAGGTTGTAGTTATCGAACGTCAGGCGTTGGCTGCCGTATACCGCATCCATGCCGATCATGGACACGATGATGCCGAAGCTGGCAGCGATCAGACCCTTGATCGGCGAGTCGCCTGCGATGGAGACGATGATGGTCAGTGAAAAGCAGATCAGCCAGAAGAACTCTGGCGGCCCGAAATTGAGCGCGACCTTGGCTAGGTAGGAGGCGAACAGGATCAGCGCCAGGTTCGATAACACATCGGCGATGCATGACGAGTAAAGCGCCATCTGCAGCGCCTTCTTCGCCTTGCCCTGCTGCGTCAACGGATAGCCGTCGAGCAACGTGCAGGCGGCGGCTGGCGAACCGGGCGTGTGGATCAGAATGGCGGTGATCGAACCGCCGTACATGCCGCCCTTGTAGATGCCCACCAACAGCAGGATCGCCGTCACCGGCTCCAGCGAAAAGGTGAAAGGCAGGGCTAGCGCAACGGCCATGGTCGCGGTAAGGCCAGGAATCGCGCCGATGACCACCCCAATCAACACGCCGATGAAGATGGCGATGAAATTGTCGACGCTGAGAAACAGGTCCAGGACTTCGGAAAAACCTTCCATTCGGTTACTCGCATAAGGGCGCCGTCAGTTCCATAGCGTGCCGGAGGGCAGCGGGACATTCAGTACGTGGATGAACAGCAGGCTTACCAGCCACGGCAATACGATCGCCAGCAGATAGAGCCAGGGCTTGCGCACCGGATGAGCGGCAAAAAGCAGCAGCGTGCCGAGAATACCGGCGACGATGGCGCCGAGCAGATCGAACAGCAGCCAATAGGCGCCCAGCCCGGCCAACATCAGCAGCCAGCGCCGGGCCGGTGCACGTTCGGATTCAACGGATGCGGTCCGGGCCGGCGGTCGCAAGCAGCCTTCAACGATCAATGCCAGCGACAACGCCGCGATCAGCCAGCCCGCCACACTGGGCAGCCAGCGTGGCGACTGCATGGGGTTGTCGACCATGGGGGCTTCGTCGATATGGTTCGGCACCAGGTAGAACAGAAACACCAGCGCCGCGATCAACCAGAACACGCCCAGCCATGTGTTGAGATTGGCCCAGCGCGGGCGGCTCACCGCAGCATCGGTGGTCATCATGGACCTCCGATCAGTTCAGCTCGGCCTGACCGGCTACACGCTGCCAGCGCTGAACGTCCTCGGCGACGTAGTCACGGAAATCATCGCCTTCCTCGGTCGCCGGCTCACCACCGATCTGTGCGGCGAAATCCTTGAAGCCCTGGTCGTCCATGACTTTGTCCAGTGCGGTCTGCAGCGTCTCGACGGCCTGGTCGGACATCTGGTCATCGGCGATCAGCCCGAACCAGGCGGTCGTGACGAATTCGCCCAGGCCCAGGTCCGCGCCGATTTTGGACAGCGGCTCGACATCCGGCAGGTAGGGCGATGCCTCCTTCGAGGTGACGGCCAGCGCCTTGAGCTTGCCGGACTGGATGTGCGAGAGCACGGTCGGCATGTTTTCGAAGGAGACGTCGACGTCGCCGCTGAGCAGTGCCGGCAGCGCTTCGCCGCTTCCGCGGAAGGGTACGTGAGTCATCTGGGTGCCGGTCATGGTCTTGAACAGCTCGCCGGACATATGGATCGAGCTGCCGATGCCGGCGGAGCTGAAGGTCATCTCCTTGGTCTTGGCCGCCTCGATGAATTCTTCTACCGAGTTGTACGGGCTGTCTGCCGGAACCACCATCACGTTGGGGATTTCGATGATGTTACGGATGAATTTGAAGTCTTTCACCGGCTCGTAAGGCAGCTTTTTATAGATCACCGGGCCGATGGTGTGTCCGGGAGACGCCATCAGAATCGTGTGGTCAGCGCCCCGTCCGCCGCGGGCCAGTTGTCCGGTGGCCATGGTCGAGCCAGCGCCCGGACGGTTTTCCACGACGACCGTGCCGATCTGTTGCTGCAGCAGGTCGGCAACCTTGCGCGACAGAACGTCTGTGGTCCCGCCCGGCGCATAGGGCACCACCAGGCGGACGGTGTCGGTCGGCCATTCGGCGGCCTGGGCCAGCGAGGCGAGGGGGAGCGTGGCGGCCAGGAGGAACAGGCTCAGGGTGCGCTTCATAGTCAGGGGCATGGTGGTGTTCTCTTCTTGTAGTTGTTTTAAGGCTGCGGGTGGCGATCAGGCGACGCTGTCACCTTAAAAGGATCGAACCCTGACGGGAGTCCGATGAACGAAAAACGGTTCGGTAATCGCACAGATGTTTGCAGGCCAGCTGTTGTGGTTTTGACCCGCTTGCGCCAGTTTCGACTCCATTGCCAGTTCAGGTTAGAAGGAGAGTCGATGAGCGTTCTACAAGGCATCAAGGTACTGGATCTGACACGCATCCTCGCCGGGCCCTGGTCGACCATGGCCCTGGCGGACCTCGGCGCCGAGGTGTGGAAGATCGAAAGCCTGGAGGGTGACGACACCCGCAGCTGGATGCCGCCGGCCAAGGCCGGCATCTCCACCTACTACCTCAGCGCCAATCGCAACAAGCAGAGCCTGGCGGTGGACTTGCGTAAACCCGAGGGGCGTCAGCTGATCCTTGATTTGGCCGCGCAGGCCGACGTGGTGGTCGAAAACTTCCTGCCTGCAAGCCTCAAGCGCCTCGGGTTGGATTACGAAACGCTGGCAGCGGTCAATCCTCGGCTCATCCATTGCTCGATTACCGGATACGGGCGCGGCAACCCGATGGAAAACCGGCCTGGCTACGACTTCATCATCCAAGCCGAAAGCGGCTTCATGTCGATCACGGGCGAGAAGGAGGGCGAGCCCATGCGCCTGGGCGTGGCTTTCATCGATCTGGTTACTGGCATGAATGCGGTTCAGGGCATCCTGGCGGCGCTGTTCGAGCGCGAGAAGTCCGGGCTCGGTCAGTCGGTGGATATCGCGCTGTCCGACAGTGCGCTGCACTTCCTGGCCAATGTCGCGTCCGGCTACCTCAACACGGGTAAGGTGCCGCAACGCTACGGCAATGCTCACGCCAGCATCGTGCCCTACCAGCTGTTCAACACCGCCGATGGCAGCATCGCCTTGGCCGTGGGCAACGACGAGCAGTATCGCCGCCTGTGTCTGGACGTGCTCAAGCGTCCGGAGCTCCACAGCGATCCGCGCTTCGCCCAGAACAAGGGCCGCACGGAGAACCGTGAGGTGTTGCTCCCGATACTGCAGGACGCGTTTGCGGGCTGGAACAACGAGGCGTTGATCGGCGCATTGCGCGCGCAGGCGATTCCGGTCGGTGAAGTGAAGGATGTCGCTCAGGCGCTGGAGTCGGAAACGGCAGGCTATCGCGACCTCGTCATCAGCGCCGAGCACCCGGTCGCCGGGGAGGTGCGCATGGTGCGCAGCCCGCTGCGCTTCTCGCGTACGCTAACGGTTGTCGCCAAGGCGCCGCCGCTGCACGGTCAGCACACCGATAGCGTGCTCACTCGTGTGCTCGGCAAAAGCGAAGCGGAACTGGCCGAGCTGCACCAGGCGGGCGTGATCGGCTGACTCGCTCGCTCAGCGCCGATCACTTGGCAT
Source organism: Pseudomonas sp. NPDC047961 (assembly GCF_050272435.1). Classification (NCBI taxonomy): domain Bacteria; kingdom Pseudomonadati; phylum Pseudomonadota; class Gammaproteobacteria; order Pseudomonadales; family Pseudomonadaceae; genus Pseudomonas; species Pseudomonas sp. NPDC047961. Next base: position 689,530 of record NZ_JBNNMD010000002.1, on the reverse strand, counting down.
GACAACCCGGACGTAGGAGTGCCCGGCCATCCTGGCCGGGCGGGGTAGCGCTGGGTATTACTGCCCGCGCACTTTTACCGCGATGTCCGGCTGATCGATGAACAGCCCGTCGATGCCAGCGTCGAGGAAGGCCTGTATGTCAGCTTCAATATTGCCGCGCTCGGTTGGGGAGTCGCCTTTGCGCAGATTGGCCGGAAGGAACACGTTCTCGGCGCGGAAGGTGTACGGGTGCACCTTCAGGCCAGCGGCGTGGGCGTTTGGCACGAAGTCGGTGGGCTGGCCGAGATTGCCGTTGGCGTCACGCGGAATGATGTAGCTCTTTTCCGGGCCGACGCCCGCGGCGTAGCGCGAGATGGCCTTCAGGCCTTCTGCGGTTGCCATCTGCGCGTAGGTCAGTTTGCTGCCGCGTACTTTCTGATCGTAGGGCTGTCCACCGCCAAACAGCTGGACCAGGCGCAGCTGCGTCAAGCCGCTGAGGGTCTTGAGGTTTTCCACTTCAAAGGACTGGATATAGACCGGCGCACTGCGGCCTGCATAGCCGTTGCGGTGGAGGACGCGCACCAGTGGTTTTTCGATAGCCAGGCCAAGCTTCTGGAAGTGCGTCGGGTGCTTGGTTTCCGGGTACAGACCGATGCGGCGGCGCTCGCTCAGCTGCATGGTTTTCACCAGATCGATGATCTCCTGCAGCGTCGGGATTTCCAGGCTGCCGTCGAGCCGCGCGTTACCGGGACGGATCGTTGGGATGCGCTCGATGGCGCGCAGGGTTTTCAGCTCGGCCAGGGTGAAGTCTTCGCTGAACCAGCCGGTGAGCTTCACGCCGTCGACCATTTGCGTGCGCTTGCGGTCGGCGAATTCGGGGTGCTGTGACACATCGGTGGTCAACCCCAGCTCGTTGTCGTGACGGGCGACCAGCTCGCCGTCGCGGGTCATGACGAGGTCCGGCTCGACATAGTCGGCGCCCTGCAGAATGGCCAGCGCGTAAGAGGCAAGGGTGTGCTCGGGCACGTAGCCACTGGCGCCGCGGTGGGCAATGACCAGCGGATGGGGCTCGTCGCGGCCGTTCTTGGCAGCGACCGAGGCGTCGGGCGTGGCGGCAAACGCGGCGATCGGCAGCAGCAGGCTGCAGGCGGCAAATAGGTGGCGCAAGGTAGGGCGGCTGTGGCGGGCCATTGTGGGCGTCTCCGTGGAAGGGGAGCGGTAAGCCTGAGGCGTGACAATGACGATAGCTTGACGCTTTGGTAAAGCGAAGATGACCGTTCGATGTTGTTGACGTGTATCTGGCGGCGCTGACTGCTCCGCCGGCGCTCTGTTATTCTCGCCGCCATGAATCAGACCTCACTTCCCCTCGCTATGATCGCGGCCATGGCGGACAACCGCGTCATCGGCCTCGACAACACGATGCCCTGGCATCTGCCGGCCGACCTCAAACACTTCAAGGCGATGACCCTTGGCAAGCCGATCATCATGGGGCGCAAGACCTGGGATTCCCTCGGCCGCCCATTGCCAGGTCGGCTGAATCTGGTGGTTAGCCGCCAGCAGGACCTGCAGCTCGACGGTGCCGAAACCTTTACTACGCTCGACGCTGCGCTGGTTCGCGCGGAGCAGTGGGCGCGCGAGCAGGGTGTCGAGGAGCTGATGCTGATTGGCGGCGCGCAACTCTACGCCCAGGCATTGGGGCAGGCTCAGCGCCTCTACCTCACCCGAATCGATGCGGCCCCTGAAGGCGACGCCTTTTTCCCCGCCTTCGAAGAAGCCGAATGGCAGCGTACCGAGAGCCAGTCACATCCTGCCGAGGGCGAGGCGCCCGGCTATCGCTTCGAGACCTGGCAGCGTCGCTGACCCTAGGCATCCCCAGGCTTCCTTGACCGACGCCAAGTCCTCGCCTGGCGTCAGCTTCTATGCTTTCCCTCCGCTTCTCACGAGACACCTTTCATGCAGAACGACAAACAGGGCGTAGTGCAACGTGGCGCAGTGCAACGTGGCGCAGCGGACGCGGTCGTCAACCAGCGTGACGCTGAACGCGAGGACGCGGAGCAGGCGGAAACCATCGCCGCGATCTTCGTCCGCCATCCGCTCTGGGAGGATGCGCTGGCGCTACTGCTGGGCACCGCGATGGTGGCGTTGGGCATTGCCTTCTACAGCCATGCCGGGCTATTGACTGGCGGCACGGTCGGTCTGGCCTTTCTGCTCAAGTATTTCGCCGGCTGGCCCTTCGGGCTGGTGTTCTTCACGCTCAATATCCCGTTCTACCTACTGGCGATCTGGCGCATGGGCTGGAGCTTTACGCTGCGCACCATCATTGCGGTGGGTCTGGTGTCGCTGCTGGCCGAACTGACACCGAACTGGATTCGCTTTGCCGAGCTGAACATCTATTACGCCGCGCTGTTCGGCGGCTTCGCCATGGGCGTCGGGCTGTTGATGCTGTTCCGTCACCGCGCCAGCCTCGGTGGCGTCAACATCCTCGCGCTGTTCCTGCAGGAGCGCTTCGGCCTGCGCGCCGGGACCTTCCAGATGGGCATCGACGCGCTGATCGTGCTGGCGGCTGTATTCATCGTGCCGCTGGATAAGGTTGCGCTCTCGGTGCTGGGCGCGGTGGCACTGAATCTGGTGCTGGCAATCAATCACCGCAGCGATCGCTATATGGGCGTCAGCTGAGCGATTAACCCAGCGTCACCAGCTGCGCTCGCGGCTGGCCGTCCTCGATGTCCAGCAGGGCCAGGCTGATCGGCAATGTAAAGCGGCGACGGCCGGCGCTCCCCGGGTTGAGGTAGAGCACGCCGTTGACCTGCTCGATCTTGGGCTGGTGCGAGTGCCCGGCGATGACCACGTCGACCCGCTCGGCGACCGGGTCGATCCCCATCGTCTTGACGTCATGGGTGACGTGGATGCGCAGCCCGCCGATTTCTAAATCCAGGTGCTCCGGAACCGCTGTGGCCCAATCAGCGCTGTCGACGTTGCCACGAATGACGTCCAGTGGCGCCAGCTCACGCAACCTGTCCAGCACCTCGGGTTTGCCGATGTCACCGGCATGGATGATGCGCTCGCAACCCTGCAGCGCAGCGATGGCTTCAGGGCGCAGCAGGCCGTGGGTGTCGGATATGACGCCAATGCGCATGGTGGCTCCCGTTTTCATGAGTGTATGGATGTTGGGCAAGCGAGGCTTGGCCGCGGTTCGATCTTGCGGCAGTCTGGCGCTCGCCTAATTGTAGGGGAGCGGGAATGGAGCAGGTCGATTGTGTGGTCATCGGTGCTGGCGTGGTGGGGCTGGCGGTAGCGCGGGCACTGGCCCAGGCCGGACGCGAGGTGGTGATACTGGAAGCCGAGTCAGCCATCGGTACGGGCACCAGTTCGCGCAACAGCGAGGTCATTCACGCCGGCATCTACTATCCGCAAGGTTCGCTGAAGGCACGGCTGTGCGTGGCCGGGCGCGATGCACTCTATGCGTTCTGCGACAGTCACGGCGTGCCTTATCGGCGTTGCGGCAAGCTGATCGTCGCCACCGATGAGTCCCAATTGGCGGGGCTCGATGCGCTACAGGCACACGCCATCGCTAACGGCGTCGGCGATCTGCAGCGGCTTGATGGCGATGAGGTGAAATCCCTGGAACCGCAGCTCAATGCCGTGGCCGGGCTGCTCTCGCCCAGTACCGGCATTGTCGACAGCCATGGGCTGATGCTGGCGCTGCAAGGGGATGCCGAGGCCGCGGGTGCGTTGCTGGCGTTGCATGCGCCGGTAGCGTCCATTGAGGTGACCGGTGCGGGGCTGTGTGTCGAGGTGGGAGGTGAAACGCCGATGACGCTGCTGGCCAGCAGCGTCATCAACTGTGCCGGACACGCAGCACCAGAAATCGCCGCGCGCACGGCGGGACTGACCGTTGAATCGGTGCCGCCTCGCTATTTCGCCAAGGGCAGCTATTTCAGCCTGTCGACCCCGACGCCATTCCGGCACCTGGTCTATCCACTCCCGGAACCCGGCGGGCTGGGCGTGCACCTGACACTGGACCTCGGCGGACAGGCGCGGTTCGGCCCGGACGTGGAATGGGTCGACGGCCTGGATTACACGATGGATGAAAGCCGCGCGGAGCGTTTCTACGCCGCGATCCGCCGTTACTGGCCGGGATTGCCCGATGGTGCGTTGCAACCGGCGTACACCGGCATTCGCCCGAAGATCAGTGGACCCGGCGAACCGGCTGCGGATTTCCGTATCGACGGGCCGGCCGAGCATGGCGTTGCGGGGCTGGTGAATCTGTTCGGCATCGAATCGCCAGGACTGACCGCTGCCCTGGCGATCGCCGATGAGGTCTGCCAGCGCCTCGCTCAGGAGGCGCGTACCAGTTGATCAGACCGGGTCTTGCTCTGCGCTTGCCGGCGACTCGGGTAGGAACCAGTTCATCACCAGGGCGCAAATGCCGCCGGTTGCAACCCCAGATTCCAGCACGTTGCGCAGCTCGCCCGGCAGGTTTGCCAGGAACTCCGGCACCTGAGAAAAGCCCAGGCCCAGCGCCAGCGAGACCGAGATGATCAGCAGCGCGCGGCGATCCAGCTGGATGCCCGTGAGAATGTTGATGCCCGCGGCCGCTACCGCACCGAACATCACAATAGCGGCGCCACCCAGTACGGGCTCGGGCACGGCCTGCAGCACGCCTGCGACGGCTGGGAACAGTCCGAGAATCACCAGCATCACCGCGATCCACATGCCGACGTAGCGGCTGGCGATGCCGGTGAGCTGGATGATGCCGTTGTTCTGCGCGAACACCGAGCTTGGGAAGGTATTGAAGAAACCCGCCAGCAGCGAGTTGGCACCATTGACCAGCACGCCACCCTTGATGCGCTGCATCCACAGCGGGCCTTCCACCGGCTGGCGTGAAAGTTTGCTGGTGGCGGTGATGTCACCGATGGCTTCGAGCGAGGTGACCAGATAGATCACCACCATCGGAATGAACAGGCTCCAGGAGAAGCCTAGGCCGAAGTGCAATGGCATCGGCACCTCGAACAGCTCGGCTTCGCGCATGCCGGTGAAGTCCAGGCGTCCCAGGTAGGCGGACAGCGCATAGCCGATGGCCAGCGCGATGATGATGGCGCAGCTGCGCATCCACTGCACCGGCAGGCGGTTGAGCACGACGATGGCGCCCAGCACTACGCCGGAGAGCAGCAGATTCTCGCGGCTGGCGAAGCTGCCGTCACCCATGGCGGCGTAGCCACCGCCCATGCTGATCAGCCCGACTTTGATCAGCGTCAGGCCGATCATCAGCACCACGATGCCGGTCACCAGCGGTGTGATCAGGCGCTTGATGAACGGCAGCACGCGCGAGACGCCCATCTCGATAAAGGAGCCGGCAATCACCACACCGAAAATCGCCGACATCACCGCTTCGACCGGCGTGCCCTGCTTGACCATCAGTACGCCGCCGGCGATCAGCGGGCCAACGAAGTTGAAGCTGGTGCCCTGCACGATTAGCAGCCCTGCGCCGAGCGGACCGAAGCGCTTGCACTGGACGAAGGTGGCGATGCCGGAAATTACCAGCGACATGGACACGATGATATTGGTGTCGCGTGGCGATACGCCGATGGCCTGGCAGATCAGCAATCCGGGCGTGACGATCGGCACGATGATCGCCAGCAGATGCTGCAGCGCGGCGAGAAAGGCGATCCAGGGACTGGGCCTGTCGTCGAGGCCGTAGACCAGGTCGTTACGCAACTCGTCGGGGGAGGACTTCAGCGCGCTCATGGCATGCTCCAGCTAAAAAGAGCGCGATTCTACGTGGCAGCATCGATGGGGCACAGCTGAACCTGTTGGCTGATGACGCGGGTCTGATCGCGAGCGAGCTCGCTCCTACGAAAACCGGGACGGCCAGTGGCTGACGGCTGTACTCAGATAGTCAGCCCCCTGTAGGAGCCAGCTTGCGGGCGACCCGGGCTCGCCCGCAGCATGAATCTAGCGCTTGATCGCGAGTACGCATGCTCCTACGAAAACCGGGATGGCCGGTCACGGAAGGCTGTACTCAGATCGCCAGCCTCTGTAGGAGCCAGCTTGCTGGCGATCCGGGCTCTCCCGCAGCATGAGTCTAGCGCTTGATCGCGAGCGAGCTCGCTCCTACAAAAACCCGGATGGCCGGTCACGGAAGGCTGTACTCAGATCGCCAGGCTCTATTGGAGCCAGCTTGCTGGCGATCCGGGCTCTCCCGCAGCATGAGTCTTAGCGCTTGATCGCGAGCGAGGTTGCTCGTACGAAAACCGGGATGGCCAGTCGCGGAAGGCTGTACTCAGATCGCCAGCCCCCTGTAGGAGCCAGCTTGCTGGCGATCCGGGCTCTACCGCAGCATGAATCTCAGAGCTTGATCGCGAGTTTGCATGCTCTTACGAAAAGCGGGACGGCCAGTGGCTGACGGCTGAATTACCTGCCAGCCTCACGGGCGCAGCGCGGTATGTTGAGACTCTGACGTTGCAACCGCATAACCTGCGCCTGACCGCGCTGCCACGATTTTCTGAAGGAACAATCATGCAACCAGCAAGTGAGCATCGACCCCTGATGGTTTATCTGTCGGTGGGTCTGTTGCAGGGCCTGACGCTATGGATGGCCAGCGAAAGCTGGCCGCACGGGTCTGTCTGGCGGTCCCTCTGTTCGGCCCTGATTGTGTTGGTCGTGGTGGGGGGCTGGCAGCTGCAGATGCTATGGGGGCAGTTGCGCGAGGCGGATCGCTGGAAGCTGCTGCTCCCGGGGATTCTTTTGCCCGCAACGCTGGCGGCGTGGCTTGGGGTTCAGTTCGACCAGCCGCGCTGGTATTACTTCGATGAAACGACCGGCACGCTGCTGCTGTGGAGTCATCTGGCACTGGCTTACATCCTCACACCCTTCATCCAGGCTCGTGACCCTGCGCATCGCTGGCGCTTCGACTACAGCGCGCTCTACCGTCACGCCTGGAACAACGGTTTGCTGCTGTTCATGGCGCTCGTGATGCTCGGGGTGTTCTGGCTGTTGATCTGGCTCTGGGCGGGCCTGTTCAGCATGCTCGGGGTCGATCAGTTCAAGCGGCTCTTCAATTCGTCCGGCTTCGTCTGGGTCGCCAGCGCGACCGTTGTCGCCGCCGGGCTGCGCATCGGGCTGGAGCGCGGCCAGGTCATCGATGCGCTGCGCAATGTGCTGCAGGCCATGTGTCGTTTTCTGCTGCCGCTGACGGTGGTGATCCTGCTGCTGTTCGTGGTTTTCCTGCCGTTCACCGGTCTTGCTCCGCTCTGGGCGACACGCCACGCGACGCCGATCTTGCTGGCATTGGTGTTCGCGCATATCGCACTGCTCAACGGGGTGGTGCAGGACGGGCTGCAGAGGTTCCACTACCCGCGACCCTTACGGTTGCTGGCGGATGCCAGTTCGCTGTGCCTGCCGTTACTGGCTGGCCTCGCGATGCATGCGTTGTGGCTGCGGATCGACCAGTACGGGCTGACGCCGGATCGCGTGTTGGCTGCGCTCCTGGCGCTCGTAGCGATGGTGCATGGCCTGGCACTGGTGAGAGCAGTGATCCGGCGTGATGCCGCGTGGCTGAGCGGGCTCCGACAGAGCAACCCGCCTCTGGCACTATTCGCCGCCTGCCTGTTGGTGCTCATGCATGTGCCGGCGCTGAGCCCCCTGCACCTGAGCGCGGCCAGTCAGTATCAGCGTCTGCTGAGTGACGAAGTGCCAGTCGAACGAACCGACATGGGCGCGCTTCGCTTTCAGCTGGGCGAGCCGGGACGGCGATACCTGCAAGCGCTGCGTCAGCAACTAGACGAGCATTGGGAAGACGAGGCTCGGCGCACAGGCCTGCAAGCCGATCTGCAACGGCTTGATAAGGCGGACCACTACTGGGCGTGGAAACGCGAGCAGGAGGTCGCAGCCGCGCCGCCAGTGCCCTGGATTGGCGAACCTGTAACGGATGAAGATGGCTCGTTGGCACGTGCCGTCAGCAATCAGGGATGCCTAGCAGAGTGTCGGTTGTTTGCGGTGGATCTGGATCGGGACGGCCAATCCGAAGTGCTGCTGCTCCGTGGCGAGCCTCGGGTGGTGCCGGTGCTGGGTCGGGTTGCTGCCGGAGGCTGGCGTTGGCTTGGCCAGCTGCGCGTCACCGCAGGCGCGCTTCCGGAAGGCGAGGCGCTAGGCGAGCTTCTTGATAGGGGGGAATTCGAACTGGTCGCGCCCCGCTTCAACGCGATTGAAATTGACGGAGTTCGGCTGGAACCGGCCATCGGCGAACCATGAAAAAGCCCGGCGCGAAGGCCAGGCTTGTTTTACCGCGATGGATCAGCCGTCCAGCATGGCCTTGTTGCGCACCGCGCCCTTGTCGGCGCTGGTGGCGAGCAGTGCGTAGGCCTTGAGCGCTGTTGTCACCTTGCGCGGGCGCGGGGCGGCAGGCTTCCAGCCTTTCTTGTCCTGCTCGATGCGGCGGTGGGACAGTTCTTCATCGCTGACCTGCAGCTGGATGCTGCGGTTGGGGATGTCGATCAGCACCTTGTCACCGTCACGTACCAAGCCGATGGCGCCGCCCGCAGCGGCTTCAGGCGAAGCGTGGCCGATGGACAGGCCCGAGGTGCCACCGGAGAAGCGGCCGTCGGTGAGCAGGGCGCAGTCCTTGCCCAGTCCCTTGGATTTCAGGTACGAGGTCGGGTAGAGCATTTCCTGCATGCCCGGGCCGCCTTTCGGGCCTTCGTAGCGAATGATGACGATGTCACCGGCCTTCACTTCGTCATTGAGGATGCCTTTCACGGCGCTGTCCTGGCTTTCGAAGATCTTGGCGGTGCCTTCGAAGACATGGATGGATTCATCCACACCCGCGGTCTTCACCACGCAGCCATCCAGGGCGATGTTGCCGTAGAGCACGGCGAGGCCACCTTCCTGCGAATAGGCGTGCTCGACGCTGCGGATGCAGCCTTCGGCGCGATCCAGATCCAGGGTGTCCCAACGGGTCGACTGGCTGAACGCCGTCTGCGTTGGGATACCGCCCGGGCCTGCCTTGAAGAAGGTGTGTACCGCTTCGTCCTGGGTCTGGGTGATGTCCCATTTAGCGATGCCTTCGGCAAGCGTTCGGCTGTGCACGGTGGGCACATCGGTGTGCAGCAGGCCGCCACGGGCCAGCTCGCCGAGAATGGAGAAAATGCCGCCGGCGCGGTGCACGTCTTCCATGTGGTACTTCTGGATGTTCGGCGCAACCTTGCACAGCTGCGGCACTTTGCGTGACAGGGCGTCGATGGCGCGCAGGTCGAAATCGACCTCGGCTTCCTGAGCCGCAGCCAGCAGGTGCAGGATGGTGTTGGTGGAACCACCCATGGCGATGTCCAGGGTCATGGCGTTCTCGAACGCCTTGCGACTGGCGATATTGCGCGGCAGCACCGATTCGTCGCCTTCACCGTAATAACGCTGGCACAGCTCGACAATGGTGCGGCCGGCGCGCAGGAACAGCTGCTCACGGTCGCTGTGGGTCGCCAGGGTCGAACCGTTGCCAGGCAGGGCTAGCCCTAAGGCTTCGGCCAGGCAGTTCATCGAGTTTGCGGTGAACATGCCGGAGCAGCTGCCGCAGGTCGGGCAGGCGCTGCGCTCGTATTCGGCGACCTTCTCGTCGGAGGCGCTTTCATCGGCGGCGATGACCATGGCATCGACCAGGTCCAGGCCGTGGCTGGCCAGCTTGGTCTTGCCGGCTTCCATCGGGCCACCGGAGACGAACACCACCGGGATGTTCAGGCGCAGCGCAGCCATCAGCATGCCGGGGGTGATCTTGTCGCAGTTGGAGATGCAGACGATGGCGTCGGCGCAATGCGCGTTGACCATGTACTCCACCGAGTCGGCAATGATCTCGCGCGAGGGCAGCGAATAGAGCATGCCGTCGTGGCCCATGGCGATGCCGTCGTCGACCGCGATGGTATTGAATTCCTTGGCTACGCCGCCGTGCTTTTCAATCTCACGGGCGACCAGCTGGCCCAGATCCTTCAGGTGCACGTGACCGGGCACGAACTGGGTGAAGGAGTTGGAGATGGCGATGATCGGCTTCTTGAAGTCTTCGTCCTTCATGCCGGTGGCACGCCAGAGCGCGCGGGCACCGGCCATGTTGCGGCCGTGCGTGGAAGTTTTCGAGCGGTAATCGGGCATGACGGTTCCTGCGGCTAATCAGCGGTTCGAATAGTGCTTATGGTGAGCGTCACCTGTGCCGCGTGCAACGGCAGGTGACCGTGCGTGCGGAGGGGCCGATCGAGGCGGGGTATCGCTCGGGCGGCCTGGGCTCATGGCCCGCCTGGGGATGATGGCGAGGAATAGCCCGATTCTACGCGCGTTCCTGTCGGCGAGCCAAACGGCGCGATTACCGAGGCTCATCCTGTGTTGAGTCAAGCGCATCAACACTGAAGCTAATGATGAATTATTCAGCCGGGGCGAAGCGCAGCCGTTCGTCCGCTCCACGGGCGCATCAGGTGGCGCGGTGGTTTTCGCTGGCTAGGGTTGATTCGGGCCGACTGGCCACCCGCACTGCTGATGGTCACGCGGGAAACACAGGAGGTGCAGTGCGTTCGACTCACATCGCGAGCTGGTGCGAACGTCCATACACATGATCAGAACAACAAGAGGAACACACATGCTGGACATCAAACTTAGCGGCATTGCCGCTGCACTGGGCCTAGCGATCTGCGGGTCTGCCTTGGCTGCGCCGCTGCCGGATACGCCCGGCGCGCCCTTTCCTGCGGTATCGAACTTCGAGCGCTCCGGCCCCTATGCCACAACCAGTCGCAGCGAAGGCCCGAACTGCCGCGTCTACCGTCCCAGTAGCTTGGGGCAGAACGGCGTCCGGCATCCGGTAATTCTCTGGGGTAACGGTACCGGGACAGGGCCGACCGCGTATTCGGGACTGTTATCGCATTGGGCCAGCCATGGATTCGTTGTCGCAGCGGCGGAGACGTCCAACGCCGGGACTGGTCGGGACATGCTGGCCTGCCTCGACTATCTGGTACAAGAGAGCAATCGCACCTATGGCACTTACGTTGGCGTGCTAAACACCGGCCGGGTCGGCACGTCAGGTCATTCCCAGGGCGGCGGTGGATCGATCATGGCTGGGCAGGATGATCGGGTGAGCGTGACCGCGCCAATCCAGCCCTACACCATCGGGCTTGGCCATGACCCGTCGTCCCAGCGCAATCAGAAGGGGCCGATGTTTCTGATGTCAGGCGGGGGCGACACCATCGCGTTTCCGTACCTCAACGCGCAGCCGGTCTACACACGGGCCAATGTGCCGGTGTTCTGGGGTGAGCGGCGGTATGTCAGTCACTTCGAGCCCGTCGGCGACGGTGGAGCCTACCGCGGACCCTCAACGGCGTGGTTCCGCTATCACCTGATGGAGGATGAAACGGCGCGCAGCACCTTCTATGGTCGCTTCTGCGGGTTGTGCACCAGCTATCTTTGGACCGAGCAGCGCAAGGGAATCGAGTAAGGCGATCGGCGAAGCCCCGCATGCGTTTTGATGTGGGGCTTCGTTCGTCTGGCGACAGCTATCAGCTGTTAGGGAGGATGCGACAGGTGATGCTTTTGATGTAGCGGGTTTCGGGGATCGCTGGATGCACCGGGTGATCCGGGCCCTGTGATCCACGTTCAAGCAGCTGGATGTTGCGATCCAGATGCCGGGCGCTGCCGAGCAGGATGTTCTGCAGGTTGTCTTCCTCAAGGTGCATCGAGCAAGAGGCGCTGACCAGGATGCCGTCCTTGTTCAGTAGACGCATCGCGGTTTCGTTGAGGCGGCGGTAGGCGGCTTCACCGTTCTTGATGTCTTTCTTGCGTTTGATGAAAGCGGGCGGGTCGGTGATGACGACGTCGAAGCGCTCTTCGGCGTTCTTCAGCTCTCTCATCGCTTCGAAGGCGTCGCCTTCCACGCAGGTCATTTTCTCGGCAACGCCATTGAGCGCGGCGTTGCGCTCGACGCCATCCAGCGCGAACGCCGAGGCATCGACGCAGAACACTTCACTGGCGCCAAAGGCAGCGGCCTGGACGCCCCAGCCGCCGATGTAGCTGAACAGGTCGAGCACACGCTTGCCTTTCACGTAGGGCGCCAGGCGTGCGCGATTCATGCGGTGGTCGTAGAACCAGCCGGTCTTCTGGCCTTGCAACACGGGTGCTTCGAACTTGACGCCGTTCTCTTCCAGCGCAACCCATTCCGGCACTACTCCGAACGCGGTATCGACGTAGCGCTCCAGCCCTTCGGCATCGCGAGCGCTGGAGTCGTTCTTCCATAGCACGCCGCGCGGCTTGAGCACCTGGACCAGGGCTTCGAGCACGGCATCCTTGTTGCGCTCCATGGTGGCGGAGGCCAGCTGAACCACCAGATGGTCATGGAAACGGTCCACCACCAGGCCCGGCAGCAGATCCGAATCACCGTAGATCAGGCGGTAGCAAGGTTGATCGAACAGGCGATCACGCAGCGACAGTGCGACCTGGATGCGATGGACCAGCAGCGACTTGTCCAGGCTGTGCTTGAGGTCACGTGACAGCAGGCGCGCGCAGATCAGGTTGTTCGGCGAGACGCCGACGATGCCCAGCGGCTTGCCTCCCGCTGCTTCGAGGATGGCCTGATCACCAGCGGCAAAACCGCTCAGCGGCGTGGCTGCGGTGTCCACCTCATTGCTATAGACCCACAGATGGCCGGCGCGCAGGCGGCGGTCGGCGTTGGCTTTGAGGCGCAGGCTGGGCAGGCTCATCAGGAGGGCTCCGGGAAAAGGGCGCGATTATAGGCCAGAGGGCTGACAAAAGCGCTGGCTGGATGGAGGAGGGCGTTGGGGTTAGACATCGCTGCTGGGAGCAGTTGCCCAGCAGGCGGCTCAGGAGAGGCATCGGCCAGTCGCGGTCGACCGGTATTCGCGATGCCTCGGCGTTACCTAGCTGGCGTCAGGCCGCGAGGGCTTTGATCAGCGCTTCGTTGAACGCCGGGATGTCGTCCGGCTTGCGGCTGCTGATCAGATGGCCGTCGACCACGACCTGCTCGTCGACCCACTGGGCGCCGGCGTTCTTCAAATCGTCGGTCAGCGACGGCCAGCTGGTCATCTTCTTGCCTTTGACCAGATCAGAGGAGGCCAGCAACCAGGCGCCATGACAGATCACGGCAATGGTCTTGTTGGTGCGGGCCGCATCGCGAACCAGCTCCTGGGCCATCTCGTCGGTGCGGATGGTGTCGGAATTCACCACGCCGCCCGGAAGCAGAACGGCGTCGTAGTCTTCCATGTGAATGGTGTCGAACGTCTTGTCGACGTGAAACTTGGTGGCGGGCGTGGTGTGGTTCCAGCCGGTCACTTCGCCGTTCGATGACGAAATGATCTCGGCGGTCGCGCCGGCTTTTTCCAGCGCCTCCTTTGGCCCAGTCAGCTCGACCTGCTCGAAACCGTCTGTCACCAGGATCGCGATGCGTTTGCCTTTCAGGGAATCGGCCATTTCGTTTTCCTCCTCGTCGGATTTCAAATTGATCTACTTGAAATCCGACCGCCATCTCGGCCAAAGTTCGCACTCTTTCCTTGGTGGCCTTGTGCTATCGACAAGGTCGAGCCGCTTTCTATGTCCATTGAACTCACCGACGAGCAGATCCGCAGCGTGCTGCAGGGGATCAGCGTGCCGCCGCAGCCGCAGATCATGGTCGACCTGCAGATGGAGCAGGTCATGCCTGATCCCGACTTGCGCGCCATTGCCCGCCTGATCAGCCAGGATCCAGGGTTGTCCGGCGCCTTGCTGAAAACGGTTAACTCACCGTTCTTCGGCCTCGCCAACCGCATCGCCTCGATCCAGCAAGCCGTCAACCTGCTGGGCTGCCGTTCAGTCATCAACCTGATCAATGCACAATCGATTCGCGGCGAGCTGACCGATGCGGCCATCGTCACGCTCAACCGCTTCTGGGATTCGGCGCAGGATGTGGCCAGCACCTGTCTGGCCCTGGCCAAGCGCATCGGTCATCCGGCGCCTGACGAGGCCTACACGCTGGGTCTGTTCCACAATTGCGGTATCCCGCTGATGCTCACCCGCTTTCCTGGCTATATGAGGGTGCTGGAGGAGGCCTACGCCGGTGTTGGTGCCGAAACGCGCATTACCGATGTCGAAAATCGGGTGCTGAATACCAATCATGCGGTGGTCGGGTATTTCGTGGCGCGCTCATGGAAGCTGCCGCAGCATTTGTGTGAGGCCATCGCCAACCACCACAACGCGCTGGCACTGTTCAACGATGAATGGAGCGACCCTCAAGTCAAAACGTTGCTGGCGATCCTGAAGATGGCTGAGCACATCTGCGCCTGCCATCGCGTACTGGGCGATCAGCCGGAGGACCACGAATGGGCTGCCGTGGCGCAGCTGGTGCTCGAATACGTTGGCCTCTCCGAATACGATTTCGAATGCCAGCGCGACATCATTCGGGAGCTGGGTGTCGGCTGACCGGGCCGTGCGTTAGCTGCTAAGGTCGCCTGCCGTTCCCTTCTCGATTTGCCTGTATGCCCGAACTCCCAGAAGTCGAAACCACCCGCCGCGGCATCGCTCCGCATCTTGTCGGCCAACGTGTCAGTCGGGTCATCGTGCGCGAGCGACGGTTGCGCTGGCCGATCCCGGAGGATCTGGACGTACGGCTGTCCGGTCAGCGGATCGAGGCGGTCGAACGGCGCGCCAAGTACCTGCTGATCAAGGCTGAAGTGGGCACGCTCATCGCGCACCTAGGCATGTCCGGCAGCCTGCGGCTGGTACCGGCTGATCTTCCAGTGGGCAAGCACGAGCATGTCGACATCGTGCTGGAGTCCGGAATGGCGCTGCGCTACACCGACCCTCGCCGCTTCGGTGCCCTGCTGTGGAGCGATGATCCGCTGAGCCACGTGCTGCTCGCCAGCCTGGGCCCGGAGCCGCTCAGCGACGCGTTCGACGGAGAGCGTCTGTATCAGATGTCACGTGGACGCAGCATGGCGATCAAGCCGTTCATCATGGATAACGCGGTGGTGGTCGGCGTCGGTAATATTTATGCGAGCGAGGCGCTGTTCGCTGCCGGAATCGATCCGCGGCGAGCGGCCGGCGCGGTGTCGCGGGCGCGCTACCTGAAGCTGGCCGTCGAGATCAAACGGATCCTGGCCTATGCCATCGAGCGCGGCGGCACCACGCTGCGCGACTTCGTGGGGGGCGATGGCAAGCCGGGTTACTTCCAGCAAGAGCTGTTCGTCTACGGTCGGGGCGGGGATTTTTGCAAAACCTGTGGTTCGACCCTGCGAGAAATTCGCCTCGGCCAGCGTGCCAGTGTCTATTGCGGACGCTGTCAGCGATGAAAAACCGATCGGCCATGCACTGCGCAGGCATTGACGGTGTTCACGATCAACAACCGGCGGCCACTGCTATAGTGACGCTCACTACAATCATCTGCCTCGTTTCGCCCAGCTGAAGGACCACACCATGAATCTGTTTCGCTCCACTGCTGTTGTCTTGGCCCTGACCACAGGTCTGCTGACGATGCCTGTGCAGGCGCAATCGGTACAGCAGAACGCCAGCGGCGATCCGATGTACACCGTCGAGGCCCCGAAAGCCTTTTCCATCGTGGGCGATCTGCTGATCGCCCGTCCGCTGCTGATCGCGGCCACTGTCGTCGGAGCCGGCCTGTTCGTCGTGAGTCTGCCGTTCAGCGCCATGGGCGGCGGCATCAAGGAGACGGGGCATGCGCTGGTTGTTGAGCCAGGTGCCGCGGCCTTTGCTCGCTGCCTGGGTTGCACCCGCGTCGGTTACAACCGCCAGGATTGATCCCGCAGTTCAGCTTTACCGGGTCGGCGGTTTATCCGACTCGCTCTACGGCCTCGCCGCTTCATCGCGTGCGGGGCCGTGTCGTTTTCGGCTGGTGCGTTTCTAACGTGCTGAGCAGCCAGCAGCGACGTTGTGGCAGCAACAGCTCAGCAGTCGTGGTCGACTTGAAGCCTCACCCACGTTGGTTAGGCAGCTCTTGCAGCGGCATGGAATGGCGGGCACCGGTTTTGGGGCGGACCTCACCTTCAGGGCGAGGTCGGAAGGTCGATCAGGCTTTGCCAGTGATGATCATGTACTTCTGCATCAGCTCATCCTTGCTCTCGACATTGCTTTCATCGAGCGGGATGCAATCCACCGGGCAGACTTGTTGGCACTGCGGTTCGTCGTAATGGCCGACGCACTCGGTACAGAGATTGGGATCGATGACGTAGATTTCCTCACCCTGGGAAATCGCGCTGTTCGGGCACTCGGGCTCGCACACGTCGCAGTTGATGCAGTCATCGGTGATTATCAGGGACATCCAGCTAACTCCAGCTGCAGCATCGACCGCAGCACAGGTAAAAACGACGCGCCAATTTTGCCGCATCGACTCGCCCGGTGCACGCGGCAGTGCTCACCCTTCTGTCGGTAATCATCCGCCGCGCGAAGGCTGGGTGCTTCAGCGCGAGGCGTAGCGCTCGGTCAGCGCCTTCATCACCGAGGGGTGGACGAATTTGCTGACATCGCCGCCAAGACGGGCGATTTCGCGGACCAGGGTCGAGGAAATGTAAGAGAACTTTTCAGACGGGGTCAGAAACAGGCTTTCCACGTCAGGGACGAGCTGGCGGTTCATGTTGGCCAGCTGGAATTCATATTCGAAGTCCGAAACTGCCCGCAGGCCGCGCAGCAGCACGTTGGCCTTCTGCTCGGTGACGAAGTGCGCCAGCAGCGTGGAGAAGCCCATGACCTTGACGTTCGGCAGATGCGAGGTCACTTCCTTGGCCAATGCGACGCGCTGCTCAAGCGGGAACAATGGATTCTTGTTGGGGCTGGCAGCGACGGCAATGATGACTTCGTCGAACAGGCGCGATGCGCGCTCGACCAGGTCGGTGTGGCCCATGGTGATCGGGTCGAAGGTTCCCGGATACAGCACTCGATTCATCGCGGCGTCCTGACGCATGCGTGGGGGGTGGATGGTAGCGGCTCGGCGTCGGCAGCGTAAAGCATCAAAGCGGATGGCTGCTGAATGTCAGCACAACGAAGCCGTTCACGCATTTTTCAATCGTTCGGCCAATTGACTCGAGAGTTTCGCGGCGAGGCCGTAGATGGATAACTGCGGATTGGCCCCGATGCTGGTTGGAAACAGCGAGCCGTCGTGGATCGACAGGTTTTCCAACTGATGGTGCCGGCCAAGGCTGTCGGTGACCGCCTGACGCGGGTCTTCGCCCATGGCGCAACCGCCCATCACGTGAGCACTGCCGAGCCGGGTGCGATATAGCTCAAGATTCAGACCGTCGATCATCTGGCGCGCTTGTCCGAGGCTGGTCGAATGGCTGGCGTCGTTGTGCAGCGGCAGGACCGTTTTGGCGCCGGCGGCAAACTGGATTTCCGCCATGCTGTGGTAGGCACGGCGAATGCCATCCCAGGTGTAGGGTGTCATCCGGTAGTCGAGCGTGGGCGTGCCGTCGCTGCGCAGCTGGACCTGCCCTTCGGCGCTGTCCGGGTGAAAACCGTCGCGCATCAGCGCAATCATCGCGTTGGTATGTGGCAGCTGCTCCATGCGCCTGGCGTTGTCGATACCGGCGCGGCCAAGCAGCGTCGCGGCCAGGGTCGGATGGATGGGCGGTACTTCAAGCTTGTAGGACATACGCCCGCGGGTGCCATCGTCCCATTGGAAATGGTCGGAATAGATCGACTGGGGCGCGCCGTAGAACGGGTTGATCACCTGCTCAAACTGGGCGGCGGAAAAATTCACCAGATGAAGAAAGGTGCGTTTTCCGACGCGCTGGTGTGGGTCGGGTGCATCGGAGCGCAGCAGGATGGCGGGCGTGTTGATGCCGCCCCCAGCGAGGATGTAGTGACGTGCACGTACCCTAATCTTGCGACCTGTTGGCGCAACGCTGCGCGCATCCATGGCGAGGCACTCCAGTGCGGTGACGCGCCCCTTGTCCACCACAAGACGGTCGGCGCGGGCGAGGTAGAGCAGCTCGCCGCCGGCATCCAGTGTGGCCGGGATGGTTGTCACCAGCATTGATTGCTTGGCGTTGGTCGGGCAGCCCATGCCGCAATAGCCCAGATTCCAGCAGCCTCGCACGTTGCGCGGGATCACCGCCCAGCTGTAGCCGAGTGCGGCGCAGCCGTCGCGGATCACCTGATTGTTGGCGTTGGGTGGGAGCGGCCAGGGCTCGATGCTCAGCCGCTGCTCCATGCGCTCGAACCAGGGCGCCATGCTCTGCTCGGAGAGGTTCTTGACGTCGTGCTCGTCGGCCCAGTGCTCCAGTGTCGCGGCTGGCGTGCGGAAGCTCGACGTCCAATTCACCAGGGTCGAGCCGCCGACAGCGCGGCCTTGCAGAATGGTGATGGCGCCGTCCTTGCTGGTCCGTCCGATTGCCTCCTGGTAGAGCGAGGCGTAGGCGGCGGGCTCCTGCATGTCGAAGTCTTGGCTGCTGCGCAACGGGCCTTCCTCGATCAGCAGCACCTTGTAACCGGCCGCGCTGAGGAACTCGGCGCTGGTGGCACCACCGGCCCCGCTGCCAACGATGGCGATATCGGCGTCGAGCGTGATGTCCTTCTCGAGCCGGGAACCGTCATGGGTTTTCCAGCCGCGGGCGATACCTTCTGCAAAGGGGTCGGTGACAGGCATTTTGATTCCTCAGGTCGGGCGAGCGGTCTTCGTGTTCATCGCTAGATGACCGGCGGCCCGGGATACCCGCAGTGGCGCCAGGATTCAGGTCGGCCATACCACGCCATCAGAATCATCTGCTGAAGCGAGGCATGACCCTGCCGCAATAATGCAATCGGGCTGTTTTCCCAGCGCTGCAGAAACCCTTGAATCTCGCCGTCCTGCGCCTGCTCCCAGCCGCCCCAGACACCGGTCAGCGGACCGCGGGTGAGCGGCAGACTCAGCAGATCGAACAGCTGCGAAACTTGTTTTGACACGGCGGGAGGCAGGTGGGCGAGCCCCTCGTCCAGGCTCGTCAGAGTGCCCTGCACGGCGCTGGGCATGCTCGATTCCGGAACGGCGCCTTTCAGGATGATTGGCGTCAGGCGACGCAGCACCGGCAAGTCGCTTTCGCGCAACTGTACGAAGCCAGCAGCAGACTGCTCGGCACTGCAACCGGACAAACTGCCAATCGGGCCAGCGCCGGCGAGGGCCGCGCTGCCAAACAGGCCGACCCTGAGGAGGCTGCGGCGGGAAAATGGTCGCTCGGTATTGATCATTCTTGTTGTCACCGGCTGCGCTTTTCAGCGCACGAAGAGCTTGTAGACCAGCTTCTGCAGCGCCTTGCCGTAAGGGGGGTAAATCATCCGCGCGGCATTGAAACGTTGTTTGATAAAGACGCCTTTGGCCTTGCTGAAGGTGAGGAATCCATCGTGCCCGTGGTAATGGCCCATTCCCGACGGACCAACGCCCCCGAACGGCAGGTCATCTTGGGCGACATGCAGCAGCGTGTCGTTGAGGCAGACCCCACCGGAATGGGTGTGGCGCAGCACATGGCGTTGCTCGGCTCGGTCATACCCGAAGTAGTACAGCGCCAGCGGCCGGGGGCGTGCGTTGACATAGGCGAGGGCCTGACCGATCTCGTCATAAGGCACCACCGGCAGCAGCGGTCCGAAGATCTCGTCCTGCATGACCTGCATCTCATCGGTGACGTCGAGCAGGAGGCAGTGCGGCATTCGCCGTTCCTGGCCTTGCTCGAACAGCGGCAGCAGGCGCGCGCCCTTGGCCTGGGCGTCGTCCAGGTAGCCCTGCAGCCGGGCATGCTGGCGCCGGTTGATGATCGAGGTGTAGTCGGGATTGTCTGCCAGCTGTGGGTAAAAGCGTCGAACCACCTTTCGATAGGCCTCGACGAATTCATCGATGCGTGGCCGGGGTACCAGCACGTAATCCGGCGCAACACAGGTCTGCCCGGCATTGAGCGTCTTGCCAAACGCGATCCGCTCGGCCGCATCGGCGAGCGGCACGTCGGTCGAGACGATCGCGGGCGACTTACCGCCCAATTCGAGCGTCACTGGCGTCAGATTTTCCGCGGCCGCTCGCATAACGTGCCGGCCAACGCTGGTGCTGCCGGTGAACAACAGGTGATCGAAGGGCAGCTTTGAAAAGGCGATACCCACATCTGCCTCGCCGAGGACAACCGCGACCTGATCGTCAGGAAAGATTTGTGCGAGCAGATCCTTGAGCAGCTGGCCAGTGGCTGGCGTGGACTCGCTCATCTTCAGCATCACCCGGTTGCCGGCAGCCAGCGCGCCGATCAGCGGGCCGATGGCCAGATACAACGGGTAATTCCACGGCACGATGATGCCGACCACCCCGAGTGGCTGGTAGACGACGCGGGCGCTGGCGGGCTGAAAAGCCATGCCCACACGACGCCTAGAGGGCTTCATCCAGCGCGTCAGGTGGCGTTTGGCGTGTCGAATGCCATCCAGGCTGGGCATGATCTCGGCTAGCCGCGTCTCGTCTGCCGAGCGGTTACCGAAATCCTCATTGATGGCATCGATCACCGGTTGTTGATGACTGGCGAGCAAATCGTGGAGCGCCTCCAGCCACTGCAGACGATCAGCGGCAGTAGGGCTGGGATAGGCCTGGAAAGCACTGCGCTGACGCTCGAATAACGCCTGTAAATGCTCGGCTTCGAAATGGCTGGGATGCGGATACACGGCGTCGGCAAGCACTAGAGATGCTCCGGAAAGGCGACAGATCGACGATTTCTAGAGTAAAAACTCTAAAGTGTCAAACCTGTGCGCAGCCCCGATGGCCGGGTTACCTTTGCGTTCCCGCTTTAGCAAGACGAAAGTAGCTTTCTGCATGTCACCCAAACCGAGCACCCGCGAGCGCATCCTGCAAGCGAGCCTGGAGCTGTTCAATGCTCAAGGCGAGCGCAGCGTGACCACCAACCACATCGCTGCACACCTGGAGATATCGCCGGGCAACCTCTATTACTACTTTCGTAACAAGCAGGCGATCATCGCCGAGCTGTTTGATCGCTATGAGGTGGCGGTCGACGGTTTTTTACAGGTCCCCAAAGGGCGGGCCGTGACCATGGACGACAAAACCTTCTATCTCGAGTCGCTGCTCTCGGCAATGTGGGACTACCGGTTTTTACATCGGGACCTGGAGCATCTTCTCGGCGGTGACGAGGCACTGGCTGAACGGTATCGCGGATTCGCTGCAAGCCATCTGGAGGTGGCTCGGCGCATCTATGCGGGCTTTGTCGACGCCGGGCTTTTACGTATGACAGAAACCCAGGTCGAGGCGGTCGCAGTCAACGCCTGGATTGTCGTTACTTCTTGGGTAAGGTTTCTATGCACCACAGGCGTGAGTGGGGAATGCTTGACCGAGCCTATGTTACGGCGTGGCATCTATCAGGTGCTTACGCTTGAAGATGGGTTTGTATCCGAACATGCGAGACCGACGTTCGACGAGTTGCGTCGCCGCTTACACGTGCCGCTGACCGAACTCTTCTCAACGATCTAAAAGAAGTTCGGTATCGCTTTCAGCAAGCGAATAGTTTCTGACGGGTCCTTTAGTCAAGTTATTGACCTTCGCCGTGACTGCGGTCAGCCTTCTGTCGGGCATGATGGCATTTTGATTGTAATGGCATTTTGATTGTGGGCTAATAGGCACGTTGTAACTCTCCCCCCGGTATCGTCATGCGGAATGTCCGAGCACTTGTTTACCGTCGTGGCTTGGCGTGTAAGTTGCTCCGTTTGCTAAAGCGGTGGTGCCCCATTGTGCTGTCGATGCTGCTGCTCAGTGTGCTGCCGCTTAGCGGTCATTCGATGGCCAGCGTCTCAGCTGCACCGACAAGCGTGGCCTTTTGGTACGCCGCCAATCCACCACTTGCCGAGCTATCGCAATTTGATTGGGCGGTACTCGAGCCCGCTCATGTAGAGCCCGCGGGCATCGACTTCCTTCGCGCGCAGGGCAGTCAACCATTTGCCTATCTCTCGGTCGGCGAATATGACGGCGATATCGATGAACTAGCGGATGGCCTCGCCCCCGGCGCAAGTGACGTGCGTAACGAGGCGTGGTCTAGCCAAGTGATGCTGCTGACCTCTTCTGCTTGGCGACACCACCTGTTGCGCCGTGCGCAAGAGCTGGCAAGCCGGGGATACGCCGGGCTTTTTCTAGATACGCTGGACAGCTTTCAGTTACTGCCTGAAGCCAATCGGGAGGCTCAGCGCTTGGCCTTACGGGATTTCCTTGCCGAACTTCACCGTCAACAGCCAGGGCTCAAGCTGATATTCAACCGGGGATTTGAAGTGCTTCCCGAACTGCCGGGTGTCGCCGCGGCAGTGGCTGTTGAATCGATTCATTCCGGGTGGGATGCCAATACCCGGCGCTATCGGAAGGTTCCTCAGGAAGACCGAGACTGGCTGCGCACCCAGCTGGATCCGCTGCGCGCGCAAGGCATCCCCCTGATTGCCATCGACTACCTTCCTTCGGCGCGGCGCGATGAGGCGCGAGCCCTTGCCGTACAGCTACGGCAGGAGGGCTTCGTACCGTTCGTCACCATGCCGGACCTCAACTATCTCGGCATCAGTGGTGTCGAGGTTCAGCCCCGGCGGATCGCGGTGGTATATGACCCGCGCGAAGGTGCATTGACGTCCAATCCAGGCCATACCGTTCTGGGCGGATTGCTTGAGTATCTCGGCTATCGCGTGGACTATCTACCGGCCGACCAGTTGCCCAATGGTCCCCTGGGCGGGCTGTACGCTGGTGTTGTCACCTGGATGACCAGTGGCCCGCCTGATGACGCCGCCGAGTTCAATCGATGGGTGGGCGAACGAATCGACGAGTCCGTTCCGCTGGCACTCTTGGCTGGATTGCCGATCGCCAATGATGGGCTTTTGAAAAGGATGGGGCTGCGCCGCGTTCAGCCACCGGCGAAGGGTGACCTGGTCATCGCCAACCAAGACGAGACGATCCTGGGCCGCTTCGAGGCGCCTGTGGTGGTTCGTACGCGCGACCTGGTTCCCCTCACGTTGGTCGACGACGGTGGCGCTGTTTCGGCACTTACACTGGTTGATAGCGAAGAACGGCAGTACGTGCCTGTGGCTACCGGGCCGGCCGGAGGCATCGCGTTGTCTCCTTACGTCATTGAAGATGGCCGAGACAGCCAGCGTTGGATAGTCGACCCCTTTGCCTTTTTGCAGAGAGCCTTGAGATTGCCAGCGTTGCCACGTCCGGATGCTACTACCGAAAATGGACGTCGCATTGCCACGGTGCATATCGATGGCGACGGCTTCATCTCGCGTGCCGAAATCATTGGCTCTCCGTATTCGGGGCGTGCGGTGCTGGATGGATTCATCAAGCCTCACCCGTTTCTGACCTCTGTTTCGGTTATCGAGGGCGAGGTTGGCCCCAGAGGTCGCTATCCGCATCTCGCCAGAGAGCTGGAGCCCATCGCACGGGAAATCTTTGCCGAGCCTAAGGTTGAAGTGGCGACTCATACCTTCAGCCATCCCTTCTTCTGGCAGCCGGAGCGGGTCCAGAAGCAGGAAGGATTCACTGCCGAGTACGGGATGATGATGGCCATTCCCGGCTATGAAAAAATTGATTTCGCCCGTGAGGTGGTCGGTTCTACAGCCTATATAAATGAGCGTCTGACCAGCGCCCAGAAACCGGTAAAGATGATCTTTTGGACCGGCGACGCATTGCCAGATGCAGCGACGATCAAACTGGCCTACGACGCTGGACTGGCGAACGTCAATGGGGGCACGACCGTGCTGACCAACGCGCATCCGTCGCTGACCGGCCTGTCACCGCTAATCAGGCCAACTGCTGGCGGCGTTCAGTATTACGCGCCGGTCATCAATGAAAACATGTACACCAATCTTTGGCGCGGCCCCTATTACGGGTTTCGTGGCGTGCTGGAAACCTTCGCGCTTACGGACAAGCCTCGAAGGCTGCGCGGTTTGCACCTCTATTACCACTTCTATTCGGGCACCAAGCAGGCTTCGATCCGTGTCATGCAGGACATCTATCGATCGATGGAGGCCGAGCAGCCGATATCGCTCTGGATGAGTCAGTACCTCAAGCGTATGCATGGGCTGCATCAGGCGAGCTTGGCGCGCTTGGGCGACGGGAGGTGGCAACTTCGTGGCATGGATGGGCTGCGCACCCTGCGGTTGGACCCGGCTCTTGGCTGGCCGGATCTTGCGCGCTCGCAAGGCATCGCTGGAGTGCGCGATTTGCCACAAGGGCGATACGTACACCTAAGCGATGCCAGTGCAGTGCTGGCGCTGCGTAGCGAGCGCGACCCGCGCCCAGCCCTAGAACAGGCGAACCTGCCGTTGCTCGCTTGGGACTACCTTGGCAAGCACAAGGTCAGGTTGTCTTTTGCCGGCGAGATGCCGCTGCGCTTCTCGGTACGCGCAGCAGGAACCTGCGTGCTTGAAGTCGCGGGAAAGCGTTATCCGAGTACCGGCAAGAATGGCTTATGGCAGTTCGATCTTCCGATGTCGCGGGTGGCTGATGCGCAACTCAACTGCCCCTAGTTCCACTCGATTATTGAGCCCCTGGGCACTGCTATTGATAGCCGCGCTGCTGGGCGCATTACTTGTGCTGACCTATACCGACGAAGACGCGTTGTTACCAGACGACAGGCAACCTGATGCCGTCTCCATCAACTACGCCGAACTGTTGCTCCAGGCACACCCGGAGAACATGAGCCTTCGGCTCAAGCTGATCGAGCAGTTAATCGAGCTGGGCGATCTCCCGCGGGCCCGGTCGCATGTCTATCTGCTGCCTGAAAGCGAAGCTGGCAGCGTACGTTTTTTGCTCGCCGAATTAGCAGTGCTTGAAGCTCAGACAGCCCCGGAAAGCATGACGCTGCAAGCCCGCACGGCCCTGCAAGATCAGTTGAGAGCGCTGAACCGCGACAGTATCTCAACCGAGGAGCTTATTCGTTATGCCGCTTATGCGTTGTCACTCACCGATCCGGGGCTGGCGGCGCAAGCCTATCGCGACCTCGCCGTGCGAGATGAAACGCGCCGTGAAAGCTGGTTAAACGAGGCGGCCCGGGCTCACTTGGGGGCGGGTGAGACGTCGGCGGCTGCCGAACTCTTCATCGAACAGCTCAATGATGCCGAGACAACAGCCGACCGGCGTCGTTATCTGCATCAGG
The DNA here is from genome assembly GCF_050272435.1 of Pseudomonas sp. NPDC047961. NCBI lineage: Bacteria > Pseudomonadati > Pseudomonadota > Gammaproteobacteria > Pseudomonadales > Pseudomonadaceae > Pseudomonas > Pseudomonas sp. NPDC047961. The sequence continues at coordinate 664,454 of NZ_JBNNMD010000002.1, read as the reverse complement.
CGTTTTCAGCGCTGCTCTCGGCGGACCGGAGCGAGCAGGCAGCAGAGCTGGTTCATCGCCATTTATCGCTGATGAACGCAGAGGATGGGGCGCTGTTCAGTGCAGCTGTGCAAGCGGGAATCGGTACCCGTCGTTACGATCTGGTGACCGATACGATAGCGTCTTGGCGTACGCTGCAACCGGATGACCTGGGGGCGCTAAACGCCGAGTTTGGGCTGCATCTTGCTGCGGGCGAACTCGAACAGGCGTGGGCTGTCGGCCAGCGGCTGGCGGCCGTTGAGCCTCCGGTTGCAGGTCAGCTCAAGCAGCTGGCCCTGCTCGGTGAGTGGACGGGGCACACCACGGCAGCGCTGAATTTCTGGCTGCGCCTGATCCAGTTGGAGGATACGCCGGCGGTTCGGGAGCATGCCTGGCGCCTGGCTGCTCAACTGTATGACTTTGACAACACCATTGCTCTGTTGGCCGATACAGGAGCGCGTCGGCAGTTGCTGGACGCGGAATTGGACGCGCTCGTATTCAGCCATAGCGAGCGAGGCACCCCGGAGCAAGCCGAGCAATGGTTGCGTGACTATCTGCGGGTACACCCCAGTCATCAACTGGCATGGATGCGCCTGCAGCAGATCCTCGAGCAAACCCAGCAGCTGTCCGCTGAGGCAGAACTTTGGGCCGACATAGAGCGGCGTTTTGGGCTGTCCATCGTCCAGCGTGTCGATTGGGCGGAAGCCAACTGGCAATTGTTCGATCCACAGGCTGCATGGCAGGTACTCAACGCCATCGATGCTGACTCGGTGACTGACCAAGGCTACTGGCGTCTGCGAGGCGAGTTGGCATGGGAGCTGGAGCGGGACGAGGAAGCCCTTGAGAGCTATCTCAGGCTCGAGGCGTTGGGCGTAAAGGCCGATAGCACGTCCGAGGAGCGGCTGATTTCCCTTTACGAGCACAGTGCGCCCGACCGTGCTTTGGACGTGTTGATCGCCAGCTGGAAGCGCACCCGCACGCCGGCGAGTCTAAGCCGTGCAATCCAGATGGCCATGCAACTCGGCGACATGGTTCGTCTTGATGCATTGGTTCGGGAGGGGCGGCTGCTGCCCGATAGTGACAGCATCAGCGCGCTCTGGAGTGCACGTGCCATGCAAGCCGCAGAGGTCGGGGACAGCAAGGGGGCCGAGCGTCTATACCTCGAAGCGCTGGCTCGTTTCCCGGAAACCGGTGAGTTCCGCCCGCAGTTGCTCTGGCATTACATTGACCAAGGGCAGCGTGAGCCGCTTGCTCCACTGCTTCGGCAATGGCAGAACCTCGCGCTTAAACGGAGTGCTCTATGGTTGCCCTTCGCCAGAGCCAACCTGCTGCTCAATCGTAATGATCAAGCCTTGCGCTGGTTCGATCTTTATCTGGAACTGAACCCGGACGACAGCCTGGTGCAGGCAGCTTATGCCGATGCCCTGGAGAGTGCCGGTTACTCGGATCGTGCACTACGCCTGCGCCGGCATGTGCTACGCACGATCGAAATGCCGATGCGTAGCGCAGACGTAGCGCAATACCAGACCTATTTGAGATTGATGTCCGCCAGCGGCGCAGGCGCGGCAGCCGGTGAGCTGGCGCTTCGCTGGCGCGATGGCTCTCGGCCGATGTTGCAGCTCTGGTTCGATCAGTTCAGCGAGCAGCTTGACGTGCACAATCAGAGTTCGCTGAAGGGGCAGTGGCTGGCATGGGCACGGCGCAACGGCCTGAAAATCAGCCGCTATGCGGAATTGCAAGAAGCGTTGCAGACGCAAAACCGTCAGGCCCTGGAGCGCCTGCTTGCGCAGGATGGACTGGACCCAGCACAGCGTGTCGAGGCGTTGCAGCGTCTGGGTGCTAACAGCCAGGCGATGGCCGAAGCTCTGGCGGCACTTTCCTCTGAGCAACCTGTTGTTGTTCGTCAGCAGTTGCTTCGGCAGGCACTGGCGCTGCAGGAACGCAACCCGCAGGGTATTCAGGTGGGCATGCGGCAGCAGGATTTCGGTTCACTGAAGCTTCAGGGTCCAACCGTGCTGGTTGCTCGGCAGCTGGATCACGATTGGCATGCGAGTCTCTCGCTTGCGCAAATGGAATACTCGGGAAGCGGCCTGTATCAGGCTCGTCCTGGCATTGAGCAGTCAGCCGAACTGGAGTTGACCCGAACATTGGATAACGGGTCTCTGGGCGTTGCGGTCGATAGCAGCAGCCACGACGAGGGGGACCGCTTTGGTTTCGGTCTTTCCAGAGGGCTTCAGCTGACCAGCAAGGATGCACTGGTGTTTCGTGCTGACTGGAAGCGCCAGGCCGAAGACAGCGGACTGCTGCGAGCGCTGGGCCAGCGCGATGGGTTCGGAATAAGCGGTACACATGGAATCAGCGCGCGCGATCAGCTCAGTTGGTCGCTGACGCATCAGCGCTACAGCATGCTAGACGGCGAAGCGGTGGGCAGCGGGCAACAGGCTAATCTGGAGCTCAGCCATGCGGTGTTCTTTGAAGGACCTGCTTGGACGCTACGCAGCGGACTCAGCTATGCGAAATATCGATTAAAGAACAACGAGATTCCAGACGAAACAGAAGATGACGTCAGCCAGTTCAAGCCAAAGGCCGCCGATCTTCTGCAGGAGCGCTTCGGTCAGCTTTACGTCGGCAGCACCTGGCGTCGTGGATTTCCTGGTGCCTTGAATCGCGGCACAGCGCAATTCAGCTGGCTGCTCGATGTGTTGGCGGGCTGGCAATGGACCGAACAGCAAGCCAACTACGCGATTACTACGGGCGTCGGCATGCGAGTGCTCGGCGACGACGAAATGGCCTTCACCTTTGGGTACCAATCCGCACCTCGCAATGGTGACGGGGAGCCAGGTGGGACGCTGGGTGTGACTTATAGCGCCCGTTTCGGGCGTTGATGCGGAACTTACAGGGAGGATCAACCATGTCATTCATTCGCGTGCTGGCCGTGCTGGCCGTGGCATTTTTCATCGGTGGCTGTACCACGTTCACCGACCAGCCCGCATCGGCTCTGCCACAGGGGGCTACCTGGGGGCTCGTGCCGATCGTGAACTACTCGCAGGCCCCGCAGGCGGGTGAACGTGCTGAACAGATCCTGCTGAGCGTTTTGGCCGAGCGTGGCTTGCAACTGCGTCACTATCCTCTCGTCGTGCAGACGGACCTGCCCATGCTGGATGATCGTGAACGCCTTTCCCAGGCGTTGTCCTGGGCACAGTCCGAGCGTCTCGACTATGTCATCAGCGGCAGCGTGGAGGAGTGGCAATACAAAAGCGGTCTGGATGGTGAGCCCGCCGTGGGCATCAGCCTGCAGGTGATCGAGCCTGCCACTGGGCGGATCATCTGGAGCAAAAGCGGCGCACGCGCCGGCTGGTCTCGTGAAAGCCTTGCAGGCACGGCGCAGAAAGTGCTGCGTGAGCTGGTCGGCGCGTTGCGCCTCGAATAATGGCGCTCAGCTCGGCACACAAGGATTTCACACTGGCGCCACGCGCCAGTGGCGCTGTTTCCTGGCTGGAAACCTGGTTTCTAAGTGGTCTGGCGATTGCGCTTGGCTACTGGTTGTCCCCTGAAGACCCGTTGATGGTCAACGGTTCGTTTCCATGGACAATCATGGCGCCGCTGCTGTTGGGTATGCGCTATGGCTTCATGCGCGGCCTGGTCAGTTCGGTCCTACTTATCCTCGCATTGATTGCCTTTCACCGTTACGGCGAAGGGCTATACCCGGAAATGCCCGCGTCTTTCATCGTTGGCGTACTGATCAGCGGAATGCTGGTCGGCGAGTTTCGCGACATATGGGAGCGTCGACTGGAACGACTGGATATGGCCAACGAATATCGTCAGCTGCGACTCGACGAGTTCACTCGCGCCCATTACATCCTTCGTATCTCGCACGATCGGCTCGAGCAGCGGGTCGCAGGGAGCGACCAGAGCCTGCGCAGCTCACTGGTTGGCTTGCGCAATCAGTTGCGTCGGTTGTCGCGTGGTAATGATGCCCTCGCTGCGCTTGCCGATCCGGTGTTGAGCCTGCTTGCGCAATACGGCGCGTTCCGGGCAGCCGGGCTTTACCGGGTAAGCGATGGCTCGGTCGTGCCTGAGCCACTGGGCATGATCGGCGCAATGGATCCCCTGAACGAGCACGACCTGCTGGTGCGCATGTGCTTGCAGCGCGGTGAGCTGGTTAGCATCCGCGAGCAATTGCTTGAGCGTGGCGAGCATCGTCAGCACTCCCGGTATCAGCTTTGCGTCCCGCTCATCGATACGGAAGATCGCATCCTGGCAGTATTGGCCGTAGAGCAAATGCCTTTCTTCTCGTTCAATGATCGCGTCTTCGGCTTACTGGCAATCCTTGCCGGGCACATTGCTGACTTGATCCTGAGCGACCCGCAGTTCCTCCAGCTTAACGATTGGGACAGCCAAGAGTTCAGCCAGAACCTGAAGCGCTCGTTGATCGATGCTCAAAATCATGGGCTGGATGCCAGCCTGTTTTTTCTGGAGGTGGCCGAGTCTTCGCATAGCGAAGCATTGCTGCACCTGATCGAAGGCAGCCGTCGCGGACTCGATCTGCAGCGCAGAGTGACCAACCAGCGGGGAAATAGCTGTGTTCTGGTCCTGCTGCCGCTGACCTCAGCCGAGGGCGCGCAAGGCTATCTGTTCCGCCTCAATACGCTGATCAATGAGCGTTTCGGCATGGCGCAGACGCTAGAAAGTCTGGAAGTACGAGTCTCTGCCCATGACCTAGGTGTCGGCAATGGCCATGATGCCCTGCGTCGTTTCCTTTACAACGAGTGCGCATTGAATGATCAGCAAGTGGCTATTTAGTGGTGCGCTGCTGTTCGAAATTGGCAGCTGGGTGGCGTTCCATCAGCAGTTGAGTGTGGCTCAGGCGACTACGCTTTACCTTGGCGCTCACCTGCTGAGCAGTGCCATGCTCAGTGCAGGCATCTGGTTGCTGCTGCCGCGGCGCTACAAATTTCCACTGCCCTGGAGCCCGTTGTTCGTCTTCAGTCTCGCTTTTTTCGTGCCTGGCTTGGGTGCCATAGGTGTTGCTGTCTCGTTGTTTCCAGCGTTGTATCTGCCTCGTCGGAAGCAGGAGCAGAACTGGGACTCGAGGGGCGTACCCGATCTGCCTTTCCGCCCCCAGGAGCGCAGCAAGGCTCTGATGTTCAACGATGGTGGATTGCAAGATGTGCTGCGTGACGCCCCCGATACCGAGAAGCGATTGACGGCACTGTTCGCTACGCGTCGCATGCCTGCTCGTGAGGCGATCCCCATTCTCAAGCTGGCATTGCGCGACCCTGCGGATGACGTGCGGCTGTTGGCCTATTCGATGCTGGACAAGCAGGAAAGCGAGATCAACCTTCGCATAGAAACTACCTTGCGACAGCTGTCCGCAGCAGAAGGCGTTCACCAAGCCGCGTTGCACGACGCGCTGGCGCGCTGGTACTGGGAGCTCGCCTACCTGGGGCTGGCGCAAGGTAGCGTGCTTGAGCACGTACTCGAGCAGGCCCGCGAACATGTGGAGCAGGCCCTGAGCGCTGCAGGCAACCCCTATGCGCATGTGCTAGCCGGGCGGATTGCCCTTGAGCAGACACGGCTGGATGCTGCGAAGATGCACTTCAACCAGGCTGAAACGGTAGGCGTCGGCGTGCAAACGTTGGCGCCATTTCGTGCCGAGATCGCCTTCATCGAAGGCCGCTACGAGGATGTTTCCCGGCAGCTGGCGAGGCTGACCGAAGATGTTCTGCAACGCCCACCGTTTGCTGCCCTAGCGAAGTACTGGCTGTGACCAAAACGCCACCTGAAACGCCCCCCACCGATATCTGCCTGTTGCTTGAGGGGACTTGGCCCTACGTGCGCGGCGGCGTATCCAGTTGGGTCAACCAATTGATCCTCGGGCTGCCAGAGTTCACGTTCTCGGTGTTCTTCATTGGTGGTCAACGCGAAGCCTACTCTGAGCGCCAATACAAGATTCCGCCAAACGTGGTGCATATCGAGGAGCACTTTCTCGAGTGTGCTTGGCGCCCAGGAGATGGAGTGGTCGCGGCCAAGCGAGACGGCGCTGCAGAGCACATGCGCCAGTTGCACCAATTTCTGCATCACCCTGAGCAGCCCAGCCTCGAACAGGGCGAGGCTGTCCTGGCTACCCTGGCCTCCGGACGACTGAATCTCGATGACGTACTGCACAGTCGTGCCAGCTGGGAAGCCATTACGGACGGCTACACCCAGCATTGCAGCGATCCTTCTTTCATCAATTATTTCTGGACACTGCGCACCATGCAGGCGCCGCTGGTCATGCTTGCGCAAGCGGCGGCCCGGTTGCCGCGTGCAAGGGTGTTGCACTCGATCTCGACAGGTTATGCAGGGTTGCTAGGCGCGATCCTGCAACATCGCTGGCAGTGCGCTTACCTGCTCAGCGAGCATGGAATCTATACGAAGGAACGCAAGATCGATCTGGCGCAGGCCAGCTGGATATCTGAAAGCCCGGACGAGGCGCTGCGTACCGGCCTGGATACCGAATTCAGTTACATTCGTAAGCTCTGGATCCGATTTTTCGAGCGCATTGGTCTGCTGACCTATCGCGCTGCCGACCCGATCATTTCGCTGTACGACGGCAACCGCCAACGGCAGATTGCAGATGGTGCCGATCCGGCGCGCACGCGGGTGATCCCCAACGGCATCGCCATGGCTGCGTGGGGGGACGCCTTGCAGCGTCGTCCTCCAGGCATCGCACCGGTCGTTGGCTTGGTGGGTCGTGTGGTGCCGATAAAGGATGTGAAAACCTTCATCCGGGCGATGCGAGGCGTGGTCAGCGCCATTCCCGAGGCCGAAGGCTGGATCGTCGGTCCCGAAGAAGAGGATCGCGCCTACGCTGCCGAATGCCGCAGCCTGGTGGTCAGCCTGGGGCTCGAAGGCAAGGTCAAGTTTCTCGGCTTTCGTCAGATTCACGAGCTGCTACCTAACCTTGGTTTGATGGTGCTGACCTCGATTAGCGAGGCGCAACCGCTGGTCATCCTGGAAGCCTGGGCTGCCGGTACGCCAGTAGTTACCAGCGACGTCGGCTCGTGCCGCGAATTGATCGAAGGTGCGCCCGATGAGGAACCGAAGTTGGGGATGGCAGGCGAGGTGGTAGCCATCGCAGATCCCCAGGCCACGTCCCGAGCCATCGTCGATCTGCTGCGTGACCCTGCGCGTTGGCGGGCCGCACAGTCGGTCGGATTAAAGCGAGTCAATCGGTACTACACCGAGACGATCATGCTCGACCGTTACCGCAACCTCTATCGCAACGCTACGGGAGCAGCCTGACATGGCTGGGATTGGATTCGAGCTACGCAAGATCCTGTCGCGGGACTCGTACACGGCCACGCTGCGCGCCTATGTGTACGCCGGGCTGATCAGTTCCGGTCCGTGGGTACTGTCGATCATCAGCGTCATGGTCATTGGAGTGATGAGCCTCGGGGTGGTGGTGCCGGAACTGCTGATTCGACAGTTCCTGGTGAGCGTGACCTATCTGATGGCCTCCTCGCTGATCTTCACTGGCGGCGCGCAGCTGTTCTTTACCCGCTTCATATCCGATCGTCTGTTTGAAAAACGGCAGGAGCTGATCCTGCCGAACCTGATAGGCATCTTGCTGGTGGTCACGGTTTCATCGGGTGTGCTGGGTTTTCTCCTGCTCAGCCTGCTGTTCGATCAGCCGTTCCTGTATCGCCTGCTGATGCTGGCGAACTTCGTGGTGCTGTGCAATTTGTGGCTGACCATCATCTTTCTGTCCGGCATGAAGGCTTACAACCGCATCCTGCTGGTCATGGTGGTGGGCTATTCGGTGATGGTGCTGTGCTCGTTCCTGTTGCGCTTTCTGAAGCTTGAAGGATTGTTGCTGGGCTTACTCATTGGGCATGCCAGTCTGTTCTTCATGTTTCTGTTCGATATCCTGCGGGAGTATCCGGCCAGGCAGCTAGTGGCGTTCGACTTCTTCAAGCGCAAGCAGGTGTACGTCAGCCTCTTGCTGACAGGGCTGTGCTACAACCTAGGAATATGGATCGACAAGATCATTTTCTGGTTCAACCCCAGTACGTCCAGTCATGTGATTGGCCCGCTGCGTGCTTCGATGCTCTACGACCTGCCGATTTTTCTCGCTTACCTGGCAATCATTCCCGGCATGGCGGTTTTTCTCGTGCGCATCGAAACCGACTTTGCCGAGTGGTATGACCGGGTCTTTTCAGCCATTCGAGGCGGCGAAACGCTGCAGCACATCGGCCAGCTCAAACAGCAGATGATCCTGTCGGTGCGTCAAGGGTTGTTGGAAATCTGTAAGGTTCAGGGCCTGACCGTCGTGCTGTTGTTTCTTATCGCGCCGAAGCTGCTGGCATGGCTGGGGATATCCGCCTTTTATCTTCCTCTGTTCTACGTCGACCTCATCGGCGTGAGCATTCAGGTGGTGTTCATGGCGCTCCTGAACGTGTTTTTCTATCTGGACAAGCGCACCATCGTGCTCGAGCTGTGTGTGATCTTCGTATTACTCAACGCCATGCTGACGGTTGTCAGCCAGCAGTTGGGCCCAAGTTTCTTCGGCTATGGCTTCACCTTGTCGGTATTGGCCTGCGTACTGCTAGGGCTGGTTCGCTTGTCCAGTTCGCTAGAGGATCTCGAGTACGAAACTTTCATGCTGGGGCGATAGCGTTACCGCTCCTAGCGGCTGGCTGGCGCCAGCCACTCCGGTATTCGCCGCTCCAGGTAATAGCGAGGTTTGAGCGGCGAGCCTTCGACGAAGCCGACGTGCCCGCCGCTCCTGTGCAGTTCCAGAGTGGTGGTTGCGGATAGCTCATCAGGCTCGGGCACGCTGTGGCGGAAGACGAAGGGGTCGTCTTCGGCCTGGATCAGCAGCGTTGGGATGCGGATGTCGGGCAGGAAGTAGCGGCTTGAGGCGCGGCGGTAATAATCGGTTGCATCAGCATAGCCATGCAGTGGGGCGGTGAAGCGGCCGTCGAAGTCCCAGAAGGTGCGCATGCCTTCCAACGAGCCCAGACGCTGCAGCGCCGTGAGATGGAGATCATCGCCGTTGTGCGCGAATAGGCGCTGCTTGTCTTTCACGTAGGCCACCATCTCGCGCATGAAGTGCGCCTGGTACACCCGCGAAAAGCCGAGGCCAATACGGTCGGCGCACTGGTCCAGGCGAAACGGCACGGACACCGCCACGGCTTTTTGCAGCGGTGCTGCCTGGCCGGTTTCGCCGAGGTATTTGAGCAGCACGTTGCCACCGAGCGAGTAGCCCACGGCATACAGCGGGGCCAGTGGCCGCGCGGCTTGTAGATGAGCTATGACTTCGCTCAGATCATCGCTTGCACCGGAGTGATAGGCGCGCGGCAGCAGGTTTGGCTCACCCGAGCAGCCTCGCCAGTTGATCGCGATGCTTGCCCAGTTCCGGTTCGCCAGCTCCTGTTGCAGGCCGAGCACATAGAGCGAGCTCGATGAGCCGGTCAGGCCATGCAATACCAGCACGAGCGGTGCGTCCGCTTCATGCGGCCCATGCCAATCGAGATCAATGAAATCGCCGTCAGCGAGCCACAGCCGCTCACGGCGGCGTTGCAGGAGAGGCGCTCGGCGGCAGAACGGGTTCCATAGCGTTTGCAGATGGCCGCCGGGCAGCCACCCGGCCGGGGCGAAGGGGCGATCCATTTCGAGTGCGGCGCTGGTATCAGGAATGGTGGGCATGGTCACCCAGGCTCGATTGCAATGCGGGTCAGTATTGCTGGCCGGCTTTGCCCGGCCAGAAGAGCGCTGGTTTGAGGCTTAGTCTGCGCCGCTGCGCTCCCACAACGCATAGTTCACTTTGCCCGCCTGCTTTTCACGGTGCAGGCGCCAGTTCCCAGGTAGGCCAAGACTGGAGGGGGCAGCTTCGCTCTCGGTATAGACCCAGGCATGCTTAGCCAGCCAGCCCCTGTTTTCAAGCAGCTCGCAGGTAGGCTGCAGCAGGTTCTTGTTGAACGGCGGGTCCAGGAACACCAAGTCGAATGGGGTTGGGTTCTGGGTTTCGAGATAGCGCAGGGCGTCGCTTTGCAGCAACTGGCCCTGGCCGCACTTGAGCGTGTCCAGATGCTTGCGCAGATTGGCAATGGCATTGGCATTCACATCCAGCGCGAGTGCCATGCTGGCGCCGCGCGAGAGGGCTTCAAGGTAGAGCGCACCACTTCCGGTGAAGGGGTCGAGCACTCGCGCGCCAGAGAGGTACGGCGCGAGCCAGTTGAACAGTGTTTCGCGGACGCGATCGGGGGTCGGTCGCAGGCCATCGGCGTCGGGAAAACCGAAGCGTCGGCTGCGCCACTCACCGCCGATGATACGCAGCTGGCCCTGGCCCCCATGGGCGGAGGGACGGAGGGGTGGATTGGCCATCAATGCTCCGGAACGCTGCTGGGTTGTTCGAGGGGCTTCGTGCTGGGCGGTGGCAGCGGCTTCTGCTCAACCTGCGGGCCCGCGGTGACGATCACGAAGTCATCCGGGCTCAGATGCTTGTTCATCGCAGCCTTGACGTCTTCGACCGACAACGCCTGGACCTGTTGCATGAAGTCTTCAAGGTAGGTCAGTGGCAGGTCATAGAACCCGATGCTTCCCAGCTGACCGACGATGTCACTGTTGCTGGCCGTGGACAGCGGAAAGCTGCCGGCGACTTCGCGCTTGCTACGTTCCAGCTCAGCGTCGGTTGGGCCGTTCTGCAGGAAGTCGGCAACCAGTCGTTGAACCAGCTCCAGCGTACCTTCAGCCAGCTCGGCGCGGGTCTGCAGGTTGATCATGAAAGGACCAGCCACTTGCATCGGGCTAAAGCCTGAATAGACACCGTAGGTCAGGCCGCGCTTTTCACGGATTTCCTCCATCAGGCGAGTGCCGAAGCCACCGCCGCCGAGGATTTGGTTACCCAGATACAGCGCGGCGTAATCCGGATGGCCACGCGGAATCCCCAGCTGCGCCAGCATCAAATGAGTCTGGTTGGAAGGAAACTCGATGTGCTGGGTGCCGGCGGTTGGCTCGCTTGGCGAGGGTGGAGGCGGCAGGGCCGGTCCCTGAGGCAACGCTGCGGAAACCTGCGCGGCGATGGCTTCGGCCTCCTCGCGGCTGAGGTCGCCAACCAGCGCGATTACTGCATTACCGGCCGTATAACCCTTTTGATGAAACGCGCGCAGCTCCGCGACGCTGATGCCTGGGATTGACTCGGGCGTGCCTTCGCTGGAGTGGGCATAGGGATGATCGCCATACAGCTGCTCGAATAGCTCAAGGCTGGCCAGCTTTCCCGGGTTCTGTTTCTGGAATTCGAAGCCGGCAAGGACCTGGTTCTTGATTCGCTGCAACGAGTCTTCGGGAAAGGTCGGTTTGCCCACGACCTGGCTGAACAGCTGTAGCGCTTGCTCGCGCTTGTCAGCCTTGCTGAGGCTGCGCAGGCTGGCGACAGCCATGTCGCGGTAGGAACCGTTGCCAAAATTCGCGCCAAGGCCTTCGAAGCCCTCGGCGATAGCGGTGACATCTTTGCCCTCTACGCCCTCATTGAGCATGGCATTGGTCAGCATTGCCAGGCCGGGCACCCCATCATCATGGCTGCTGCCGGCGGCAAAGGTCAGACGCAGGTCGAACATGGGCAGCTGGTGCGCCTCGACGAACAGCACCTTGGCGCCACCCTCGGTCTGCCAGCTCTGGATGTCCAATTCGCGCCGGGCCAAGGGTTTGTCGCCGAGCTCGGCCAAGGACTCGAGCTGAGTGCTGGCTGCTGCAGCTTCTTCAGCCTCTTTGGCGATCGCCTGTCCGGATTCGGACGGTGTGGCGACGGTTTCCTCGGTGGGAACCGGAATCGATGCGGCGGCGTCGCTGGCTTCTTCGCTGCAGGCGGCCAGGCCGAGGCAGGACGCCAGCGCCAGGCCGAGCAGGCCGCGACGCAACAGGTGGCGATCACTCATCGCTGGACTCCTCGGGTAGAACATGGGCAACGCTCAGGCGAGAGCGGGTGAAATAGGTACGGGCGGCTTCCTGAATGTCCTCTGGGGTAACGGCTTCCAGAGCGCTGAGCTCCTCGTCCATCAGCCGCCAGGAGAGGCCAACGGTTTCCAATTGGCCGATGGTGGTGGCCTGCTGGGTAATGGAGTCGCGCTCGTAGACCAATCCGGCGATGACCTGCGCGCGGACCCGCTCCAGCTCCTCGGGGGACGGCGCGGTTTGCTTGAGCTTTTCCAGCTGCTTCCAAAGGCCCGCCTCGACTTCTTCCAGCGTTCGGCCTTTCTGCATGTTTGGTGCAGCACTCAGAACAAACAGTGTGTCGCCGCGGGCGTAGGCGTTGTACCAAGCTGAGGCGCTGGTCACCAGCTCCTCGCCGCGCTCAAGCTGCTGGGGCAGGCGTGCGCTGTAGCCGCCGTCGAGCAGCGCGCTGATCAGCCGCAGCGCATGGATCTGACTCGGCTCCTCGCTGGTGGCCAGACTCGGTGTGTTGAAGGCCATGATCAGGCTGGGTACCTGAGTCTGCACATGCAGGCGCAGCCGGCGTTCGCCGGGCTCGTCCAGTTCCAATGGGCGCTTGGCGTTCGGCACTTCCTGTTTCTCGATTGGCCCGAAGTAGCGTTCGGCCAAGGTCCGGACTTCGTCCACCGTGACGTCACCGACCACTACCAGGGTCGCATTGTTGGGCGCGTACCAGCGCTCGTACCAAGTGCGCAGATCCTCGATGGTCATCCGCTTGAGGTCGGCCATCCAGCCAATGGTCGGGATGTGATAGCCGCTGGCAGGGTAGGCCATGGCCTCGAAGCGCTCGAAGGCCAGCGCGCTGGGCTTGTCATCGGTGCGCAGCCGGCGTTCTTCCATGATGACTTCGATTTCGCGCTCGAATTCTTCCGGCGGCAGCTTGAGGCTCGCCAGGCGATCGGCTTCCAATTCGAACGCCACGGCCAGGCGATCGCGCGCCAGGACCTGGTAATAAGCGGTGTAATCGTCGCTGGTAAATGCATTTTCCTCAGCGCCCAGTTCGCGAAGAATGCGAGAGGCCTCGCCCGGGCCAAGCTTGCGGCTACCCTTGAACATCATGTGTTCGAGCGCGTGGGACAGGCCTGTCTGCCCCGGTGATTCATAGCTGGAGCCGACCTTGTACCAGAGCTGAGAGACCACAATCGGCGCCCGGTGGTCCTCGCGCACGATCACCTTAAGGCCGTTATCCAGGAAGAACTCGTGGGTGGGCTGGGCTTCGGCAGCCATCACCAGCGGAAGGTATAAGGTGCCGAGTAGCAGGGCTGCGGCGCGGCGTAGCATCAAAGGCATAGGAGAAAGGCTCGTTCAGTGATCGATCCCGCCCGCGACAATGCCGGCTGGTGAGGACACGCGGGCCATGGTACTGGTGCCCTTGTGTCAGGGCAAAGGCATATAAAGCTCGCTTTGCCAATGCAGATGACTGGGCGGATGGCCACGCTTAGCGCAGGCCGATGCGCAGTGCTAGGATAGCGCCCGTCTGGCTGGTGGCATGGCCGCCGGCGTATCGCCCTCTTGAGAAAATCTTCTCCATGTTTGGTTCCAACGACGATAAGAAGGCGCCGGCCGAGGCTGGCGAGAAGAAAGGCTTGTTTGGCTGGTTTCGCAAGAAGCCGCAGACCCCAGCGGCCGAGCCGCCGCCTGCCGAGCCGCTGGAAGACAGCCAGCCGTTCGCCGATGAGCCCGATACTGCCTTGCCCGACGAGGTAGAGACGGCGGAAGAGCCCTTGCGTTCTGAGCCTGAGGCTACCCAAGCGGAGCCCGAGGCTGCGCACGTTAAACCGGACGCTGAATTGCAGATTGAGCCCGAGCCAGCGCCGGAGCTTGTTCATCCTCAGGAAGTGCCCGAGTCGCCAATCCTCGCTGAGATTGCCGTCGAGCCTGCACCAGCACCGGCCGTACCAGAAGCGCCCGCCAAATTGGGCTTCTTTGCCCGGCTCAAACAAGGCTTGTCGAAGACCAGCGCCAGCATTGGCGAAGGCATGGCCAGTCTGTTTCTGGGCAAGAAGGCCATCGATGATGACCTGCTCGATGAGCTGGAAACCCGTCTGCTGACCGCGGATGTTGGCGTAGAGGCCACCACCGCCATCATGCAGAACCTGGCGCGCCGAGTCTCGCGCAAGGAGCTGGCCGACAGCGGCGCGTTGTACAAGGCTTTGCAGGAAGAACTGGCCAGCTTGCTCAAGCCTGTCGAGCAACCGTTGCTGATCGACAGCAGCAAGCAGCCGTTCGTGATCCTCGTGGTAGGCGTCAACGGCGTTGGCAAGACCACGACCATCGGCAAACTGGCGAAGAAGCTGCAGCTCGAAGGCAAGAAGGTCATGCTGGCCGCAGGCGATACGTTCCGTGCGGCTGCAGTCGAGCAGCTGCAGATCTGGGGTGAGCGCAACAACATCGCGGTGATCGCTCAGCACACGGGGGCGGATTCCGCTTCGGTGATCTTCGATGCAGTGCAGGCTGCCAAGGCCCGAGGCATTGACGTGCTCATCGCGGATACCGCCGGGCGCCTGCATACGAAGGACAATTTGATGGAGGAGCTGAAAAAGGTCCGTCGCGTGATGGGCAAGCTCGACGATACGGCGCCGCACGAAGTGCTGCTGGTGCTCGACGCGGGAACCGGTCAGAACGCTATCAACCAGACCAAACAGTTCAATCAGTCGGTCGAGCTGACAGGCCTGGCGCTGACCAAACTCGATGGTACCGCCAAAGGCGGTGTGATCTTTGCGCTGGCCAAGCAGTTCGGCACCCCGATCCGCTATATCGGTGTCGGTGAAGGCATCGATGATCTGCGGACCTTCGAGGCGGATGCCTTCGTCAACGCGTTGTTCGCCGAGAAAGGGACGGGCGGAGCCTCGTCATGATTCGTTTCGAACAGGTGGGCAAGCGCTATCCCAACGGCCACGTCGGATTGCACGAACTTTCCTTTCACGTGAAGCGCGGTGAGTTCCTCTTCGTCACCGGTCACTCCGGTGCAGGCAAGAGCACCTTGTTGCGCTTGCTGCTGGCGATGGAAAGACCTAGCAGTGGCAAGCTGCTGTTGGCCGGCCAGGACCTATCGCGAATCAGCAATGCGCAGATTCCCTTTCTCCGGCGGCAGATCGGTGTGGTATTTCAGAACCATCAGCTGCTGTTTGATCGCACCGTGTTCGATAACGCCGCATTGCCCTTGCAAATCCTCGGTTTGAACAAGCGCGAAATTGGCCAGCGCGTGATGACCGCGCTGGAGCGTGTCAGTCTCAAGGACAAAGCACTGCAATACCCTTCCGATCTCTCTACGGGCCAGCAGCAGCGCGTCGGCATCGCCCGCGCCGTGGTGCACCGTCCGGCGTTGCTGCTTGCCGACGAGCCGACCGGTAACCTCGATCCGCGGCTGGCAGCCGAAATCATGGGCGTATTCGAAGATATCAACCGTCTCGGTACCACCGTGCTGATTGCCAGCCACGATCTGGCGCTGATCGCCCGTATGCGTCATCGCATGCTCACACTGCAGCGTGGTCGATTGATCGGCGATGGAGAGGCCACCCGATGAGCGCACCCGAGCAGAACCCGAACCCAGCTGAACGCGCGGGCGGTGTACGCAACAAGCCCGAGCAGCCCAGAAGCGACGAGCCGGACTTCAAAGCCTTGTTTCATGCCTGGGTGGAAAGCCACCGGGCCAGCGTGGTCGATAGTGTCGGCAGGCTGATCAAACAACCGATCGGTAGCTTTTTTACCTGTCTGGTCATGGCGGTCGCGTTGAGCTTGCCGATGGGCTTGGCACTGTTGCTGGACAATGTCGAGCGGCTCGGTGGCTCCTGGCAGCGGGCAGCCCAGATTTCGCTGTTTATGCAGCTGGATGTGGATGCGGCTCAGGGGCAAGCGCTTCGCGAGCAGATCCTGGCGATGCCGGACGTGTCCGAAGCCAGCTGGATCAGTCGAGAACAGGCGCTGGAGGAATTTCAGCAGCTGTCGGGGCTTGGCGAGGCCTTGCGAGAACTGCCGGAAAACCCGCTGCCCGGTGTGATCCTGGTGACGCCTAACGAAGTTGATCGCGATAACCTCGAGGCGCTGCGCCAACGCTTGTCGGAGTTGCCCGGGGTCGAGCAGGCCCAGTTGGACCTGCTATGGGTCGAACGGCTGACCGCCATTCTCAAACTGGGTGATCGGTTCGTGTTCGGCCTTAGCCTGTTGCTGATTGCCACGCTGCTACTGGTGATTGGCAATACCATCCGTTTGCACATCGAAAACCGCCGCACCGAGATTGAGGTGGTCAAACTAGTCGGCGGAACCGACGGCTATGTGCGGCGCCCGTTTCTCTACATGGGTGCGTTGTACGGGCTGGGAGCGGGCCTGATTGCCTGGGGCTTGCTCGCCTATGGGCTCGGCTGGTTGAACGAGGCTGTCATTGGATTGGCTGGCTTGTATGGCAGTAATTTTGGCTTGGCGGGCGTACCAGCCGACGATGGGCTGTCCCTTGTGCTTGGAGCCGTGCTGCTGGGTTACATAGGCGCTTGGCTTGCCGTTGCGAGGCATTTGAGCGAGCTTTCACCGCGCTAACCTGTTGATATATATGGCTTTAGGTAGCTGTAAGGAAACTTTTCCACAGGCTTGCAGTCTCATGCGGCAGTGCTAAACTGCTGCAGCTTCATTTTTGGAGGACCTGCATGACATCTAATCTCCAACCTGTTCAAGCTCTGGTCCCGGGAGGCAATCTCGAGGCCTATGTGCAGACGGTCAACAGCATTCCGCTGCTCACGGTCGAGCAGGAACGCGACTTGGCCGGGCGTCTGTTCTACCAACAGGACCTCGAGGCCGCCCGTCAGATGGTGCTGGCCCACCTGCGTTTCGTTGTGCATATCGCCCGTAGTTATTCCGGCTATGGTCTGGCACAGGCCGATCTGATCCAGGAAGGCAATGTCGGCCTGATGAAGGCGGTTAAGCGCTTCAACCCTGAAATGGGCGTGCGCTTGGTTTCCTTTGCCGTGCATTGGATCAAGGCCGAAATCCACGAGTTCATCCTGCGCAACTGGCGCATCGTAAAAGTTGCCACGACCAAAGCGCAACGCAAGCTGTTCTTCAATCTGCGTAGTCAGAAGAAGCGTCTGGCCTGGCTGAACAATGACGAGGTCGAGCGGGTTGCCGACAGCCTCGGCGTTGAGGCGCGCGAAGTCCGCGAGATGGAAAGCCGTCTCACAGGGCATGACATGGCTTTCGATCCATCTGCCGACGCGGATGATGACAGCGCCTACCAGTCGCCAGCGCATTATCTCGAAGATCATCGTTACGACCCGGCGCGGCAGCTCGAAGAT
Source organism: Pseudomonas sp. NPDC047961 (assembly GCF_050272435.1). Classification (NCBI taxonomy): domain Bacteria; kingdom Pseudomonadati; phylum Pseudomonadota; class Gammaproteobacteria; order Pseudomonadales; family Pseudomonadaceae; genus Pseudomonas; species Pseudomonas sp. NPDC047961. The sequence goes on along the minus strand of NZ_JBNNMD010000002.1, from coordinate 647,175 downwards.
GCCGACTGGAGCGATAACTCAAATACGAATCTGCACGAGGCGCTGGACACGCTGGATGAGCGTAGCCGCGATATCCTCCAGCAGCGTTGGCTGAGTGATACCAAAGCGACGCTGCATGATCTCGCCGCCAAGTATGGGGTTTCTGCGGAGCGGATTCGTCAGCTTGAAAAGAATGCGATGAACAAGCTCAAGGGTTCAATCCAGGCTTGATAGCCGAAGCCTGAGCTTTCTAGTCCAGAGCCCAAAGGCGCTGCAACTGCAGCGCCTTTTTTTATGCCGTTGGCCGGCGAAGGGTGACTGCAGCTGGATGGTCGCCGGGATTAGCGGCAATGCCTGGAATGTTCCAAGGTGTCGGTCAGAGCGATCAGCAGTTGTGCCGCGCTGATGGGTTTGTGTAGCCAGGTGATGCTCGTGTCTTCAGCGTTCTGCTCGAAATGGCTGGCGGCCGATATCACGATGATCGGCAGATCTTGCGTGCCAGGGTTGCTGCGTACTTCGTCAATCAGCTCACGTCCGCTGCCGTCGGGCAAATGCAAATCGAGTGTCATTGCCTCATAACGGGTACTGGCAAGCTTGCCTCGTGCCGCGTGCAGGCTCTGAACGCGGTCAACCGCGTAACCGGCATCGCGTAGCATCAGCAACAGTAACCGGCCGGTGTCCGGCTCGTCTTCGATTACCAGTAGGCGAGGCTGGCCCTGGTCTGGTGCCACAGTGGCCGATTCGACTATGGGCAGCTCACACCAGAACGTTGTGCCTTGGCCCTCGGCTGTATCAAAGCCGACACGACCGCCCATCCGCTCGATGAATTCCTTGGTGATGGCAAGCCCCAGGCCGGTGCCCCCTTTCTGGCGACTGTCGGACGCATCCGCTTGAGCAAATTTCTCGAATACACGGTTCTGGAAACTTAGCGGGATGCCCGGCCCCTGATCGGTGACGCTGATGCGGACATGGCCGGCATTGGGCTGGCTGCAATGCAGCGTGACCTGGCCACCTTCCGGCGTGTACTTGATGGCGTTCGAAAGAAAGTTGCTCAGCACCTGCTGCAGGCGCAATCCGTCGACCCATACGTGCACATTGATCGGGTCACGGAGTATGCAGCTCACCCCGAAATGCGAGGCGAAAGCCTGGTTGCTGGTCAGCGCCTCATCCAGCAGTTGGCGCAGCGAGTGCTCGCGCATATCGAAGGTCATCTTGCCTGCGGTGATTTTTTCCATGTCCAACAGGTCATTGATCAGGTAACCCAACCGCAAGCTGTTGCGGTGCGCGATTTCGAGCATCTGCTGGATGGCGGGAGGCGCCTCGCCCAGGGCGCCGCCGGTGATCAGGCCCAGGGCGCCGCTGATGGATGTCAGTGGGGTGCGCAGCTCATGGCTTACCGTCGAGACGAACTCGTCTTTCATCTGTTCGATGCGCTTGTGTTCGGTCAGGTCCATGCTGGTGCCGCTGATGCGCAGCGGCTGGCCGTTGCGGTCGCGCTGGATGTAGCCGCGGATCAGCACAGGCGTGATTTTGCCGCTTTTATGCTGCAGGCGTAGCTCGGTGGTGAAGTGATCGACTGGGGAGAGCATGGTCCGGGCCAGCTGAGTCCGCGCTTGAGGCAGGTCCTCGGCTACGACGAGTCGCTCCCAGAGCTTGAGATCCGAACTGAGCTCGCCGGGACGGTAGCCGAGCATGTGCCAGGCGCGCGGCGATGCATAGAAGGTCCCGGCATCCAGGTTCATGTCCCACAGCCCGTCATTGCTGCCTTTGAGCGCAAGGCTTAGGCGCTCTTCACTGAGCTGAAGGGCACGTTTGTTTTCCCGGATGTCTTCGGTCATCTGCTGGGCCAGCGCCTCAGCACGGCGGCGTCTGAGCGACAACGAAAACGTCAGGAGGAACAATAGTGCGCTCAGGCCAGTACCAAGGCCCGCTATCAGCCCTTTGTTGGTGTGAAAGAACTGCTCGAAGGCCGGCCGACTCTCCAGGCGCAGCGTCCATGTCTGGCCATAAAGACCCAGCTGCACTTCCTTGCTGTACTGGGCTTGCCCGGCCATAGGTGCATCTCGACTGGCAAAGATAAGCTGCTCGGTTTGCTCGGTATCGCCTGCGTAAATGCGCAAGCTGAGGTTCGGATTGGCTGCGCCCAGAATGCCTCGCATCAGGTCGTCGAGCCGATAAGGGCTGTAGACGAAGCCCTTTAGCGCTTGCAGGCGTTGTGTCACGGCAGTTAACGGCTCCCCATCACTGTACAGCGGCACGTACATGAGGACGCCTGCTTGTACCTTGCCGTGGGTTTCCTGGCGTAACGTCACTTTCCCGGTAATCTGGGTTGTTCCAGTTTCGGCAGCGCTGAGCATGGCCTGTCGGCGAACCGGCTCGGAGAACATGTCAAAGCCGAAAGCGGCCAGGTTGCGATCACGGAAGGGCTCGAGGAAGACGATTGGCGTATAGAACGAGCGGTCCGCCGCTTGCGGGTAAACATCGTAGTCGCTATATCCCTCAGCCCGGACGTTCTGCACATGCGCTTCGAGGTCCGACGGCAATAGGGCCTTGGCAAAACCGACACCTTGAATGCCCGGGTAGCGTTCGGCCAGTTGCAGCCGGTCGTTGTATTCACGCCATTGTTCTCGCGACACCTCTCCGGCGGCGTCGAACAGTCCGGCTGCTCCGAGCAGAATCTGCTCGTGGTCGGTCATGCGTTTTTGAATGGCTTCAATGGTCGTGTTCACCAGCAAGTCGAACTGCTTGAGCGCGGCCCGCTCTTCTTTCATCTGAAGATGATTGAGGAGCGCAAGCTGTACCAATAGCGCTAACGCCAGTACAAGCCAGGCGATGCTGTTACGCCAGTGAAAGAACTGCCGCACCTTGCCGAAAGGTGCACTGGTTTCGCTCATGCTGTCTGCCGTGCGTTAGTGACGAGTGGCGAGAATATCAGACGCCTGTCTTGCGACCGCCCTTACATGCGGCTCGTGGCCCGGCATTGCCACATATTCATCGCAGCTTACTCGCTGAGATGGCGCACTGCCATAACGCCCCGACAGAGCGTACTGGCTGGTGGTCTTGCGCGTGTGAGGGCGCTGAGGCGCTGGAGCCGACCCGTCGCCGTATCGTTCCGGTTTGCCTTCAGCGTGCCTCGCTCGCCTGTAGTTTGTTCAGGTAACCGCTGCCGCCCAATTGCCTCACCTGCTTTCGAATCCAGGCGGCGCGACTGCGCACGTGCGGACCGGGTTGGCCGGCATCCCACTCCCGAGGGTTAGGCAGTACAGCGGCCAGCTGGCTAGCCTGATTGACGGATAGGTAGGGTGCGCCAATCCCGAAGTGATGTTGTGCAGCTGCTTCGGCGCCGAATATCCCACTGCCCCATTCGACACTGTTCAGGTAGACCTCCAGAATCCGTTGTTTCGGCCAGAGCAGCTCGATCCAGCCGGTGAACCAGACTTCAAGGCCCTTGCGCAGCCAGCTACGCCCCGACCAGAGAAACAGGTTCTTCGCCACCTGCTGGCTCAGAGTGCTGGCGCCACGCAGCGAGCCGCCACGTTCGTTATGCTCGAATGCAGCTCGAATTGCCGCAACATCGAAACCCCAATGATCGGCGAACTTCTGGTCTTCGGCTGCGATGACCGACATCTTCAAGTCGTCCGGCAGTTGTTTCCAGGGCCGCCAGCTACGTTGCAGGTCAATGCCTTCACCACTGGTCCAGGATTCGACCTTGCGTTCAACCATCAGCGCAGTGAAGGGCGGCGGCACCCAGCGCAGCACCAGCACCAGCAACACGGACAGTGCCGTCAGCCATAGCAGCAGTTTGGTCAGTCGGCGTAGCAGGGCTCGAAGCATGGGGCGTGGTCGCAACCGGGGAGAACGGGCATTATAACGGTGCATACAGTCCCTGACCGGAAGGCCCCCGAATGATTCGCCCGTTTCTTATGCTCGCCGGATTCTTCGGCTTGACCGGCGTCGCCCTCGGCGCGTTCGCAGCCCATGGTTTGAAGAGCCGCCTGGCTGCTGACTATCTCGCTGTGTTTCAGACCGGCGTGCACTATCAACTGATCCACGCGCTGGCATTATTCGGCATCGCCTTGCTGGCGTTGCATGCGCCGAGCCGTCTGCTGGTCGCAGCAGGCAGCTTGTTTACGCTGGGTGTCCTGCTGTTCTCCGGCAGTCTCTACCTGCTGACCCTGACCGGTGTCGGCAAGCTCGGCATTATCACTCCGATTGGCGGCGCGGCGTTCCTGGCCGGCTGGATCTGTCTGATGCTGGCCGCCTGGAATCTGCGTGGCTGATTGACGGAGCGGTTCGGGTGGAGATGAATGGTGGAAGCTGTTGCCTTGGTGGACCGAGTCGATCGGGCTAGAATGCTGGCCCTTTTGCAATGGTGGCGATCACTATGCATATCCAGTTGAACGGTGAGCGCTATGAGCTCCCGGACGGCCAGTCGGTGGCTGATCTGCTGCAGCGCCTGGAGCTGACCGGGCGCCGGCTAGCGGTCGAACTCAACCGCGACATCGTGCCACGCAGCCAGCATGCCGCGACGGTTCTGGTCGAAGGCGATCAGATCGAAATCGTGCATGCCATTGGCGGTGGCTGACCCACTCGCCGCATTGATATTCCCCGACGCCGCCCGTGCAGCAGCGTACTTCTCGCTTCATTAGGTCTGAACAGGATGGTCGCATGAGCCCAGTTCCGCACGACAAACCCTTCACGCTTGCCGGTCGCACCTATCAATCGCGTCTGCTGGTGGGCACCGGTAAATACAAGGATCTCGAGGAAACCCGCGCGGCCATCGAGGCCTCTGGCGCGGAGATCGTCACCGTGGCGGTACGCCGTACCAACATCGGCCAGAACCCGGGCGAGCCTAATCTGCTGGATGTGATCTCGCCAGACCGCTACACGATCCTGCCGAACACCGCGGGCTGCTACGACGCCGAAGAGGCCGTGCGCACCTGCCGCCTGGCCCGTGAACTGCTCGATGGGCACCGGTTGGTCAAGCTGGAAGTGTTGGCCGACCAAAAAACCCTGTTTCCCAACGTCATCGAAACCCTCAAGGCCGCTGAAGTATTGGTCAAGGATGGCTTCGACGTGATGGTGTACACCAGCGACGATCCGATCATTGCCCGCCAGCTGGCCGACATGGGCTGCATTGCGGTGATGCCGCTGGCCGGTCTGATCGGCACGGGTTTGGGCATCTGCAACCCATACAACCTGCGCATCATCCTCGAGGAGGCCAAGGTGCCGGTGCTTGTGGACGCAGGCGTCGGCACGGCATCCGACGCAACCATCGCGATGGAGCTGGGTTGTGAGGCGGTGCTGATGAACAGCGCCATCGCTCATGCGCAGAACCCTGTGCTGATGGCTGAGGCCATGAAGTATGCGATCGACGCCGGCCGCTTAGCCTACCTGGCTGGCCGCATGCCGAAAAAACTCTATGCCAGCGCTTCCTCGCCTCTGGAAGGCCTGATCCGCTAATCCTTCTCCTCCCGTCTCAGGCCGCGTGCTCGATCGCGCGGCCGGTCCTCTTTATCTGTAGGTTCGTTCATGAGTGACACTCCAATTCCGGCCGAGGGCCAACGGCGCATGCGCACCATCAAAAGCTTTGTGATGCGTGCCGGTCGCATGACCGAAGGACAGCAACGAGGTCTGGATCAGGGCTGGCCCCGGTTCGGCCTGGAACTGGCAGATGGGTTGCGCGATTTCGATCAGGTCTTTGCTCGGCAGGCACCACGCACGTTCGAGATCGGCTTTGGCATGGGCCACTCCACGCTGGAAATGGCCGCGGCGGCGCCGGAACAGGATTTCATTGCGGTCGAAGTGCACTCGCCGGGCGTAGGGGCCCTGCTAAACGGACTTCTGTCACAGAATCTGAATAACGTGCGGATCTACAGTTGCGATGCGCTTGAAGTGCTGCGTGAATGCGTCCCCGATGCGAGCCTGGACCGGGTCCTGCTGTTTTTCCCTGATCCCTGGCATAAGAGTCGTCATCACAAACGGCGCATCGTCCAACCGGCATTCGCCGAGTTGGTCCGGCAGAAACTCAAGGTCGGCGGCGTGTTGCATATGGCGACCGACTGGGAGGCCTATGCCGAGCACATGCTCGACGTTATGAACGTCGCGCCTGGCTACCGTAACCAGGCCGTAAACGGGCAGTACGTTGATCGTCCGCAGGAGCGCCCGACCACCAAGTTCGAACGGCGCGGTGAGCGCCTCGGCCACGGCGTCTGGGACCTCAAGTTCGAGCGCATCGACTGACTCGCTGAAAAGAAATACGTGCCACCGCGACATCCACCAAAGCCGCGACCAAGCGGCCCAGGGACGATCCAATAACGAAAAATGCCAGGACGGCACGATCCCAACGCATCAACGAGTGCTCTGCCTGCGGGCAAGAGCCGTCATCTGCCGCGCCAGCCGCGCTGCAAGGAGCAAACAGATGTACAGGAAATTTGGAATTCTGCTGCTGGCGGCCTGTGCCAGCCAGGCTCATGCCAAGGTCGACGAGATGCAGGCCGTGCGCCTGGGTCAGGACCTGACCCCGCTGGGTGCCGAGCGCGCCGGTAACGCCGCCGGCACCATTCCCGCTTGGACCGGAGGTGTGCAACCACCTGCAGGCTACGAAGCCGGCATGCACCATCCGGACCCTTTTGCGGCCGATCCGATGCTCTACCGAGTGGACCAGAGCAATGTGGCTCAGTACGCCGCATTGTTGCCGGAGGGGCTGCGAGCGCTGGTCGAGCGGCATCCGGACTTTCATATGCGGGTATTTCCAACCCGTCGCAGCGCCAGCAACCCACAGCGCATCTATGACGCCACGCGACTGAATGCGGTCAATGCCGAGCTGATCGCCAACGGCAACGGGATCAAGGGTGCCTCAGCGGGTATTCCATTTCCCATCCCGCAGGACGGGATGGAGGTGATCTGGAACCATGTTCTGCATTACAAGGGCGACCAGACTCACTTCGTGAACAATCAGGCCGTGGTGATCAACGGAAACCCGAGCTATATCAAACGGGATCGGCAGATCTATTACGTTTTTAACCGTGAGGGCATGAGCCAGGCCGACCTGGACAACACCTCGCTGTACTACAAGTACCGTGTCACTGCGCCGGCCAAACTGTCAGGTACCGCCCTGGTGGTCCAGGATCCGCTCGACCAAGTGCTGGCGGTACGCAAGGCCTGGCGCTACAGCCCGGCTGATCGCCGCGTACGTCGTTTGCCGTCGCTCGCCTACGATTCGCTGCAGCCCGACACTAGCGGCCTGGCTACAGCGGACGTGGTGGACTCCTTCAATGGCGCACCGGATCGCTATGAGTGGCAGCTGGTTGCCAAGCGCGAAATGCTGGTGCCCTACAACAGCTACGCGGTGCATCAGAAGGGCATTCCCTACGATAAAATCGTCGGTCCGCGAACCTTGAATCCGGAACTGTTGCGTTATGAGTTGCATCGGGTCTGGGTCGTCGACGCCACACTGCGCAAGGGCTTCAGTCACCCCTACGACAAGCGCCGGTTCTATGTCGATGAGGACAGCTGGTCGATTCTGGCTGTGGACCTGTTTGATGAAAAGGGCGAGCTGATCGGGCTGCAGGAAAGCCATCCAATCAGCTATTACGACGTGCCGATGTTCAACAGCACCGTCGAAACGCTCTATCACCTGAAAGACGACAACTACTTTGTTGACGGTCTGGATAACAATGAGTCGATGTATGACTTCAGTGCCCGGCTCGGCCCGCGTGACTTCTCACCGGCGGCGCTGCGACGCGGCAACTAAGCAGCACTGGCTGAGAGCAGCAAGGGCGCCCGCGGGCGCCCTTGTGGTTTTTGGCTATGACACGCCGTGTGCCGACAGGCTGACGCGGCTTCCGGCGCGGCCCTGCACGATCGCTTCGATGTCGGCCAGCGAGCCGATTACCGCAGCTTTGCCGGTGTTGCGGGCAAACTCACATGCTGCCTGAACCTTCGGCCCCATCGACCCTGCGGCAAAGCCCAACAGTTCCAGCTGGTCGGGATGGGCCTCGTTGATGCGGCGCTGCTGCGGCGCGCCCCAGTCCAGGTAGACCCCGTCGACATCCGTGGCGATCACCAGTAGATCGGCTTCGAGCTGCTCGGCCAGTAGCGCCGAGCAGAGGTCCTTGTCGATCACTGCCTCGACGCCTTGCAGGTGCCCGTTCTGGTCGTACACCGTAGGTATGCCACCGCCGCCAGCGCAAATAACCACGCTGCCTTTTTCCAGCAGCCAGCGGATCGGCCTGATCTCGAAAATCCGCTTCGGTCGCGGGCTTGGAACAACTCGGCGGAAACGTTCGCCATCGGCAGCGATGTGCCAGCCTTTTTCACTGGCCAGTCGTTCGGCCTCTTCGCGGCTGTACACCGGGCCGATCGGCTTGCTCGGGTTGGCGAACGCCGGGTCAGCAGCATCCACCTCCACTTGCGTGAGCAGGGTGGCGAAGGGCACCTCGAAGGGCAGCAGATTGCCTAGCTCCTGCTCGATAATGTAGCCGATCATGCCTTCGGTCTCGGCACCGAGTACATCCAGCGGGTAACCGGGCACGTCCGTGTAGGCAGCTCCCTGCAGGGCCAGCAGCCCAACCTGTGGGCCGTTGCCGTGGGCGATTACCAGCTCATTACCGGGCGAGATGCGGGCAATCTGGCTGCAAGCGGTTCTGACATTCTCTCGCTGGTTGTCGGCGCTCAGTGGTTCGCCTCTGCGAAGCAGGGCGTTGCCACCCAGTGCAATCACGATGCGCATGCTATGTCCTCCTGGTACGTCTAGTGGCTTAGACGTCTGCAAGCGTCGAGACGAGAATTGCCTTGATGGTGTGCATGCGGTTTTCCGCTTGCTCGAAGGCAATGTTGTAGGGCGACTCGAACACGTCCTCGGTCACCTCGATGCCATTGGCCAGGTGCGGGTACTTGGCCGCAATCTCCTTGCCCACCTTGGTATCGCTGTTATGAAACGCCGGCAGGCAGTGCATGAACTTGCTGCGCGGGTTGCCGGTCGCCTGCATGAGCGCCGTGTTCACCTGATAGGGGAGCAGCTGCTCGATACGCTCGGCCCAGGCCTCGACCGGCTCACCCATGGACACCCACACATCGGTGTGGACGAAGTCGACACCTTCTACGGCTGCGATCGGGTCCTCGGTAAGTGTCAGCCGCGCGCCGCTCTGTGCGGCGAAATCTTGACAGGCCTTGATGTGCGCTTCGCTTGGCCAGAGTGCGCGGGGCGCAGCGATGCGTACGTCCATGCCCAACTTGGCACCGATCAACAGCAAGGAATTACCCATGTTGTTGCGCGCATCGCCGAGGTAGGCATAGCTGATCTGATGCAGCGCCTTGTCGCTGTGCTCGCGCATGGTCATCACGTCGGCAATCATCTGCGTGGGGTGATATTCATCCGTCAGGCCGTTGTAGACCGGCACGCCGGCGTAGCGGGCCAGTTCCTCGACGATCTCCTGCTTGAAACCGCGGTACTCGATGGCGTCGTACATGCGTCCCAGCACGCGCGCGGTGTCCTTCATGCTCTCCTTATGGCCGATTTGAGAGGAGTTGGGATCGATGTAGGTGACGTTCGCTCCCTGGTCATAGGCCGCCACCTCGAAGGCGCAACGGGTGCGGGTAGAGGTTTTTTCAAAGATCAGCGCGATATTCTTGCCCTTCAGATGCTGGCGCTCGGTACCTGTGTATTTGGCGCGCTTTAGATCACGGGACAGGTCGAGCAGGTGGCGCAGCTCGCGTTCGCTGTGGTGCATCAGGCTGAGCAGGCTACGGTTGTGGATATTGAAGGGCATGATGAGCATTCCTCTGATGTGGGCGTGCCGGGCGAAGCTCGCCCGGACTGTGATCAATAGTCGATGGCGTCGCGAATGATCGGGCAGGTCATGCAGTGGCCACCGCCACGGCCTCGTCCAAGCTCGCTGGCGCTGATGGTGATGACTTCGACACCGGCTTTGCGCAGCATGGTATTGGTGAAGGTGTTGCGGTCGTAGCCGATGACTACGCCCGGCTCCAGCGCGACGACGTTGTTGCCGTCGTCCCATTGCTCACGCTCGACTTCATAGCTATCGCCGCCCGTTTCGACTACGCGTAAAGCGGGTAAGCCCAGGGCCTCGGCCACGACCTGAAGGAAGCTCGAACTCTCGCGACGCAGATCGATGCCGCCTGGTTTGCTCTCGTCTGGTCGCAGGCTGAACGCGACGATGCCCTGAACGACGTCTGGATAGATCGTCACCAGGTCGCGATCGCAGAAGCTGAACACAGTGTCCAGGTGCATCGCCGAGCGCGAACGCGGCAGACCGGCGACGATCACTCGCTCGGCTGCACCTTGGCGAAACAGTGATTGGGCCAATTGGCCGATTGCTTGGCGGGAACTGCGCTCACCCATTCCGATCAGGACCACGCCATTGCCGATGGGCATCACGTCGCCGCCTTCGAGCGTCGCCAGGCCGTGGTCGAGTTCGGGGTCGCCGTACCAGATCTTAAAGTCCTGATCGGCAAACTCGGGATGGAAGCGGTAGATCGCCGCGGTGAGCAGGGTTTCCTGACGCCGTGCTGTCCAGTGCATGGGGTTAAGCGATACGCCCCCATAGATCCAGCAACTGGTGTCGCGGGTGAAAATCGTGTTGGGCAGCGGCGGCAGGATGAAGCTGGAGTGGCCGAGGAAATCACGGAACAGGCTGACGATCTCGCCGCTGTGAGTGCCGGGCAGGTCACTGCCTGATACGCCGCCGATCAAGTACTCCGCGAGGTGTCGGGGCTGTTGCTCCTCGAGCCAGCTGCGCACTTCATTCTGCAGACCAGTGCCGACCTGGTTCGCAGTGATCTTGCGGTCAAGAATCCATTTCAGCGCCTCTGGATTGCTTACCGTCTCGGTCAGCAGGTTATGCATCTCGAGGACTTCGACCCCTCGCTCACGCATCTTGGTGACGAAATCGAAGTGATCGCGCTTGGCCTGGTTTACCCACATCACATCATCGAACAACAGTTCGTCGCAGTTGGTCGGGGTCAGCCGTTGGTGGGCAAGGCCTGGCGAGCAGACCATCACCTTGCGCAGTTTGCCGGCTTCGGAATGGACACCCAGTTTCTGGGGTTGCGGGGTCATAGCAGTTCTCCTAGCAGTCTTCGCACCGGTAGGTGCTCAGTGGTTCGCCATCGCTCGTGGCAATGGTCGAGGAGTAGGCGCAGTTGGCGCCTAAAAGGATCAAAGCGAAAGGAAACCGTCGTACAAACCGTAGGCCGCGATGCCTGCGCCTATCACGACCGCGGCGAAGATCAGCTTCTCGACGGTGGTGAATACCGGCTCGCCGCGTTCATGCTTGGCTTTGGCAAACAGCAGAGCGCCTGGCGCGTAGAGCAGCGCAGAAAGCAGCAGGTATTGCACGCCTCCGGCATATACGAGCCAGAGTGCGTACAGCGTCGCAATGGCGGCCACCAGCAGATCCTTGCGCCGCTCACCAGGCGCATTCTCGTAGCCTTCCCCCCGAATGCTGATCAGCAGCGCGTAGGCCGCGGACCAGAAATAGGGCACCAGGATCATCGAAGTGGCGAGGTAGAGCAGGCTCAGATAGGTCGAAGCGCTGAATAGGGTGATGATCAGAAAGAACTGGATCAGCCCATTGGACAGCCAGAGCGCGTTGACGGGAACGTGATTCGCATTTTCCTTGCGCAGGAAGCTCGGCATGGTGTGGTCGCGTGCCCCGGCAAAGAGGATCTCCGCGCATAGCAGGGTCCAGGAGAGCAGGGCGCCGGCCAGTGACACCACCAGCCCGACACTGATCAGCACTGCGCCCCAGCGTCCCACCACTTGCTCCAGTACCCCTGCCATCGAAGGATTTTTCAAGCCCGCAAGCTCGGCCTGGCTCATGATCCCCATGGACAGGACGTTGACCAGCACGAGTAGCGCGAGCACGCCAATGAAGCCGATCACGGTTGCCTTGCCGACATCGCTGCGTCGCTCGGCACGCGCAGAGTAGACGCTGGCGCCCTCGATGCCGATGAAGACCCATACGGTCACCAGCATCATGTTGCGCACCTGCTGCATGACGCTGCCCAGCTCCAGATTGCCGCGGCCCCAGAAGTCCGCCGTGAATACTTCCAGGCGAAAGGCGATGGCGGCAAGGACGATGAACATGATCAGCGGAACGATCTTGGCGATAGTGCTGACCAGATTGATGAACGCGGCCTGCTGAATGCCACGTAGAACCAACAGGTGCACACCCCAAAGCACCAGTGATGCGCCGATCACAGCCGGCAAGGTGTTGCCCTCCCCAAAGATCGGGAAGAAATAGCCCAGGGTGCTGAACAGCAGGACGAAATAGCTGACGTTGCCGATCCAGGCACTGATCCAGTAGCCCCAGGCCGACGAGAAACCCATATAGTCGCCAAAGCCCGCCTTGGCGTAGGCATAAACGCCTGCATCCAGGTCTGGCTTGCGGTTGGCAAGAGTCTGGAAGACGAAGGCGAGCGTGAGCATGCCGATGGCTGTGATGCCCCAGCCGATGAGGATCGCGCCGGCGCTGGCGCTCGCGGCCATGTTCTGCGGCAGCGAAAAAATTCCGCCGCCAATCATCGAGCCCACCACCAGCGCTATCAGTGCAGCGAGTTTCAATTGTTTCGAGGCCGTTGCCATGTTCCTGTTTCCTTTTAGGATCAGCACTGGAGACATTGGGCGCCCAGGCGTGCGACAGGGTAATGACGGGCGTCAACAAACGTCAGAACGAGAGTGTCAGCATGGCATCGAGCTGTTAGCGTGCCGTGGCGGTCACGGCAGGTAGAGCGCCTGGCAGGCAACGCCAGATTCACTGAGGAGAAGGTCCGTGTTCAGACCAGGTCATGTGGAAGTCAGCCGATTGCCATCGGACGGCTTTCCCGGGTACCACTTGATACTCGAATACCACGTCGAAGGGCCGCAACAAAAGCCAGAATGGGCCTCGTTCCACCTTCATGGGGAGGTCGATCAGACGCCGATTGACGAACGGTTTGAAATGCACCGCGACGTGGCTTTCAATTTCCTGCAGCGCATCCGTCAATGCTTGCGCAAGCGCGGTTTGCACCTGCACACGGATGTGCTGTTCGCATTTCACGCGGATTACGATCCAATGTTCGAGGATCTGCGCGACCAGCTGCACGGAATGCCTGGCGAGCCTGTGGACCTCGACCGTTTTTTGCGAGAAGACTAGTTCAGTTCAGTTTCGGTCAGCGACCACGCCAATGATGAACAGCACCAGCAACAGCACCGGCGCCAGGGTGTAGTTGTTGAATTGCGCCAACCCCTTGGCCAGCCAGGGGCTGAGATAGATGATGCCAAGTCCGTAGACCAATGCACAGAAGACCACGAACGCCAGGGTGCGAAGGACGAAATTGAGCCCGCCGATGTTCTTCTGCACCCAGGCGTTCAATGCCGGGCCGAACAGGACAAACAGGGTCGCCATGATCGCCAGGGAAATATCGAACAGGTGGTGGCGGCTCCAGCGCGACAGGGTGGCGATGAGGTCGAGTACGAGATCCATGCAGGGTCCTTAAGGCAGGAAGAGTTGCAGCAGGTCATTGAGAAAAAGCTGGCCTTTGGGGGTCGCAACCAGCCGCTGTGGGTCGGGTTCAAGCAAGCCGCGTGCTTCCGCGTCCCGTCGTCCGTCGGCCAGCAAGTCCAACGAGAGGCCGGTGCGCTGAGTGAACATCAATGAAGGCACGCCGTCGGTGAGGCGCAGCACGTTCATCAGGAACTCGAAGGGCAATTCGTCCTGCGCGAGTTGCTTGTCGCCCGCGCGGAAGCGTTTCGCTGGATCGAGATAGTCTTTCGGCAGGCGGGTCTTCCAGTGCCGGCGGATCTCGCCATTCGGTGCAGTCCACTTGCCGTGGGCACCCGCGCCCAGCCCAAGGAAGTCGCCGAAGGTCCAGTAATTGAGGTTGTGTCGCGCCTGCCTGCCGGGTTGAGCATAAGCCGAGGTTTCGTACTGGCCATAGCCGTGCGCGGCGAGTAACGCCTGTCCGGCTTCCTGTATGTCCCACAGGGTCTCGTCTTCCGGCAGCTGGGGTGGTTTGCTCCAGAACTCGGTGTTCGGCTCGACCGTGAGCTGATACCAAGACAGGTGCGTCGGTTGCTGGGCAATGGCGATACGCAGATCACTCAGCGCGTCTTCCAGGCTCTGCTCAGGCAGACCATGCATCAGGTCGAGGTTGAAATTATCGAAGCCCGCCGCGCGCGCCATATCGGCGGCCCGAATCGCTTCGTCACCATCGTGGATGCGGCCAAGAGCCTTCAGCTTGGCGGGCTGGAAGCTTTGCACGCCAATCGACAAGCGGTTGATGCCGAGGCTGCGGTAGTCGCGGAATTTCGCCTGTTCGAACGTGCCAGGGTTGGCTTCCAGGGTGATCTCGATGTCATCGGCGAACCCGACCCGCTGCCGCATGCCTTCGAGGATTCGTTCCAGCGCGCTGGCGGAGAACAGGCTCGGCGTGCCGCCACCGAAAAAGATCGACGTCAGCTTGCGGCTTTGTATCTGCTCCCGATCGGCATCCAGGTCCTCCAGTAGCGCGTCGACATAAGCGTTTTCTGGCAGCGAGGCCCCAGCAGCATGGGAGTTAAAATCGCAGTACGGGCATTTGCGCACGCACCAGGGGATGTGAACGTAAGCCGCCAGCGGCGGCAGTTCCAGGCGCGATACCGCAGGCGGCTCGGGAGCGCCGCCGTTGGAAGCAGCGGTCATGCGATCCCCAGCCGCTGCTTGAGCAGGGCCATGGCGCGGGCGCGGTGGCTGAGCTGGTTCTTGTCCTCCGGTGCCAGCTCAGCGCTTGAGCAGTCACGTTCCGGCACCCAGAACAGGGGGTCGTAACCGAAGCCATGCTCCCCCTGAGCGCTGTGCAGAATGCGGCCCTGCCACAGTCCTTCGCAGAGAATCGGCAGCGGATCGTCGGCATGCCGCAGTAATGCCAGCGCGCAGACGAACTGAGCGCCACGCTCGGCGTCCGGCACGTCCTTCAGGGCGTCGAGCAGTTTGGCATTGTTCGCCGCGTCGCCCTGGCCGCCTGCGTAGCGCGCCGAGTAGATGCCCGGCGCACCACCCAGGTGATCAACCGCCAGCCCCGAGTCGTCGGCCAGCGCAGGCAAGCCGGATATACGCGCAGCATTGCGTGCCTTGAGGATGGCGTTCTCGACAAAGGAAAGCCCGGTTTCCTCCGGTTCGATGTCGCTGAACTCGCCAATCGAACGTACGCGTACGGCGTCGCCCAGCATGGCCTGCAGTTCCTTTAGCTTGCCGGCGTTGTGGCTGGCCAGCACCAGTTCTGTGAAGAGCATCATTCGTCCGGGAAGAATTCTTGGCTGAAGTCGAAATTGATCGCCGGGGCGCCGGCAGGCTGCACGTTCAGGTTAAAGCGCAGGGTTTCTCGCGAGCCGAAGGGGAACTGTGCCAAGTAGTAGATGGCCTGGTCGCCTTCTTTTAGTTGCTTGAAGTCCAACGGGTAATCCTGACCGAGCAGGTTCTTCACCGTGCCACTGACCTGAGCTGCAGTCGGTTTGCCGGACTTGAGCACCGATAGGTTGACCACGCCTTGAGTCTTGCTGCGCACGAGGCCGGCAGCGGCGGCGATGTCTGGCTGCAGGAAGCCGGAATTGAACGCGATGTAGTGCACGTCGTATTCGCCGACACTGTGTTTGCGCTCAGCCACGGCGGGTAGCGCAAAGAGCAGGGCGAGCAGGCATATCAAACGAGATCTCATGGATTACCTCCAGCAATGAGCGGTCAGCGGACGGCTCCGGTGACACGATAGATACCAATTTCACCAATCAGATTAGGCCACAAGCGGCTCGCCACACCGTGCTTGTGATGGCGGTCCACGGCTAGGCGCTCGAGCACTCGGGCGCCAAGTTCGTGGGACAACCGCTCGAAATCCTCGAATGTGCAGAAGTGAATGTTCGGCGTGTTGTACCAGGTGTAAGGCAAAAAATCCGACACCGGCATGCGGCCTTTGCTGGCCAGGTACCAACGGCAGCGCCAGTGACCGAAATTGGGAAAGGTGATGATGCACTCGCGTCCGACCCGCAGCATCTCCTTGAGCAGCTTGTCCGGGTAGTGGACTGCTTGCAGTGCCTGGGTCATGACCACCATGTCGAAGCTGTCACTGGCAAAGTTGCCGAGGCCCTTGTCGAGGTCTTGCTCGATGACGTTGACGCCTTTCTCGACGCAGGCAGCGATGTTGTCTGGATCGATTTCCAGGCCATAGCCGCTGACCTGCTTGTTGTCCCGCAGCCAGGCCAGCAGGTCACCGTTACCGCAGCCCAGGTCGAGCACGCGGCTTCCCGCCGGTATCCAGTCTTGGATGATTTCCAGGTCGGCGCGCATATAGGTTCCTTATACGGCGATGCGGTTCATGTAACCGCGAAAGGCCTGTAGATATCGAGGGATCGGAATCAGGAAGGCGTCGTGGCCTTGAGGGGCGTCGATCTCCAGATAACAAACGTTCTTGCGCGCCGCCATCAGCGCGTCGACGATTTCGTGCGAGCGCTCCGGGGAGAAGCGCCAGTCGGTTGTGAACGATATTACGCAGAAGTCCGCTTTCGCCGTGGACAGTGCCTTGGCCAGATCATCGTCGTGCGTCGCCGCCGGGTCGAAATAATCCAGCGCCTTGGTCATCAGCAGGTAGGTATTGGCATCGAAGCGGCCGGAGAACTCTTCGCCCTGGTAGCGAAGATAGCTTTCGACTTGGAATTCGACGCTGTTGAAATCGTAATTCAGCTTTTCGCTCTTGAGCCCACGGCCAAATTTGGTGCCCATGGCGTCGTCGGACAGGTAGGTGATGTGCCCGACCATCCGCGCCAACATCAGGCCCCGCTTGGGGATTACACCCTTCTCTTGAAAATGCCCGCCGTGAAACTCCGGGTCCGACAAAATGGCCTGGCGCGCGACCTCGTTGAACGCAATGTTCTGGGCTGACAGCTTGGGTGCCGAGGCGATCGCCACACAATGGCGGACGCGCTCCGGGTAGCTCATGGTCCATTGCATGGCCTGCATGCCACCGAGGCTGCCGCCCACCACTGCGGCCCACTGCTCGATGCCCAGCATGTCGGCCAGGCGTGCCTGGCTGTTGACCCAGTCTTCCACGGTGACGACCGGGAAATCCGCGCCATAAGGCTTGCCCGTTGCTGGATTGGTGCTGCTGGGGCCGGTCGAGCCATTGCAGCCGCCGAGATTGTTCAGGCTGACCACAAAGAAGCGGTTCGTATCGATGGCTTTGCCCGGGCCGATGCAGCTATCCCACCAGCCGGGCTTGCGGTCTTCGGCGTCATGGAAGCCGGCCGCATGATGATGGCCTGAAAGCGCGTGGCAGATGAGCACGGCATTGCTGCACGAGGCGTTGAGCTCGCCGTAGGTTTCGTAGATCAGCTGGTAAGCGTTCAGCGTGCGGCCGCAGGCGAGTGCCAGCGGCTCGGCGAAATGCGCGACCTTCGGACTCACCAGACCAACGGAATCGGCTGGAATAGCTGTGGGCATTGACCCTGGCTCGTACTGGAAGAAGGCGGCAAAGTCTAAAGGTTAGCGCGCCTCAATTCATCCTCAATCGCAACGTCTGTGTCAGCCGATGCTGGCGCTGGTGAGACTGACGACTTTGCCCTGGCGGCGGATCGGCGCGGGTTTTCGCAGCAGACGCAGCATTTCGCCGGCCTGGGCCAGTTGTTGTTCCAGCTCAAGGCTGTAACGCGTCAGCAGGCGGCCGCGCTGGCTGCTTTGCTGACTATCCTGCGCCAAGCTCTTGAGGCGCAGCATATGCGCTTCCAGCTGCTGCTTGTGTTCCAGCGAATGCTGCATCAGCGGAAGCAGCGCTTCGTTGGCCCAATGCTCGGCTTCCTGGCGCAACCGTTGATGCATGGTGACCACCTCTTGTACAAGGGTGGCGAAGAAACGTCGGGTCAAAGTGCGCTGCTCGGTGAGCAGGGTCTTGAGCTGCAGGCGAAACTGGTCGGCCTTGCCTTGCAGGCCTTTAAGTTCGTTCTGGTACCGCGCCAGACGGAACAGCGGGGCGTCTACCCCGTGCAGCGGGTTCTCGTCGTTATGGCGCCGGTAGATGGCCGAGACCATCTTGTTTGCCAATGCCGCCTCGTGCTCAAGCGTACCGAGATCCTGCTCTACGGAGCGGAAGAAGTGCACGATGCTCAGGTTGATACCCAGTGTGGTCAGGCTGCCTGTGAGGCTGCGACGCAGTCGGGCAAGGTGCTCCTCGAGACGTTCTGGGCGCACCGTCGAACGCAGAAGCTCGCCCTGGCGTTGCAGTAGTCGCTGGTTGGTTTTTAACTGCAGCAAACGCTTATGGTGCTGGTTATGGTCATGGCGGGTACGGGCTGTCAGCTCCATGAGCATCTGGCCGCTGTCTTGGCGATGGCTATCGAGCAGTTCGCATTGCTCGCGCACCTTGGCCAGTCGCTGGGTCAGGATGTGCTGGCTGTTTTGCAGCAGCGCGAGCACCTGGCGCACGACCTGTTGCTCAAGCAGGCGCTCCTTTTGGGCGAGGATACGCTCACAGAGCAGGTGCTCCAGCTCAATCAGTTGACTGCGTTTGAGCAGGTTCTCGTCGCCGCGAATTTTCGCCAGCAGGGCCTGCTTTGCTGAGAGTGGAAGCACATCTTTGATGGCAATGCCCAGCTGTTGCGCCGTAGCGGCCTGCATCCGTTGGATCGCCTCACTGACGAAGGCGTCACCGGATACGTCGTCCCACAGGACATCGATCTTGTTAAGCACAGCGAACAAGCGGTTTTGTCCACCGTCGTCGAGTTGGCGAATGTGCTGTTGCCAGATGCCCATGTCGCTTGCCGTCACCCCGGCATCGGCTGACAGCAAAAAAATCACCGCCTGGGCGTTAGGCAGCATCGACAGGGTGAGCTCTGGCTCGCTGCCGAGGGCATTGAGGCCGGGTGTGTCGAGGATGCGCAAGCCTTGGCGCAGCAGCGGATGATCGAAGTTGACCATGGCGTGTCGCCAGGCCGGCACCATCACTTCCCCGTCGGCATCGGACGCCTCCAGCGCGTCGGGATGGAAGCCCAGCTGAATGGCTTGCTCCACGGGCAGCGACCGGGTAGAGGCAACCTGGCCGAACGCTTCGACCATGGCGTCAGGGTTAGCGGGATCCAGTGCAATGTTGGTCCAAAGGTGCGGGGTGCGTTTGAGCTGCGCGATGCTGGTGTCTTCCAAGCGGGACTCGATCGGCAGCAGGCGAATGTAGGAACGTTCCGCACGTGGATCGAAGAACAGCTCAGTCGGGCACATGGTGGTGCGGCCGGCCCGCGATGGCAGGATGCGTTGGCCATAGCCAGCAAAAAACAGGCTGTTGATCAGCTCCGTCTTGCCGCGGGAAAACTCGCCAACAAACGCGAGGGTGATGTGGTCAGTGCGCAGCAGTTTGAGTGCGCGGTCCAGTCTGGCTTCAACCGCATCGGAGTTCAGTCGGTTGTGCGCCAGCCAGCTGCGATAACGCGTGATTTCGCGGATCAGGTCGCGTTTCCAGGAGACATAGGCATCCACCTGCCGGTCGAGTCGTTCCATGAGCATGGTGCTTCCTGATGGCGTAGGGGGCGATTATCCCTGCCGCCGGGTACGGGTCAATCGAGCCTTTTGTGACCCACCGCCCAAAAGGCTACACGAGGCTATGGGCGGTTTCGGTTTTAGATGAGCGAACGCAGGATGTTGGGCATATGCGTCATCATCGCCAGGTTGTTGATGACCAGCATGTCGATCAATTTGATTGCCAGAAATGCAAAAATCGGCGAGATATCCAGCCCGCCAAGGTTCGGCAGCAGGCGGCGGAACGGTGCGAGCGCCGGTTCGCAAATCTGGCTGATCAATTGGGCGCCGGGGTTGTGGCTGCCAGGTGCGACCCAAGACAGGATCACGCTGATGATCAGCGCATAGAAAAAGATGTTGATGAACAGCCCGGTCACGCCAATGATCGCCCAGACCAGTAGCTGCAGCGGATTGCCGATGGTGCCGAACGCGATCATCAGGATAGCGGCCATTAGCAGGACCTGGACGATGATCGCCAATACCAACGACGACAGGTCGAGTCCGCCGATGCTGGGAATTACGCGGCGCAATGGCTTAAGCAACGGGTGCGTGGCGCGGACGATGAACTGGCTCAGTGGGTTGTAAAAGTCTGCCCGGACCAGCTGCAGGATGAAGCGTAGCAAGACGATCAGCAGGTACAGGCTGCCTAGCGTTTGAACGATCAGGATCAGGGCTTGCGAGAGTTGCGACATGAAGGCTCCTTAGTTGCCCAATTGTTCAGCGAGTTCGGCCGAGCGTCGTGCGGCTGCAGCCATCGCTTGCTCGACCAGGCTTTCGAAACCGCCCGCCTGGAAGGCTTTGATCGCCGCTTCGGTGGTTCCGTTCGGCGAGGTGACGCGGCGTCGCAGTTCAGAGGCTCCGGCATCGCTTTCGCAGGCCATTCGCGCGGCGCCCAAAGCGGTGTGCATGGTCAGTTGTGCCGCGGTGTCACGTGGCAAGCCCATTCGCTCACCCGCCGCGGTCATGGCTTCGATCATCAGGAAGAAATACGCCGGGCCACTGCCCGACACAGCGGTCACCGCATCAATCAGCGATTCCTTGTCCAGCCAGAGCGCCAGCCCAACCGCTGAAAGCAGTTGTTCGGCCTGCTGTTTTTGCGTGTCGGTCACTTGATCGTTGGCGAACAACCCGCTCACACCCTGGCGCAGCAAGGACGGGGTATTAGGCATGCAGCGCACGATCGCGCGCGGGGATTGTTCGCCTAACCACGCCTGCAGACTGGCGCAATCGATGCCAGCTGCGATCGAAACAACCAACTGATTCGCTTGCAGGCTTGCGGCCAGATCACGGCAGACTGCTTGCATCACCTGCGGCTTAACCGCCAGTACGACTACGTCTGCGCCTGCGATGGTCTGGGCGTTGTCGGCAAAAGTGTCGATGCCATGGGCTGCTTCGAGTTCGCTGCGTTTATCGGCGCCGGGATCACTGGCACAAATCGCGGAGGCGGCAGTGCCCTGGGCGCGTAGACCGCCGATTAGGCTTGCGGCCATGTTGCCGCCGCCGATGAAGGCGATACGGGGAGTGCTCAAAGTACGGTTCCTTTTATTCATGCGGTGGGGCGTCTGCGGCTGCTTTCGAAGGATAAGCGCGGGCACCGAACAGGGCAGTGCCGATCCGAACCCAGGTTGCCCCTTCGGCGATGGCAGCTTCGAGGTCCTGGCTCATGCCCATGGAAAGAGTGTCCAGGTGCAACTGAAGTTCGGTTTGCAGCTGGCGCAGGCGGGCGAAGGCAGCGCGCTGCTCGGCTGGGTCATCGGTCGGTTCGGGTATCGCCATCAGGCCGCGTAGACGCAGACGTGGCAATGCGGAGATGGCCTGAGCCAGTTGGTGAACATCTTGCGGCTCGCAGCCGGACTTGCTGGCCTCACCGCTGACGTTGACCTGCAGGCAGAGGTTCAACGGAGCCAGGTGCTCGGGACGCTGATCCGAAAGACGTTGGGCGATTTTCAGGCGGTCCACCGAGTGCACCCAGTCGAAATGCTCGGCGATCAGCTTGGTCTTGTTCGACTGGATGGGGCCAATGAAATGCCAGACCAATGGCAGATCGGCGAGTTTGGCCTGTTTCTCCAGTGCTTCCTGTAGATAGTTTTCACCGAAATCGCGCAGGCCTGCTTCGCTGGCTTCACGGATGGCCTCGGCCGGTTGGGTCTTGCTCACCGCAAGCAGGAGCACTCCGTCGGGATCACGCCCTGCAGCTTGCGCCGCCTCACGGATGCGCGTTCCGACCTTTGCAATATTCGTCGCTATCGTGGACATTACCTGCGCCTGCCACCTTAGGGTCTGCGCGGCATTCTACCTGCTTGCTTGTAATTGGGGAGTCCCATGGATATCACAGAGCTGCTGGCCTTCAGTGCCAAGCAGGGTGCGTCGGATTTGCACCTGTCTTCCGGCTTGCCGCCGATGATCCGCGTTGATGGCGACGTGCGCCGGATCAACCTCCCAGCGATGGACCACAAGCAGGTACACGCGCTGATCTACGACATCATGAATGACAAGCAGCGCAAGGATTTCGAAGAGTTCCTCGAGACCGACTTCTCGTTCGAAGTACCGGGCGTAGCGCGTTTCCGGGTCAACGCCTTCAACCAGAACCGCGGCGCTGGTGCAGTATTCCGGACCATTCCGTCCAAGGTGCTGACTATGGAAGACCTTGGAATGGGTGAGGTCTTCCGCAAGATCACCGACGTACCTCGCGGGCTGGTGCTGGTGACCGGGCCGACCGGTTCGGGCAAGTCGACCACCCTGGCGGCGATGCTGGACTACCTGAACAGCACCAAGTACCACCACATCCTCACCATCGAGGACCCGATCGAATTCGTTCATGAATCGAAGAAGTGTCTGGTCAACCAGCGTGAAGTGCATCGTGACACGCTCGGCTTCTCCGAAGCACTGCGTTCGGCGCTGCGTGAAGACCCGGACATCATCCTCGTCGGCGAAATGCGCGACTTGGAGACCATCCGCCTGGCGCTGACCGCTGCCGAAACCGGCCACTTGGTGTTTGGCACCCTGCACACCACATCGGCGGCCAAGACCATCGACCGGGTTGTAGACGTGTTCCCGGCGGAAGAAAAGTCGATGGTCCGCTCGATGCTGTCGGAGTCACTGCAGGCGGTAATTTCGCAGACGCTGTTGAAGAAGGTTGGCGGCGGCCGCGTTGCGGCGCATGAAATCATGATCGGCACGCCGGCGATCCGGAACCTGATCCGCGAAGACAAGGTGGCGCAGATGTACTCGTCCATCCAGACCGGTGGATCGTTGGGCATGCAAACGCTGGATTCTTGCCTGAAAGGACTGTTGGCCAAGGGGATCATTTCGCGCGACAACGCCAAGGAAAAGGCCAAGCAGCCGGAAAATTTCTGATTCTTTACAAGGCCTTGGTGATACTGCTGGGCCTTCCGCTTCGCTACAAATCGGCTACGCCGGACTACGAGAACGACGATGGAATTCGAGAAACTGTTGCGCCTGATGGTGGAAAAGGGCGGTTCCGACCTGTTCATTACGGCCGGCGTGCCGCCGTCGATGAAAGTCAACGGCAAGATCCTGCCGGTGAACAAGACACCGATGTCGCCGGAGATGACTCGCGAAACGGTGCACGCCGTTATGAACGAGCAGCAGCGCCGCGAGTTCACCGAGAACCACGAATGCAACTTCGCCATCAGTGCGCGGGGCATCGGGCGTTTTCGGGTCAGCGCCTTCTATCAGCGCAACCTCGCGGGCATGGTACTGCGCCGTATCGAGACCAACATACCAACGCTGGAAGACCTGAAGCTTCCCGAAGTGTTGAAAAAGCTGGCAATGACTAAACGGGGGCTGGTGCTGTTCGTCGGTGCGACCGGTACCGGCAAATCGACCTCGTTGGCTGCGATGATCGGCTACCGCAACAAGAACTCCAGCGGCCATATCATCTCGATCGAAGATCCGATTGAGTTCATTCACCAGCATCAGAGCTGCATCGTCACCCAGCGTGAAGTCGGGATCGATACGGACTCCTTCGATGTAGCGCTGAAAAACACCCTGCGCCAGGCGCCGGATGTGATCCTGATCGGTGAAGTGAGGACACGGGAAACCATGGACTACGCCGTTGCATTCGCCGAAACCGGCCACCTTTGTCTGGCGACCCTGCACGCCAACAACGCTAACCAGGCGCTGGACCGAATCATCAACTTCTTCCCGGCTGATCGGCAGCAGCAGGTCTGGATGGATCTGTCGCTGAACCTCAAAGCCATCGTCGCTCAGCAGCTGATCCCGACGCCCGATGGCAAAGGCCGTCGCGCGGTGATCGAAGTGCTGATCAATACTCCCCTAGCGGCTGATCTGATCCGTAAAGGAGAGGTTCACGAGCTCAAATCGCTGATGAAACGCTCCACCGACCTAGGCATGCAGACCTTCGACCAGGCGCTGTACAGCCTCTACGTGCAAGGCGAAATCACTTACGAAGACGCCCTGGCGCATGCCGACTCCTCCAACGATCTACGGCTGATGATCAAGCTGGGTTCGGAAACCGATGGTGAACATCTCACCAGCGTATCTCAGGGGCTTACGCTGGAAGTCAGCGACGACGATACGGGTCGCAGCTTCCGCTGATCATGCCTGTCCGGGCCGTTCTATGCGCTTACCCGGACGGGTGGCGACACGCTCTGCCTGGCCGTCACGTTGCGCTCCAGCCCGGGCACGGCTCATTAGTTGCGGGATCAGCGGCCCTTCCGGCAGGTTTTTCCAGAAGCGCACTGGCAGATTGTTCTGCAGCACGTCGCGGTTGAGCCGCGCCGGGTTGAAGGTGCTTTCGTAATAGGTCTTCCACAACTCAGCGCCAGACTCCTGGGCGGTCTGTGCCAACTGGCGCCAGATGGCCGGGCAGGGATTGGCGTAGTGCATGACGTCCCCGTCCCACAACACTGCATCATCCGGTGTCGCGATCAACCACGAATGCAGGCCCATCCGCTCGGCGAAGTGCGGCGCGGCGCTGGTCAGGATGTCGTGCGCGGGCTCGAACCAGGCTGCATAGTCTGGCCCGCTTGGTGAAGTAATCGGGCTGAACCTTAGGAAGGCGTGCAGATGGTGCATTTCGCGGCGGATTGTCTTGATTCGCGCGTGCAGTTCGCTGCCGTCAGCATCGCCAGCCAGCCTGGCCGTCTGGTCGCCCTTCGCGACTCGCCAAAGGATGCGGTACAGCAGGCTCCAGCGGTCAGCTGTTCGAAAGCGCGCCGCAGTTTCCAGTTCGGCGAGCAACTGCCGAGAGATGCGTACCGGCGAGCTGAGCTCGATCGGCTCCGGTGCAACGTGGTCGCCGAACAAGCCACCCGCCTCGTCGCCAGCAAGCCATTCCACGTGATGTGGGGCGATTCCACGGTAGAGCAAATCGCGAGCCGCCTCGCGCCAGCCATCGAAACGACCGTCGAAGCGAACCTGAAGCATTACCAGAGCCCCATCTGCACCGGGCCTTCGCTGAGCTGCCGGCGCAAGGCGGACGATTCTCGGTAGGCCAGGCTGGGGCGGTAATCCTGAGTGATGACGAAGGGCTTGGCTTTTTCCAGCGAGCAGCGAAGGCGGGTCAGATCTTCGAAGCGGATTCGCTTCTGCCGGCGCAGGGCGACCAGCCGTTTGGCACTGAGAATGCCGATGCCCGGGATGCGCGCAATCAATGCAGGTTCGGCGCTATTCAGATCAACTGGGAAATGCTCGCGATTGGACAGTGCCCATGCCAGCTTCGGATCGATGTCCAGCGGCAGGTTGCCCGGGCCCGTCAACAATTCGCCGGCCTTGAAGCCATAGCTGCGCATCAGGAAGTCGGCCTGGTATAGGCGATGCTCGCGCAGCAGCGGCGGTGCTTCGAAGGGTACTGTCTTCGGACTGTGCGGAATGGGGCTGAACGCCGAGTAATAGACGCGGCGCAGTCTGAAGTCGCCATACAGTGATTGGGCGGTATGCAGAATGGTGCTGTCATCGGTGGCGTCCGCGCCGACGATCATCTGCGTACTCTGACCTGCCGGTGCGAAGCGTGGCGCTCGCTTTTCCGCTTTCGCTTCGGTCTCGCCCTCATGAATGGCGTGCATCGCCTGCTTGATGGTCACTACCTGTTTTTCAGGCGCCAGGCGAATCAGGCTGGCCTCGGTCGGAAGTTCGATGTTGACGCTGAGGCGGTCGGCGTAACGCCCCGCCTCTGCAATGAGTTGCGGGTCGGCATCTGGAATCGTCTTCAGATGAATGTAACCGCGAAACTCGTGCTCTTCGCGTAGCAGCTTGGCCGCGCGATTGAGCTGCTCCATGGTGTAGTCAGCTGAGCGGATAATCCCTGAGCTGAGAAACAGGCCGCTGATGCAGTTGCGGCGGTAGAAGTCCAGTGTCAGCGTCACCACTTCTTCTGGGGTGAAGCGTGCGCGCGGAACATCGCTGGAACGCCGGTTGACACAATACTGGCAGTCGTACAGGCAAAAGTTGGTCAACAGGATTTTCAGCAGCGCCACACAGCGACCATCCGGGGTAAAGCTGTGACAAATACCCATGCCATCCGTGGCGCCGAGCCCACTGCGTCCCTTCGAGCTGCGTTTGGGCGCACCGCTGCTGGCACAAGACACGTCGTATTTTGCGGCGTCGGCCAGGACGCTGAGCTTCTCGATCAACTGCATAACAATCACCATGATGCTGGTTGTATATACAGTATCATGGTGGCTCAGTTGAATGATGTCCGCTCGGCAGGCGCTGCAATCGAGCGGTAATCAGATAAGCTCAAGAAATTCCACTATCGGACAGCGAGGCTCAGATGCGTCAAAACACCCATAGCACCCTGATTGGCTATCTCCTGTGGATTTTCGGCTTTCTAGGATCGCACCGCTTCTACTACGGCAAGCCGATCACCGGCACCATCTGGTTCTTCACGCTCGGGTTGTTTTTCGTCGGTTGGATCATCGACCTGTTTCTGATCCCGTCGATGGACCGTGAAGCCGACCTGCGCTTCCAGCCTGGCCCGATCGACTACACCGTCGCCTGGATTCTGCTGACATTCCTGGGTGTATTCGGCGTGCACCGGATGTACCAGGGCAAGTGGATTACCGGGCTGATCTATCTTTGCACGGGTGGGCTGTTTTTCATCGGCATCCTTTATGACTTCTGGACGCTCAATAGCCAGGTGTCGATGCAGAATATGGAAAAACGCATTGATCGTTGATCGTGCGCTGACCGTTCGCAGCTCTGCTCGGCTGCGAACGGCTGAGTAAGCGATCTAGCCGAGGAAGGCGACTCGTCCGTCAACCAGGGTGTAGCGCACCGCCCCGGGCAGGCAATGCCCGATGAACGGGCAATTCCGGCCTTTCGAGTGCCAGCGCTCGCCGGCCAGGGTCGAACTGCTTGGGTCAAAGAGGACCAAATCCGCGGCTCCGCCAATCGACAGCCGGCCGGCTGGCAGCCTTAGCGCCGTGGCCGGGCCGCTGCTCAGGCGAGCCAGCAGGGTCGGTAGATCCAGCAGGCCATCTTCGACCAGTGTCAGTGCGAGAGGCAGGAGAATTTCGGCGCTGCTCATGCCCGCCTCGGTCTCGCCGAAAGGGGCTTGCTTGGCGTCGGCTTCATGCGGTTGATGGTGGCTCGAGATCACCGAGATGACGCCACTCTTGACCGCCTGGCGAAGGCCTTCACGGTCAGCGGCACTGCGCAGAGGCGGCTGTACATGGTAGAGACTGGAGAAGCCGTGCAGCGCTTCGTCGGTGAGGATCAGCTGATACATCGCCACATCAGCGGTGACTGGCAGGCCGCGAGCCTGCGCATCGGCAATCATCTGCGCGCCGCGGGCAGTGGTAAGTTGGCTGAAGTGCGCGCGCACACCGGCTTGCTCCACCAGCAGCAGGTTACGCGCCAAGGCAATGGTTTCTGCTGTTTCGGGAATTCCGGCCAGGCCGAGAAAGGCCGCCGCCGGGCCTTCGTGGGCCAGTCCACCCTCGGCCAGATCGCTGTCCTGTGAATGGATGACGACCGTGAGGTCAAATGTGGCTGCGTATTCCAGTGCTCGGCCCAGGTTGCGATTGCTGGTGAAGTTGGCCAGGCCGTTGCCGAAGGCGACGCAGCCCGCGTCTCGTAGCGCGACCAGTTCCGACAGCTGCTCGCCGGCCAGATTGCGTGTCAACGCTCCGACCGGAAAGACCTTGGCATGACCGGACTCGCGGGCGCGATCGAGGATCAGTTCAGCTACTGCAGCAGTGTCCAGTACTGGCTTGGTCTGCGGTGGGCAGCACAGGCTGGTGATGCCGCCGGCCGTTGCCGCGAGCGTTTCGCTGGCGATGCTGCCCTTGCGGCTGAAGCCAGGCTCACGAAGCGCTACCGATAGGTCGACCAGGCCAGGCGCTGCGACCAGGCCTCGTGCATCAATGGTCTGGGCGGCGTTCAAGCCTGCTGGGGCTTGGCCGAACGCAGCAATCTTGCCGTCCTGACAGTAAATATCAGTGACTTCGTCGCGCCCGCTGGCCGGGTCGATCAGGCGAGCACCGAGGATGTGGGTAGGCATCAATTCTGCTCCTCGGCTGCATATTCCTGTTCAAGTTGCCGTTGTGCGGTCTGTCCGCTCATCGCCATGGACAGCACCGCCATTCGAATCGCGATGCCATAGGTGACCTGATTGAGAATGACCGACTGGGCACCATCCGCCACTGCGGACTCGATCTCGACGCCACGGTTGATCGGGCCGGGATGCATGACGATGGCGTCCGGCTTCGCCAACCCCATACGCTGGGTCGTGAGTCCATAGAGCCGATAGAACTCGCCTTCGCTGGGCAGCAGCCCGCCCTGCATGCGTTCACGTTGCAGGCGCAGCATGATCACCACGTCGACGTCGCGCAGGCCTTCGTTCATGTCGTGGTAGACGCTCACGCCATACTGCTCCAGGCCGACGGGTAGCAGCGTCTTCGGGCCGATGACACGAATATCCGGGCAGCCCAGTGTTTTCAGCGCGAGCATATTGGAGCGGGCTACCCGCGAATGCAGAATGTCGCCGACGATGGCCACTGAGAGCTTTTCGAAGTCGCCCTTATGCCGGCGAATGGTGAGCATGTCGAGCATGCCCTGGGTCGGGTGCGCATGGCGCCCATCGCCGCCGTTTATGACCGCTACATCCGGGCAGACGTGTTCTGCAATGAAGTGCGCTGCGCCGGAATCCGCGTGACGGACGACGAACATGTCGGCGGCCATTGCCTCGAGGTTGCGCAGGGTATCGGTAAGTGTTTCGCCCTTACTGGTCGAAGAGGTCGAGACGTTCAGGGTGATCACGTCCGCCGACAGCCGCTTGGCCGCCAGCTCGAAGGTGGTGCGCGTTCGCGTCGAGTTTTCGAAGAATACGTTGCAAACGGTTTTTCCTCGCAACAGCGGGACTTTCTTCACTGCTCTGGCACCGACCTCGAGGAACGAGTCGGCGGTGTCGAGGATTTCGGTAAGTAGCGCGCGGGGTAGCCCATCCAGCGAGAGGAAATGGCGCAACTGACCATTATCGTTCAGCTGGAGTGGGCGCTTGGCGTCGGTTGGCGTCATCGCGAGGGTCTCAATTGGCGGAGGCGAGGGTCTGGAGCTCGAGCGTTAGCGGGGTTGGGCCAAGTAACTTCACCCGTTGGTCAGGAGCCAGTGAGAGTGTCGCGCCAACTACGTCTGGCCGGATTGGCAGCTCGCGGGCGTTGAGGTCGAGCAGGCATACCAGGCTGACGCTGGCGGGCCGACCATAATCGAACAGCTCGTTGAGCGCGGCGCGGATGGTGCGACCGCTCATCAGTACATCATCGACCAATACCAGATGTTGCCCTTCGATTTCGAAAGGTAGCTCCGAGGGGCGGACCTGGGGATGCAGACCGTTCTGGGTGAAATCGTCGCGGTAGAAGGAGACATCCAGAATCCCCAGCGCCTCGTTCTTGTTCCGCCGTTCAAGCAGCGCCTGGGCGACCCAGACGCCGCCGGTGCGGATGCCGATGAAGCGAGGTTCGCTGACGGCGCGGCTGTTCAGGTGTCGGTCCAGAGCGGAAGCCATTTCCGGGAGCAGCTTGTCGGGGTTGGGCAGGGTCATGATTTCTCCTGGGACCGCTTCAGGCGGTTTGCTGGGCACTCAGCCAGCCTTCGAGTAAAAGAGCGGCGGCCAGCGCATCGACAGGGCGTTCACGGTAACCGCCGCTCTGACCGCCACGCAGGCGTTCGCCTTTGGCTTCGTATGTCGTGAGGCGCTCGTCATGGGTATGCACTGGCAGGTTGAAGCGACCGTTGAGGCGGCGGGCAAACTTCTCAGCACGAGCGCTCATCTCACTGGCACTGCCGTCCATGTTTAAAGGCAGGCCGACCACTAGTGCATCCGGTTGCCACTCACGCAGCAGTACCTCGATTTGTGACCAGTCGGGTACGCCATTTTGCGCCTTGAGCACGCAGAGCTCGCGTGCCTGACCGGTGATCGCCTGTCCAACGGCGACGCCGATCTGCTTGGTGCCGTAGTCAAAGCCGAGCAGTAGACGCAGCGTGCTCATGCGTGGCCGACCTGGCTGCTGAGCAATCTAAGGTCGACCCCTAGCGATGCGGCAGCGGCAGTCAAACGCTGATCATAGGGCAGGTCGAAAAGAATCTTTGGCTGCGCCTGGCAGCTGAGCCAGACGTTTTCGGCCAGCTCCGCTTCCAGTTGGCCAGGTTCCCAACCCGCATAGCCGAGGGCAATCAGATGCTGCTTAGGGCCGTAGCCGTCGGCGATGGCGAAGAGTACGTCCTGGGACGTGGTCACTCCGATCGGACCCAGAGCGAGCGTTGCCTGAAACTGGGCGTCGGCCGGATGCAGCACGAAACCTCGATCGGTCTGAACCGGGCCGCCCGAAAAAATCGTCAGATGTTGGCTGCTGACATCGCCTGGCTGATCCGGGCGGAGTTGCTCAAGGATGTCCGCCAGGTTCAATCCGCTTGGGCGATTGACAATCAGCCCCATCGCGCCGTCCCGGTTGTGCTCCACCAGATAGATCAAGGTTTGGGCAAAATTGGGGTCCGCCATATGCGGCATGGCGATCAGAAAGTGATGCTTGAGGTAGCTGGGCGAGGTCGCGTTCATGGGGGCTAGCTTAAGCGTTACGGGCTGGGCCGTGAAGCAGCCGCGCTAGATACGTGCCCGACGCGGCGCGGCCTTCTCTTTTCAGCGGCTTGACAGACGGTCACCACGCTCGAACCGCCAGGTTCTGATGATCTCGACCTGATCGAAGTTCTGCGCCAGCTCACCGGAAAAAGGGGCAAAAGGTGCGGCAAGCCTGACTATGCGCATAGCGGCCTGGTCGAGCATCGGCTGGCCTGAAGATTCGAGTACTCGAAGCTCCTGAACCGCACCGTTTCGGTCAACGACCACCAGCATGCGCAGGCTGCCGTAGATACGTTGACGGCGCGCCTCGTCGGGGTAGTTCAGATTGCCGATGCGTTCGACTTTCTTGCGCCATTCGTCCCGGTACCAGGCGCTGATGTCGCGCATGGTGGCTGCGCTGTTCTGACGACTGACGCGAGGCCGCTTGGCGTATTGCTCGACCTGTTGGGCGAGTTCGGCTTCAAGGCTGGCGATTTCCGCGCTGAGCTGCGAACTGTCATAGACGGGAGCCGGCTGCGCCTGTGGCTGCGGCTTGTTCTTTTGTGGTTTTGCCGGTGTCTTGTCCGGCTGCGGTGCGCGGGTTGCTACAGCTGTCTTAGGCGCCTCGCTAGGGCTGCTAGGCGGTGGCGACGAAGCGGGCGAGACCTTGCGCACCTGAGTGTCCTGGAACGGCGCTTGCTCGGTCGTTTTCGGCGAGGCCTTATGCTCCAGCGTGCCGCTGCCTTGCTGATTGTCCTGAGCCAGGAAATCTGCTTCCTTTGGCTTGTCTTCACTTTTAAACGTGGACAAGGTGATTTCCAGCGATTTGCTGGTCTGCTTTGGTTCGGAGAGCGTGAACCCGAGCCCTAGAATGAGGGCACCATGAAGCGCGGCTGCGAGAAATATCGTAAAGCCGAGACGGTCTGCCGGACGGACACCGGTAGGGGTAAGAGAGGGTTGGCGTGTAGCGGCGTTCATCGCATTTCAGTCGGCTTGAAGTGCGCGCAGTCTGCCCAGCGTGACCGTAAAAGTCTATGAACCAGGCGGCAGCTTTGATGGGTCGGCGTGACGATGGGTCGCCCCAAACACAGGGGGCGTTCGGTGGAGAGGCGGTCGGCTAGGCCAACCGCCTTGTCACTAAACGTTGGGTCTGCTCAATTTTGCAGCGATAGCGTCCATCAGGCGCTCGCCGATGCGGGTATCGAACGCATTGTCGATCTCACGAATGCAGGTCGGGCTGGTAATGTTGATCTCGGTAAGGAAATCACCGATCACGTCCAGTCCGACGAAAAGCAGCCCGCGTTTGCGCAACTCTGGCCCGACAATCGCGGCGATCTCCTTATCGCGCTCAGAAAGTGGCTGGGCGACGCCGCGTCCGCCGGCAGCAAGATTGCCCCGTGTTTCGCCCGCTGCCGGAATGCGCGCTAGGCAATAGGGCACCGGCTCGCCGTCAATCATCAGGATGCGCTTGTCGCCCTCATTGATGGCCGGTATGTAACGCTGCGCCATAATCTGGCGACTACCATGCTCGGTCAGTACTTCGAGAATCACGGAAAGGTTCGGGTCGCCTTCGCGGTGGCGGAAAATCGATGCGCCACCCATTTCATCCAGCGGTTTGAGAATGATGTCACGCTGCTCGCGAGCAAACTCCCGCAGAATGTCGGACCGCCGACTGACAAGGGTTGGTGGGGTGCATTGCGGAAACTGGGTGGCAAAGAATTTCTCGTTGCAATCGCGCAAACTCTGCGGACTATTCACCACCAGCGTGCCGGCCTGCTCGGCAAGCTCCAGCAGGTAGGTGGCATAGACATACTCGCTATTAAAGGGCGGGTCCTTGCGCATCAGGATGACATTGAGATCGGCAAGAGCGCCGTCGACCTCTTCCCCTGTTTCGTACCAGCGTTGGGGGTCGTTGAAGACCTGGATCGGGCGCATGCGGGCCCGCGCCTCGCTGGCAAGCTGGTAAAGATCGCGCTGTTCCATGTAATAGATCGTCCAGCCGCGGTCCTGGGCTGCCAGCAGCATGGCCAGGGAGCTGTCTTTCTTGAATGCGATCTGCGCGATTGGGTCCATGATGATCCCGACGCGAACAGTCATGTGGTGGTCTCCAACGAGTGGCAGCAGGGGCTGCAGAGGCTTGAAATACCGACGCAGATTGGCCGTGGTTGTGCGCTGGGTCAAGGAAAATCCCGCTGCTCCGGCGGCAGATAGCTTGCATTTGAGGAGTGTGCTAAAAAGGTCCGGCGATTGGGTGCAGCCCATCGATGACAGGGCCTCCGGCGCACTGACATAACGATAAACTACGACTCACCGAGGCGATGGTAGGGCGAAATGGAACAGCACTCCGAGGGCTTGAAGGTCATGGTGATCGACGATTCGAAAACGATTCGTCGCACTGCCGAAACGCTACTGAAGAAAGTAGGTTGTGATGTGATCACGGCGGTGGATGGCTTCGATGCGCTTGCCAAGATCGCGGATAGTCACCCGCGCATCATCTTCGTCGATATCATGATGCCCAGGCTTGATGGTTATCAGACCTGCGCGCTGATCAAGAACAACAGTTCTTTCAAGTCCACGCCGGTGATCATGCTGTCCTCGAAGGATGGTTTGTTTGACAAGGCCAAGGGGCGGATCGTGGGGTCGGACCAGTACCTCACCAAACCGTTCAGCAAAGAAGAGTTGCTCGGTGCTATCAAGGCCCATGTGCCGGATTTTTCACCGGTTGAGCAAGTATCCTGAAGTCCGGCCCTGTGTGCCGCTGAAGCCTTTCCTACGGAGAAACCATGGCTCGCGTTCTGATTGTTGATGACTCGCCGACCGAGATGTACAAGCTGACAGCCATGCTGGAAAAGCATGGACACGTCGTGCTCAAGGCCGAAAACGGTGCCGATGGTGTAGCGCTTGCGCGCCAGGAGAAACCGGACGCGGTTTTGATGGATATCGTAATGCCCGGCCTGAACGGTTTTCAGGCAACTCGCCAACTGACCAAAGATGCTGAAACCAGTCACATTCCGGTGATCATTGTGACCACCAAGGATCAGGAAACCGATAAGGTCTGGGGCAAGCGTCAAGGTGCCAAGGATTACCTGACCAAGCCTGTGGACGAAGCGACACTGCTGAAGACCCTTAGCGCCGTACTTGCCGGTTAATCGACGATTTCGGGATTCGGACAAAGGAAGTTGCCAGCATGTCGGATACGCCTTCGCCTTTTCAGCGACTCTTGGAGATCGACAGCCGTTGTAGGGCTTTGGCTGCCGGATTGCCGTCGCAGCAAGAAGCTGTCCAGACATGGGCAGGTATAGGTTTCCGGATGGGTGGCCGACTGTTCGTTGCCCCGATGGGGGAGGTTGGCGAAATACTCCACGAGCCGCGCTATACCCTGCTCCCCGGAGTGAAAGCCTGGGTGAAAGGGGTTGCCAACGTCCGCGGCAGGCTTTTGCCTATCATGGATCTGTGCGGCTATCTAGGGCTGGAGTTGTCGCCGCTACGCAAGCAGCGGCGCGTGCTGGTGGTGGACCATCAGGAAGTGTTTGCGGGATTGACGGTCGATGAAGTGTTCGGCATGCAGCATTTTCCGGTAGATGCTTTTTCCGAACAGCTGCCTCCTGTTGAGGCATCGATTCAACCATTCATTCATGGTGTTTTTCAGCGTGAGCAGCCCTGGCTGGTCTTCAGTCCGCACGCGCTTGCCGCGCACCAGAAATTCCTGGACGTGGCGTATTGATTTAGGTGGGGTCGGCTGATGCCGGCCTTTTGGTTCTTGGAAGGAAACGTACGGGTGGTCCAGGCGGGGGCCGGAAAAAATGAAAAAAATGAACGCGAATGCATTGTTGGCAGGTGTACGTAGCAATACGTTGATTGCTGGCCTGTTTATCCTCCTGATCGTGTCGATGGTGCTGCTGTTCGTGAACTTCGCGTACATCAATACACAGGCCGACTACGATAACGAATATGTTGGACACGCAGGTGAGCTGCGAGTTCTCTCCCAGCGTATTGCAAAGAACGCGGTTGAGGCGGCCACTGGTACTGCCGAAGCATTCGACTCGCTGAAAGATGCTCGCAATGACTTCAGCGAGCGTTGGAGCTATCTCTCCGTCGGTGATGAGCGCATTGGGCTGCCAGCGGTGCCGGAGTCGCTTCAGTCTGAGGTGGCGGCAGTGCAGCAGGATTGGGATACGCTGCGGCAAAACACTGACGCGATCCTTGCCAGCGAACAAACCGTACTGTCCTTGCACCAGGTTGCTGCGACCCTGGCCGAAACCATCCCCCAGCTTCAGGTCGAGTATGAGGAGGTCGTGGACATCCTGCTCGAAAGTGGTGCCCCTGCCGCTCAGGTTTCCGTAGCGCAGCGTCAATCGCTGCTCGCGGAACGTATTCTGGGCTCGGTCAACAAGGTACTTTCCGGCGACCAGGACTCAGTGCAGGCTGCAGACATGTTTGGTCGTGACGCCAGCCTGTTCGGTCGCGTCCTCAGCGCCATGCTCGAAGGCAACGAAGCCATGGGGATCACCCGGGTAAGCGACGTCGAAGCATTGGATCGGCTGGCGGCAATCTCTGAGCTGTTCCAGTTCGTGTCCGGATCAGTGGATGAAATCCTGGAAACTTCACCGGAACTGTTCCAGGTGCGTGAGTCATCGAACAGTATTTTCGAAGTCTCGCAGACCCTGCTCGATAAAACGTCCGAACTGACCCAAGGGCTTCAAAGTCGCGCCGAAGCCCGTTACGTCAATACACTGGCTGGCTATGTCCTTGGTGCATTGGCGCTGGCTTCAATTCTGTTGATCGGCTTGGTCATGGTCCAGGTTACACGTCGTCGGTTGAGCGAAACCGCGGAAAAGAACGAGCGTAACCAGACAGCGATTTTGCGTCTGCTCGACGAAATCGGCGATCTGGCTGACGGTGACCTGACGGTAGCTGCCACGGTTACCGAAGACTTCACCGGCGCCATCGCCGACTCGATCAACTATTCCATTGACCAGTTGCGAGACCTGGTTGAAACGATCAACCAGACCGCCGTACAGGTCTCTGGTGCGGCCCAGGAAACCCAGGCGACCGCGATGCATCTGGCCGAGGCATCCGAGCATCAGGCTCAGGAAATTGCCGGTGCATCGGCGGCGATCAACGAAATGGCGGTTTCGATTGACCAGGTATCGGCCAACGCCGCCGAATCCTCGGCGGTAGCTGAGCGCTCGGTAGCGATCGCAAACAAGGGCAACGAGGTGGTGCATAACACCATCACCGGCATGGATAACATTCGGGAGCAGATTCAGGACACCTCCAAGCGAATCAAGCGTCTCGGCGAGTCCTCGCAGGAGATCGGGGATATCGTTAGTTTGATTAACGACATCGCCGACCAGACCAACATCCTTGCGTTGAACGCTGCGATTCAGGCCTCCATGGCAGGTGATGCCGGTCGAGGCTTCGCGGTAGTTGCGGACGAAGTACAACGCCTTGCGGAGCGATCCTCTGCTGCAACAAAGCAGATCGAAGCCCTGGTGAAAACGATTCAGACCGACACGAACGAAGCGGTTATCTCGATGGAGCAGACTACTTCGGAAGTGGTTCGAGGTGCCCGTCTGGCCCAGGACGCCGGGGTTGCTCTGGAGGAAATCGAAAAGGTATCCAAGAGCCTCGCGGCGCTTATCCAGAACATTTCCAACGCGGCCCGCCAGCAGGCGTCGTCGGCTGGTCATATTTCCAACACCATGAACGTCATTCAGGAAATTACCTCGCAAACCTCCTCGGGCACCACCGCTACTGCGAGGAGCATTGGTAACCTCGCCAAGATGGCCAATGAAATGCGGCATTCGGTATCCGGCTTTACCCTGCCGGAAGCGCAGGATCAGGCCTGAATTGGAGAACGCGGCGGCCTGAAATGGCTCGCTGTGGAAGTTCATGGATAAGGGGCAGGGCATGCAGCCAGGTGTTGATTGGTCACTGAGACCCTTGGCTGATATGTCGGCGGCGGAATTCAATGACTGGCAGGCCCTGCTCGAAGAGCGCTCCGGTATGGTCGTGACCGAGCAGCGTCGGGCCTTTCTTCAGACCAATCTGAGCAGCCGAATGCGCGAGGTCGGGGCGCAGGACTACGCGAGTTATTTCCGTCAGGTCACTGACGGCCCCCGCGGGGCTGTGGAATGGTCCACCCTCATGGACCGTCTGACGGTACAGGAGACTCGCTTTTTCCGTCACCTGCCGTCGTTTGCAGTGCTTTCCGATTACATAAAGGGGCGTGTCGAGTCGCGAAGCGCTGCTCAGCCCTGGTCGCTGTGGAGCGTTGGTTGCGCAAGCGGCGAGGAAACATACTCGTTGGCGATTTGTACCGCAGAGGCGCTCAAGTGCGCCGGCGGCGAAACACAGTTTGGTGTGATAGGAACCGATATCAGTCTCAGCGCGTTAAGCCGTTCGCGCGAGGGCCTGTACGGTCTTCGTCGGCTCGAGCAGCTGGACCCCGACCTACGCGAGCGGTATTTCCAACCACTGGCGGGTGATCGTTTCCAAGTAGTGCCTAGCCTGGCAGCAAGGGTGTGCTTTGCCCGACTTAACGTGCTGGAGCTGGCCGGTGCGCCAATGTCCGATGTGGACGTCATTTTTTGTCAGAACCTGTTGATTTACTTCCGCCGCTGGCGCCGCCGCGAAATCCTCAATCGTCTTGTCGAGCGCCTGGCGCCGGGAGGATTGCTGGTTATTGGTGCGGGCGAGGTTGTCGGTTGGCAGCACCCGGAGCTGGTTCCGGTGGCTGATAGTCAGGTTTTGGCCTTTACCCGGAAATGTTTATGAGCGGAGTCGCTATGGGTGATCGGCACGATTATGTCGCCCTGGAGTGGGTGAAAGGCGAAATTGCCGAAACGCTGAAGCAGGCACGGCAGGCCTTGGAAGCGTTCGTCGAAAACCCGCAAGACTCGACGCGGATGCGCTTCTGTCTGACCTACGTGCATCAGGTGCTTGGCACTTTGCAGATGGTTGAGTTTTATGGCGCTGCACTGCTTGCCGAGGAAATGGAGCAGCTTGCCCGTGCGCTGTTGGATGAAAGCGTCGCCAGCCAGACCGAAGCGCTTGAAGTGCTCATGCAGGCGATTCTGCAGATGCCGGTTTATCTGGATCGTATCCAGAGTGCTCGGCGCGATCTACCCATGGTCGTGCTGCCGCTGCTTAACGATCTTCGGGCGGCGCGTGGCGAGAAGCTGTTATCGGAAACCAGCCTGTTTTCGCCAAACATGTCCGCGCGGGCGCCGGCCCTGTCGGGCGAGTTTTTGGCGCAACGACAGACCGAGGATCTGCCAAGTTTGCTGCGAAAACTACGGCAGATGTTGCAGGTCGCGTTGGTAGGGGTCATTCGCAACCAGGATCTACCTACCAACCTAAGCTATATGGCGCGAGTCTTCGCGCGTCTGGAAATGCTCTGTAAGGATGCGCCGTTGGGCGCGCTGTGGCAGATCGCATCCGGCGTGGTTGAGGGGCTCGCCAGTGGCGCTGTCGTTAATGGCACCACGGTTCGGAACCTGTTACGACAGGTAGACAAAGAGCTGAAGCGTCTGGTCGTTCAGGGCGCAGAGGGCATCAACCAGGCCGCTCCGGACGAGCTGACCAAGAATCTGCTGTTCTACATCGCCAAGGCGCCGGCTCAGTCGCCCCGCATCCAGGCCTTGAAAGCTGAGTACAGTCTGGATGACGCGTTGCCCGACAGCACGCTAGTCGACGAAGAGCGGGCTCAGCTGGCCGGACCGGACCGCGGCGCTATGCGGTCGGTTGTGGCCGCGCTGTGTGAGGAGCTGGTTCGGGTCAAGGACAGCCTGGACCTCTTTGTACGCAGCGACCGTCTGGGACTCACTGAGCTTGGCGCGCTGCAGCCGCCGCTCAAGCAGATTGCCGATACGCTAGCCGTGCTCGGTTTCGGTCAACCACGTAAGATCATTTTAGAGCAGATCAGCCTGGTCGAAGCCTTGGCCAATGGGCAGCAGCAGCCTGACGACGCCGCTTTGATGGATGTCGCAGGCGCCCTGCTGTACGTCGAGGCGACGCTCGCTGGCATGGTTGGGGGCACCGCAGCCGAGCATCGAGGCGAGGAGAGTCACCTCCCAACCACGGACGTCGGCCAGATCCATCGCCTGGTTATCCGAGAGGCGCGTACGGGCCTGGAACAGGCGAAAGACGCGATTATCGAGTTCATAGCCTCCCAATGGAATCATCAACATCTGGCACGCGTTCCGGAGTTGCTAACCCAATCCCGTGGCGGGCTCGCAATGGTTCCCCTTGCCCGCGCTGCCGCCTTGCTGGATGCCTGTAACCGCTACATTCAGGAGCAATTGCTCGCGAAGCAGGCGATCCCGGATTGGCAAAGTCTGGATACGCTGGCTGATGCAATAACCAGCGTCGAGTACTACCTCGAGCGTCTCAGCGAAGACTGCGGCTCGCAGGGCGACCTAATTCTGGATGTCGCTGAAGAGAGTCTGCAGGCGTTGGGCTATCCACTCAGTGAGCAGCCTTCTAGCGCGTTGGGAGAAGCCAGCCCTGAGGTGAGCGTCGAGCCGTCAGATCCGCTCGATGACATCGAAGTGCTGCCTTCCGAGCCCGCGGAGGCCCCCGAGCCGGCTGCCGAAATGCAAGACCAGGCCTCGATACGATCAGATTTTACACCTTCTGAGCAGTATCCGAGCGTTGATACGGAGCTGGCCAACCAAGGAGCACTGGGCGTCGACGATGTGGCGGAACCCGAGTCGTTCGACTGGCCAGGCGAAACTCTCGAACTAACCGAGTTGGAATCTTTGCAGGCAGACGCTGCCGCGGCGGACGATGCGTCGCACGCTGCCGAAGGACAGCCTGCCGATGATTCGCCGGGCTACGAGCTGGAGTGGAGCGAAGCCGAAATGGCTGCGCTCGATATGCCTGAAGTCGTGCTGCCCGGCCCCATGGTTCATTCGGCTTCTGACGAGCCGGCTCTGACCATGGAGGACGTCATGGCTACGCCTGTCGTCTCGGTCAATCCCCCTGCTCGGGATGTTCCGCCGAGCCTTCTGCCTCCGCCTGAAGATGAGGAGGCAGTCGATGATGACTTGCTCGAAGTGTTCATCGAGGAAGCCGCTGAGGTTCTCGAAACCATCACCGAATACCTGCCGCGTTGGTGTGAAGATCCCTCTGACAAGGAGGCCCTCGGCGAGGTGCGGCGCGCCTTCCATACACTCAAGGGCAGCGGGCGCATGGTCCGTGCGTTGATCATTGGCGAACTCGCCTGGTCTGTAGAAAACCTGCTCAATCGGGTCCTTGATCGCAGCATTGACGTAGGCGAGCCGGTCAAGCAACTGGTACGTGACGTAGTGGCTCTGATGCCAACCCTGGTCGAAGAGTTTGCAGCGAAGGCACAACGCCAGCGCGACGATGTCGA
Source organism: Pseudomonas sp. NPDC047961 (assembly GCF_050272435.1). Classification (NCBI taxonomy): domain Bacteria; kingdom Pseudomonadati; phylum Pseudomonadota; class Gammaproteobacteria; order Pseudomonadales; family Pseudomonadaceae; genus Pseudomonas; species Pseudomonas sp. NPDC047961. The sequence goes on along the minus strand of NZ_JBNNMD010000002.1, from coordinate 607,241 downwards.
TCGGTTGGCTGCCAACGCTCACGCCTTGGCCAAAGGGGAGTCACCTGAACCTGACCCTCAGGGCGGAGTCGCGATTGACCAGCCGGCCCAGGAAGAGGTGATTGATGAAGTGCTGGATCCGCAGTTGCTGGAGATATTCCGCAACGAGGCAGAAGCGCATCTTGCAACGCTCGTCGACTTTCTCGCCGATTGCGCGCAACGCCTGCCGCAACCAGTTACCGACCCTTTACAGCGTGCGCTACATACCCTCAAGGGGAGCGCGCACATGGCCGGAATCCTTCCGATGGCAGAGATCGCCACACCATTGGAAAGAATGGTCAAGGAATTCAAGGCCAACCTGATACAGATGGATCTGGCTGAGGCCGAACTGTTACATACCGCAGAGCAGCTGCTCAGGCGAGGGCTGGACAATCTTGAGCGTGAGCCACTGGCAACGATCGAGGGAGCAGAAGATTTCATAGCCAGCGTGCATGCGTTGCATCAGGCACGGCTGGCGGACGCTGGCGAGCGTGGTGATACAGAACAGGGTGAGCCACGCGATCCAGGCATGATTTCGATGTTTCTCTCCGAGGGCATGAACATCCTGCTCGACGCCGAAGCGCTTTTGCAGAGCTGGCGCGAGCATCCTGCCGAGCGGCAGGAGCTAACGGCGTTGTTGGAAGAGTTGACGACGCTTGGTCTCGGCGCTCAGATGGCCGAGCTTCCGCAAATCGACACGCTGTGTCAGGTGTTACTCGACCTGTATGCGGTTGTGCAGGAAGGTCGTCTCGCAGTCAGCGCACGGTTCTTCGATGACGTTGAACAGGCTCACGAGGCGCTGGTTGGCATGATGGATCAGGTGGCGGCCGGTCTGCAGGTGACCGGACAGCCGGAGCTGGTGGACCGGCTTGAACAGTTGCTGGCCGAAGCGATTGATCCGCTCACCTTTGAGCAGCCGGGCGAAGAAAGCGCCATGGCGCCGTCTGCTACGTTTGACTCAGTGGACGGTGCTACACAGCCTCAAGCCGAAGCCGAAGCCGAAGCCGAAGCCGAAGCCGAAGCCGAAGCCGAAGCCGAAGCCGAAGCCTGGCTCGCCGAGCCTTCGTTGGGCCAGGACGAGCTAGACGAGGAAATGGTCGAGATCTTTCTTGACGAAGCGGTCGATCTGCTGGAGAGCGCTGGCGGTGCGCTGGAACGCTGGCTGGGAGACCCAGCCAATCAGTTGGCGTTATCGGCCTTGCTGCGTGACCTGCATACCCTCAAAGGCGGCGCGCGAATGGCTGAAATTCGGCCGATCGGTGATCTCGCGCACGAGCTCGAAACCCTCTATGAAGGGCTTTCAGACGGTCGCTACGTGCATACGGATGATCTTGCCACGCTGCTCCTACGCAGCCACGATCAGCTGGCTATTCAACTTGAGCAGCTCCAGGCGCACAAGCCAATGGACCCCGCTGCGCGGCTAATCGAGCATATTCGCGCTTATCGGCAAGGGATCGCGCCGAGCTTCGATCCGGCTGTTTCGGCCGACGACGAAATGCAAATGGTCGACGAGGACCCGCAGAGGGCTGAGTCCGCTGCTGATGACTCAGAGCAACTGGAAGCTGCGCAGGGGCCCGATGATTCCATGCTCGGGCTTGATACGGACACCGATGAACCTGAGGTCGAACGTGCATCGGGCGACGCCATCCCCTTTGAAGCGTTGGTCCAGCCAGTGGAGCAGGTCGTCGTAGAGCTGCCTGAAGAGCCGGAACCGGCCGAATCGCCGGAGCCGACTTCGGCGACCGAGTCAGGCAAGGCAGGAGCAGGTAGCTGGGAAAACCGCGATCCAGAGCTGGTAGAGATCTTTCTAGAGGAAGGCTTTGACATCATCGAGCGCGCCGGAGCATCGCTTCAACGCTGGATCGATGATGTTGACAATAGTTTTGAGATCGAAGCGTTACAACGGGATCTGCACACCCTAAAAGGCGGTGCGCGGATGGCGGACATACGCGAGATCGGTGATCTGGCCCACGAATTGGAGTACCTCTACGAGGGGCTGTGCGCCGGTCATTACCGCGCCAGTCCAACCTTGTTCGCCCTCTTGCAAACATGCCATGACCGGCTCGCGGCGATGCTCGATGCCGTGCGCGCTTTCCGTGAGCTGCCGGACGGACAAGACCTGATCGCAACCATTCAGCGTTTTCGGGCGAACCCTGAAGAGCAATTGAGCATGCCCAGCAGCGTTGCGTTGAAGGCAGCGCAGGATGCCGCCCAAGACGCTGCCGAAGCCGAGATTCTCGATATTTTCGTCGAAGAAGCGGACGAGCTGCTGGAGGAAATGGAGTCCGCTCTCGGGCGCTGGGAAGCCACAGGTGATAGCGTCGCGCCTCTGGCCGACATGATGCGGGTGCTCCATACCCTGAAAGGCGGTGCGCGGCTGGCGGCTCAAGTTCGGCTGGGCGACATGGCGCATGACCTGGAGCAACGTCTGAGCGAGGCGCAACTGCAAGGCGGTCCATGGACTGACAGCCTGTTTCTGGACGTGCAGGGCAGCTATGACGCATTGCTCAAAGAGGTCGAGTCGATGCGCTCGCGGCTGATAACTGAGCCCGATCTGGAGACAGACTCACAGCCGCAGGAAATTACGCAGGCGGAGCACACAAGCTCGTCCGTCATCGTGCTCGAAACGCCTATTGTGGCCGCCAGTGCTCAGGCTCCGATCAGCACCTCGCCGGCTAAGGTTCTGCCATTCATCCGCCGCGCCGAACAGGCTGCACTGGATGCTGCTTCACGCCGCGCACCGCAGGAACTGGTCAAGGTGCCTGCGGACCTTTTGGAGGGATTGGTCAACCTGGCGGGCGAAACATCAATTTTCCGCGGTCGGGTTGAGCAGCAGGTCAGCGACGTTGGCTTCACCTTGGGAGAGATGGAAGCCACTATCGAGCGGGTTCGCGACCAGTTGCGACGGTTGGACACCGAAACCCAGGCGCAGATTCTTAGCCGCTATCAGGCTGAAGCCGAGCGTGCAGGCTACGACGACTTCGATCCGCTGGAAATGGACCGGCATTCGCAGTTGCAGCAGCTGTCACGCGCACTGTTCGAGTCGGCATCGGACCTGCTGGATCTAAAGGAAACCCTGGCCGCGCGTAATCGCGACGCGGAAACCTTGCTGCTGCAGCAGGCGCGGGTCAACACGGAGCTGCAGGAAGGCCTCATGCGCACCCGCATGGTTCCCTTCGATCGGCTGGTGCCTCGTTTGCGCCGGATTGTTCGTCAGGTGGCTGGCGAGCTAGGCAAGCAGGTCGAGTTCCAGGTGGGCAATGCGACAGGTGAGATGGACCGCAGCGTACTCGAGCGCATCGTTGCGCCATTGGAGCATATGCTGCGCAACGCGGTTGACCACGGTATTGAGGTCGGCGCCAAGCGTGTCGCAGCAGGTAAGCCCGAGCAGGGCAACATTCGCCTGGACCTGAGCCGTGAAGGCGGGGATATCGTGCTGGCCTTGAGCGATGACGGTGCAGGCATCAACCTTGAAGCCGTTCGCCGCAAGGCGATCGAGCGCGGCTTGATGCAGCCCGGCATCGAGCTGTCGGACCATGACGTGCTGCAGTTCATTCTCGAGGCCGGTTTCTCGACCGCCGAGCAAGTGACGCAGATATCCGGGCGTGGTGTCGGCATGGATGTGGTGCATTCCGAGGTCAAGCAGCTCGGGGGCTCTATGAGTATCGAGTCTACGCTTGGCAAAGGGACACGCTTCCTGATCCGCCTGCCATTCACTGTGTCGGTCAATCGGGCTCTGATGGTGTATTCCGGCGAGGACCTTTATGCGATTCCGCTGAACACGATCGAAGGTATCGTGCGTGTGTCGCCTTACGAACTCGAAGCCTATTACCAGCCAGGTGCATCGCGCTTCGAGTATGCGGGACAGACCTATGAGTTGCGCTACTTAGGCGAGCTGCTGAACAACGGTCAGCGGCCAAAGCTGGTCGGGCAAAGCCTGCCGTTACCGGTGATCCTGGTGCGTTCGAATGACCACAGTGTGGCGGTACAGGTCGATAGTCTCGCCGGTTCGCGAGAAATTGTGGTGAAGGGCTTGGGGCCGCAATTTGCCACTGTGCCAGGTATTTCCGGTGCGACCATCCTCGGCGATGGCCGAGTAGTGGTGATCCTCGATCTGCTCGCGACCATCCGTGTTCTGCATGCGCATCTGCTCACCCAGCAGCAACCATTGCGCCTGCTTGGCGAAGACGAGCCGGCCGATATTGAAGTTGATCGGCCAACGCTGGTGATGGTCGTTGACGATTCGGTGACTGTGCGCAAGGTCACCAGCCGCCTCCTCGAGCGGAACGGAATGAACGTGCTGACGGCCAAGGATGGTGTCGACGCAATCACGCAGCTGCAGGAGCGCAAGCCGGACATCATCTTGCTGGATATCGAGATGCCGCGGATGGACGGTTTCGAAGTGGCCACGCTGGTGCGCCACGATGAGCATTTGAAGGATCTGCCCATCATCATGATTACCTCGCGAACCGGCGAAAAGCACAGGGATAGGGCCATGGCCATCGGTGTGAACGAGTACCTTGGAAAGCCTTATCAGGAGTCGCTGCTACTCGAGACAATCCAGAAATTGGTTCCGCGTCATGAGTGAAGTCAGCCCCGCCCGCATCGGAGTGATCGCAGACACTTCGTTGCAGCGCCATGTGTTGCAGCAGGCCTTGAGCGCCAATGGTTACAACGTCGTGCTCAACTGCGACCCGGCGCGGATTGAAGAATCAGACCTGGTGGCAGCGCAAGCCGACCTGTGGCTGGTCGATCTGGCGCAGACGGAAGATTCCCCGCTGGTCAATGCCTTGCTCGAGCGGGACAGCTGTCCGGTTTTGTTTGGCGAGGGGCACGCGCCAGAGCGCCACTCCGAACATTATCCGCGCTGGGAACGGCGCATGTTTGGCAAGCTGAAGCGGTTGGTTGGCGACCCTTCTCGAGTTGTGGGCCCACGTCTTGAGGTGTTGCGTGGGGAAGCGGAACGTGTCACCCGCCTGGCGTTGCCTGGCACGCTGCTGGCTGCGGCTGATTCGATCGCCGGGGAACCTGCCCGCGAAGTATGGCTACTGGCGGCATCGCTGGGCGGGCCAGAGGCGGTAAAGGCTTTTCTTGATGCGCTGCCGGTGGGGCTGCCGGTTGGCTTCGTCTACGCCCAGCATATCGAGGCAAGCTTCGAATCGGCCCTATCGCAAGCGGTGGGGCGACACAGTCAGTGGAGCGTTAATCAAAGTCGTGCAAACGACTCGATACGTTGCGGTGAGGTGGTCGTGGCGCCTATCAGCGAGGAGATGGGGTTCGGCAAGGATGGCGCCATGCTGCTCCATGGGCGAAGCTGGCCCGAGCCCTATAGTCCGTCCATCGATCAGATGATGCTTAATCTGGCTCAGCAGTTCGGTGATCGTTGCGGTGTTATCGCATTCAGCGGCATGGGCAGCGATGGCAATGCCGCAGCCGCCTATGTTTTACGTCAGGGCGGCAGGGTCTGGACCCAACGAGCCGACTCTTGCGTCTGCTCGAGCATGCCCGACAGTCTCCGCGAGGGTGGCTATAGCTCGCTCAGCGGTGACCCTCGCGAGCTGGCTCAGGCCTTGGTCAATCATTTTGCGCAACAGGCCAGCCAGCCCGTTGCGGCATTGCAACTGGATAACCTATGAGTCAAGCCGCTATTACTCAGGATGCCTCTGCCAGCCTAACCGGGCTTCTGGTCCCCTTAGCCGACCGAATGCTTCTAGTACCAAACGTCGCGTTAGCCGAGCTTATTCCTTATCGCGCTCCGCAGTCGGCGCAAGGCACCCCGCCCTGGTTCCTTGGGCAGGTGTCGTGGCGAGACCTGACATTGCCGCTGTTGTCCTTCGAGGCGGCATCGGGCGGTCAACCCAGCACCGGGGCCGGTTCGCGCGTAGCCGTGCTAAATGCCCTGGGTGGGCGTGATCATGTGAAGTTCATTGCTTTGCTGGTTCAGGGTATCCCGCGCTCGGTCAAGGTTGACCCAAATTTGGCACGCTCGGACGTCCCGTTGGGCCCCCTGGAGTTGGATGCGGTCAACCTGGGCGATGTCCAGGCGCGCATACCGGACCTTATCGCGCTGGAGCAGAAACTGGCGGACGCCGGCCTGATCTGAGTTGGGACATGCCGGTCGTGTCGGTCGGTCGTCAGGTCAACTGCCGTGTTTTTCCGCTCAGGCGTCCGGCTGGAAATCACCCCAGAGTTGCTGCGCGATGCTAAGTGCCACCACCGGGGCGGTTTCTGTGCGCAATACTCGTGGCCCGAGGCGGGCCGGTTGAAACCCTGCATTGCGCGCCAGTTCAATCTCGGCGTCATTCAAGCCGCCTTCAGGGCCAATGAGAAACGCTAATGTAGCAGGTGGCCGATGCGAGGATAGCGGTTCAGCTACCGGATGCAGGACCAGTTTCAGCTCCGCGTCCAGCCCCAGCCAATCCTGCAGTGGCATTGGTGGGTGAATGGTCGGGACGACCGAACGTCCACACTGTTCGCATGCGCTTATGGCGATCTGGCGCCAGTGTGCCAAGCGCTTATCGGCACGTTCGTCATTCAGCCGTACTTCACAGCGCTCGCTGACAATTGGCGTGATTTCCGCAGCGCCCAATTCGGTCGCTTTCTGAATGGCCCAATCCATACGCTCGCCGCGCGACAGCCCTTGGCCCAGGTGGATCTTCAGCTTTGATTCGGGCAAGCCAGGGCGCTGCTCATGCAGTCGGACCTTCACATGCTTCTTGCTCACCTCCACCAGTTCGCCGCAGAACTCCTGGCCGCTGCCGTCGAACAGCTGCACTCCAGCGCCGACCGGCAGTCGCAGAACCCGGCTGAGGTAATGCGCTGAAGCGTCCGGTAGCTCGCATGTACCAAGTGAGAGAGGCGTGTCGATGAAGAGTCGGGATATGCGCATCGGAAAGCTACGGTCGAGGGTTGGGGCGGCAGTTTATAGCGTCGGCCGTGTACCCTGAAGCCCAAAGCCTGTGTCGGAGCTAGCCGGGATCGTGGAATGTGCTGGGCGCGCCCGGTGCCAGAGCGACGCTGATTGCCGCGCGTGTCGCAATATCGATGCCTTCGGTAGCCACGTCGGCAAGAAAGTCGATCTGTTCCTCGGTGATGGTATAGGGCGGCAGGAAGTACACCACGCTGCCCAGCGGGCGTAACAATGCGCCACGTTGCAGAGCGTGCTGGTAGACCTTCAAGCCGCGGCGTTCTTGCCAGGGATAGGGAGTTTTACTGGCTTTGTGCTGCACCATCTCGATGGCAACGGCCATGCCGGTCTGGCGCACCTCGGCCACGTTCGGGTGATCGCTCAGGTGTGCAGTGGCCTTGGCCATGCGGGCTGCCAACACTTTGTTGGCCTCTAGGATGTTGTCCTGCTCGAAGATGTCGAGGGTGGCCAACGCCGCCGCGCAGGCCAGGGGATTTCCGGTATAGGTGTGTGAATGAAGAAAGGCCCGTAAGGTCGAGTAATCGTCATAGAACGCCTGGTACAGCTTGTCGGTGGTCAGCACAGCGGCCATGGGCAGATAGCCGCCGGTCAATGCCTTTGACAGACAAAGGAAGTCCGGTGTGATCCCGGCTTGCTCGCAGGCAAACATGGTGCCGGTGCGGCCGAAGCCTACCGCAATCTCATCATGGATGAGATGCACCTCGTACCGGTCACAAGCCTCTCGTAGCAGCTTGAGGTAGATCGGGTGGTACATGCGCATGCCGCCTGCACCCTGGATCAGGGGTTCGACGATCACTGCTGCAATGTCGTCATGGTGCTCGGCCAGGGTTTGCTCCATATGGGCGAACATGGTGCGCGAATGCTCTTCCCAGCTCACGCCGTCTGGACGCAGGTAGCAATCCGGGCTCGGTACCTTAAACGTGTCCAGCAAGAGCGGCTTGTAGGTGTCGGTGAACAGCGCCACATCGCCTACCGACATGGCTGCGACCGTTTCGCCGTGGTAGCTGTTGGTCAGGGTGACGAACCGCTGCTTGCCTGGGCGTCCGATATTGCGCCAGTAGTGGAAGCTCATCTTCAGCGCGACTTCAATGCCGGTCGATCCATTATCGGTGTAGAACACCCGATCGAGCCCGGCAGGCGTGATGTTGACCAGCCGCTCCGACAGTTCGACCACCGGCTGGTGGCTGAAGCCGGCAAGCATGACGTGTTCGAGCTGATCGAGCTGGTCTTTGATGCGTTGATTGATGCGTGGGTTGGCGTGCCCGAATACGTTGACCCACCAGGAGCTGACGGCGTCCAGATAGCGTTTCCCATCGAAATCCTCAAGCCACACGCCTTCGCCGCGCCGGATCGGAATCAGAGGAAGCTGCTCGTGATCTTTCATCTGAGTGCAGGGGTGCCAGAGCACGGACAGGTCACGCTGCATCCAGCTGTCATTCAGGCTCATCGTTGCTCCTTGGTATAGACATCGGCGCAGCCTAGCAGAAACCGCACGGTGGTCCGTTCAGCGAAAACGGACCTATCTACCGGGCCGATATTTTGAAACGAAAAAATGCGATTCATTTCGATCTGTTAGCCGTTAGGCTAAGCGCGTTAATCAGTTCGGGACTTAGCAATGCAATGGCGAAACTCTTCTACTAACTACGGTCTGGTCAGCATCACGATGCACTGGCTGGTAGCGGTTGCCGTAGTCGGCCTGTTTGCGCTGGGTTATTGGATGGTCGGGCTGACCTATTACAGCAGCTGGTACCGCACGGCGCCGGACATCCACAAAAGTATCGGCTTGCTCTTGCTGGCCCTGATGATTCTGCGCGTCACCTGGCGCTTCCTTAGCAGCGGCCCAGCGCCACTTGCTAGCCACGGCCGATTGACGCGGTTGGCGACCAAGGCGGGTCACGGCGTGCTCTACCTTGGGCTGTTCGCAGTGATGATTTCGGGCTACCTCATTTCCACGGCAGACGGCCGCAGCATCAGCGTGTTCGGCTGGTTCGAAGTGCCTGCGCTGATCACCTCGATTCCGGATCAGGAAGACATAGCCGGACTGATCCACGAATACCTCGCCTGGGGACTGGTGATTTTCTCCGGTCTGCATGCCCTGGCGGCTCTGAAGCACCATTTCATCGATCGCGATTCGACGCTCAAACGAATGTTCGGACGCGCCGATGCCTGACAAACCTCGAAAGGAGTACTCCATGTTGAAGAAAAGCTTCGCTGCACTGGCCCTGGGCTCGATGATGCTTGCTGGCCAGGCGTTTGCCGCTGACTACGCGATCGACACCAAAGGCCAGCACGCCTTCGTTAACTTCAAGATCAGCCACCTGGGTTATAGCTGGCTTTGGGGCTCCTTCAGGGAGTTCGACGGCAGCTTCAGCTTCGATGCCGCGAAGCCTGAAGCAAGCAGCGTGAAGGTAACGCTGGAGACGGACAGCGTCTTTTCCAACCATGCCGAGCGTGACAAGCATCTGCGCAGCGAGGATTTCCTGAACGTCTCTGAGCACCCAACGGCGACGTTCGAGTCCACCTCGGTCAAGCCGACTGGTGACGGTACTGCAGATATCACGGGCGATCTGACCCTAAACGGCGTCACCAAGCCGGTGATCATTGCGGCCAAGTTCCTCGGTGAAGGCAAGGACCCATGGGGCGGCTACCGTGCAGGCTTTGAAGGCACGACGACGCTCAAGTTGAAAGACTTCGCTATCAAAATGGATCTTGGACCGGCTTCGCAGTCAGTCGATCTGATCATCTCGGTCGAAGGCATCCGCCAGTAATCGACAATAGTCACCAGGCGCCGGCGTAAGCCGGCGTTCTGCTTTTTGTGCGGTGGTCAGGGCCGCGTCCAGGCATTTTGCAGCGTTCTTGGCAGCATCGGTATCAGCGCAATAGCCCGTCGGAGAGGCAATCGCCTGTTTACAAACACTACTGCACGTAAGTATATTCGTCGCATTCTGCCATTCGAGTCTGCCCAGGCTGTTCTGCTCTAGGGCCATTTGTTCAATGAGGTCACTCCCGATGCTGATCAAACCAGCCAGTGCTGTTCTGATTCCACTTTTCGTCGCCGTAGCACTGCTCAGCGGTTGTCAGGACGAACAAGCGGCGGCGCCGGCGGGGAAGCCGGCCCCTCAGGTTGGCATCGTGACACTCGGAGCTGAGCCGTTCGAACTGACAACGGAGCTGCCGGGGCGAACCACAGCCTTCCGCGTTGCCGAGGTCCGGCCGCAGGTCAGCGGCATCATTCAGAAGCGCCTGTTCACAGAAGGGAGTGAAGTAAAGAAGGGCCAGCAGCTCTATCAGATCGATCCGGCCGTATACGAGGCCACCCTGAAAAGTGCTCAGGCGCGGCTGGCGTCGGCCAAGTCGCTCTCTGATCGCTATGCGCTGCTGGTCAAGGAACAGGCGGTGAGCCAGCAAGCCCATGATGAGGCCCGGGCTGCGTCTCTGCAGGCCCAGGCCGAGCTGGAACGGGCGAAAATCGATGTTCGCTATACCAAAGTACTAGCGCCCATCTCCGGGCGTATAGGCCGCTCCGCGGTGACCGAAGGGGCGTTGGTCAGCAATGGCCAGGCGCAGGAGTTGGCGACCATCCAGCAGCTTGATCCGATCTATGTCGATGTGACCCAGCCGGTGCAGGACTTGATTGCCCTGCGGCGCGACCTGGAAAGCGGCCGGCTGCAGCAGGCTGGCGACAGCGCGGCCAAGGCCCGGCTGATCTTGCCGGACGGCTCCGAATATCCGCATGACGGTACGCTGGAAGTCTCCGAAGTGTCCGTGGACGAAGGCACGGGTTCGGTCACCATCCGCGCCAAGTTTCCGAATCCAGAAAAGGAGCTTCTGCCTGGAATGTTCGTTCACGCGCGCTTGCCGGCCGGTGTTCGAGAGCAGGCATTGCTGGTGCCTCAACAGGGCGTTACCCGTGATGCTCGTGGAGAGCCGACCGCGATGGTTGTAGGCGCCGACAATAAGGTCGAACTGCGTCAGATCAAGACCGAGCGTGCAGTCGGTAATCGCTGGCTGGTGAGCGAAGGCTTGCAGCCAGGTGATCGCGTGATTACCGAAGGGCTGCAGTTCATTCGTCCAGGTGTCGAGGTCAATGCGCAGCCAGCCGGTAACGTCAAGCAGGCCGGGCAGAGCAATGGCCAGGCTGGCGCAGCCGCCGCTGGCCAAGAGGGATAACCAGACATGTCCAAGTTCTTCATCGACCGGCCCATCTTTGCCTGGGTGATCGCCCTGGTGCTGATGCTTGCCGGAGCGTTGGCGGTTCTCAAGCTGCCAGTCAACCAGTACCCGAGCATCGCGCCGCCGAACGTGTCGATTTCGGTCAACTACCCCGGCGCTTCAGCGCGAACGGTTCAGGACACAGTTGTCCAGGTCATCGAACAGCAGCTCAATGGCCTCGATGGTCTGCGTTACATCTCATCGGAAAGTAACTCTGATGGCAGCATGACGATCAACGTGACGTTTGAGCAGGGCACCGACCCTGACATCGCGCAGGTGCAGGTACAGAACAAGCTGCAGCTCGCCACGCCCCTGCTCCCGCAGGCGGTTCAGCAGCAGGGCATACGCGTGTCGAAATCGGCGCGTAACTTCCTGATGGTGGTGGCGCTGGTGTCCAAGGACGGGCAACAGAGCAACTTCGACCTGGCCAACTACATCGTTGCTAACGTGCAGGATCCAATTTCGCGTACCCCTGGCGTCGGAGACTTCCAAGTGTTCGGCGCGCAGTACGCCATGCGGATCTGGTTGGACCCAGCCAAGCTGCAGCAGTACCAACTGACCGCAGTGGACGTCCGGTCTGCGATCCAGGAGCAGAACGTCCAGGTTTCATCCGGTCAGCTTGGTGGTCTGCCGGCGGTGGAAACCCAGCAGCTTAACGCCACCATCATTGGCAAGACCCGTCTGGAGACGCCGGAGCAGTTCGAGAAGATCTTGCTGAAGGTTAACGCCGATGGATCACAGGTGCGCCTGCGTGACGTGGCCAAGGTCGAGCTCGGCGCCGAAAGCTATGCAATTCGCGCCGAGTACAACGGCCGGCCTGCAGCAGGTTTGGGGATACGCCTGGCGGCGGGTGGCAACGCGCTCGATACCGCAACAGCGGTCCGTCAGACGATCTCCGAGCTGGAGCCTTTCTTCCCGCCTGGCGTCGAGGTGGTTTACCCCTACGACACCACACCGGTCATCTCGGCCTCCATCGAAGGCGTAGTCCACACGCTGATAGAAGCCTTCGTACTGGTGTTCCTGGTGATGTTCCTGTTCCTGCAGAACCTGCGGGCCACGCTGATCCCGACGCTGGCTGTGCCAGTGGTGATCCTCGGCACTTTCGCGATCCTGCTGACGTTTGGATACAGCATCAACACGCTCACCATGTTCGCCATGATTCTGGCCATCGGTCTGCTGGTGGACGATGCCATCGTGGTGGTGGAGAACGTCGAACGGGTGATGCGCGAGGAGGGGCTTTCGGCGCGGGAAGCGACGCGCAAGTCGATGGGTCAGATCCAGGGCGCGCTGGTAGGCATCGGTGTGGTGCTTTCCGCTGTACTGTTGCCGATGGCGTTTTTCGGTGGCTCTACCGGGGTTATTTATCGTCAGTTCTCCATAACCATCGTCTCGGCCATGGTGCTCTCGGTCCTGGTCGCGCTGATTTTCACGCCAGCGCTGTGCGCCACCATCCTCAAACCGCATAGCGGCGATCATGAGGGCAAGCGCGGTTTCTTCGGCTGGTTCAACCGCACCTTCGAGCGCGGCACCCTGCGCTACGAGCGTGGTGTGAAAGCTGTGTTGCGGCGCAAGGCGCCCTATCTGCTGATGTATCTGCTCATTGTCGGCATCATGATCTGGATGTTCACCCGCATTCCCACTGCCTTTCTTCCCGAGGAAGACCAGGGTGTGCTGTTCGCCCAGGTGCAGACGCCTGCCGGTTCGACCGCGAGTCGCACCCAGGAGGTTGTCGAACAGATGCGGGATTATCTGCTGACCGAGGAAAGCGAGACGGTCAATTCGGTGTTCACCATTACCGGCTTCAACTTCGCGGGCCGCGGGCAGAGTTCAGGCATGGCCTTCATTATGCTCAAGCCATGGGAAGAACGGACCGAGCCCGGGCAGGGTGTCTTCGAGCTGGCTGAGCGTGCCCAGGGGTACTTCTTTAGTCTTCGCGATGCCATGGTGTTCGCCTTTGCGCCGCCTGCGGTGATGGAGCTGGGCAACGCCACCGGTTTCGACGTATATCTGCAGGACCAGGCCGGGCTCGGCCATGAAGCCCTGAGCAAGGCGCGTGACCAGTTCATGCAGCTGGCCTCAGAGAACCCAGCGCTCACCGGCGTTCGCTTCAACGGGATGCGCGACGAGCCGCAGTACCGCCTGATCATCGACGACGAAAAGGCGCGTGCTCTTCAGGTTTCCCTTGCCGCGATCAACGACTCCCTATCGATTGCCTGGGGCTCGAGTTACGTCAATGACTTTATCGATCGGGGTAGGGTCAAGCGCGTCTACATGCAGGGCGAACCCACTTCGCGTATGAACCCGGAGGATCTCGGCAAATGGTATGTGCGCAACGCCGCAGGCGAGATGGTGCCGTTTACTGCCTTCGCCACCGGTGAGTGGACGTATGGCCCGCCTAAGCTGACTCGTTTCAATGGCGTGCCGGCGATGGAAATTCTGGGAGCGGCTGCACCAGGCTACAGCTCCGGTGAGGCCATGGCGGCGGTCGAGCGGATCGCCGCGCAATTGCCGGCTGGCATTGGGTTCTCATGGACTGGCCAGTCCTACGAAGAGCGTTTGTCGGGATCGCAGGCGCCGGCACTGTATGCCCTGTCGCTGCTGGTGGTGTTCCTCGCGCTCGCGGCCCTGTACGAAAGTTGGTCGGTTCCGCTCTCGGTCATGCTCGTTGTGCCGCTGGGTATTGTTGGCGCGCTGGCGTTCACCATGGGCCGCGGGTTGTCCAATGACGTCTTCTTCCAGGTCGGTCTGTTGACCACCGTAGGTTTGTCGGCGCGTAACGCAATCCTGATCGTCGAGTTCGCCAAGACCTTGCACGAGCAGGGCATGACGCTAACCGAGGCGGCGATCGAAGCCTGCCGCATTCGTTTACGTCCTATCATCATGACCTCACTGGCATTCATGCTTGGCGTACTTCCGCTGGCGATCTCCAGCGGGGCGGGTGCCGGCAGCAAACATGCGATCGGTACAGGTGTGATCGGCGGCATGCTCAGCGCCATGCTGTTGGCGATCTTCTGGGTGCCGTTGTTCTATGTCCTGGTGTCTTCGCTGGGTAAGCGCAAAAAGACTGTGGGCGACGAGCAAAACGGAGAGGCGCAATGAACAAGTCAGTACTGAGCCTGGCGCTGATGGCAGCGCTGAGCGGTTGCTCGTTAATGCCTGATTACCAGCGCCCCGACGCACCAACGCCCGAGTCCTGGCCCGAGGGTGAGGCTTACATCGGCTCTGCCAGTGCGGTGAAAGGGCGACAGATGGAGATGGAGTGGCAGGCCTTCTTCAGGGATCCCGCGCTGCGTGAGTTGATACGCGTGGCCCTGGAGAACAACCGCGACCTTCGGGTTGCGGCGCTAAATGTCGATGCGTATCGCGCGCTCTACCGTGTTCAGCGGGCCGATCTGCTGCCGCTGGTAAGTGGCGACGCGGCCGGCAGTCGTACTCGAACGCCTGGAGATCTGAACCAGACCGGCGACGGTGCCATCAGCAGCCAGTACAGCGCGACGCTCGGTGTCTCGTGGGAACTGGACTTGTTCGGGCGCCTGGGTAGTCTGCGTGAACAGGCGCTACAGCAGTATTTCGCCACCGAGGCAGCACAGCGGAGCACCCGGATCAGTCTGATCGCGAGCGTTGCCAATGCTTGGCTGACCTTGCAGGCCGATCAGGCTCTGTTGCAGGTGAGTCGTGACACGCTGAATGCTTATGAGGAAAGCCTCTCACTTACTCAGCGCAGCTTCGATGTCGGCGTAGCCTCGGCGCTCGAGTTGAGCCAGGCGCGCAGCGCGGTCGATACCGCGCGAGTGGGAATCGAGCGTTATACCCGCCAGGTTGCCCAAGACCGCAACGCCCTCACGCTGCTGCTTGGCCAGAGCGTTCCGTTGAACTTGCCGGCCGATGGTCGGCTGGAGCGCGACCTGCTGGCCACGGTTCCGGTGGGGCTACCGTCGGACTTGCTCTATAAGCGTCCGGACATCATTCAAGCTGAATATCAGCTACGCGCTGCCAACGCGAATATCGGGGCGGCGAGGGCAGCGTTTTTTCCGCGTATCAGCCTCACTGGCGCGGTAGGTACCGCGA
Source organism: Pseudomonas sp. NPDC047961 (assembly GCF_050272435.1). Classification (NCBI taxonomy): domain Bacteria; kingdom Pseudomonadati; phylum Pseudomonadota; class Gammaproteobacteria; order Pseudomonadales; family Pseudomonadaceae; genus Pseudomonas; species Pseudomonas sp. NPDC047961. Next base: position 592,015 of record NZ_JBNNMD010000002.1, on the reverse strand, counting down.
GCAGTGAGCTGTCCGGGCTGTTCGATGGTGGCTCCAGCTACTGGAACTTTTCTCCGAGCATCAGTGTGCCGATCTTCAATGCCGGGCAGCTGCGTGCCAACCTCGACTACGCCGAGATCAGCCGCAACATCCAGGTGGCGCAGTATGAACAGGCGATCCAGACGGCGTTCCGTGAAGTGGCGGACGGGCTGGCGGCCCAGGCGACTTATGTTCGCCAGTTGCAGGCTCAGCGTGACTTGTTGGAGACCAGCGAAGACTACTATCGTCTCGCCGAGAGGCGTTACCGGACGGGCGTAGACAGCTACCTGACGTTGCTCGACGCACAGCGTCAGCTGTTCGAAGTGCAGCAGCAGTACATCAGTGACCGTCTGGCGCAGATGATCAGCGAAGTCGAGTTGTTCAAGGCGTTGGGCGGCGGTTGGGATGCAAATGCCGAGGCTATCCCTGGGCCAGGTTGAGTCTGTCTCGCGACGCTTGCCGTCGGTCGATGGTGTGATTATCGAGCCAACGCTCAAACAAAAACGCCGCCTTTGAGGGCGGCGTTTTTATTCGTGCTGCGTTTCAGCGATTGCGGGTCAGCAATGCCGGCTTCTCGCCGCGAGGCTTGGTCGGCAGCTGTTCCAACTGCTCAATGCTGGGCAGTCGGTCCAGTTTCGACTCCTTGTGGATGATGACCGGCTGCTTTTCCTTCGGCTTCTCCGCAACGTCCCGGCGGGCACCACCGCTATCACCGTCGATCCGACGCCCTTCGTTCTTGCGGCGTGGCTGCGCGCCACGTGCAGGCTGCCCTTGACGCTTGCCTTTACCTTGAGCGCCTGCACCGGCAGCGCCGCTGCGTGGGGCTGCCGCGGCACGTGGCTGGCCAGTCGGTTGAGCCGGTTGAGCCGGCGCGCCGGGACGACGGCCACGTCCCTGCTTGTTCTGGTAGGGACTGACATAGTCGACGCTGTTGCCGAAGTTATCGACTTCGTCATCAAGAAATTCGTCCGGAGCGCGATCATTCGGTAGGCGAGGCGGACGGCTCACCGGAGCTGCAGCTGTCTGCTCTGCCGAGCCCTGAGCTGGACGCGCACTGCGCGGCTTGTTGCGCCCGCGACGGTTGCGGTCGCCCGCTTTCGGCTCGCTGGCTGCAGTTTCGGTGGTTTTGGCGGCGCGCTCGCCCCGAGGTTTGCGTTCACTGTTGCGAGCAGGACGTGGCTGGCGCGGCTCACGGACTTCCGGCTTCTCCGCTTCGATGGTGGTGGCGTCGAAGCCCAGCAAATCGCCGTCCGGAATCTTCTGCTTGGTCATCCGCTCGATGCCCTTGAGCAGCTTTTCCTCGTCGGGTGCAACCAGCGAAATCGCTTCACCGCTGCGGCCAGCCCGACCGGTACGCCCGATCCGGTGAACGTAGTCTTCCTCGACGTTCGGCAGCTCGAAGTTGACCACGTGAGGCAGCTGGTCGATGTCCAGCCCGCGCGCGGCGATATCGGTGGCGACCAGGATACGTACCTGGTTGGCCTTGAAATCCGCTAGCGCCTTGGTACGCGCGTTCTGGCTCTTGTTACCGTGAATCGCGACTGCCGGCAGACCGTGCTTGTCGAGATACTCGGCAAGGCGGTTGGCGCCGTGCTTGGTGCGGGTGAACACCAGCACCTGTTCCCAGGCGCCTTTGGTGATCAGATGGGCCAGCAGGGCGCGTTTGTGCGTCGATGGCAGACGAAAAACACGCTGCTCGATACGCTCGACGGTTGTGTTCGGCGGTGTGACCTGGATTTTCTCCGGCTCGTGCAGCAACTTGCTGGCGAGGTCGGTGATGTCCTTGGAAAAGGTCGCCGAGAACAGCAGGTTTTGGCGCTTGGTCGGCAGCTTGGCGAGGACCTTCTTGACGTCATGGATAAAGCCCATGTCGAGCATACGGTCGGCTTCGTCGAGGACCAGAATCTCCACGTGGGAAAGGTCGACGGCTTTCTGGTTAGCCAAGTCGAGCAAGCGGCCCGGGCAGGCGACAAGCACGTCGAGGCCCTTTGCAATGGCTTGAACCTGCGGGTTCATGCCGACGCCTCCGAAGATCACCGCGCTTTTCAGCGGCAGGTCGCGGGCGTACAGCTTGAAGCTATCGTGTACCTGGGCGGCGAGCTCGCGTGTCGGCGTCAGCACCAGTACGCGCGGCTGGCGCGGACCGTGGCGGTGCTCGCGGTCAGGATGGCCGCCCGGGAAAAGAATTTCGAGTACGGGGAGGGCAAAGCCACCGGTCTTGCCGGTTCCCGTCTGTGCAGCGACCATCAGGTCGCGTCCTTGCAACACGGCGGGAATGGCCCGCTGTTGCACCGGTGTAGGCTGGGTGTAACCGGCGGCCTCGACGGCACCGGCCAAAGCCTCGGAGAGACCGAGGGAAGCAAAGGACATGAGTAATCCTGTCTTGTGTAGGGCGTTGCCCTGGGATGGTCATGCCTGGCTCGAATCGCGACTGGCGTGCGATCCCGTCCGGTCCTGCCGCATCTCTACGATAACGACATCCGGGCGTAAGCCTGGCGGAAGCGCGGAGTATAACAGAGCCTGTTAACGCCGCATTGGTAGGACAGTGTGGCAGTTCGCAGGTTCATTGGCCAGCTCCCTGTTTCGCAGGGAGCTGAGCAGTTCAGCGAACCAGCTTCAAGTTTTCCCAGACGGCCAGGCTGGGTTCGGCCTGGTTCAGGGTGTAGAAGTGCAGCCCAGGCGCGCCACCGGCGAGCAATTTCTCGCACATCTCGGTGATCACTTGCGTGCCGAAAGCCTGGATGCTCTCCATGTCGTCGCCGTAGGCTTCCAGCTGCTTGCGCACCCAGCGCGGAATTTCCGCACCGCAGGCGTCGGAGAAGCGCGCCAGCTTGCTGTAGTTGGTGATCGGCATGATACCCGGGACGATCGGCGTATCCACGCCCAGCTTGCGCACGCGCTCGACGAAGTAGAAGTAGCAGTCGGCGTTGAAGAAGTACTGGGTGATGGCGCTGTCAGCACCGGCCTTGGCCTTGCGCACGAAATTGGCCAGGTCATCTTCGAATTGGCGCGCCTGCGGATGCATCTCCGGATAAGCCGCGATTTCGATATGGAAATGATCGCCCGTTTCGGCGCGAATGAATTCCACCAGCTCATTGGCATAGCGCAGCTCGCCGCTGGCCATGCCCATGCCGGAGGGCAGGTCGCCGCGCAGGGCGACGATGCGCTGGATCCCGGCATCCTTGTAGATGTTCAGCAGTTCGCGCAATTCAGCCTTGGTGTCGCCAACGCAGGACAGATGCGGCGCCGTGGAGACCTTCACTTCGCCGTCGAGCTGCAGCACGGTATTGAGGGTGCGATCACGCGTCGAACCGCCGGCACCGTAGGTGCAGGAGAAGAAGTCCGGTTTGTATTCGGCCAGGCGCCTGGCGGTGGCCAGAAGTTTTTCGTGCCCGGCGTCGGTCTTGGTCGGGAAGAACTCGAAGCTGAAGCTATGGCTACGTGTTTGTGACATGACAATTCCTTTCGGCGATCAGCCACACCGCGCTTGACCGAGCTGGCTCGTGCAAAGCGCTGGTGCGGCTCTGGCCGTTATTAGTAGCGGTAGCTATCCGGCTTGAACGGACCTTCGACTTCCACGCCAATGTACTCGGCCTGGGTCGGGGTCAGGCGGGTGATGACCCCACCGAAGCCCTTGACCATTTCGGCTGCGACTTCCTCGTCGAGCTTCTTCGGCAGCACCATCACGGTGACGTTCTGGGTCCTTTCAGCGACAGGCAGGTCAGCGAACTTCTCGTTGTACAGGTGAACCTGCGCCAGGACCTGGTTGGCGAACGAGCCGTCCATGATTCGGCTCGGGTGGCCAGTGGCGTTGCCCAGGTTCACCAGACGGCCTTCGGCCAGCAGGATCAGGTAATCGTCATTCTGCGCATCGAAGCTGCCGGCGCCGGTGCGGTGGATCTTGTGCACCTGCGGCTTGACCTCTTCCCACGCCCAGTTCTTGCGCATGAAGGCGGTGTCGATCTCGTTGTCGAAGTGGCCGATGTTGCAGACCAGTGCGCGCTTTTTCAGCGCCTTGAGCATCCCGGCGTCGCACACGTTGGCATTGCCAGTGGTGGTAACGATCAGGTCGATCTTGCCCAGCAGCGCGGTGTCGATGCTCGCATCGGTGCCGTCGTTCAGGCCGTCCTTATACGGGGAGACCAATTCGAAGCCATCCATGCAGGCCTGCATGGCGCAGATCGGGTCGACTTCCGAAACCTTGACGATCATGCCTTCCTGACGCAGCGACTGCGCCGAGCCCTTGCCCACGTCGCCGTAGCCGATCACCAGTGCCTGCTTGCCGGAGAGCAGGTGGTCGGTGGCGCGCTTGATGGCGTCGTTGAGGCTGTGACGGCAGCCGTACTTGTTGTCGTTCTTGCTCTTGGTGACCGAGTCGTTCACGTTGATCGCTGGAATCTTCAGGGTGCCTTTCTTCAGCATGTCCTGCAGGCGGTGTACGCCGGTGGTGGTTTCCTCGGTGACGCCATGCACGCGCTCGAGCACTTGTGGGTACTTGTCGTGCAGGATCTGGGTGAGGTCTCCGCCATCGTCGAGGATCATGTTGGCGTCCCACGGCTGGCCGTCCTTGAGGATGGTCTGCTCGATGCACCACTCGTACTCTTCTTCAGTCTCGCCTTTCCACGCGAATACCGGGATGCCGGCGGCAGCGATGGCGGCAGCGGCCTGGTCCTGAGTGGAGAAAATGTTGCAGCTGGACCAGCGAACTTCGGCGCCGAGCGCGGTCAGCGTCTCGATCAGCACGGCGGTCTGGATGGTCATGTGAATGCAGCCGAGGATCTTCGCGCCTTTTAGCGGCTGCTCGTCAGCGTACTTGTGGCGAAGGCCCATCAGGGCGGGCATTTCGGATTCGGCGATGATGATCTCGCGGCGACCCCAGGCAGCCAGGGAAATGTCGGCGACCTTGAAATCGTTGAAACCTGCAGGCGTCATGACAGCGCTCATTGAAGAGTTCTCCATTCGTTTTGTGCGAATGGGCGCCGTTGATGCGTATGGTTAACGCCCTATCCGAGCCTGACAGACCCCCTGAAGGTAAGCCTGCTGCAGCGCCCCTCGGACAGGTGGCGGGCACGGCCGAGCAGTGTCGGCGGTGTAGAGCCCGGCGATTATAGCTGTGACCGCGAGCAATCCCAAGCCCGGCGCAGTGCTCTCGGTCAGTGACCGCCGCCGCTGTCGCGCGTGCAGATCTGGCGGACCAGCCGACCGATGCTCAATCCCTGGACCAAAATCGAGAACAGCACGATGAGGTAGGTGATGTTCAGCAGCAGATTGCGTTCGTCGCTTGCTGGCAATGCCAGCACCAGCGCGACAGAAATTCCGCCTCGCAGCCCACCCCAGGTCAGGATGCGTACCGTTCCATTGGGCAGTGCGCGACCCATCTTTCGCAGCAGCAGCGCGGGCGGCCCGACGGCCACCAGGCGCGTGCCCAGAATCAGCAGTGTGATGCACAGTGCGATCAGCAGGTATTGCGCGCTGAAGGGCAGCAGCACCAATTCCATGCCGATCAGCACGAACAGCACCGCGTTGAGGATCTCGTCGAGCAGCTCCCAGAAATTGTCCAGGTTCTCCCGGGTATGATCCGACATCGCGTGGCGCCGCCCCTGGTTACCGATGATCAGGCCGGCCACCACCATCGCGATCGGGCCGGAAAGGTGCAGATGGGTTGCCAGGGTGTAGCCACCCAGGACCAGCGCCAGTGTCAGCAGGACCTCCACCTGGTATTGGTCGATGCTCTTGAGCAGGGCAAACGTCAATGCGCCGAGCAGCGCACCGAGCAGCATGCCGCCGCCGGCTTCCTCGACGAACAGCCAGACAGCCTCACCCGCGCCCGGAGCCTCCCCCCGCGCTAGCACACCCAGGAGCACGGTGAAGACCACCACCGCGACCCCGTCATTGAACAGCGACTCACCGACGATGGTGGTTTCCAGCGCTTTTGGCGCGCCGGCCGAGCGCATGATGCCGAGCACGGCGATTGGGTCGGTCGGTGAGATCAGCGCGCCGAACAGCAGGCAGTAGATCAACGGCGGCTGCAACCCGAACAGATCGAGGATCCACCAGCTACCGAAGCCGATCACGGCAGTGGAGAACAGGACGCCTACGGTGGCCAGCAGACCGATCGCCCAACGGCGGGCGCGCAAATCGGCCAGGTTGATGTGCAGTGCGCCGGCAAAGAGCAGAAACGACAACATCCCATCCATCAACAGATGGTTGAAGTCGATCCGGCCAACCAGGGTTTCGATCTGCGCTTCCAGCAGCGGCAGGCCCAGCATGGTCAAACCATGAAGCAGCAGCGAAAACACCAGTGCCGTGGCCATTACGCCGATGGTGGGTGGCAAGCCGATGAAACGGTAGTTGAGGTAGGCGAGCAGTGCGGTGAGGCTGATGAAAATGGCCGAAAGTTCGAGCATGAGGTCCTCAGGGCAGCATCGATGGGCGAATGCAGAGTGGACTAGGTTTCGACGCAAATGGTGCCAGGCGAATCGCGAACTCAGCCACGGCCTGAAGGGTCGAACGATAAGGTTCGGTGAACCTCGCCGGGCGAGTGATCCTTTCAGGAGCTGCCAACATGAACCTCTTGTTTCGTTCTGTTCTGCTAGCCATTGCTGCCGGGCTGAGCCTGCCGGCTGCCGCCAATTCCTGCTACGTCAGCGCCGAAACCTCCGGCGCAGTGCCGCCGCCGGTGGCGACCGAAAAGTGTTTTCGCTACGAGGGCATGCAAGACAACAACATCGACTGGGTCTGTCAAAACAACGAGGCGGTGAAGAATTCTCGCCGGGAGATCCTCGAAAGTTGCCCATCCGGTCACTTCGGCGTGTGTACTGCAGCGTTGACGCCCGCGACGCTGGCCAACGAGCGCGCCACTGGCAGTCAGGCTACCAGCACGCCCGCGCCCACCACGGTGCCCGAGCAGGCACGCATCGTCACCTTCTACTACAAAGCAACGGACCACGCCCAGGCCAAGGTCGACTGTGAAAGCGCGGGTGGTGAATGGTCGCAGTAGGCTTGTGACGTTTGGTGATACGGCCGGCAGGGGCGATAATCGCCGGCCGTTGTATTTCCGAGTGGTAGAACCATGAAGCTGTTGCCGTTGAGTGTGTCGCTGGTCGCCGTGTTGGCGCTGTTGGCTGGCTGTGATCGTATCGATCCCAACTCTCCGCTCGGCAAACGCAAGGCGATCTATCAGCAGATGCTCGACGTCAAAGAGGACCTGGGCGGCATGCTGCGCGGTCGCTTGCCGTTCGATCCAGAAGGCTTCACCAGCGGAGCGGCGAAGCTGGATCAGCTATCCCGCCAGCCCTGGCAGCATTACCCGGAAGTGAAGGAAGCGCAGAGCGATGCGCGCGACGATGTATGGCAGCAGCAGACGCGATTTAACCAGATGGCCCGAGAGCTAGAAGCCCGAACTGCCGCGCTCGTTGCCGCGACCACTCAGACGCCGGTAACGTCCGAAAGCGTCGCGCCGGCGTTTCAGCAGGTAGAAGACGCCTGCGAAGCGTGCCACAAGGAATTCCGCGCTTATTGATCGAGGCGGCACACCGATCAGCGCTTGGCCGCTTCCAGCTCCTTACGGGCCTGATCCAGGCGTCGTTTGCTCACTTCGATCACCTGCTGATCACCAGTTCCCAACGCCTCGCGCAGCTGCGCTTCGCGCGTCGTAGCCAGGCGCATCGCGCGTTCGATCTCGGCGTGGTTGGGTTGCAACGGGACCACGCCGCTGCAGCGCTCGGTCAGGTGTTGCAGTTGAGCCTCTAGTAACGCGCGCTGGCTGCTATCGCCCTTCAGGCGTGCGTCCTTGATTTGCTGGCTGATGCGCTCGCGCGGTTCGCTGCAGGCCGCGTCCGTCTCTGCCATTGCCATCGTTGGCACACTGCAACAGAGACAGATCAGCAAATACGCGAAGGGATTGTGCCGGCCGGTCATGCACAGGTCCTTTTTGTTGTTGTGATGTCATAAGACTGGAGTCCAGCGGTGAAGTGCCCTCAGAACCCGGCAATCCCGACCTCATGCAGTTGCTGACGCAGCCGGAGGATTTCCGGCGCCGTGAAGAAGGTCCGAAGCTGCTTAGCGCGTTTCGACCCGATACCGGGCGCCGCCTGCCATTGCGACTGGGAGATTGCGTCCAGGTCGCTCCAGCTGTCGGCCGGGATTGCATCGGCACCCGGTGGCGCGCCGAGCGCCCGTAGCCAACTGGCGAGAGGACGGGCGCGTGCCAGCTGAAAACTGGCGACCAGTGTGCTGGCGCTGGCTTCGCCGATACCTGGCACTTGTTGCAAACGACGCTGATCGAGGTGCAGCCAGTCAAGCAGGTCATCGACCAGCCTGGCATCCACCAATGCCTGCCAAGTCCCCGGTCCCAGGTGGGGCAGGTCGAGCCCTTTCTTACCGCTGAGCCAGACAAGGCGTGCGATGAACTGCTGCTCGCAGCCAGGGCTGGCTTGCCAGCAACTCAGAAAATGGTAGTCGCCGGGTGCGGGCGCCTCGACTCGCCCCCGCCGCTGCTGCATGCGCCAAACGACACGCTCGAAGCGCGGAATGGTCAGGCCGGCCAGGGCGATCGCGACTTGATCGTCAGGTTGTACGTCTGCCTGCTGCCAACGCCTCACGGACCCGAGGCTGACGCGGCTGACAAGGCGGTCATCGAGCTGTACCGGCTCCAGCTGCAGTACCGGTGTGATTCTGCCGCTGCGACCGATGCTGAATGTCACCTCGCGCACCCGGGTAACGGCCGTGCGCAGCGGATATTTCCAGGCAATTGCCCAGTGCGGCGGCTGGGCCTGCCAGCGGGAGGCGTCCGGGCGCTCGCCCTGGCGCAGCACGATCCCATCACTGGCGAACGGAAGACTATGGCGGAACCAGTGGTCACGCCAATGGCCAGCTTGTTCCGCAGTTTCCAGCGGCACGGTCAGCGCAGCGCTTTCATCGAATCCCATCGCCACCAGGCCGGCGAGGCGAGATCGCATGTCGGCCGGGCCGTTGGGCCAGTCCCAGATGAACAGGCCGATCTGTGCGGCGGTCGCCTCATCCAGCACCAACCTCGCCATCGCTCCGGTGACCTTGCTGCGCGCCCCGGCACTGCCGGCTTGCGCTTGCACATGGTCCAGCAAGCGCCAGTACAGCTCGCCCTGCAGGATCAATTCTTTTTTGATCGGCAGCTGCAGCGGTATGGCCTGCAGTTGCCGGGCGCGGTCGGTCCAGTCCTGTCCATGGCTGCCGTCGCCGCGGCTCACCACCCGGACCAGTGAACCCTGTTGGTAATGCAACGTTACCGCGACGCCATCGACTTTTGGCTGGACCCACACATCCGAGCGGGCCGTGAGCCAGTCCTTGGCCGCTTCGGCATCGGCAAGCTTGGCCAGGCCGGTCTGGGCGACTGGATGGGCAACGGGCCCGTCGCTGCCGTCCAGCGGGTTTGCAGCTGTTGCTGCGCTGTCAGTCGCAAAGCAGGCTTGCCATTGCTCCAGACGCTGCCGGGTCTGGTCGTAGATTTCGTCGTCGACCAGCGAGAGACCGCGCCGATGGTAGGCGTCGTCCCATTGCGCCACCTGGGCGGCCAAGGCTGCGATCTCCGTTTCAGCGCGGCGGTTCGGCCAGTCAGGGCAATCCGCCATTGCCAGGCAGGAGAAAGTACAGAGTGCTGTCGCAATCAAGCGCTGCATAGAAGAGCATCCTTGCTCGTTGAGGTCGCCCATTCTGCTCCGCAGGGTCAGCTGAGGCCGTGCGCTAGCGCATGTTGAACAATTCCTGATGGAAATCGCTGGCTGGCAGGCCGTGCTCGGTCAGGTCTTGGCGCAGTTTGCTGCCGAAGCGGGCCGGCCCGCAGAACCAGACGTCACGCTGCAGCCAGTCTGGCACCTCTTGGCGGATCTGGTCAGGCGTGAGTCGACCATGCTCCCTGGCCACCTGTACGTGCAGACGTATCCGGGCGGACGCAGCGAGTGCTTGCAGCTGCGCGATGAAGCGTTGGTCCGGTGCGCTGGTGCAATAGAAAAGATCGATGGTGTTGTCCTTGCTGCTGCCCGCCAGCGCCTGTAGCCGGCTCATGAACGGGGCGATTCCAATGCCGCCCGCTACCCAGATTTGCCCCGCTTTGTGTCCGCTAAAATCAAAGCAGCCGTAAGGGCCTTCTACCGTAACCGCATCGCCGTTGTGCAGGGTTTGCGGCAATCGACGGGTGTAGTCCCCGAGTCCCTTGATCGAGAAGGAGAGCTTGCCGTCGTTCTGCCAGGCGCTGGAAAGACTGAAGGGATGTGGTCCTTCCTTTTCCTCAAAGCTGGCAAAGGCAAATTGCCCGGGTTTGTGGCCGGGCCAGGGCCCTTCAAGCGATACATTCACATGCAGGACCTGATTGTCGGGGTGATAGGTCAGGCCATCGACGCGGCCCACAACCTGATGTGCGCGTCCGACCTGGCGCAGCAGCGAAACAGTAGCGGCAAAGGTCCCGCCAATAAGCAACACGGCTATCACCGCACCCAGTAGTGACGGCCAATAGGCGGGTGGCATCAGCATGAGGCTGTGTACCGCCAGCACCAGATAGACCAGTGCCAGCCAGCGATGGGTTTTGAAGAACCAGCGGTACGGGAACTGTTTTGTCAGTGCGAGAACAATCAGTAACGCGGCGACATAGAAGGCCCATTCACCGATGTCCTCAGCGAACCCCCGTTGCCCATGCAGCCAGCCGAGCAGGCCATCCTTGGCTTTGCCGGCGCCGCGTCGGGCAGGGGCTGCGAGCCAGCCCAACCCCACCAGCCATTTCGGAATCTGCGCCCAGCCCCAATGTACGGTTGATACCACCAACACGCCGATTCCCAGCCATTTATGCAGCCGATAGCTCTTGTCCAGGCCACCCAGCAGGCGCTCCAGCCACTGGGGGCGGATGGCGAGGTAGATCGCCACGCTCATTGCGCTGATGGCAAGAGCGCCACTGTAGTGAACCATGTCTGCGCGCAGCGGCCAGAAACGGGGATAGCCGTCAGTGATGCCGCCCGCAGCAGCGAGCCAGAGAAGGGTCACGGTGATGAACGATGTGACTAAGGCCAGTCTGATCCGTTGCATGGCGGTCCCTCTGCTGTGATGAAGCATGAGAAGCATGCGCTTGCGATGCAGTGGTGGGCATGATCGTTATCAACGGCATTGATTAGTGAGCTAATTAACTGCGTCGTACAATCGCCAGCCAAATGTTTTGCGGAGTGATTCATCAGTGCAACCCGTGATCACCATCGAGCACCTCACCAAGACCTACGCGTCGGGGCATCCAGCGCTCAAGCAGATCGATCTGGAGATCCACAAGGGCGAGATCTTTGCCCTGCTCGGGCCCAACGGGGCGGGCAAAACCACGCTGATCAGCATCATCTGCGGGATCGTCAATCCCGGTAGCGGTCGAGTTCGGGTCGATGGCTTCGACATCATCGATGACTACCGCGCCGCACGTTCCAAGATCGGCCTGGTGCCGCAGGAGCTCTTCAATGAAGGCTTCGAGAGTGTCTGGGCGACGGTGCGCTTTTCCCGCGGACTGTTCGGCAAGGCTCCGGATGACGCCTACCTGGAGCAATTGCTGCGCGACCTGTCACTTTGGGACAAGAAGAGCGCGCGCATCATCGAGCTGTCCGGCGGCATGAAGCGCCGCGTGATGATTGCCAAGGCGCTGTCCCACGAACCGACCATCCTGTTTCTCGACGAACCCACGGCCGGCGTTGACGTCGAGCTGCGCCGCGATATGTGGGAAATGGTCCGCCGTCTGCGTGAGCGCGGGGTAACCATCATCCTGACTACGCACTACATTGAAGAGGCCGAGGAGATGGCTGATCGCATTGGCGTGATCAGCAAGGGCGAGATCATCCTGGTCGAGGACAAGAAAGCGCTGATGCAGAAGCTTGGCACCAAGCAGCTGACCCTGCATCTGCAACGGCCGCTGGCCGAGATTCCGGCGGACCTGGCCAGCTACCCGCTCGAACTGGTCGACTCGGGCAATCAGCTGGTGTTCACCTTTGATGCCCAGCACGAGGACACCGGCATCGCCGAGCTACTCAGACGTCTCGCCGAGCACGGCATCGACTTCAAGGACCTGCAGTCGAGCCAGAGTTCGCTGGAAGAAATTTTCGTCAGCTTGGTAAAGGGCAGCCGCACATGAATTTCCATGCAATCCGTGCCATCTACCTGTTCGAGCTGGCGCGCACCTGGCGCACGCTGCTGCAGAGCATCGCCACGCCAGTCATATCCACGTCGCTGTACTTCGTGGTGTTTGGTTCGGCTATCGGCTCGCGGATGGAGGCGATGCACGGCATTCCGTACGGCGCCTTTATCATTCCCGGCCTGATCATGATGGCGCTGCTCACCGAGAGCATTTCCAATGCCTCGTTCGGCATCTACATGCCGCGCTATTCGGGGACGATTTACGAAGTGCTGTCGGCACCGGTGTCGTATCTTGAGATCGTCATCGGCTATGTCGGCGCCGCGGCAACCAAGTCCATCATTCTCGGGCTGGTGATCCTGCTGACGGCGCGATTGTTCGTCGACTACGAGATAGCCCACCCCTGGGTGATGGCGCTGTTTCTGGTGCTGACAGCGGTGACCTTCTGCCTGTTCGGTTTCATCATCGGCATCTGGGCAGACGGTTGGGAAAAGCTGCAGATCGTGCCGTCACTGATCGTCATGCCTTTGGCCTTTCTCGGCGGCAGCTTCTATTCCATCGAGATGCTTCCTCCAGTCTGGCAAAAGGTCACACTGTTCAATCCGGTGGTGTACCTCATCAGCGGCTTTCGCTGGAGCTTCTACGGGGTTTCCGACGTTAACGTCGGTATCAGCCTGGCCATGACGCTGGGCTTCCTGGCGCTGTGTCTGGTGCTGATCGGGTGGATCTTCAAGACGGGTTATCGTCTGAAGAATTGAGCCGGGCGAGGCTTCTCCATGCGCTGGCCATCTCGTAGGGAGGGCCGGGCGGCGTTCCGCTTCAATCCACCGCGTCGCTGGCAGGTCCGTGGTGGTGGGCTGAAGCCCACCCTACGGTTTGGGGCGGGTCGAGGCCGAAGCGGTGCTGCGGGGCGTCGGCCTTGTCGGGGCGGCAGAGAACCGTCGCACCTGTAAAAAAGCCCCGTCCGGCTTTCGCTGGCGGGGCTTTTTCATGCGCTTGGCCGTCTCGTAGGGTGGGCCGGGCGGCGTTCCGCTTCAGCCCACCGAGTTGGCGACAGCTCCGCGGGGGTGGGCTAAAGCCCACCCTACGGATTGGAGGCGGGTCAGAGCCCGGCAGCGGCGCGCAGGGCGTCGGCTTTGTCGGTCTTTTCCCAGGTGAAGGCGGTGAAGGTGTCGTTACCGACCGTCATTTCAACTGGAGTACGGCCGAAGTGACCATAGGCTGCTGTGGCTTTGTACATCGGGTGCAGCAGGTCGAGCATGGTGGTGATTGCGTACGGACGCAGATCGAAATGCTCGCGGACCAGAGCGACGATCTTCTCGTCGCTGAGTTTGCTGGTGCCGAAGGTATTGATGGAGATCGACGTTGGTTGGGCCACGCCGATGGCGTAGGAAACCTGGATTTCACAGCGCTCGGCCAAGCCGGCGGCGACAATGTTCTTCGCCACGTAGCGGCCAGCGTAAGCAGCCGAACGGTCGACCTTGGACGGGTCCTTGCCGGAGAAGGCGCCGCCGCCATGACGGGCCATGCCGCCGTAGGTGTCGACGATGATCTTGCGTCCAGTCAGGCCGCAGTCGCCCACCGGGCCGCCGATGATGAACTGGCCGGTCGGGTTGATATGGAACTGGGTGTCCTTGTGCAACAGCTCGGCCGGGATCACGTGCTTGACGATCAGCTCCATCACCGCTTCCTTGAGGTCCGAATGCTTGACCTCCGGGTTGTGCTGGGTGGAGAGCACGATGGCGTCGATGCCGACCACCTTGCCGCCTTCGTAGCGGCAGGTGACCTGGCTCTTGGCGTCCGGACGCAGCCACGGCAGCAGGCCGTTCTTGCGCGCTTCAGCCTGGCGCTCGACCAGTGCGTGGGAGAAGCGGATCGGAGCCGGCATCAGCACGTCGGTTTCGTTGCTGGCGTAGCCGAACATCAGGCCCTGATCGCCGGCGCCCTGGTCTTCCGGCTTGCTGCGGTCGACGCCTTGGGCGATGTCCACCGACTGCTTGCCGATGATGTTGATGATGCCGCAGGTGGCACCATCGAAGCCGACTTCCGAGCTGTTGTAGCCGATGTCGATGATGACGTCGCGTACCAGCTGCTCAAGGTCGACCCAGGCGCTGGTGGTGACTTCGCCAGCGACGATCGCAACGCCGGTCTTGACCAGCGTCTCACAGGCCACGCGGGCATGCTTGTCCTCGGCGATGATGGCGTCCAGCACCGCATCGGAAATCTGGTCGGCAATCTTGTCCGGGTGCCCTTCGGACACGGACTCGGAGGTGAAAATCGAATATTCGCTCATCTATCGGTTCCTAATTACCGGTGGGTGAGTCGGCTGTCAGGGGCGAGCCGGGAAAAGTACCGGGTCTGGATCTGAAAACCGTTCTTCAAGCCAATGTAGAGGCTCTCGCCGGGCGTGAGCCCCGCGGCATCGGCCCAACGGGCCAGATCATCCTGTTCGAAGCCCAACCAGAGGTCGCCGCAGGCCTCCCTGGCCCAACTCTGGTTGTGGCTGCACAGCTCGGTGATCAGCAGGCTACCGCCCATGTTCACCAGCCGTGCAAGTTGCTTGAGTGCTTCACCCGGCGCGGCCAGATGATGCAAAACCATGTTCAGCACAACGCAGTCGGCTGACGGACATTCGTCCTGCAACGCGTCGGCAAGCTTCAACTCGACATTTTCCAGCGCATCCCGCTCGCAACGTGAGCGAGCCAGCTCGAGCATCGCCGCACTGTTGTCCACCGCGAGCACTCGAGCGAACCGATGTGCCAGTTCGGGCAGAAAGCTACCGTCGCCGGGGCCTACTTCAAGTGCTGTTGCCTGGGCTGGAAGATTCAGCGCATCGAGCAATGCGACCACGCTGTCGCGGTACTGCGGGAAGCCGGCGATCATGTCCTGCCGCGCCTGGAAGCTACCGGCCATCCTTGCGAAGAAGTCTTCACTGGCGGCACTGCGCTGGGCATGCACCGCGGCAATGCGCGCCTGCACATCGAGCGGCAGGCTCAGCTGATCCACCTCTTCGAGCAGGGCTGCATGCAGCCTGCCGCCAAGGTTGTCGCTCTGGGGCAGGGCGCGGCGATAGAAGATCGCATTGCCTTCTCGGCGCGTCGCCAGCAGGCCGGCCTGGGTCAGTACCTTGAGGTGATGGCTGATGCCGGATTGTCCGGTGGCAAAAATCTGCGCCAGCTCGAGCACGCCGAACGAGTCGCTGGCCAGTGCGCGCAGTACGTTCAGCCGCAGCGAATCGCCGCCGGCTTTGCACAGGGCGGCGAGCTGATCGCTGTCGTCGAAAGATATCTGGGGAATGCGCAGGCTCATAGGCAGCGCAGTCTAGTCGGTCGATTTTCGTCCAGCAATGCCAATATCAAAAAGTTTTGATATTGGACAAGCGACGCCTTAGCTGATCAGGCTGTTGACGCCCATGCCGCAGGACACCAGACCCAGCGCCAGTAGAAAGAAATTGGGCAGCAGATCGAGTAGCCCCTGCAGGCGGTCATTGCTCGACAACTGGCGTGACACCAGGCTGTAGGTGATCAAAATCGAAACATCGACTAGTGCCCAAATGGCGATCAGCGCCAGAGCCTGCGGCGCGAAGGGTTGGGCCGGCAGAATGAAGCCTGGCAGAAAAGCGAGGAAGAACAGGATGTCCTTGGGGTTGGACAGTCCGACCGCCATGGCCCGCCAGAAGTAATGCGATTGCGGGCGCGGCAGCTCCTTAGCTTCTCCACCGCCCCCGCCGCAGAGGCCGTCGGCACCGAGCCAGATCAGGTAGAGCCCGCCGAGCACCTGGCCCCATTCGAGAATCACCGGTTTCAGGTCCAGGGCCAGGTAGATCACCATCAGCGCAGCGATCAACAGCATTTGCGCCGATAGCACTCCGCCGAGAATGGTCCATGCCGGCCAGCTGCGTCGGGCGTCAGCGACAACCAGCGCGACGACCGGGCCAGGGGAGGCGATCAGCAAGGCGACCGCGGCGGCAAAGGCGAGATAGGTGGCGTTCATAGCTCGGTTACCAGTTCGAAGATGCGCGATTGCTTGCCCAGCTTTTCGGTATAGAAGCGCAGGTTGCAGCTGGCGAAGGTGCGCTGCATCCAGCGATCGCTGCCATCGAAACGGGCGGTGAAGGGGCTGCGTGCGTGTGCCGTGCGGCGGTTGTCGATAATCAGCAGATCGCCGCGCGTGAGGCGCACTGGCTCGACCGCTTCCCAGGCAACGGCGCGCAGTCGGTCCAGCGCGCGCTGAGCCCGATCGCTGTAGGCGACCATGAATTGCGGATCGAAGCGCAGAAAGGGGGCGTCAGGGTCGCCGTACAGCACAGTCTGATGCTTGTTGATATCGATGCGCTGGTTCTTTTCGCTGTGGCCGTAGTCGGACAGAAAGTTGTAGGGCTCGTTGAGAAAGAACACCTGGTCTTCGTAGGAAAGTCGCTCGAGGATGCGCTCGGCCGACGCGATGTAGGTGACGGCCTCGGCAGCCGGATCCTGACGCAGGCAGAGGAGCAGCAGGTAGTCCGGCTGGATGGCGTGGAAGGCATTTTCGGTGTGAAGGTCGAGTTCGGTGTCGAAGCTGTCCGAGGTCGCGGCACGGGACTGCGTCTGCTGCGGGAAGAAGTTGTTGACGATGCAACCGCCCGATTCCTGCACGTAGCCGATCGGCTCTCCCAGCAACGCCGTGGCCTGCAAGAGCAGGCGCTCGCTGCGGTCGTCGATCTTGTTAAGGTCGGTGCGTGAGGCGGGCGTCGGCGGGATTTGGCCGATTTCCGTGTCTTCCAACAGGACAAAACCCTTGGCGTTGCCGAACAGCTTGAAATCGAGGATGTCCGCTATCTGCGCCTGACTGAGCCCCCCGTGACGAATACTGGCAGACAAAAGTTGATCGAACTCGCGAGTGGGCATGTCATCCTTCCCTAGCGTTATACAAGGCAGAGGCCTCTTATTGAGTCGATGCCAGCGCACGGCTGGCCCGATTGCCGGCGAGTATTGGTGGGCCCTGGAGGGTTGCAAAATGGAAAAAACGGCCATCTCCGATGAGTTTTACTCATGCCGGAGACTGGTGGCATGACGTTGCGCATGCCGCCGCTTTATGCGCTGCGTGCCTTTGAGGTCGCGGCACGCTTCGGGTCATTTACACAGGCCGCTGAAAGCCTGTGCATCACCCAGAGTGCTGTCAGTCGGCACGTGAAGACGCTGGAAGAAAGCCTCGGCTGCTCTCTTTTCGAGCGTCGCGGTTCGCGATTGGCGCTGACCGACACCGGACGGCTGCTGGCGCAGGAACTCAAGGTCGGCTTCCGTACCATCGAAAACGCCTGCATCGCCATCAACCGCCAGCAGGACGCGCTCCGGCTGAAAGCCCCTTCCACCCTGACCATGCGTTGGCTGCTCGGTGCGCTGGAGAATTTCCAACTCACCCATCCGCAGGATCGCGTGCAACTGACCAGTGCCTGGATGGACCTCGATTCGGTGGACTTCCACAACGAACCCTTCGATTGCGCCATCCTGCTGGGGCATGGCGGGTTTCCGGCAGACTGGAACCGGATCAAGTTGTTCGATGAATGGCTGGTGCCGGTGTGTTCGCCGGACTATCAGGGGGGATCACCCTGGACGGCTGCACGCCTCGCTGATGCAGAGCTGATTCACCCGTCGCGCGACTGCCGAGACTGGCGCCGCTGGCTGCAACGGGTCGGTTGGGTCGAGGCTGTCGCCTGGCAGCAGGGCAAGCTGTTCGACACGCTGGAGCTGGGGATTTCCGCAGCAGCACAGGGGCATGGCATCTCAATCGGCGATCTGGCCCTGGTCGACGCCGAGTTGCGCAAAGGCTCGCTGATGCTGCCGTTCGACCAGGCAGTGCGCTCCGGCGACAGCTATTACCTGGTCTGGCCGGCAGCGGGAGAGCCGCCCCTGACGCTGACGCGCATGAAGGACTATTTGCTGCAACATTTGCCGGACATCGGCAGCTGTGGCGTCAGGCTGCTCGACTAATTAGAGGGCATTGGCGGCCCCGCGGCGCTTATTCAGTCATTGCCCCGCCACCCGCGGTAGGGGAAAATGGCCGCCTTTTTCCGCCCCCTTCGTTTCAGAAGCTACCCCGCAGGAGATTCAGCGATGCCCAGCCGTCGTGAGCGAGCCAATGCCATCCGCGCCCTCAGCATGGATGCCGTGCAGAAAGCCAACAGCGGCCACCCGGGTGCCCCCATGGGCATGGCGGACATCGCCGAGGTTCTCTGGCGCGATCATCTGAAGCACAGCCCGACCAACCCTCTGTGGGCCGACCGCGACCGTTTCGTGTTGTCCAACGGCCACGGCTCGATGCTGATCTACTCGTTGCTGCACCTGACCGGTTACGACCTGTCCATCGACGACCTGAAGAGCTTCCGGCAATTGCACAGCAAAACCCCGGGCCATCCCGAGTTCGGCTACACCGCCGGCGTTGAGACCACCACCGGTCCGCTGGGTCAGGGCCTAGCCAACGCCGTGGGCTTCGCCTTGGCGGAGAAGGTTATGGCCGCACAGTTCAATCGTCCCGGCCACGACATCGTCGACCACCATACCTATGTGTTCATGGGCGACGGCTGCCTGATGGAAGGGATTTCCCACGAAGTCTGCTCCCTGGCCGGCACCCTGGCGCTGAACAAGCTGATCGCTTTCTACGATGACAACGGCATCTCCATTGATGGCGAAGTGCATGGCTGGTTCACCGATGACACGCCGCGCCGCTTCGAGTCCTACGGCTGGCAGGTCATTCGTAACGTCAATGGCCATGACGCCGACGAAATTCAGATCGCCCTCGATACCGCGCGCAAGAGCGACCGCCCGACGTTGATCTGCTGCAAGACCATCATCGGCTTCGGCTCGCCGAACAAGCAGGGCAAGGAAGAATCCCATGGCGCCGCGCTTGGCGACGCCGAGATCGCCCTGACCCGCGAGGCGTTGGGCTGGAAGCACGGCCCGTTCGAAATCCCCGCTGACATCTACGCCGAGTGGGATGCCAAGCAGAAGGGCGCGGACGCCGAGAACGAATGGAACAAACGCTTCGCTGCCTACGAAACCGAGTTCCCGGCCATGGCCGCCGAGTTCAAGCGCCGCATGGCCGGCGAGCTGCCGGAAGACTTCGCTGAGAAAGCTTCGGCATTCATTCGCGAAGTTGCCACCAAGGGCGAAACCATTGCCAGCCGCAAGGCCAGCCAGAACTGCCTGAACGCTTTCGGCCCGCTGCTGCCGGAACTGCTTGGTGGCTCGGCGGATCTGGCCGGCTCCAACCTGACGCTGTGGAAGGGCTGCAAGCCGGTGGTCGCCGAGGATGCCTCGGGCAACTATATGTACTACGGCGTGCGCGAGTTCGGCATGAGCGCCATTATGAACGGCATCGCCCTTCACGGCGGCCTGATTCCCTACGGCGCGACCTTCCTGATGTTCATGGAGTACGCGCGCAACGCAGTGCGCATGTCGGCGCTGATGAAGCAGCGTGTGCTCTACGTCTTCACGCATGACTCCATTGGCCTTGGCGAAGACGGCCCGACTCACCAGCCGATCGAGCAGCTCACCAGCCTGCGCACCACGCCGAACCTGGATACCTGGCGTCCGGCCGACACAGTCGAGTCCGCTGTCGCCTGGAAGCATGCGGTCGAACGCAAGGACGGCCCGAGCGCGCTGATCTTCTCGCGCCAGAACCTGCCGTATCACATCCGCGACAACGAAACCGAGGCGTCCATTGCCAAGGGTGGTTACATCCTCAAGAACTGCGTCGGCGAGCCTGAGCTGATCCTCATTTCCACCGGTTCGGAAGTTGGGTTAGCCGTTCAGGCCTACGACAAGCTGACTGAGCAGGGCCGCAACGTGCGTGTCGTCTCGATGCCGTGCACCAGCGTCTTCGATGCCCAGGATGCGTCCTGGAAGCAGCACGTGCTGCCGGTCGAAGTGGGTGCGCGTATCGCCATCGAGGCGGCGCATGCCGACTACTGGTACAAGTACGTCGGCCTCGACGGCCGCATCATCG
This sequence comes from Pseudomonas sp. NPDC047961, assembly GCF_050272435.1. Taxonomy (NCBI): domain Bacteria; kingdom Pseudomonadati; phylum Pseudomonadota; class Gammaproteobacteria; order Pseudomonadales; family Pseudomonadaceae; genus Pseudomonas; species Pseudomonas sp. NPDC047961. Next base: position 571,887 of record NZ_JBNNMD010000002.1, on the reverse strand, counting down.
GCATGACCACCTACGGCGAGTCGGCCCCGGCTGGTCAGCTGTTCGAGGAGTTCGGCTTTACGGTCGACAACATCCTTGCGGTGGCTGAAGAGCTGCTGGAAGACTGATAGCTAAGCTGCGAGCTGGAGCCTGAGTAAGGGGCTTCCAGCTCAGGTTTGCGAGATCACAGCAGCTGAGAAGTGGCGGCTCAACATCGGAGTGGCGGCGGCACGAGCCACATCGAGTGTCTGGCTTCCAGCTTCCAGCTCGCATAAGGCGAGCCGCGAATGCCCCGAAATGTCCCCTACCGCATTGCCCTCAACGGCTACGGTCGCATTGGTCGCTGCGTGTTGCGAGCCTTCTACGAGCGCAACGCGGCCTTCGATTTCGAGATCGTCGCCCTCAACGACCTCGCCGACATGGCCAGTCTTGAATACCTCACCCGTTTCGACTCTACCCATGGCCGCTTTCCCGGCGACGTGGCGGTGGAAGGCGATTGTCTGCATCTGAACGGCCACTGCGTAAAGGTCTTGCGCGAGTCGACGCCTGAAGCGGTCGATTGGCGCGATCTGGGCGTGGACCTGGTGCTCGAGTGTTCCGGTGCCTACAACACGCGTGCCGGCGGGGAGCGCTTTCTCGCGGCTGGTGTTCCACGCGTGTTGTTTTCGCAACCCATGAGCGGGGCCGCTGACGTTGATGCGACGGTGGTCATGGGCATCAACCATGAGCAGCTGACGGGAGCCGAACGACTGGTCTCCAACGCGTCCTGCACTACCAACTGCGGCGTACCGCTGCTCAAGCTGCTCAACGATGCCATCGGGCTCGATTACGTCTCGATCACCACGATTCACTCGGCGATGAACGATCAGCCGGTCATCGACGCCTATCACCACGATGATCTGCGCCGCACGCGGTCGGCTTTCCAGTCGGTGATCCCTGTGTCGACCGGTCTGGCAAAAGGCATCGAACGCCTGCTGCCGGAACTCTCGGGGCGGATTCAGGCCAAAGCCGTGCGGGTGCCGACGGTGAACGTGTCATGTCTGGATATCACCGTGCAGACCTCCCGCGATACGGATGCGCCGACGATCAATCGGATTCTGCGGGAAGCCGCGCTATCCGGCCCGTTGAAAGGCCTGCTCGCATATACCGAGCTGCCCCACGCCAGCTGTGATTTCAACCACGACCCGCATTCTGCGATCGTCGATGGCAGCCTGACGCGCGCCTCCGGGCCGCGGCTAGTGAACCTGCTGGCCTGGTTCGACAACGAGTGGGGTTTCGCCAACCGCATGCTCGACGTGGCCGATCATTATTTGCGCGTCGCCCACCGCGCCTAACCGTCACTGTCTGGCGGGCTTTACCTGGCCGGCCGCAGCTTACAAATATCGCCGTTCTTGAACTTAAGGAAGATCACATGACCGTTTTGAAGATGACCGACCTCGACCTCCAGGGTAAGCGCGTGCTGATCCGTGAGGATCTCAACGTGCCGGTGAAGGATGGCGCGGTTAAAAGCGATGCGCGCATCCTCGCTTCGCTGCCAACCATCAAGCTGGCACTGGAAAAGGGCGCAGCGGTGATGGTCTGCTCACACCTGGGCCGTCCGGAAGAGGGCGTCTACAGCGAGGAAGACAGCCTCAAGCCGGTCGCTGATTACCTGAGCAAGGCGCTCGATCGCGAGGTCCCGCTGGTCAAGGATTACCTGAGCGGCGTCCAGGTGCAGGCGGGTGAGCTGGTGCTGCTGGAGAACGTGCGTTTCAACAAGGGTGAAAAGAAGAACACCGACGAGCTGGCGCAGCAGTACGCGGCGCTGTGCGATGTGTTCGTCATGGACGCCTTCGGCACTGCGCACCGCGCCCAGGGTTCGACCCACGGCGTGGCCAAATTCGCCAAGGTGGCCTGTGCCGGCCCGCTGCTCGCAGCCGAGCTGGATGCCCTGGGCAAAGCGCTGAAGAGCCCCGCTCAGCCGATGGCAGCCATCGTCGCCGGCTCCAAAGTCTCCACCAAGCTGGACGTGCTCAACAGCCTGAGCCAGGTCTGCAACCAGCTGATCGTCGGCGGTGGTATCGCTAACACCTTCCTCGCTGCGGCCGGCTTCCCGGTGGGCAAGTCGTTGTACGAAGCCGATCTGGTCGACACCGCCAAGGCCATCGCCGCCAAGGTCAGCGTGCCGCTGCCGGTCGACGTGGTCGTGGCCAAGGCTTTCGCTGAAGATGCTGAAGCCACCGTCAAGGCTGTCGCGGACGTCGCCGAAGACGACATGATTCTGGACATCGGCCCGCAGACCGCAGCCAACTTCGCCGAACTGCTGAAGTCGTCAAAGACCATCCTGTGGAACGGCCCGGTCGGCGTGTTCGAGTTCGATCAGTTCGGCAACGGCACCAAGGTGCTGGCTCAGGCCATCGCGCAAAGCCCGGCATTCTCTATCGCTGGCGGCGGCGACACGCTGGCGGCTATCGATAAGTATGGCGTGAGCGAAAAGATTTCCTACATTTCTACCGGCGGCGGTGCTTTCCTCGAGTTCGTTGAAGGTAAGGTTCTGCCTGCTGTGGAAGTGCTGGAGCAGCGCGCAAAGTAAACGGCTGATGGCCTTTTGTCGTTACAAGCGTAACGGCAAAGGCAACCCCTGCGACTGGTTGCTGTCTCTGTTCTGTCCAGACGAGGAATGGAGACTCACCATGCGTTACGCCGCAATAGCTGTTTGCTGTCTTGGCCTGGCCGGTTGTGCCGGAGGTTCACCAGACTCGCTCTGTGAAGTGATCGACCCGCCACCGGTACAAAGCCCGACTGCGCAGAACGATCAGCGCATTGAGATGCAGAGCACTGGCGACCCGACGGCAGGCACCGCTGCCGACGTCCAGGACTGTTCCTGAGCCCGCTAGGAGAACCGATGAAAGGCCTGCTCATTTCGATTGCTGCATTGCTCCTTGCCGGGTGCGGCCACTGGCAATCCGGCCCGGACGCACCCTTCGTAGGCTGGAAGTGCCAGAGCACGCAGAACATTGCCTGGCGCTATGCTGATGAAAGCCGCCAGATGGTGGAGCTGAAAATCGGCGACAGTCAGCAAGTCCATAGGTTGCGCAAGGAACCCGTGACCCGTGGTGCTTTCTATAGCGATGGCGTTGTGGCCTTCCACGACAAGGGGACAGGCGCACTAGTCTATCGCCTGGCTGATGACAAGCTGCTCGCCCATGGTTGCAGTGCGTCGTTGATCAACATCTGATCGAAAAGGCGGGCAATTTCCCTGTTTTGCGGCGTTTTCGCCGGGCCTGATGGCTTTTGAGCCGTCCACCACTACAATGCCGCGCCATACCGCGCGGTGCTTGAACAGCGCCGGCCCCTGCGGCAGGCTTTACATGATTAAACGACCCTAACCGGGAGAAAGGAAAACATGGCACTCATCAGCATGCGCCAGATGCTCGACCACGCCGCCGAATTCGGCTACGGCGTGCCGGCCTTCAACGTAAACAACCTCGAGCAGATGCGAGCCATCATGGAAGCGGCCGACAAAACCGACTCCCCGGTGATCGTCCAGGCTTCGGCCGGTGCTCGTAAGTACGCTGGCGCGCCGTTTCTGCGTCACCTGATCCTCGCGGCGGTAGAAGAATTCCCGCATATCCCGGTGGTCATGCACCAGGATCACGGCACGAGCCCTGACATCTGCCAGCGCTCCATCCAGCTGGGCTTCAGCTCAGTCATGATGGACGGCTCGCTGCGTGAAGACGGCAAGACGCCGTCCGATTACGAATACAACGTCCGCGTCACTCAGCAGACCGTCGCCTTCGCCCACGCCTGTGGCGTGTCGGTAGAAGGTGAGCTGGGTTGCCTGGGCTCGCTGGAAACCGGTATGGCCGGTGAAGAAGATGGCGTCGGTGCCGAAGGCACCCTGGATCACAGCCAGCTGCTGACCGACCCGGAAGAAGCGGCTGACTTTGTCGCCAAGACCAAGGTCGATGCCCTGGCCATCGCCATCGGCACCAGCCACGGCGCCTACAAGTTCACCAAGCCGCCAACCGGTGACACCCTGTCGATCCAGCGCATCAAGGAGATCCATCAGCGCATCCCGGATACCCATCTGGTAATGCATGGCTCCTCCTCGGTCCCGCAGGAATGGCTGAAAATCATCAATGAGTACGGTGGTGACATCAAGGAAACCTACGGCGTCCCGGTCGAGGAAATCGTCGAAGGCATCAAGTACGGTGTGCGTAAGGTCAACATCGACACCGACCTGCGTCTGGCGTCCACCGGTGCGATCCGCGAATTCATGGCGAAGAACCCCAGCGAATTCGACCCACGCAAATACCTTGCGAAGACCGTAACTGCGATGCGCGACATCTGCATCGCCCGTTACGAAGCCTTCGGTACCGCCGGCAATGCATCGAAGATCAAGCCTATCTCCCTGGACGCCATGTTCGAGCGTTATGCGCGCGGCGAACTCGACCCCAAGGTCAACTGAGTCGAAGCGTTGATGACGAGCCCGCCTAGTGCGGGCTCGTTGCGTTATGAGGGGGCTAAATCAGAGGGGCGCGGTTCGGCCAATAGCTGCTGGATCTGGCTGCGCAAGGTGTCTAGCGAGAAAGGCTTGGCCAGGATCGGTGCGGAGCGCGCGATGTCGCTGCCCGATTCGTAAATTTCGATTGGGTAGCCGCTGATGAAGATGACCTTGAGGTCAGGGCGCAGCTTCAGTGCAGGTTCAGCGATCATCACCCCGGACACGCCGCCAGGAAGACGGAAGTCAGTCACCAGCAAATCAAGTTGCGGCTTTGTCGCCAGGATCTCGAAGGCCTGCGGCGCGCCTGCCGCCTCCAATACCTTATAGCCTTCGCCTGCGAGGTAATCAGACAGCAGGGCAAGAATGTGAGGTTCGTCCTCGACGAGTAGAACGACTTTATTGGGTGCTTGGCTCATCGGAGCAATTCTCGATGTGTTTCATGAACATAGTGCGGCGTAGGGGTATTAATTCACGCGAATCAGCGTTGGAGCCAGCGCCGTACAGCAAGTTCAGCGATGTGCAGCCATCCGTCAACTGCTTTGCTGTGCATTTACGCGGTTTCACATGCGTTGGCAATCGACAATCGTGCCGTTAGGCTCGCCTCTTCATCACCGGAGCTCGCTCATGCCTGACGAAAATCATCGTGCCATTTCAGAACTGACGTTGGACGATTACCGTGCCAACGCCGAAGCGTTTCGCGAGGGCACCCGAGACCACGACGTCAGCCAGAACATCGACGCCTTGCTGCGGCATATCCAGGGCGAGCCGCCGCTGCGCATTCTCGATCTTGGCTGCGGGCCCGGGCGGGACCTCAAGGCATTCACCGAGCGGGGGCATACTGCCGTTGGCGTCGATGGAGCCGAGCCCTTTGTCCTGATGGCCCGTGCCGACACCGGCTGCGAGGTGCTGCACCAGAACTTTCTGGAGCTGGATCTGCCGAGTGGAACCTTTGACGGCATCTTTGCCAATGCCGTGTTGTTTCATCTGCCCAGCAGCGAAATCACTCAAGTCTTGGCCTCGCTGCGCGAGGCGCTGCGTCCGTCCGGCGTGCTGTTTTGCTCAAATCCACGTGGCGACAATCAGGAAGGCTGGAGTGGCGCTCGCTACGGCGCCTGGTACGACTGGCCGACTTGGCAGCGCTTACTGCAGTCCGTCGGGTTCATTGAATTGGAGCATTACTACCGCCCGGCCGGGCTGCCGCGCGAGCAACAGCCGTGGCTTGCGAGCGTCTGGCGCAAGGCTTGAGCGCAAGACAGCGAACTTCGATTTTTGTTCTTCAGCAACGCAGAATGCATGCCGTAAGCGTAACCGTCATGCGTTTTGCATGTGTACAAAACGCTATTATGCGACGCAAGTCACTGAAATTACGCGGATTTTTGTGGTCGACCGGTTGGCATGATCGATGCTCTAGCTAGGTACGCTGGAACATAACCGGAGTACACAATAATGATTGCCGCTGAAAAAGTTCTCTCTGCCGCGTTTCCTGAGTTCGAAGTCATCACCGCACCTCGTCCGGATGGTGGGCTTCTGCTAACACTTCGTAATGATGATAGGGATGTCATCAAGCGGGCCCTGTCCAAAGGCCAGACCCAAACCGACATTCAGCTGGAATGGGTCATCAGCTCGGTCCGCCGTGATCTCGCATTGGAAGCGGGAATGTCGCCGGCCATTGCCCGCTTGCAGAGCCAGAGCCGCACCGGGTTACCTACCTACGAGTACGCCTGAGACCTATGGCAGGCCTGCACTGCCATAGGCCTGCCGTTCTCAAACATACCTCCCCCCGTGCTGACGATCGGACCGAAGAGTCTGAATGCAGCACAAACCTGATCGAGGAAATGTCCATGAATGCCATCGACCTGTTGATCGACGACCACGAGAAAGTCAAAGACATCCTGACGCGCCTCACCGATACCACCGAGCGTGCGGTCAAGACCCGTACCGAATTGCTGCAAAAGCTGGAGATGGAGGTGTCGATCCATACCCAGCTGGAAGAACAGATTCTCTATCCAGCCTTCAAGGAAGCAGGCGGAAAAGAGGAAAAGACCATGTATCACGAGGCCAAGGAAGAGCACCGTGCGGTCGATTCGCTGGTATTGCCTGACCTTAAGGCAACTGACCCGTCGACGCTCGAATTCTCCGGGCGCGTGAAAGTGTGCAAGGAACTGCTCGAGCATCACATCGAGGAAGAAGAGTCCGAGATGTTTCCTTCTGCGCGTGAACTGTTCAGCGAAGACAAGCTGAACGAGATGGGGCAGCAGATGGAAGCGCTCAAGACCCGCCTGAAGAAAGAATTTGCTGCCAAACAGGCAGCTTGATTGAACGATGCCGGGGCGCAATGCCCCGGTCTATCCGGGCCTACGAAAGCACTAGGCTTCGCTCGGCGCCTCGCTGATCTGCATCAACATCCCTGCTCAACGCTACTGTCAGGCTTGATGGCCTAGTGCTACTTGGTGGCGGTATTGCCTGCTCGTAGCGGGTCAAACGAAAGGAGCCACGCTTGGCGGCTTCAGGGTAGGTGGCGGATGGAAGACGAGCTAAAGGAATTGCTGAAGCGGATTGGTCTCGGGCCTGAGGCGATCCGTACGCGCATGCGCTTTCTGGAGTGGCAGTCAAGCGATGGCGCACGATTGAACAGTGCTGCCGCCGATGTGGACGATGCGCATGCCAAGTTCATTGAGCGCCTCTATACCCACATGGCCGCCTTCGAGGTACCGACGGCGCTGATTGCCGATCCCCAGCGGCTGGTGCGACTCAAGCATAGCCAGCGAAGTTATTACGAACGGCTGTGGAATGGTCCATACGACCGTAGCTATGTAACGGACCGTCTGTTGGTCGGGCTGGTGCATCAGCGTGTGGGCGTCGACCTGGAGTGGTACCTGGGCGCCTATCGCCTGTATCTCGGCGACATGCTGGCGGAGCTAGTGGGTGATGCGCCGGGGTATGGCGTGTTCGACAGCCTGCTCAAGGCAGTGTTCTTCGACATGATTCTCGCGATCGACACCTACACGGTGGCGCAGCGTCAGGCCCTGGAAGACAGTGAAGCGCGCTTGGCCCGTGCCATGAGGGGCACCGAGGATGGCATCTGGGACTGGCACATCGATGCCGACCAGCTCTATCTCTCCGAACGCTGGATGGCCATGCTGGGCCTTTCCGCCGAGCCCGGATACACCAGCGACAGCTGGTTCAATCGAGTCCATCCGGATGATCTGGCGGGATTGCGCGAAGCCATTTCCGCGCATCTGGGTGGTCGCACGGCATCGTTGAACCATGAGTACCGCATTCAAACCCACTACAACGAATACCTCTGGGTGCAGGTGCGCGGCGTGGTCGAGCATTGCGAACGCAGCGGGCGGCGCATGGCCGGCTCGCAAACCAACATCAGCGCGCGCAAGATCGCCGAAAGTTGTCTGCACCACGCGGCCCGTCACGATCCGCTCACCGGGCTTGCGAATCGTCTGCATATGGATGAGCTCCTCAAGGCCGCGCAGCAGCGGGGCGGGGTACGGGACTCTGCGCTGTTATTCGTCGATGTCGATCGTTTCAAGCTGATCAATGACAGCCTTGGTCACCGTGTCGGCGATCAGGTCCTGGTGGAGGTTGCTCGACGTCTCTCCGGTTGCCTGCGCCCCGGTGATCATCTTGCCCGTTTCGGGGGCGATGAGTTCGTGGCGTTGCTGGGCGACCTTGCGTGCGCCAGCGACGCCGAGCGCGTGGCGCAGCGCATGCTCAACGCGCTGCGGGCGCCCTTGCAGCTGGCTGAGCGAACACTTTCGCTCAGTGCCAGCATCGGTATCGCTCCGTTACAGCGTGACGGCAAACCGCTAGATGCATTGCAAGCCGCCGATCTGGCGCTGTACCGCGCCAAGAACGCCGGCAAGAACCAGTTCGCCTTGTACTGCGAAGGGCTGCAAAGCACGGCGCAGCGTCAACTGGAGCTGGAAAGCAATTTGGCGCAAGCTCTGGAACGCAACGAGTTCACGCTCTGTTACCAACCGATATGCCGTCTGGTTGGCGGGCAAGCCCATCTGGCCGGGGTTGAGGCACTGTTGCGCTGGCAGCATGACGGGCGCTCGGTCGGGCCTCAGGAGTTCATCCCGATACTCGAGGAGTCGCGGGAAATCGTCCGGGTTGGCGAGTGGGTGTTGCGAGAGGCCTGTACGCAGGTGCGGCGCTGGCAGCAGGCCGGTCAGGCGCAGCTCTACTGCTCGGTAAACCTGTCGATTCGACAGCTGCAGCAGGCCGACTTCACCCACCGTCTCATCGCCATTCTTGGCGAGACGCAGCTGCCCGCTTCGAGCCTGGTACTGGAGATCACCGAGACCCTGCTGATGCAGCACAGCGACGCGGTGCTGATGACCTTGCAGGAAATCGCCGACCTCGGTGTGCGGCTGGCGCTGGATGATTTCGGTACTGGCTACTGCTCGCTCGGCTATCTGAAACAGTTTCCCCTGCACATTCTCAAGGTCGACCGCAGTTTCATTGCAGGGGTGGCGGAAGATGCGGATGCCGCCGTGATCAGTCGGGCCATCATCGGGTTGGGTCAGAGCCTCGGTCTGACGGTAGTCGCCGAGGGCGTCGAAGAGGCGAGCCATCTAGCCTTCCTCGAGGCCGAATGCTGCGAGTACGCCCAGGGTTATCTATTCAGCCGACCCCTGTTGGCCGACGCGCTGCGACAACGCTTCGGTCATGACCATTGCGTCGATGGGCTTTGGCAGCTGGCCGTGTCGGCCTAGGTCGCCTGCCTATTGGCAGCTGCAGGCAGCCACTCGGAACCGTCGGGCGGCCTGGACACTGGGGCGGGGCACTCCGGGACGTCTGCAGGGTCAATTTGATAAGGATTGACTCATGCCCGCAGGCTACTCGCGGGATAGATGCTTGGAGGTATTGATGCGATTGGCCTATCTGTATGCCCCTGTTCTTGGCCTGGTTCTCGTGGGTTGTGGACAGGATGACGTTGATCGGGAGGTGGCGACGCCCGAACCTGCCATCGAAAAGCCTGAGCCGCCCTTCACGGGTGCGCCACCCTCCAATGATGGAGAGGGCGCCGGTCCTGAAGCTGGTGCACCACTGGCGACCGGTGCAGAGGGCAACATGGACACAGCGCCAGCGGATAACGGCAGCGGCCTTGGCACAGCGTCCGGCGCGGGTACCGCACCCAACACCACACGCGGCGCATCAGGCGCTGCTCAGTAAACTTCGGAATGATCTGAATGCATGTGCCGAAGCCGCCCAACATGAGGCTGGCGCACTGCACGGCAGGAGAAATGATATGAAATCCAGACTGATTGCCATCACTGCAGCACTTCCGCTCGCATTGACACTGGTCGGCTGCTCGCCAGACGACGAGCCGTCGGCGCTGCGCAATGTCGAAAGGAACCAGCAGGAGTACCAGAACACGGCGACCGACCCGGCCGGCCCGCGTGAGCTCTCGCCGCCTTCCAACATGACCAATCAGTAGTCGGGCTAGGCGTATTGCGCCGCGGCGTAGCCCGAGGCCCAGGCCCACTGGAAGTTGAAGCCGCCAAGGTGGCCGGTGACATCCAGAACTTCACCAACGAAATACAGGCCTGGTGATTTCTGGGACTCCATCGTCTTGGATGACACCTCCTTCGTATCCACGCCGCCGAGGGTCACCTCGGCCGTCCGATAGCCCTCAGTACCTGCCGGCACCAGGCGCCAGCAGCCCAGTCGCTCGGCGATTTCGATCAACTCGTTGGCCGAATACTGTTTCAACGGTTTAGAGACGAACCAGTGTTCTGCCAGAAGTCCGGCCATCTTGCGGGTGAACAGTTCGCCGAGCAGGGTTTTCAGCTCGGTATTGGGGCGCTCGCGGCGTTGCTCGTCCAGCCACTCGCTCAGGTTCAGGTGCGGCAACAGGTTGATCTCGATAGCGTCGCCTGGCTCCCAGTAGGAGGAGACCTGCAGAATCGCCGGACCGGACAGCCCGCGATGGGTAAACAGGATGTTTTCGCGGAAGGTTTGGCCGTTGCAGCTGACCAGGCAATCCTCGACTGAAGTCCCTGACAGCGCCTCGCACATCGACTTCAATTGTGGCTCGGTGATGGTGAAGGGCACCAAGCCTGCGCGGGTCGGCAGCACGGTGTGGCCGAACTGCCGCGCCACTTGATAACCGAATGCGCTCGCACCGAGGGTCGGGATCGACAAGCCGCCGGTGGCGATCACCAGCGACTGGCAGGTTACCGGTCCTGCATCGGTCAGCAGCTGGTAGCCATCATCCGCGTTGTCTATGGTTTGTACGGCCGTCTCGAGCCGAAGGTCGACGCCGGCCTGCTCGCACTCGTCCAGCAGCATATCCAGGATGTCGCTCGCCTTGTTATCGCAGAACAGCTGGCCCAGCTTCTTCTCGTGGTAGGGCACGCCGTGACGGCAGACCATCTCGATGAAGTCCCACTGGGTATAGCGGGCGAGCGCGGATTTGCAGAAATGCGGGTTGCCGGAAAGGAAGTTGGCCGGCTCGGTGTAGAGGTTGGTGAAGTTGCAGCGGCCACCGCCTGACATGAGGATCTTTTTGCCGGCTTTGTTGGCGTGGTCGATGAGCAGGACCCGTCTGCCCCGGGCGGCTGCTGTGAAGGCGCACATCAGCCCGGCAGCCCCTGCGCCGATTACTATCACGTCCGTCTGCACTGCCAGCTACCTCGCCCGGAAAATGCGCGATGGTACTCCTGCCGCTCGCTGGCTGCAGCTCGGTGTTCCCGCATCCGACGAGCCGGGCATCCCAAACGGCGCTGGTTGTGATTAGCTAGCGCTGGTGGCGCTTCGCCATGAGTGTGCGGGAGAGTGCTTTGACAACAATAAAAAAATTTATGGTTGGAATGCTGCTGTCGACCAGTGCGTCGGTTTCTGCCGAAGTGCTGAGACTGGCAGGTGATGCCTGGCCGCCCTACACAGACCAAACCTTGCCCGGCGACGGGTTGTCGGTCGAGCTTATCCGCACGGCGCTTGGTCGCGCGGGCTATGACGTCACCTACACCGAGGTGCCTTGGGAGCGAGTGGTGCTGGGGTTACAGCAAGGCAAGTACGACATCATCAACGACTGGTTCACGACCCGGCATGCAGACTACGCAGCGTACAGTCGTCCCTTCCTGAGCAACCGGGTGCGTTGGGTACAGCGGCAGGGTGCGGGCATCCGCTATGAGGGACGTGAAAGTCTGCGCACTTATGACATCGTGCTAACCAATGGTTATGCCTATAGCGATGAGCTGGCAGACGATTCAACACTCAACAAAGGCTACGCCAATAACTTCGTGCAGGCGGCTCGAATGCTGCTGGCCGATCGCGCTGATCTGGCCCTTGAGGACGAGCGTACTGTGCTGTTTCACTTCAACGGCTCGCTCAAGGATGTGAGTGATGGGCTGAGTTTCGTACCGGGTGAATTCAGCATCCGCGATCTGTCGCTGGTGGTGCGTAATGATCATCCGCAGCAGGCTGCAATCATTGCGGCCTTCAACCGCGAGATCAAGGCGATGGTCGAGGATGGCACCTACGCGGCCATCTTCGCGCGTCATGGTCTCCCTTCGCCGAATTCGCTGCCTCAGCCTTGAGGCTGCGGAGGTTGCCGCAGCAGGTGCGCGGCCATGCTGCGTAGTGGTGCCAGCTGTCGGCAGATCAGTCCCAGCTGGGTCTGCAGCAGACGATGGCTATCGTCGAGGTCTTCCGAGGTCTGCTCCAGCTGTTGCGCCAGCGCTTCTTCTGCTTCGCTGTAAACGGCAACCGGTTGGTTGTGTTGCAGCCCGTTGGCCAGCTCGTCGAGGCTGCTCGCCAATTGCTGTGCCGCGCTCTCCAGCATTTCGTCACGCGCATCGTCGGGCAGACTCTCGCGGTGGGCGCCCAAGCCCGACAGGTAGTTGAGCAGCGTGTGCGAGAGGATCAAGAAGCGAAAGCCGGTTTCCGCGTCCTTACGGAAATGCCCAGGTTCCAGGAGCATGTTCGACAAGGTGGTGGAGAGCGCCGCGTCGGCGTTGTGTGCGTTGCGCCGCGCCAGTCGATACGCCAGATCATCACGCTTGCCGCTTTCGTACTGGGTCATGATTTGCCGTAGATAGTCGGCGCTGCGCGCGAGCGTATTGGCGACGACCTGGTTGAGGCGCCGGCCCTGCCAGTCCGGCAGTACGAGGAACACGGCGGCCGCCGCGATCAGGCTGCCCAGGATGGTGTCGACCAGCCGTGGCCAGAACAGCCCGTAACCGTCACCCACCTGGTTGAAACAGAACAGCACCAGCAGCGTGATCGCCGCGGTCGCCAAGGTGTAGCGGCTGCTGCGAGCAGCGAAGAACACGACGCCCGCGATCACGGCGAACAGCGCCTGTATCTGCTGGCTGGGAAACAGATCGAACAGCGCCCAGCCAACAGCCAGGCCGAGTGCCGTGCCCGTCACGCGCTGGACCAGCTTGATCCGCGTGGCGCCGTAGTTGGGCTGGCAGACGAACACCGTCGTCAGCAATACCCAATAACCCTGTTCGGGGTGGATCGTGTGGAGCACGGCATAGCCACAAAGCAGCGCCAAACTCATGCGCAAGGCATGGCGGAACAGCAGCGAGGTGGGTGTCAGCTGCAAGCGGATACGGTTGAACGCATCCCGCAACGATTGTGGCTGCCGATCCAGCAGGCTGCTGTCCTGTTCCCCTTCCAGGGCATCGGGGTTGGTCGCCGTGGACAGCTGGCGCTGCATGGTTGCTAGGTTGCCGGACAATGCCCGCAGTGAGCGCAACAGCCCGCGCCACGCCGGGTTGCTCTGCATTCGCAGATGTTCCAGCGACGACTCCAGGTCCGCCAGTGCCTGTGCATTGGCTTCGCTGTAGCGAAACGGCTGACGCAGCTGGACGGCATTCGCCAGGTCCACGCAAGCCAAGCCCTGCAAGCGCAGCAGTCTGCCGCAACGAAACAGTACGTCGCTGTGAAAGAACGCCTCGGCCAGCTCCTGGTAAGGATAGTGCGAGGAGCTGACGCGCTCGTGCAGGTCCTGTGCAAGGAAGTAGAGCTTGAGGTAGTGGCTGATCTTCGCTCCGGGCCGACCATTGCCCAGGCGATGCAGCAGGGTTTCCTTGGTGGCATTCAGCGCGCTGACCACCCGGCCGTTCTGCTGCGCCAGTTGCAGGCGACGTTCTTCCACATCCAACTGGCGCACCGGCTCGAACAGGGCGGCCTTGAGTTTGTAGTACTGCCCCAGCTCCCGGTACAGGCGGGCCAGACTTTGCTGTACGGGCTGGTTCGCAAAGAGCGCATTCCAGACGACGGAAAGCAGGCCATACCAGGTCGCGCCCGCCAGTAACAGCAGCGGGTCGCGCCAGGGATGCAGCGCCTCGCCGCCACGCTGGTCGGCTGCGATCATGCTGTAGATCGAGAGAATCAACGTTGCCTGGGCGATGGTTGCGTAGCGTTCGCCCAGTGCACCGAGCATCACCAGGCCGAACGCTGATGCCGCCATGCCGAGCGCAAACAGCAGAGGGAAGGGGAACAGCAGCTGCACTGAAGCCGCGGCAATGCTGAAGCACAGCAGTGTGACCAGCAGGGCCGATAACCGCCCTAGCCAGCTGTCGTCGGTTTCCGCCAGGGCGCTGGCAATGACGCCGAGGAACAAGGGAATCGCCATCGATGGCTGGGAGAGGTACCAGCTCAATCCCATGCTGCCGGCCAGTGCGATCAGTACGCGAAGGCTGTAGCCGAACTTGTCCAGCGCCCAGAGCTGGCGCAGGGAATGGCTGAGCGAGGGTGAGCGCATAGAACGAGTCGGACCTGGCTGGGAGAAGAAGGTAGGACGTCGACCGTGGGCTGACGTCACGGCAATCGAAGCAAAGCTTATACCGTCCATCCGTCTCGCATCATCGGAACGAAACCGCACGGTCATCGTTTAGCCGCATTCGTCAGGCTTCATTCATGCCGCCCCCTCCCATTCCTATAAAAGAGGACACCGCATGAACCGTGAACACGATGCCAGCCGCCGCAGCCTGCTCAAAGGTGGCGCTATCACCGCCGCCGTCGTCGCCAGCACGCCGTTTCTCGGCACGCTCGAAGCCTTTGCTGCACGTAACGCACAAGGTCGCGGCGCCGGCCTGGTTCGCAGCAGCTACGGCCCGTTGCGTCCCACCAAGGATCTGAGCACCGGTCTGGAATTGCTCCAGCTGCCCGACGGGTTCCAGTACAAGAGCTTTTCATGGACTGGCGACCTGATGGAAAACGGTCAGCCTGTACCCACGTCGCATGACGGCATGGGCGTTATCGAGGTACGTCGCGGCCAGCATGGCCCGGAAATCGTGCTGGTGCGTAACCATGAAGCCAGCACCGGCCCGCTGATCGACGCCACCGGCATCTACGATGACGTGACCCTGTCCAACGGCCAGCGTCCGGCCGGCGGCACCACCAACCTCTATGTTTCCCGCGACATCATGCAGCCGGTACGCACCCTGCCGAGCCTCGGCGGAACCCGTACCAACTGCGCCGGCGGCGTCACGCCTTGGGGCACCTGGTTAACCTGTGAAGAGAACACCTCTGACTACCGCAGCGTGGGTGGTCGCGCCCACGGCTATGTGTTTGAGGTGACGGCCGACCCGGCGCTGACCACTGGCCAGCCGATCGTGCAGATGGGTCGCTTCCGCCACGAAGCGGTCGCAGTGGACCCGCGTAACAGCTATGTCTATTTGACGGAAGACGCCCGCAACCAATCCGGCTATTATCGCTATATCCCCACTGACGCGAGCCAGCAGCCAGGTTCACTTGCCTCGGGTGGAATACTGCAAGCCGCTCGGGTGCGTAATCGTGCGTTGATCGACCTGCATGCGCCGAAGCAGGGCGACAGCTATCAACTGGAGTGGGTGGAAGTATCGAATCCGGACCTCGAGCCTCAGCCCGAAGGCAGCGGCCCTTATGTTCAGGGGCGTCAGGCCGGCGGCCTGAGCATGAGCCGCGGCGAAGGCATCTGGTACAGCGAGGGCAAGCTCTACATTGTCGACACCAGTGCCGGTACCGACAGTCAGGGCCGCCCCGGTTACGGCCGTGGGGCGGTGTGGGTGCACGATCTGGCGAACGACCGCTTGACCTGCGTCTTCGCGTCCACCGACGCCGAAATCGCCAACAACCCGGACAACATTACGGTCAGCCCGCGCGGCGGTGTGCTTCTGTGCGAAGACGGTGGTGGTGTGCAGGACGCTTTCGGCTTTGGCGAACGCCTGCTGGGCCTGACCACCGCGGGGGAGGCGTACATCTTCGCCAAGAACAACGTGGTGTTCGATGACGTCCAGGCCGCGGCGGCCGGGAAGAACGCTTCGGGCGGCGACTACCGCAACCGTGAGTTCTGCGGCGCCTGCTTCGATCCGACCGGACACTTCCTGTTCGTCAACATCCAGACCCCCGGCATCACCTTTGCCATCTGGGGTCCCTGGGCTCGCGGTTCGCTGTAAGTCCAGTTCTGATGAGACCGATCAGAAGGAGCTGATCGGACTTGTTTAGTTTGTAGGGTGGACGTCGCTTCTTACGTCCACCGTCGCCGGTGGATCGGAGAAGCGTGATCCACCCTACATTCAGCATTCAGCATTCAGCTTAAAGCTGCCTGACCTTCAATGAACGCCCCTTGATCTTGCCGGAGTTCAGGCGATTCATTGCCTGCTTGGCCACGTCGCGCTCGACCGCGACAAACGCCTGAAAGTCAAAGATCGCGATCTTGCCCACCTGCTTGCCCGGAATCCCCGCATCGCCTGTCAGTGCACCAAGGATGTCGCCGGGCCGCAGCTTGTCCTTGCGGCCTGCGCCGATGCACAGCGTCACCATTGGCGGCTGCAGCGGTTCGCCTGGCTGCACTTTCAGATCTCCCAGGGGCTGCCAATTGAGCGGCGCTTTCTGCCGGTCCTCGATGGCCTGGGCTCGGTGGCCTTCGGCCGGGGCGACGAGGCTGATGGCGATGCCTTTCTTGCCGGCGCGACCGGTGCGCCCAACCCGGTGGATGTGGATTTCGGAATCACGCGCCAGCTCGACGTTAATCACCATGTCCAGCGCGTCGATATCCAATCCCCGGGCCGCCACATCGGTCGCGACCAGCACCGACAGGCTGCGGTTGCTGAACATCGCCAGCACCTGATCGCGGTCGCGCTGCTCCAGATCGCCGTTCAGCGCCATGGCAGAGATACCCTTTTCGGTGAGAGCGTCGACCAATTCCTGGCACTGCTGCTTGGTAAAGCAGAAGGCCACGCAGGTCTCGGGTCGGAAGCTGGCGAGGATGCGAATAACCGCCTGCATGCGCGCTTCGGGATCGATCTCGTAGAAGCGCTGCTCGATTTGGGTGTCGTCATGCAGGGCTTCGACCTTGACCTGCTGCGGATCGCGCATGAACGTCGATGCGAGTTGCTTGATGCCGGTGGGGTAGGTCGCCGAGAACAGCAGGGTTTGCCGCTTGGTCGGGGTCTGCCCGATGATCTCGGCAATCGCATCGTAGAAACCCATATCGAGCATGCGGTCGGCTTCGTCGAGGATCAGCTTGTTCAGGCCGTCGAGTTTCAGTGAGCCCTTTTTCAAGTGTTCCTGAACGCGCCCAGGCGTGCCGACGATGATATGGGCGCCGTGTTCCAGCGAACCGATCTGCGGGCCGATGGACACGCCGCCGCAAAGCGTCAGGATCTTGATGTTGTCTGCCGAGCGCGCCAGCCGGCGCAGTTCCTTGGCGACCTGATCGGCCAGCTCGCGGGTCGGGCAAAGCACCAGCGCCTGACAGCCAAAATAGCGCGGGTTGATTGGCTCCAGCAGGGCGATACCGAAGGCGGCGGTCTTGCCGCTGCCGGTCTTCGCCTGCGCGATAAGGTCCATACCTTTAAGCATGACCGGCAGGCTTTGCGCCTGAATCGGCGTCATTTCGGCATAGCCGAGCGCGTCGAGGTTGGCCAGCGTTGCAGGGCTGAGGGGCAGGGTGGCGAAGGCTGAACTGGGCACGGTATTGATCTGCTAGAAAAAGTGAGGCGCAGTCTAACAGGCGGCCCGCATCCACGCGTGCTGCCGATGGCCTGGCACCACGGGCGGAACGGATCGCGGCGACAGCCGGTCCCACTGAAGTCAATACAGAGTCAGGAGGCCGTTTTGTCCCGTTTGTTGTTGCTATTGAGCGCTTTAACCCTTCCCGCCGTTGCCGCTGAGCCAACCCTGTTCGGCCGCTATGAGCAGATCAAGATCGAAGACCTCGGCAAGACCCTCAAGGCGAAGATGGACACCGGTGCCATGACGGCTTCGCTGTCGGCACGTGATATCGAACGATTCGAGCGAGATGGTGAAGACTGGGTGAGATTCCGCCTGGCAGTCGAAGGCGCTGACGACACGCTATATGAGCATCGGCTGGCGCGAATCGCCGAAATCAAGACCCGCAAAGAAGAGGCGGTCGACCCGGACGACGACACCGATGTGGAGCGTGGGCCGGATGTAGCCGAGCGGCCGGTTGTCGAGATGCAGCTATGCATCGGTGACCAGCTACGCGAAACCGAGGTCAACCTGACCGACCGTAGCCACTTCCGCTATCCGCTATTGATAGGTGCGACGGCGATTCGCGACCTGGAAGCGGCAATTGACCCTGCCCAGAAGTATACGGCTGGGCGTCCCACCTGCTAGTTCGGCTCGCTTCCTGCGAGCCAAGCGGGCGCGGATGGTAATAGCCTCCCGCGCCCGACGCACCCATTTGACCCCTATGGTTTGTCGCAATCAGAAGGGCACTTAGCGATGCGTATTAACGACTATTATCGTCGACGAGCCTGACTCGGCTTGTAATCTAATCATAATCTTCGAGTGTTATTTAATTCGCGCATATTATTACTGCTCTGATCTTCGGACCCTATGCGAAAGATAAATATAAGTCGTCTTGCGCTTTTATTATTTCCGGTATCTGTTTAGTAGCTAGTATTCGAGGATTAGAAACCCTAGTTCAACGCTTGTTTTGTTTCGTGACCGCTGGGTCAGGTAATAATGATCCTCTGCGCGCGGCAAGCGGCTCGAAAGATTGGGTTCCATTTCGCTGAGGTGTTGGCAGAAGCGCTCAGTGTATGGCTTGAGGGTCGCGTGTCTTTAGGCACTACTAGTGCGCTGGCATATGGCCTGTTGGGAGGATATGGGACGGTCAGGCGACGGTTGGGGTGTCGTTTTAGCGCTTGTTCTAGAGCCCGTCAGACTAAAGTCGGGGCTATCTTTTCACGACACATCCTTGCTAAATTCACGATGTGGTTCCCTTCACCCGTAATAAAAATAAGACGGAGAACGTCATGGCCGACGACGACGACAAAAAAAATGCTGATGCGTACTGGAAGGCGAATGTTCGCCTCATAACATGGAGCTTGGTAGTTTGGGCTCTTGTCTCATATGGTTTCGCCATTCTTCTGCGCCCTTTGCTGGCGGGTATCCCGGTCGGGGGAACTGACCTGGGGTTCTGGTTCGCTCAACAGGGTTCCATCATTACGTTCATTTTGATCATCTTCCACTACGCGTGGCGGCTGAACAAACTGGACAAGGAATTCGGGGTTGAGGAGTAACTAGAATGAGCCAATATTGGATCAACATGTCGTTCGTGGGCGCGTCCTTCCTGCTTTATATCGGGATCGCGATCTGGGCCCGCGCCGGTTCGACCAAAGAATTCTATGTCGCTGGTGGGGGTGTTCACCCAGTAACCAACGGCATGGCAACGGCGGCAGACTGGATGTCTGCAGCTTCCTTCATTTCCATGGCAGGTCTGATCGCCTCCGGCGGTTATGCCACTTCGGCGTACCTGATGGGCTGGACCGGTGGCTACGTGCTGCTGGCGATGCTGTTGGCGCCCTACCTGCGCAAGTTCGGCAAGTTCACGGTTCCGGACTTCATCGGTGACCGTTTCTACAGCCGTGGTGCGCGCCTGACTGCAGTCGTCTGCCTTATCCTGATCTCCGTAACTTACGTAATCGGCCAGATGGCTGGTGCGGGTGTGGCGTTCTCTCGCTTCCTGGAAGTGAGCAACTCCACCGGTATCTGGATCGCAGCCGTGATCGTGTTCGCCTACGCGGTATTCGGCGGCATGAAGGGGATCACCTACACCCAGGTGGCGCAGTACGTGGTTCTGATCATTGCCTACACTATTCCGGCCGTGTTCATTGCCATGCAGCTGACGGGCAACCCGATCCCGATGTTCGGCATGTTCAGCACCCATACCGAATCCGGTATGCCGCTGCTCGACAAACTGAACCAGGTGGTCACTGACCTCGGCTTCGCCGCTTACACCGCGGACGTCGACAACAAGCTGAACATGTTCCTGTTCACCCTGTCGCTGATGATCGGTACCGCTGGTCTGCCACACGTGATCATCCGCTTCTTCACCGTACCGAAGGTGGCTGACGCCCGTTGGTCCGCTGGCTGGACGCTGATCTTCATCGCTCTGTTGTACCTCACCGCGCCGGCTGTTGCCTCCATGGCACGCCTGAACCTGGTACAGACCATCTATCCTGAAGGCCCACAGGCCGATGCGATCCGCTACGAAGATCGTCCAGAGTGGATCCAGACTTGGGAAAAGACTGGTCTGATCGCTTGGGAAGACAAGAACGCTGACGGTCGTGTGCAGATGTACAACGACACCAACGCCGCCTTTACCCCGACCGCTACTGAGCGTGGCTGGAATGGCAACGAGCTGACCGTGAACAACGACATCATTGTTCTGGCCAACCCGGAAATCGCCAACCTGCCGGGCTGGGTCATCGGTCTGATCGCTGCCGGTGCTATCGCTGCTGCGCTCTCAACTGCTGCGGGTCTGCTGCTGGCGATCTCCTCTGCCATCAGTCATGACCTGATCAAGACGCTGATCAATCCAAAGATCAGTGAGAAGAACGAAATGCTGGCTGCCCGTCTAGCCATGACCGCAGCGATTCTGCTTGCGACTTGGCTGGGCCTGAATCCTCCGGGCTTTGCGGCTCAGGTCGTCGCCCTGGCGTTCGGTCTTGCGGCAGCGAGTCTGTTCCCGGCGCTGATGATGGGTATCTTCTCCAAGCGTGTGAACAGCAAGGGCGCTGTCGCAGGAATGCTGGTTGGTGTGGTTTCCACCGCCGTGTACATCTTCCTGTACCTGGGCTGGTTCTTCATCCCTGGCACTGCAAGCATCCCCAACACGCCTGATCAGTGGTGGATGGGCATCTCGCCGCAGGCCTTCGGTGCGGTAGGTGCGATGCTGAACTTCGCTGTTGCCTACGCTGTGTCGATGGCTACCGAGGCTCCGCCGCAGGAGATTCAGGATCTGGTCGAGAGCGTTCGTACTCCTAAGGGTGCTGGCGTTGCGCTTGATCACTAACTGATAATGCAGCCGGACGTCAGACCTGTTCTGGCACAAGGTTGAGGTACAAGTCGGGCTTCCATATGGAAGCCCGATTTTTTTAGGGGAGTTGTATATGTTCTGGCATCTAATTGCGGCAATCGTCGCTGGAGTGGCGGGAGCCGGCATCGGGCTTTTGCTCCGCTCACTGACGCGTAAGCGAGTGCCGAAATGGATCATTCCTGTCTGTGCAGGTCTGGGAATGCTGAGTTACACCATCCATTACGAATACACCTGGTTCGAAACCAAACAGGCCCGCTTACCGGAAGGGACCGTGGTTGTTTCGAGCGAAGAGGGAGAAATGTTGTGGCGCCCATGGACCATGATGTATCCCATGCCGCTGAGTTACACCGTGCTTGATCAGGCAAACGCGCAGACCCAGGATACGAACCAGGGCCGCATAGCCCGCTTTGTCCTGTATCGCTTCGATAAGCAGCATCTAACTTCCACCGTCGTCAGTGGACGTTATCAGCTGATTTGCGCGGAAAAGGCCATGTTCAGGCTGAACGAGGCGGGTCAGGCCAAAGCCGAAACCTTGACCGAGTTGGACGCCGATTCGCCGCTGTTTCAACGCATCTGCGGTGCCGATTCGCGTTAAGCCTCGGCGGAAGATTGGATCCATCACGCCGCTGAGCCCGTTGCTGGGGCGCAGCGCTGCGTTGGAGGCAACGTCTGGCCAGTCTAGGTCGGGCGGCCGGCCGAGGCTTTCAGGAACTCATTCCTTGAATACAGGCTGCGCAGTTCTGGCGGATGCTGCCATCCGACAGCGCAGCAGCGGCCATGCGCCCAGCGCTGCCGGGAGGCCTAGGCCGAGCCAGGCAAGTGCATCCCACCAGCCATCCCCCAGCAACGCAGCGAAAAGACCGGCTAGGCCGAGCACGGCTATCAATCCCGGCAGCAAGAAGGTCGATTTGCGCCAGCTCATTCCGACACATCTCTAGCGGCCACTCGCCCGCCGTGGCGCCGAACCCACCATAGATAAAGCCCGCTACCCAGTACGATGATGGTCAGCACATCGAGCACTGCCCACAGAATCTGCATCGGCCGACCGCCGTAGTCACCGAAGTGCAGTGGTTGTGACAGTCCCAAGGCATCCATGTACCAAGGCCGCTCGCCAACGGCTGTGACCTCCAGTGTCTGCGCATCGATCAGTACAGGGGTAAACAGGTGTGAGGTCAGATGGCTGCTGCCATTCATGAATACGGTGTAGTGGTGCTCGCTGGAAAAGCGCGTGCCCGGAAAGGCGATGAAGTCCGGCTGCATGCCCGGTGCAGCTTGCGTGGCGATCTTCAGTAGATCGCTGGCGGGGGCTCGTGCCGTCAGTGGTGGAGCGTCTTGGTAGGGTTCGAGCATCGTCGCCAACGATTCGGCGCGCCAGGCTTCGATCAGCAGATCGGCGCAGGCGCTGACCACACCGGTGATGCCCACCACCAAGGCCCAACTGAGCGTGACGACACCGATCAGGTTGTGCAGATCGAGCCAGCGCGTCCTGCTGGAACGGTCATGGCGCACCTGAGCAAATTCCAGACGCCGCATAAACGGGGCGTACAGCACCACGCCCGAGATGATCGCTACGACAAACAGGATGCCCATGAACGCCAGCAGCAGCTTGCCCGGCAATCCGGCGAACATGTCCACGTGCATGCGCAGGAAGAACATCATCAGGCCGCCGTTGGCCGCTGGCATCTCGACCGCTTCGCCGGTGCGGGCATCGAGCATGAAGGTGTAGGAAGAGTTGGGTTCGGTGCCGGCTGTTGCAGCGGTAATCGCCACGACCCCGTTAGGCTCGTCCGCTTCCCAACCAAAATACTGCACCACCTCACCCTCGCGGTGCCGCTCGGCGGCTGTCACCAACTGCTGCAGATCGAGATGCGGCGTATCGGGTGCCATCTCACGCAACTCAGGCGCCTCGCCAAGCAGATGTTCCAGTTCGTGATGGAAGATCAGCGGCAATCCAGTGACCGCCAGTAAGAGTAAAAACAGCGTGCAGATCAGGCTGGTCCAGGTATGGACGAAGGACCAGCGGCGGATGGTTTTGCTTTTCATCATGACTCCAGAATGCCAAAGGCCGCGTCAGCGGCCTCCGGTACTACTGAGAGGCCTACCAAGCGTAACTTAGGCTAGCCGTTACGCGGCGCGGGTCGCCGGCATAGCAGTAGAAGCCGTCGCAGGTGGCTAGGTATTCCTTGTCGAACATATTGTTAGCGTTGATAGCGACACTGGCGCCGCGGAGGCTGCTGTCGACCTGGCCGAGGTCATAGCGAACAGCCGCGTCGTAGACCGTGTACGCGCTTGAATGGCCGTCCGATTCATCACGCACGAAGCCGACGCTCCCTACCGCAATGTTGTCGGTGGCGCCGACGTAACGCGCGCCAATACCAACCCCAAAGCCGGCCAGCGGGCCTGTTGCCCAGTCATAGTCGGCCCAGATCGCTGCTTGATGCTCGGGGGTCAGCGGCAATGGACGGTTCTGGTCCAGTGGGTCGCCGACCTTCGTCATCTTGCTGTTGGCGTAGGTATAGGAAGCCGTCAATTTGAGATTGTCCGTGACGCTACCCGTCGCCTCTAGCTCCAGGCCGCGAACCTGTACTTCGCCGACGGGGGCTGTCACGCCGCTGGTGTTGGTACTGATGATGTCCTGGCGCGTCAGGTCATAAACAGCTGCGCTGAGCAGCAGCTCGCTACCGTTGGGTTGATACTTGATACCGGCCTCATATTGCTTGCCAGTGCTCGGCCGGAAGGTCTGTCCGGCGGTTCCGCCTGCTTCGGCCTGAAAGGACTCGGCATAGGACACATAGGGAACCAGTCCCGATTCGAACACATAGCTCAGAGCCGCGTTACCGCTGAAAGCGCTGTCGCGGCGGCTGTCCTGGGCGTTGCCAGCGTTGTAGAACACCGAGTCGGTGTCTAGCCGATCCCAGCGGCCGCCTAGCGTCAGGCGCCAGGCATCGATGGACATTTGGTCTTGCAGGTATACGCCAGTGTTACGGCGCTTCTGGTTGTAGTCCTGGAAAGCAGCGTAGGCGACGCCGCTAAAGTCTTGGTCGTAGACAGGATTGATGATGTTGCTGGCAGGCGCTGCGCCGTACTGCCAGCGGTAGTTGGTATTCACGCGCTGATGATCGAGACCCAGCAGCACGGTATGGCCAATAACGCCCGTGCTGAAATCCGCCTGGAAGTTGTTATCCACCGCGAAGTGGCTGATGTCCTCGTCGTATACGTTGGCGCCACGCTGCACCGTGCCGTCGTCCGCAACCGCAAAAGCCCATCCGCCTGCGGTGATCGTCTGGGCTTCCAAGTCGATCTTGCTGTAACGCAGATTCTGCCGGAACTGCCAGACATCATTGATGCGGTGCTCGAAGGCATAGCCCAGGGCGTAGTAGCGCTTGTCGTAGAACTCCCAGCTTGGATCGCCCAGGTTCTCGTTGTAGTCGACTTTCCCTGCGGGTGTGCTCAGCTTGGTGCCCTGAAGTGGCAGGAACTGGCTGGTGGCGCCGGTATCGTCGCGGTTGAACTGGCTCAGGAAGGTCAACGTGGTGTCGTTGCTGATGTTCCAGGTCAAACTTGGTGCCAGGTTGAAGCGCTGGTCGTCCATGTGTTCGATGACGGTTCCACTGTCGCGTCCGACGCCGCTGAAGCGATAGAGAAAGCGGCCTTCGTCGTCGATACGACCGGTGGTGTCGAAGCTGATCTGCTTGTGATCGTAGTTACCGACCTGCACCTCCACCTCGCGACTGCTCTCAGCTTGCGGACGGCGGCTGACGGCGTCCACCAGGCCGCCCGGGGGCGTTTGTCCGTAGACCGAAGAGGCCGGGCCGCGCAGGATGGCTACGCGCTCCAAGCTCCAGGTTTCCAGCTTGGGCATGGCATAGGTGCCTTTGATCAGTGGCAGGCCATCAAGCATCTGAATAGGTTCGAAGCCGCGAATTTTCATCCAGTCGGCGCGACTGTCACTGCCGTAGCTGCTGGCGATGACGCCCGGCATGTAGCGCACCGCGTCGTCGAGGCTCTGCACATTGCGGTCTTCCATTTGCTCGCGGGTGGCCACTGAAATCGAGCGAGGGGCTTCAAGTATCGGGGTGTCGGTTTTGCTGCCAACAGCGGTGCGATTCGCCAGATAGCCATCCGCAGGGCCCCAGGCGTCTGCGACGGTCTCGCTGCCTGTAATCACTACTCCTGGCAGAACCATGGCTTCAGCGGAACTGAAGGTTGTCCCCGGCTGAAGGCTGTAACTGCCCGAATCCGTGTGTCGCAGCTCTAGCCCGGTTCCTCGTAGCGCTTCGTGCAGCGCACCTTGGCCATCGAAGCGACCTTGTACCGGCTCGGCCATGCGGTCGCGGGTCAACGCCGGATCGATGCTGAGCACCAGTCCCGCTTCGGCAGCGATACGATTGAGGGTCGAGGCCAGAGGCGCGGCGGGCAGGGAGTACTCGCGAACCTCGCCAGCAGCCGTTTCGCCATTGGACGTCTGGGCCAGTAGTGGCAGTGGCGCGACGGCAATAGCAACGGCCAGAAGGCTGGGGCGGAACAGTGAAAGCGATGGCATTTGTGAATAACTCCCGAATAGGAATATGTCTCAGTTATTCATGAGGCCGGAGGAGAAATGAAAAGTGATAGGGGCAGCTGAAAATATTTTTATAGGGCCTGGAGCTACCGCTGCGATGTGCGCTGCAGTTACTTGTGCGAATCGCTGGCAGGTTGCGCCGGAACGACCTTGACCCACCAATCAGTGTGCCGCTCGATCTGCACCGGTAGGCTGGGTGGCAGGGCTGCCAGCGCGCGGTCGGTGTCGTGCAGCGGAAAACTGCCGCTGATGCGCAGGGATTCGAGGCTCGGGTCGAGGCCGAGGTAACCACGGCGATACTCACCGAGTATGGCTAGCAGCTCGCTCAACGGCAGATCTTCTACCACGAGCATGCCCCGGCTCCAGGCGTCTGCAGCAACCGGTGCTGCCTGATTGTCGTCGAGATGATCGCGGTGCATCAGTACCTGCTCGCCAGCCTGCACAGTGCGACCCGCCTGTAGGCCGCCGGGAAGCGCGGCCACAGCGGATCGGAGTACGACCAGGCGGGTCGCATCACCTTCTCGGCGAACGATGAATCGCGTGCCGAGCGCGCGCAGATCGCCTTGTCCGGTTTCGACGACAAAGGGTCTTGGGTCATTGCCCGGTGCGGTTTCAACAAGCACCTCACCGCTGTGCAGAAACAGCCGGCGCTCTTGCTGATCGAAGCGAATATCCAGTGCGCTGCGGCTGTTCAGCTGAATGTGGCTATTGTCAGCCAGCGTAACGCTCTGCTGTTCCCCGGCGCCGGTGCGTTCGTCAGCTAACCACACCGGCAGCGGCTGCGATTGCAGTGCGATTCCCATGCCCAGCGTGCACAGCAATGCCAGGCCGAGAAGCGCACGACCTACTGTCCGCTGTCCGGAGTGAGCACTGATCTGCAACGCCCTTCGCGCGGATGGGGAATTAATGGTGCCGAGTTGCTGATCGATGCCACCCAGTTGTGCCCAGGCTTTGGCGTGCTCGGCACTTTCACTCAACCAGCTTTGTAGCGCCTTTCGGACCTGAGGGCTCTCGCCACCGTCGCCAAGACGCAGCTGCCAGGCGATGGCCTCATCGAGCACACGGGCCGATACCGGCTGCCGGTCCACACTCATCTAGGCTCACCGTAAACGGCGATATAACACTGGCGCAGAGCCTGGGCGAGGTACTGTCTTACGCGTGGAACGGAGACGCCGAGGCGCGACGCAATTTCGGCGTGGGTCAGGCCGTCCAGGCGGTTATAGAAGAAGGCTGCACGTGCATTAGCCGAGAGCGCACCGAGCATGAGGTTCACTTCGCGCAATGCCTGGAGCACTTGCAGCTGATCCTCGGCGCTGGGTTGCGTGTCTTCCGGCTGCAGTGCCAGCTCATCGAGATAGGTGCGCTCCAGCGCGCTGCGACGAAAATGATCGATCAACAGGCCACGAGCGATCGTCGCCAGCAAAGTGCGTGGCTCACGTAGATCGCCTATATCGTCACGCTTGAGCAGCCGCAGGAAGGTGTCCTGGCTCAGGTCCTCGGCGCGATGAGGACACGCTTGTTGGCGGCGCAGCCAGTTCAACAGCCAATCGCGATGATCGCGATACAGCAAGCCAACGAACTGTTGATGGGTCGACCCAGCCGACAAGCGAATGCTCCAAGGCCGACACCTCGGCCAATAACGAGAACTATTCGCACATGATCGCAAGTTGCCGGCAGCGGTGCAACGAGGATGTTGCGCCGTTCGATCAGGAACCCGGCAAGCCCTATTACATGAACTGAGCCTGCTGCCGTTTGCGCCAGTTGGCCAATCGTTGGCTCATCGCCTCAAGGCTGTCCACGCCCTGTCGACGCGCCTTGCTGAACAGGATCAACGCCAGCTCGGCAGTGGCCAGTGCATCTGCGCTGGCGTGATGGCGTTGCAGAACTTGAAGTCCGAAATGGCTACACCAGTCATCCAGACCGTTTTGTCTGGGTCGGTTGTCGGGGCAAAGCATGGGTGCAACTTCGGCAATGTCGATGAATGGATGGCGCAGCTTGTAGCCTAGCGTCTGTTTTAACGCGCGGGTGAGCATGCGCTGATCGAAACCGGCGTGGAATGCCAGAATCGGGCTGTCGCCAATGAACTCCATCAAATCCAGAAGCGCTTCGGCCGGGTCTTCGCCCGCTTCGAGTTCGCTTGGCGCAATCCCGTGGATCAGCACGCTTTCGCTGACCTTTTGCGCCCGGCGCAACAGCGTCGACTCGTACTGGTCCCCCAGTTGGATGCCGCCTCGCTCGATAACCACCGCACCAATGGAAAGGACGATATCGCGGCGCATGTCGAGACCGCTGGTTTCAAGATCAAGCACCACCATACGCTGCACGTCGAGCGGGCAAAGGTCCAGCGCGGCAGGCGGCACAAGCTGATCACGCCGTTGCAGTTGTTCGAGTTCGAGGATAGGGCCGCGACGTTTGAACCAGGGCATATTCATAACTGGTAGCGGACCGCCAGACTGCTCTGTAGGCGCTGGGCTTGGCGAAAGGATTCGCGCAGGATACGCCGATCCAGGTGATTGAGGGTGTCCGGGTCGAGCCGGTTCGAGTAAGGCCTTCCGTCGCGTGCCTGCTGCTGGTGCTGCTGCATGCGGGTCTGCTGGATGAAATGGTAGGCCTCTTCATAGGCAGCACCATCCTTTCCGTCGATGACATCTTTTTCGACCAGTTGGCGCAATCGATCCAACGTATTGCACGCTGTGATGCCGTGGCCCAGCGCCAGCAGCCGCGCCCCGTCTACGAAGGGTGTCAGGCCCTGCACTTTAAGATCCAGGGTCGCTTTGCCGTCGCCTTTACGGGTCACCACGAAATCGCGAAAACGTCCTACGGGCGGGCGATGACGTAGCGCGTTTTCCGCCATCATGCGCTGGAACAACCGACTGTCGCCGACCTCCTCAAGCATGTTGCTGCGCAGCTGCTCGCACCCCTCGCTGGGACCCCAGATCGCGCGCAGGTCGAAATAAATGGTGCTGCTGAGCAGATTTTCCGGTGTCGATTCCCGAATGAAGCCGCTGAAGCGCCGCTGCCATTCGAGTCGTGAAAGGCACAGCTGCGGGTTGCTGGCCATGATGTTGCCCTTGCACAGGGTGAAGCCACAGGTGTCCAGATCGTGGTTGATGCGCTCTGCAAGCGGCAGCAGGCGGCCCCGGATAGAGGCGGCTTCGGCTGCGTCAGCGGCTTCGAAGAGCATGCCGTTGTCCTGATCGGTATGCAGGGTCTGCTCGCGGCGCCCTTCACTGCCGAAGCACAGCCAGGTGAAAGGGATGCCGGGGTCGCCGAGCAATTCGATGGCCAGTTCGATCACGCGGCAAACCGTATGGTCGTTGAGCAGCGTGATGATGTGCGTGATCTGCGTAGAGGAGGCGCCGTGCGCCAGCATATTGTCGACCAGCTGCAAGATCCGGCTGCGGATGATCACCAGCGTCTCAACGCTGTCGGCGTGCGAAATCGCCTGCGCCAGATGAACCAGGTCGACGCGCTGCAGCGAGAACAGATCGCGCTCGGAAATCACCCCGCTCAGCAGGCCTTTATCGACAACGCAGACGTGAGCGATGTGACGCTCGGTCATGGCGATGGCGGCATCGAAGGCTGTTGCATCCGGCGGGAGATGGAATGGATCCTGCGTCATGAATTCGGCAATCGGGGCGGACAGGTCGGTCGTGCCGGTGCCGATCACGCGGCGCAGATCGCGCAAGGTGAAAATGCCTCGCGGGTGAAATTCGAGGTCGGTAATCACCACGCTGCCAGTGTTGTTTTCGTGCATCAAGGCCACCGCATCGGCCAGTGGCATTGATGGCAGGCAAGAGACCGGATGGTGCAAAGCGAGCTCGCCGATGCGCGTCTCCAGCGAGTATTGCTCGCCCAGGCTCTCCACCGCGCGCATCTGCGCCTGCTGATTGACCAAGTCGAGCAGGCTGCTGACGCCGCGCATGGCGAAGTCACGAAATGCCGCAGATTTGGAGACCAGCTTGACGAAGGCGGGCTTGTTTAGCAGAAAACAGAAGGTGTCTTCAGCGGCGAAGTGCCCGGTGCGGGTGGCACGCTCGCCCATCAAGGCGGCCATCGGAAAGCATTCGCCGACGATCACCTCGAAGGTGGTGTCGGTGCCGCGCTTGCTGGTGTGTGGGCGCTGACCATGAACCCGGCCCTGCTTGATGATGTAGAAGTGCTCGACGACGCCGTCATCAGGCGAAATGATGCAATCGCCTTCGCTGTAAAAGCGCAGCTGGCAGTTCTCAACCAGATAAGCCAGATGGCCTGGTTCCATCTGATTGAACGGCGGGTACTTGCGCAGAAACTCCATGGTTCCGTGGATATTCTGCAGTACGGCGGTTTTGCCTGCCTCGGCGAAAGCATCGGCTTTGCTCATGGTTCGGTTCCATTTTTGCGCCCAATGGTGGGCTGTGGGTCCGGTGGGGCACATTGGACGTAAGTCTAGTCGCCGGCAGACTGTATCGGGCTGACACGGGTCAGCTGAGCGGGCAGGGTTGTAGCAGGATTTTGCGCGCATAAAAAAACCGCCCCGTAGGGCGGTTCTGGTGGCGCGTTCGATTACGGCAGGGTGAACAGCACCTTGACCGAATCGTTGACCGCAGCGCTGTCGACATAGCCGATGGCGTCGGCTTCAGCCGCAACCTTGGCAACCATCGCTGCGTCGTCGGCGACGCTTGGCAATGGCTGGCCCTTGCCGGTGAAGATCAGCCCGGACCAGTACGACTTGAGCTGCGACTCGTTCTTGTTGGTGACGCCTGAATAGAAAGCCTCTTTGGCGGGAGTCCAGCCGGCTTGGTCGACGCCTTTCATGGACTTGTCCTTGCCCAGGAAGATGTTGGCTACGTCGGACTGCGACGGCGCCTTGGAAGCACCGGGATTAACGATGACCGCGACTTCAGCTTGAGCCATGGAAACCATGCCGAGCAGGGCTGCGCTGCCGAGAATGCGAAGGGATGTTTTCATCTAGACGCTCCTCAGAATACGAAATCGACGCCGACGGAAACGATGTCGCCGTCGTAGTTGCGGGCGGGGGCGCCACGGGTGCCAGCGCTGAGGTCATACACTGCGTTGTTGAAGACTTCCTGGGCGTTGCGGGTGAACACACCGTCATAACCATTTTTGGTGTCCACGCGCTTGTACTCCCCCTTGACCACGACGGTCGGGGCGGCCTGGTAGTTCAGCCCCAGCGTCCAGGAGGACTGACGACCACCGTTGTCGTCCAGCTGTGCATAAGTCACGTGCGGCAGGAAATCACCGAAGCGACGGCCACCCATCAAGTAGAAGGAATCAATCGACTCCATGTTGTCGTTCTCGATCATGCGTGAGGTCCATTCGTTGCTGCTGACCCAGACGCCGTTGTCGTACTGGTAGCCGATCGAGGTGAACTTACCTTTTTCCTTGTCCAGAGCGAGCAGGCTCAGTGGAGCCCTGACGCCCGGCGCCACAGTGACCGTGCCGTTGATATCCGTCTTGATATCCGCTTCGACATAGCCGACGCGCAGCGTACCGAAATCATTGGTGGCCAGGCTGACGCTGGCGCCGAACAGGTTGCCGTAGTCAATATCGAACTGCTCGTCATAGGCGTAGTAGTCACGATTCTTGGCCTGACCACCCGCGACCTGGATGGTCACCGAGCCGTAGGACAGCGGTACGGTATAGACCGCATCGACGCCTTCGTAATTGGTCACCTGGACCTGGCTGTACACCTCGTCAGGCAGGCGCAGCCAAGGGTAGCTGTAGCCGACGTCGAGGCTTTCGGAATACATGTAGACCGGGCTGCGCAGGCGGCCGGCGCGGAGCATCAGTTGATCGGTGGTCTGCCACGAGAGGTAGGCCCACTCCAGGTTGGCTTTCCACTCATCCTGCTGTGCCTTGGCAGTGGCCTGAACGGTCACGCCGACGGTGTCGGTGATGCCGTAGCTCAGCTGGGCGCCGAACTTGGACAGTTGGTCGCCGCGCCAGGAGTCGTTGGTTTGGCCTTGCACACCATAGCTGCGGCCATCGTCTTCACCACCCAGATGGGTGATACCGACGGTGCCGAAACCATTGAAGCGGTGCTCGCCTTGCTCGAGGGCGAAGGCTTGAGTGGTCGCCAGGCAGACGGCTGCCAGGCCGATAACACGTACTGCGGTCATCAGGGTGCTCCTAAAATCAATTTAAACGCGGAATTGGGCCGTGGCCGCACGCAGGTGATCGCCCGTGCTGACCAGTTGCTCGCCCAGTCGGGCGGTGGCTTCGGCGCCGTTTGCGGTTGCTTTTGCGTCCTGCTGCAACACTTGGGTTTCTTGTTGGATGGAACTCGACAGGCCGATCTGCTCTTGAGTGAACTGGGCGATCCCGGCGTTGAGTTCGTCGATCTGGTTGACGGTGCGGGCGATGGTCTCGAGCAGTTGGGTCGCTTCCACCGAGCGCTCGATGCTGGCGCGTGATTTCTCGCCATTGCTGTTCATCACGTTGAGCACCGTGTTGGCGCTGCTTTGCAGACGCTG
Source organism: Pseudomonas sp. NPDC047961 (assembly GCF_050272435.1). NCBI lineage: Bacteria > Pseudomonadati > Pseudomonadota > Gammaproteobacteria > Pseudomonadales > Pseudomonadaceae > Pseudomonas > Pseudomonas sp. NPDC047961. The sequence continues at coordinate 540,076 of NZ_JBNNMD010000002.1, read as the reverse complement.
GATGATCTGCTGAATCTCTGCTGTCGAAGCGGCGGTTTTCTGCGCCAGGTTACGCACCTCGTCAGCCACCACGGCGAAGCCGCGACCCTGTTCACCTGCGCGGGCGGCTTCGATGGCGGCGTTCAGCGCGAGCAGGTTGGTCTGTTCGGCGATGCTGCGGATCACCGTGAGTACGGAGCCGACTTCCTGGGTTTCTTCCTCGAGCTGTTCCATGGCCTTGACCGCGCCCATCACGCTGTCACCCAGGTCGCTGATGCCGGTGGACAGGCTGCCGACATGCTCACGTGCAGTGGCGGCCTGGCGCGCGGCGGAGTTGGCTTCATTGGAAGCCTGCTGCGAACGCTGCGCGACCTCCTGAATGCTGCCGGTCATGGTGAGGATGTCGCGGGTGATGGAGTCGGTGTGGTGCTGCTGCGATTTGGCGTTTTCTTCCGAGCCCTGGGTCAGGTTGTAGAGTTCTTTCGATACCTGGCCGAGCGGGCTGGCCGCCTCGATGATCTGGCGAATCGTGCGCTGCAGCTTGTCGAGAAAGCCATTGAACAGCTCGATCATGGCGCCGATTTCGTCGTTCGATTCGACGTTCACGCGTTGCGTCAGGTCGCCATCGCCGCGTGCAATGGATTGCAGCGAGGCAATCACGCCGCGCACGTTGGCCATCACGCTGCGTATCACCAGCCAGGCGCCGAGACTGACCACCACGATCAGCACTACGCTGAGGATGATGCCCAGGCGTGTGGTGGCTTCGTTGGCTTCACGGGTTTCGGCCAGGGTTTGCTGGAAATCCTGATAGGCACCGGTGCGGAAGTCAGATGCGAGTTTCTGAGCCTGAGCGAGATCGCTGGCCATACGGTCCAGACTCGGTCGCAGATCATCGAACGACGCACTGCCATCGATCAGCTTCGCTGAAGCATCGAGCGCATTGTCGGCGTAAGTCTTGACTGCATTGCGCCACTCGTTGAGCGCCTGTAGCCGTTGCGGTTGAGCGTTCAGGAGCGTAACGAGCGCCTGTTGCTGCGCATCGATTTCGCTGAGTACTTGGCGTGCTTCGTCGAGAATGCCCGGCTCGCCCGCTGCCACGCCATTGTTTAGCAGGCCGGGTATACGGGAAAACTGGAAGATCACCGCGTCGGTTTTTTCCAGTGTGGGATAGCTCTGAGTTTCGATGCTGACCAGGCGTGAATCCGTCGCAGAAAGCTGCAGCGAGGTATAGCCGACATAAAGGATCAGCCCGAGCAGGGCGACGGCAGGAACCAGCGACAGCTTCGCGGTTAGCGAGAAATTTTTGAACATGCAACGACTCCACGGCGGGGTGGCGGATACTACGAGAAGGCGACTAGTAGCGGAGTGCCATCTATCTGAAATATTGTGACTAGAATTGGTGTTCGAGTCACGTTATCGGATGTCGCAGGCATAACTTGAGCGCCGCTCAGCTGAAACAAGGCATAAAAAAACCGCCCCGTGGGGCGGTTCAGTCTCAGCAGCAGTGCGGGTTACAGGCCGTTCTTGGCCTTGAACTCGCGGCGGCGGCGATGCAGCACCGGCTCGGTGTAGCCGTTCGGCTGCTTGGTGCCTTCAAGGACCAGCTCCAGGGCGGCTTTGAAGGCCACGCTGTTGTCGAAGTCCGGCGCCATTGGGCGGTACAGCGGGTCGCCCTGGTTCTGGCGGTCGACTACCGGCGCCATGCGCTTGAGGCTTTCGACCACCTGATCCTTGGTCACCACGCCGTGGCGCATCCAGTTGGCCACGTGCTGGCTGGAAATACGCAGGGTGGCGCGGTCTTCCATCAGCGCGATGTCGTTGATGTCCGGCACCTTGGAGCAGCCGACGCCCTGTTCGACCCAGCGAACCATGTAGCCGAGGATGCCCTGCGAGTTGTTGTCCAGCTCGTTGCGCTTCTCTTCCTCGCTCCAGTTGGTGTCTTGCGCCAGCGGGATGGTGAGGATGTCGTCGATGGAAGCCTTCTCGCGCTTGGCCAGCTCGACCTGACGCGCCTGCACGTCGACCTTGTGGTAGTGCATGGCATGAAGGGTGGCAGCGGTCGGCGACGGAACCCAGGCGGTGTTAGCGCCGGCCATGGGATGACCGATCTTCTGCTCGAGCATCGCGGCCATCAGGTCAGGCATGGCCCACATGCCCTTTCCGATCTGCGCCTTGCCCTGCAGGCCGCAGGCCAGGCCCACGTCGACGTTGTTGTTCTCGTAGGCGCTGATCCACTTCTCGGACTTCATGGCAGCCTTGCGTACTACCGGGCCGGCTTCCATGGAGGTGTGTATCTCGTCGCCGGTGCGGTCGAGGAAGCCGGTGTTGATGAACACCACACGCTCACGCGCCTCCTTGATGCAGGCCTTGAGGTTGATCGTGGTGCGACGCTCCTCGTCCATGATGCCGACCTTCAAGGTGTTGCGCGGCAGACCGAGGACGTCCTCGACGCGGCCGAACAGTTCGGTGGCGAAGGCCACTTCTTCCGGGCCGTGCATCTTCGGCTTGACGATGTACATCGAGCCGGTGCGGGTGTTCTTGCGGCTGGTGTTGCCCTTGAGGTTGTGGATCGCGGCCAGGCTGGTGAACAGACCGTCCATGATGCCTTCGGGGACTTCGTTGCCGTCCTTGTCGAGGATGGCATCGTTGGTCATCAGGTGACCTACGTTGCGGATGAACAGCAGCGAGCGGCCATGCAGGGTCAGCTCACCGTTGCCGTCGGCCTGGGTGTAGACGCGGTCCGGGTTCATGGCGCGGGTGATGCGCTTGCCGCCCTTGTCCAGTTCCTCGGCCAGATCGCCCTTCATCAGGCCGAGCCAGTTGCGGTAGACGATGGTCTTGTCATCGGCATCGACCGCAGCAATCGAGTCTTCGCAGTCCATGATGGTCGTCAGTGCCGATTCCATCAGAACGTCCTTCACGCCGGCTGCATCGGTCTGGCCGATGGGGCTGGACGGGTCGATCTGGATTTCGAAGTGGATGCCGTTGTGCTTGAGCAGCACGGCGATCGGTGCGTTGGCGTCGCCCTGGAAGCCGCGCAGTTGCGCTGGGTTCTGCAGGGCGGTGGTGCTGCCATCCTTCAACGAGACGACCAGTTTGCCAGCATCGATGCGGTAGCCAGTGGAGTCGGCATGCGAGCCAGTTACCAACGGAGCGGCTTCGTCGAGGAAGGCGCGGGCATAGGCGATGACCTTGTTGCCGCGAACTTCGTTGTAGCCGGGGCCTTTGCTGGCGCCATCTTCTTCGGAGATCACATCGGTGCCGTAGAGCGCGTCATACAGCGAGCCCCAGCGCGCATTGGCGGCGTTGAGGGCGAAGCGCGCATTCATGATCGGCACCACCAGCTGCGGGCCGGCCATGCTGGCGATTTCTTCGTCAACGTTCTGGGTAGTGGCCTGGAAGTCTTCGGCTTCCGGCAGCAGGTAGCCGATTTCCTGCAGAAAGGATTTGTAGGCCGCGGCATCGTGGGCCTGACCGGCACGCGCCTGGTGCCAGGCGTCGATCTGGGCTTGCAGGTCGTCACGCTTGGCCAGCAGCGCGCGATTCTTTGGCGCCAGGTCATGGATGACGCTGGAAGCGCCGGCCCAGAAGGCATCGGCATCAACGCCGGTACCAGGAATCGCTTCGTTGTTCACGAAGTCGTACAGGACTTTGGCGACCTGCAGGCCACCGACTTGAACGCGCTCAGTCATTACTCGCCTCACTTGGTTCTTCTTCAAATCCGTCGGACAGTTTCTTCTTGTAGTCCGGGTCGACGGATACTACATGAAGCCGTTCGGAAAATCAGTCCGCCACACGGCGCAAGCTCAAGGCCCTGAATATCGCTCATCCGGCAGTCGGCACTCTGCGTACCGGCCTCTTAAATACGGCGTTGGCGACGTTTGTTCTATACCTATGGAGTCGCACGCCACGGGAGCGGTCCATTACTCTCAGCAGTCGTACGGCCAACGCCGCTTGCCGTAGTTCTCTATTAAAGGAGCCACAGATGGATCATCTCGTTCTTACCGTGATTGCCGAGGACCAGCCGGGGCTGGTCGAATGCCTGGCCAAGTGCATCGCCGACCATGGGGGCAACTGGCTGGAGAGCCGCATGTCGCGTATGGCGGGCCAGTTCGCCGGAATTCTGCGGGTCGCGGTGCCGGCTCAGGCCCACGCCGATCTCAGGGAAGCCCTGCAGCAGCTTGAGCAACAGGGTATCCGGGTGCTCGTTGCCCAAAGCGGCGCGGAGCCTGAACGGCACTGGCAGATGATTCAGCTGCAGCTGGTGGGCAACGACCGCGCGGGCATCGTCCGTGATATCACCCAGTTGCTTGCCCGTCACGGCGTCAATCTGGAAAGCCTGGACACCGACGTTCTGCCCGCGCCGATGACCAACGAGTTGCTGTTCCGGGCTGATGCGCGGTTGGCCGTGCCGAGTGAACTGTCCTTGGACGAGCTGCAGGAACACTTGGAAATGCTGGCCGACGACCTGATGGTGGAGTTGAAACTGCAGCCTGCCGATTGACTTGCCGTTAGCGCATGGCACCTTTACGCATCACGCGCCAGGCGTCGTAGCTGTACACGGCGAGTCCCGCCCATATGCAGACAAAGGCCAGCTGGCGATCGGCCGGGAAGGGCTCGTCGAACACCCATACCGCGAGCAGCAGCAGCAACGTGGGCGTGATGTACTGCAGGAAGCCCAGGGTCGAGTAGGGCAGATGCCTGGCCGCTGCGTTGAAGCACAGCAGCGGCAGCAGCGTGACCGGCCCGGCAGCTACCAGCCACAGCGCCTGCGGCTCGGTCCAGAACGACCATTCAGTGCTTGGGCCAGTGCCGAAGAAAAACAACCAACCCAGCGCGATTGGCAACAGCAGCCAGGTTTCCACCACCAAGCCCGGCAGGGCGGCGACCGGCGCCTGCTTGCGCAACAGGCCATAGCTGCCAAAGCTCAGCGCCAGCGCGATCGACACCCAGGGAAAGTCGCCGAGGGTGATCAGCTGCAGCAGCACGCCGACAGCCGCCATCGCCACGGCCAGCCATTGCAGCGGGCGCAGGCGCTCGCGCAACACGATAAGCCCCAGCAGCACATTGACCAGCGGATTGATGTAGTAGCCCAGGCTCGCCTCGAGCATGTGATCGTGGTTCACCGCCCAGACGTAGATCAGCCAGTTACTGGCGATCAGCACGCTGGAAATCATCAGCACACCGATCCGCCGCGGATGGGCAAGCAACTCCTGCCACCAACCTGCGTGGCGCCAGAGGCTCAGCACCAGCGTGCCGAACAGCGCCGACCAGATGGCCCTTTGAGTAACGATTTCCAGCGCCGCGTACTGCTCGATGGACTTGAAGTAGAGCGGGAACAGGCCCCAGATGGAAAAGGTCATCAGACCCAGTAGGTAACCCTTGCGCAGATCGGCGGTGGCCATGGCTGTCCTGAAAGCGGGGCGGCGGAGAGCCGGCCATTTTGCGCCCTGATGCAGGCATTTGTCTGCTGCGCAGACCGCCCCGGGCGCCTTCTGGAAGCATTCGCAAACACCCGAGGTTGAACGCGCCCGCCTGCAACCCGTCTCAAAGTGGACGACTTGGGGTCGCCGCTGCGACTCGACAGCCACACGAGGTGTTCGATGAAACTGCAGAACAAGGTCGCCCTGGTTACCGGCAGCACCCAGGGCATCGGCCGCGGCATAGCCATACGCCTGGCGAAGGAAGGCGCCGATTTGGTTATCAATGGGCGACATGATGACGACCAGGCGCGCGAAACACTCGAGCAGGTGCGGGCCCAAGGGCATCGGGTCTGCTTTATCGCCGCGGATGTTGCAGAACCTGCCAATTGCTATCGGCTGGTTGAGCAGGCCGTCGAGCAGATGGGCCGCCTGGACATTCTGGTCAATAACGCCGGGGTGCAGAAACACGACGCCTTTCTCGATGTGAGCGAGGCGGACTACAACCAGGTGCTGAACGTCAATCTGCGCGGCCCATTTTTCCTGTCCCAGGCGTTTGCCCGGCACCTGCGCGACACCGGGCGAGGCGGGCGGATCATCAACAACAGCTCAGTTCACGAGGAGCTGCCATTTCCCAATTTCAGTGCCTACTGCTCCAGCAAGGGCGGTCTGAAAATGCTGACGCGTAACCTGGCGATCGAACTGGCACCGCTGGGGATCACGGTCAACAACGTCGCGCCCGGCGCGATCGAGACGCCAATCAATCAGACGCTGATGAACGAACCGGAAAAACTCGCCGGGCTGCTTGAGAACATCCCGGCCAAGCGTTTGGGGCAGCCGCACGATGTGGCGGGTGCAGTGGCCTTTCTCGCCTCGAACGACGCCGACTACGTCACCGGCACTACACTGGTGATAGATGGTGGACTGCTATGGAATTACAGCGAGCAATGACCGATATCCCTTCGAGCGACTTCGATTACGACACTCGTGCGGTTTCGGCCGCCGATACCCTGACCCCCGCGGACCGTTACCAGGAACTGTTCGTGGCGGTGCAGATGCAGCGGGTGTTTGCTGACAGCAAGACCTTTGTCGACTGCGCCCCGCGACAGCATCCGGAGCGCATTCTCGAAGCTTATCGGGCGCAGAATAGCCAGCCCGGCTTCGATCTACGTGGATTTGTGCTGGAGCACTTCGAGGTCTACCAGCGACAGCCAACCGAGTTCGTCGCCAACCCCGACGATACCCTGGCTGAGCACATCGACCGGCTCTGGCCAGTGCTGACCCGCCACCCGCGCCAGCACCCGGAATTCTCCTCGCTGCTGCCGCTGCCCCACGACTACGTGGTGCCGGGCGGTCGTTTTACCGAGCTGTATTACTGGGATTCCTACTTCACCATGCTCGGCCTGGATGAGAGTGGGCATTGCGAGCTGCTGCGATCAATGGCGGACAATTTCGCCTACCTGATCGATACCTACGGCCATGTGCCCAATGGCAACCGCTCGTATTACCTGAGCCGCTCGCAGCCGCCGGTTTTCGCGTTGATGACCGACCTGTTCGAGGAGTCCGGCGTGCATCGCGCCAACGATTACCTCCCGCAGTTGCGCAAGGAGCACGCGTTCTGGACCGATGGGGACGATCAGTTGCGTCCCGGAGAATCCCATCGTCGCTGCGTTTGTCTGGCCGATGGCAGCGTACTCAATCGCTATTGGGATGAACGGGACACGCCGCGCGAGGAGTCCTATCTCGAAGACGTCGAAACGGCGCGTTCATCCAGCCGGCCCGCGCATGAGGTCTATCGCGACCTGCGAGCCGGTGCAGAGTCCGGCTGGGATTTCAGTTCGCGCTGGCTGGGCGATCCTCAGCGGCTCTCGAGCATTCGCACCACGCAGATCATTCCGGTGGACCTGAACAGCTTTCTCTACAACCTTGAGCGACAGATCGCCCGTCTCAGCCGCGCTAAGGGCCAACATGACTGTGCCGAGGCGTTCCGTCTGCGTGCCGAAAAGCGTCTGGCTGCGATCGATCATTACTTGTGGAGCGAGCAGCACGGCGCCTATTTCGACTACGACTGGTGCCTCGCAAAACCTAGGGACAACCTTACCGCTGCCACCCTGACGCCGCTGTTCGTCAAGCTTGCCAGTGCCGAGCAGGCGGCGCGGGTGGCTGAAGTGGTTCGCGAACGGCTGCTCGCCCCCGGCGGACTGTCCACCACCGAGGTCGGCGGCAGTGGTGAGCAGTGGGACCGCCCGAACGGCTGGGCGCCGCTGCAATGGATGGGCATCCGTGGGCTGCAACACTATGGTCACGATGCACTGGCACTGCAGATCGAAGAGCGCTGGCTGAAGATCGTCTCGCTGCTGTTTGAAAGCGAGAGCAAGCTGGTGGAGAAGTATGTGCTGCGGCCCTGCACCGAGCACGCCGGCGGTGGTGAATACCCGTTGCAGGACGGCTTCGGCTGGACCAATGGCGTGACTCGCAAGCTGATGCAGGCCGACCCGTCTCATGAAGCTCACCGTTGCCGAGCCGGCCGCTGCCGGGTGGAGTGAGCAGGGCGGACAGCTGCCGAGACTGTAGCGGGTCGGCAGCTCTGCCATTTGCGAGCCAGCGTTCCTACTCAACGAGACAGGATGCCTTTTGTAGGAGCGAGCTTGCTCGCAAAGCGTTGGGAGATGCCGGCAGCTAAGTTACCCGCTTGCCAGAGCGCGTTTGCCGGCTGCGAACCCTAGAGATCTACCGCCGATACGGGCTAGGCATCGCGCCGTTCAGATCAAGCGTGCCTTTCTCCACGAACCGCTGCGTGCCGAACGTCCTGCCGCCCGCCAGCTTGCCTCGCAGCACATAGGGCACTTCATCCATGCCGATATGCTCAGCCAGGCCCAGCGCTTGCCGCGCGGCAGAGAATGCCGAGATGGTCATCGGCACGCTCAATACGGTTTCGCCGAAGCGTGGGATGGTGCCGCTTGCGTCGCTGACGCCGCTGGCCAGGTTGCGTCCGTTGATTTCCAGCTCCAGCGCTACGCCGTCGTAGTCCAGCGGGCGGTCGTTGGGATTCTGCACCCGCAGTTTCACCGCCATGCGCAGCTCCAGCCCTTCCCCGGGCAGCGGTTGGATGCCGGCCACCTGTACGTTGAGCGGGTCGTGGTCGAAGAAAGCCGCGCAGGCAGTGAGCGTCAGTGCCAGCAGGCAGACCGACAGCAGGCGAACAACGGGTACGGCTGAGCGCAGGGGCATATAAGGTCTCTACTCATTTTTCTTGGTGAGGTTGCCCAGGCCTTGGAGCAGCTCCATAGGCAGCGGGAAGACGATGGTCGAATTCTTGTCGCCAGCGATGTTGCTCAGCGTCTGCATGTAGCGCAGTTGCATGGCACCGGGTTGGCGCCCGAGCATTTCAGCGGCCTGCATGAGTTTTTCCGAGGCCTGCAGCTCGCCTTCTGCATGAATGACCTTGGCGCGACGCTCGCGTTCCGCCTCGGCCTGCCGGGCGATGGCGCGGATCATCGATTCGTCGAGGTCCACATGCTTGATTTCGACATTGGCGACCTTGATGCCCCAGGCGTCGGTCTGCGCGTCGAGCACTTGCTGAATGTCGTTATTGAGCTGCTCGCGTTCGGCCAGCATGTCGTCCAGATCGTGCTTGCCGAGCACCGCACGCAGCGTCGTCTGCGCCAGCTGGCTGGTGGCCGAGTGGTAGTCTTCGACCTGAATGATCGCCTTTTCAGCGTCCAGTACGCGGTAGTAGACCACCGCATTGACCTTCACCGAGACGTTGTCGCGCGAGATTACGTCCTGGGTCGGAACGTCCAGGACCAAGGTGCGCAGGTCGACCCGGACCATCTGCTGGATGCCGGGAATGATCAGGATCAGCCCAGGCCCCTTGACCTTCCAGAAGCGGCCCAGCTGAAACACCACGCCGCGCTCGTATTCGCGCAAGATGCGGAACGTCGATGCCAGCAGTGCAATCACCAGCACCGCGACGACGATAAAGCTCATTTCAAGACCCATGCTTCACCTCTTCTCGGTTGACGGCCTGTCGGCCGCAGTCACATCCAGTTGCAAGCCATGCCGTGCTACCACGCGGACCTGCTGGCCCACCTGCAGTGGCCCGGTCCCGTGCACCTGCCAGTGTTCACCGTGTAGCTGCACCCAACCGGTGCCCGGCTCATCTGGCTTGATGCCGGTAATCTGGGTCAGTGTGCCGATCAGTTCGGCATCGCCGCTGACTATCGGGCGCCGCCGGGCTTTCAGCGCCATGCTGACGATGCCAAAGACCAGCAACGCGCTGATGACAGCAAGCGTGCCGATCAGCGCCAGCGGAATGCCGAAGCCCGGCACTTCGGTGTCGATCAGAATCACCGCACCCGTGACGAATGCGGCCACGCCGCCGAGGCCGAGCACGCCGAAGCTGGGAACGAAGGCCTCGGCGACCATGAACGCTAGGCCCAGCAGGATCAGTGCGACGCCCGCATAGTTGACCGGCAGCATCTGCAGCGAAAACATCGCCAGCAGCAGGCAGATCCCGCCGATAACGCCGCCACCACCGGTGCCCGGGTTGGAAAATTCGAAGACCAGTCCATAGATGCCGATCATCATCAGGATCAGCGCCACGCTGGGGTTGGTGATCACGGCCAGCAGGCGCACCCGCCAGTCCGGGTCATGGCGCTCGAGCGCGGCGTCGGCAGTCTGCAGCGTGCGCGTGCCTGCGCGGGTCTCGACCGTCTTGCCATTCAGCTGGGTCAGCAGGTCATCGAGATCGCTGGCCAGGTAGTCGACCACGTTCTGCTCCAGCGCCTCGGCTGCCGAGAGGCTGACGGCCTCTCGCACCGCCCGCTCGGCCCATTCGGCATTGCGCTCGCGCAGTTGCGCCAGACCACGAATGTACGCTGCTGCGTCGTTGACCTGTTTGCGGCTCATGGCGTCGCCGCTGTTTTCTTTCCCCTTCTCGGCATCCGGAGAAGGCGCCGGTGGGCCCCCACCGCCTCCGATCTGCACCGGAGTCGCGGCGCCCAGGTTGGTGCCGGGGGTCATGGCGGCGATGTGGCTGGCGTAGAGCAGGTAGGTTCCGGCGCTGGCCGCCCGAGAGCCGCTAGGCGTGACATAGGTGGCTATAGGCACCGGGCTGGCGAGGATCTTCTTGATCATGGCGCGCATCGAGCTATCCAGCCCGCCGGGGGTGTCCAGTTCCAGCACCAGCAGCTGCGCATCAGCCTCCTGCGCCTTTTGAATGCCGCGGATGACGTAGTCGGCGCTGGCCGGGCCGATAATCCCGTCTACTCGCAGCACCATGACCGGGTCGGACGCATGTGCAGCACTGGCGAAGGCCAGCAGCACGCCAAGCAGCCAGGCGAATCGATGAGTGAAGCGACGATGCATCAGCTGTGACTCCCAGGTCGACGGCAAGCCGGTGGTTGCTTGAGGCAGTCCTCGGAGGATAGTCCAACCGGCCGCAGTTCCTCTCCATTGTGCTGGGCCTTGCCTCAGGTCATCGGTCAATGGCGCCGGCACATGAACTCTGCGCGGTAGGCGAGCCTCACAACCTATACGAGGCTGAACAAAGGGGCTCGATGGCGCAGCGTTCCGTTGCGTGATGCTCCGCTCCTGAGGAGATTTCCATGCGCGTTCATCATCTCAATTGCGGCTGTATGTGCCCGGTCGGCGGCAAACTGTTCGACGGCTTCAGCAGCGGGCTGACCGCCAGCCTGGTGTGCCACTGTCTGTTGATCGAGACCGATGGGCATGGGCTGGTGCTGGTCGATACCGGCTTTGGCAGCTGCGATGTGCTGGAGCCACGCAAGCGACTCAGTACGTTCTTCATTGCCTTCAACAACATCAAGTTCGAGCGTCGCTTCACGGCGCTGGAGCAGGTTCGGCAGTTGGGTTTCAGCGCAGATGACGTGCAGCACATCGTGCTCACGCATCTGGATTTCGACCATGCTGGTGGGCTCGCGGACTTTCCCAATGCGCAGGTGCATGTGCTTCAGCGCGAGATGGACGCGGCGCGCTCGACTCACAGCTTCCTCGGCCACCGCCGCTATCGCCACCAGCAATGGGATGAGGTGCGCCACTGGCAGTTCTACGAGCCGGGCGGGGACACCTGGTTCGGTTTTCAGGCGGTACGGGAACTACGTGGCCTTCCGCCGGAGATCCTGCTGATCCCGCTCACCGGGCACACCCATGGCCACGCTGGTGTCGCGTTGGATACCGGCCACGGTTGGCTGTTGCACGCCGGTGACGCCTATTTCTACCGCGATGAAGTCGGCCAGACCGAACGTCACTGCACACCGGGGCTGCGCTTTTATCAGCGCATGATGGAGACCGATCGCACGGCGCGCCTGGCAAACCAGCATCGGCTCTGGACCCTGTCGCTGGAGCACAAGGACGAGGTGACGCTGTTCTGCAGCCATGATGCCAAGGAGCTTGAACGCATGCGGGCGAGGTCGGTTTGATGGGGCCGCCAGAGGATGATCGCGTCGGCGGCGCGGTGCGCACCATGATGGGCTACGTGAGGTGGGTCGGTTTCGTAGCCTGTTCGTTGGCGGCGTTGGGCTACGCAGTGATCGGCAACTTCAACATGACCGGGCTGATGCTGGCGCTGGCCGTGCTGTCGTGGATCAACATCCGGCGCAAGCGCAACAGGCCCGAGCCGCCAAGGCACCGGTAGCGGTACTAGCGCGGGAATCCGGTTGTCATGTTCGACCTTTCGCGTATGGCGACGGGCCTGATCGATCTGCGATAGTCCGCTGGCTGAAGCGATACTGCTTGGCGTTGCGCGCGGCTCACAAGGCAGGCGGCATCTGCGCATTCAGCTGACCCAATTCCACGGCCAGCCGCGTTCTCTCTCTCGTGCACCCCGTTGGGTGCCCCTGGCGACTCAAACGGTCGCTACCGGATGCTTGAAATCACTGCCGTCTCGGTTGTGGTTGTTCCATCGAACTCCTGGGTCGTGTGGCCCTGCCAGCCCCCTGATTCCCGCCGGAAAGGAACCCCTCTCCGGCGATTCGGTCGATTCACAGTAAGCCAATTGGCAAAACCAGACTGAGGGGGAACCACAATGGACCTGATTCGCATCATCATCGCTATATTGCTGCCGCCGCTAGGGGTGTTCCTGCAAGTTGGCCTGGGTGGCGCATTCTGGCTGAATATTCTGCTGACGCTGTTGGGCTACATCCCCGGCATCATTCACGCAGTCTGGATTATCGCCCGTCGCTGAGGGTTGATCAGCGAGCAACAGGGCCCGGCCATTCGGCCGGGCTTTTTTGTGCTTGCAAGCGAGGCGGTGTACAGTCCGCGGTCGACTGCGCGCGTTGTGGCATCTCGCGCGAATCACCAAGAACTTGTCGGGATCGGAGGCGTTCGCTGGTGGCGACGCAGCCGCCCGCGTGGCCGTGGGTCACTGTTGCTCGCACAGTACCCAGGAAGGAACCAGATGGGCGACTCTTTCATCGATCAGAATCACTTCAAGCGAATCCTCAACCGCAACGTGGCGGTGCCCCTCGGTTTCGGTTTCCTCAGCGCGTTTTTCTTCAGCGCCATCGTTTACTTCCTGCTCAACGTCAGTCACTGGGTCGAGCGCTCCGTGGTGGGCGTTGCTTACGCTCACGACATGCTGAAAGTGATGGGTGACCTGGAAGCCTCGATGCGAGGCTATCTGATTGCCGGGGACGATGCTTTTCTCGAGCCCTACCGAAACGAACTGCCCGTATTCGAAAGCCAGTTCGACCTGATTGCCGATTACGCCGCCGATGATCCGGTACAGCTGAATCGTGTCGAGCGCCTTGGTCGGCTGCATGAGCAATGGATCGCGTTTTCCGAGGAGGCGATCGCCCGCAGGGCTCGGAACGAATCCGTTGTTGAGTATGTGCGCAGTCAGGAAGGGTTGAAGCTGAAGGAAGAACAGCGTCGGCTGCTCAACGAGTTCATTGCCTACGAACGACAAATCCGATCCGAACGTACCGATACGTCTGAAACGATCACCACCGCGTTGATCGGCGGGTTTCTGCTGTTCAGTCTGATTTTCAGCGGCCTGCTGGTCTATTTCGGGCGGCGCGACCTGATCAGTTTGTCGGACAGCTATTCGGAGTCGCTCCAACAGCAACAGGCGCATGCCGCCGCACTGGAAAAGCAGGCCTGGTATCGAAACGGTCAGACCCAGCTCAGCGAGTCGATGATCGGCGAGCAGGCCTTGCCGACGCTGGGCCAGAACGTGCTTGGTTTCCTGGCGCGCTACCTCGGCGTTGCGGTCGGAGCACTGTATGTCACTCAGGAAGGCAAGCTGCAGCGGGTCGCGGAATTCGGCTGGGATCGGGAGCGGTTGCATGCCGGCCGCAATCTTGAACTGGGCGAAGGATTGGTGGGCCAGGTGGCGTTGGAACGTCACGTAATGCAGCTCGACAATGTGCCGCAGGGTTATCTGAACGTGAGTTCGGCGCTGGGCAGCGCCGCCGCCTCGTCCGTACTGATCTTCCCTGTGGAAGACAGCGGCATGCTCAACGCCGTGCTGGAAGTCGGCTTCTTGCGACCCCTGCGTGACGAGGACAATGAGTTGCTGCGGCGAGTCAGCGAAAATATCGGCTCAGCCATCGAGGCCGCGCGCTATCGCCAGCGGCTGCAGCGCATGCTTGCTGAAACCCAGCAGCTCAACGAGGAGTTGCAGGTCCAGCAAGAAGAGCTGCGCGCGGCCAACGAAGAGCTCGAGGAGCAATCCAACGCCTTGCGCGAGTCGCAGGCGCACATGGAAGAGCAGCAGGCCGAGCTGGAGCAGACCAACGAGCAGCTCGCCGAACAGACCCAGGCGCTGGCGCAGCAGCGCGATGAAATGGACCTGAAGAACCATCGCCTGCATGAGGTGCAGTTGATGCTCGAAGAGCGCGCCGATGAGTTGCAGCGCGCCAGTCGTTACAAATCGGAATTCCTCGCCAACATGTCCCACGAGCTGCGCACGCCGCTGAACAGCTCGCTGATTTTGTCTAAATTGCTGGCCGACAATCCGCACGGCAATCTGCAGGAAGACCAGGTGCAGTTCGCGCGCTCGATCTATTCGGCGGGCAATGACCTGCTCAATCTGATCAACGACATTCTGGATATCTCGAAGGTCGAAGCTGGCAAGCTGGATGTCCATCCCGAGCTGTTGATCCTCACGCGACTGGTCGATGGCCTGAAGAGCCTGTTTCTCGCCCAGGCGCTGGAAAAGTCGCTGCAGTTCAATGTCGAGCTGGCCGAGGACTTGCCGCCGAGCCTCTATACCGACCGCCAGCGGCTGGAGCAGATTCTCAAGAATCTTTTGTCCAATGCCTTCAAGTTCACCGAGAAGGGCTCGGTAGAACTTCGGGTGACGCGCCGTGACGACCAACAGATAGCCTTTGCCGTGCGTGATTCCGGAATCGGTATCCCCGCCGACCAGCAGGAAGTCATCTTCGAGGCCTTCCGTCAGGCCGATGGCACCACCAACCGGCGTTATGGCGGCACCGGGCTGGGCTTGTCCATCTCCCGTGAGCTGGCCCAGTTGCTCGGCGGCACCATTGAAGTCAGTAGCGAACCGGGTGCCGGCAGTGTGTTCACATTGATCGTTCCGGAGAACTACAGCGCCCCGGTGGCCGAGCAGGAGCACGAGCCTTTACCTGCGCCGATCAATATCCAGGCAGCGCTTGCACCCGTGACGACGCCTATTGCTGCAACGCCGCGACCGGTGCTGGAGCAAGCCCAAGGCGTGGCGTCCCTGACGGACGATCGCGAGCGCTTCCCGTTCGAGCGTTCGGTGCTGGTAATCGAGGACGAGCCGCAGTTTGCCGGCATTCTTCGCGACCTGGCCCACGAACTGAAATACAGCTGTCTGATCGCGCAGAACGCCGACCACGGCTTCGACACCGCGGTGCAATACCGACCCGATGCGATCCTGCTGGACATGCGCTTGCCAGACCATTCTGGGCTGACCGTGCTTGAGCGGCTCAAGGAAAATCCCATCACCCGGCACATCCCGGTGCACATCGTGTCGGTGGAGGATCGTAAGGAAGCCGCGATGCAGATGGGCGCCATCGGCTACGCGACCAAACCGACTACCCGCGAAGACCTCAAGGCCGTGTTCGGCCGCTTCGAGGAGAAGTTGGCGCAAAAGGTCAAACGTATCCTGCTGGTCGAAGACGACGCCCGTCAGCGCGAAAGCGTCTCGCGGTTGATCGAGGACACCGATATCGAGATCACCGCGGTGGAGTTTGGTCAGCAAGCCCTCGAGCTGCTGCGTACCACGGTCTTCGACTGCATGATCATCGACCTCAAACTGCCGGATATGGATGGCCATGAACTGCTCGAACGCATGGCGCGCGAAGACATCTGCTCGTTCCCGCCGGTGATCGTCTATACCGGACGTAACCTCACTCGTGATGAAGAGGCCGCGCTGATGAAATACTCGCGCTCGATCATCATCAAGGGCGCGCGTTCGCCGGAGCGATTGCTCGATGAGGTCACGCTGTTCCTGCACAAGGTGGAGTCGGACATGCCGCCGGAGCGCCAGAAGATGCTGAAAAGCGTACGCAGCCGGGAAAAGGCCTTCGAGGGCCGCAAGATTCTGGTGGTCGACGACGACGTGCGTAATGTCTTCGCCCTGACCAGCGCCTTGGAGCAGAAAGGCGCGCTGATCGAGATCGCGCGCAACGGCCATGAGGCCATTGCCCAGTTGCAGAACGTTGGCGATATCGATTTGGTGCTGATGGACATCATGATGCCGGAGATGGATGGCTTCACCGCCATGCAGGAGATCCGCAAGGACCCACGCTTCGCCAAGCTTCCAATCATTGCGGTGACTGCAAAGGCGATGAAGGATGATCAGGATCGCTGTTTGCGGTCGGGCGCCAACGATTACCTGGCCAAGCCCATCGACCTGGACCGTCTGTTCTCGCTGATCCGCGTCTGGCTGCCAAAGGTGGAGCTGCTCTGACATGCCGGACCGCAACCAGGCCATCGAGCTGAAGCTGCTGATCGAAGCGATCTACCTGCGCTACAGCTACGATTTCCGCGACTATTCCAGTGCTTCGCTCAAACGCCGCGTGCTGCTGGCGCTGAAGCAGATGCGTTGCGAGAGCATTTCGGAGCTGCAGCGCCGGATTCTCTACGACTCGCAGGCGTTCATGGAGCTGCTGCAGTTCCTCACCATCCCAGTGAGCGAGATGTTCCGTGACCCCAGCTACTACCTGGCGCTGCGTGAGCAGGTGATCCCGGTATTGCGCACTTACCCGTCACTGAAGATCTGGATTGCCGGTTGCAGTACGGGCGAAGAGGTCTACTCGATGGCGATCCTGCTCAAGGAAGAAGGGCTGCTCGAACGCACAATCCTGTACGCGACCGACATCAACCCAAGGTCGCTGGAGCGTGCGCGTCAGGGCATTTTCAACATCGATAACATGCGCCAGTACACCGACAACTACCAATGTGCCGGTGGCAAGCACAGCTTGAGCGATTACTATACGGCCGCCTACGACTCGGCAATCATGGATAAGTCCTTGAAAGAGAACGTAACGTTCGCCGATCACAGCTTGGCGACCGACAGCGTATTTGCCGAAACGCAGTTGATTTCCTGCCGCAACGTGCTGATCTATTTCAACAAGCCGCTGCAAGATCGGGCCTTTGGCCTGTTTCTCGATTCGCTCTGCCACCGGGGCTTCCTCGGCCTCGGTAGCAAGGAAACCCTCGAGTTTTCCGGCTATGCCGGGCGGTTCGAAGCCTTCAACAAGCAGGAAAGGATTTTCCGCAAGCTATGAAAGCGCCTGCCGAAACCTCAACCAAGCTGCCCGCCCGGCCTGTGGATGCCGTGGTGATCGGCGCGTCGGCTGGCGGGTTGTCCGCGCTCAGTGCGCTGGTGTCGGGGTTGCCGCGTACGTTTCGCTTGCCGCTGCTGATGGTTCAGCATGTGCCCCCGAAAGGGCCGACCCAGCTGGTGGAGATCTTCCAGCGCAAGACCGATCTGGCCGTGAAGGAAGCGCGCGACAAGGAGCCGGTGCACGGCGGCACGCTCTACTTCGCAGCGCCGGGCTATCACCTGCTGGTCGAGGCGGACATGACGCTGTCGCTCAGCCAGGATGAGGCGATGCATTTTTCAAGACCTTCGATCGACGTGCTCTTCGAGTCTGCGGCAGATGTCTGGGGCGACCGCGTCGCCGGCATCCTCCTGACCGGTGCCAACGAGGACGGCGCCGCCGGGCTTGAGGCGATCAAGCAGGCCGGCGGCCTCACAATCGTTCAGGAGCCCGGCGAAGCCGAGGTGCCGACGATGCCACTTGCTGCACTCCAGCGCTTCGCGCCGGATTACATTTTGCCTTTACGCGATATTCATCGATTGTTGCGTGATCTGGAGTGACTGATGCCCAACCAAACCGATGAAGCGAACCTGCTGATCGTCGATGATTTGCCGGAAAATCTGCTGGCGCTGGAGGCCCTGCTACAGGGCCCGGGCATCCGGGTGCATCAGGCCGAGTCGGCAGAACAGGCGCTTGAACTGCTGCTCCGCCACGAGTTCGCACTGGCCATTCTCGATGTCCAGATGCCCGGTATGGATGGTTTCCAGCTGGCCGAGCTGATGCGCGGTACCGAGCGCACCAAGCAGATCCCCATCGTCTTTGTCAGCGCCGCTGGGCGCGAGCTTGACTATGCGTTCAAGGGCTACGAAAGCGGTGCCGTCGACTTCATGCAGAAACCGCTGGACACCCATGCGGTGCGCAGCAAAGTCAGCGTGTTCGTCGACCTTTATCGCAACCGCAAGCGCCTGGCGCGTCAGCTTGAAGAGCTGGAGCGCAGCCGCCGCGAACAGGAAGTGCTGCTCGACGAGCTGCGCAGCACCAAGGCCGAACTGGAGAATGCGGTGCGCATGCGCGACGACTTCATGTCGATCGTCTCCCATGAGCTGAAGACGCCGCTCAATACGCTCATTCTGGAAGTGCAGCTGCGTAAGTTACAGCTCGGTCGCGAGAGCGTCGCGGTGTTCAGCGAGGACAAGCTGCGGCAGATGGTCGACAAGGATGAGCGCCAGGTTCAGAGCCTGATCCGCCTGATCGACGACATGCTCGATGTGTCGCGTATCCGCACCGGCAAGCTGTCGATTCGGCCGACGCAGGTGGATTTGGGAAAGCTCGTAGCCAGCGTGGTGGAAAATTTCGCCCCGCAAATGGAAGTGAGCGGCTGCTCACTGCTGTTCCAGCGCCCCGAACCGATCATCGGTTGCTGGGACGAGTTTCGTATCGAGCAGGTGCTGGCCAATTTGCTCACCAATGCCATGCGTTACGGTGCGGGTAATCCGGTTCAGGTGAGTGTCGGCGCGAGCGAGTCTGGTGCCTGTATCGAAGTGCGCGACCAGGGTATCGGTATCAGCCCGAAGAGCCTGGAGCGAATCTTCTGCCAGTTCGAGCGCGCCGAAGGCAGCGAATGCAGTGCTGGCCTCGGTCTTGGGTTGTTCATCGCAGAACAGATCGTCAAAGCGCACAAAGGCCAGATTCAAGTCGAGAGCGAAGAGGGCAAGGGTGCGTTGTTCAGGGTTCTGCTGCCATTGAATGCCAACGCCTGAGGCGCATGGGTGCGCATCAGGTCCAGGTCAGCTGAGGCCATCCCCGGGTTTCGGCTTGTTCGCGCAATAGCGGGTCGGGGTTCACCACATGCGGATGCGCCACTTGCTCGAGCAGCGGCAGGTCATTGATCGAGTCGGAGTAAAAGTGCGCGCCCTCCAGCGATTCGCCCGCCGCCTCTGCCCACTCACGTAACCGCGTCACCTTGCCTTCACGGTAGGTCAGCACACCACGGGTGTTGCCGCTGTAGAAGCCGTGTTGTTCCTCCAGCTGAATGGCCAGCACTTCTCTGATCCCGAGGCGTTCGGCAACGGCCCCGACGAGGAACTCCGCCGAAGCGGAAATCACCAAAATGCGGTCGCCGGCCTTGCGATGCTCGGCGATGCAGCGCATGGCGTCGTTATAGATCAGCGGCTCGATCACATCCTCGACGAAGGGCTCGACGACATGGTCCACCTCTTCAGCCGTGCGGCCTACCAGGGGCGTCAGGCTGAAGGCCATGTAGTCTTCCATCGCCAGCGTGCCGAAGGCGTATTCAGCCATCAGCTCGGCATCCTTGCGCAGGAAGGATTCTCCATCCACCCAGCCGATCTTGGCCATTTCATGGGCCCAAAGGCTGGCGCAGTCGCCGTCTATCAGTGTTTCGTCCAGGTCGAAAATTGCCAGGGCCATCAAGCCACCTCGTGAATTGCCGAAGCGTCGATGGTAAGGCCAACCTGGCTGCCGCGGGGAAAGAGATCGGCGGCGGAGCGATTCAGTACATCGACCAGCAGTTCAACTCCGCGTGCTTCGACGCGGTAGCGAATCACGTTGCCAAGCAGGCTGTGGCTTTTGATCACGGCGGCAATGTTGCTGCCGCCGTCGGCCGAGTTGCTCAGCGCGATGGCTTCCGGGCGGATCGCCACCTGCGCATCAACCGGGCGTTGCAGCAATCGCGAGGCGATGTCCGGGGCGAGCAGGTTGTAGTTGCCGATAAAGCTGGCGGCGAAGGCATCCACTGGTGCGGTGTAGAGGGTTTCGGCATCGGCGCTCTGGACGATGCGGCCGGCGTTCATCAGCAGGATGCGGTCCGACAAGGTCAGGGCTTCCTCCTGATCATGAGTGACGAAAATGGTCGTCAGTCCCAACTCCTGCTGGATCGCGCGGATCTGCTCACGCAGATGCTTGCGGATGCGCGCATCCAGCGCTGACAAGGGCTCGTCTAGTAGCAACAGGCGAGGGCGGGTCACCAGCGAACGCGCCAGGGCCACGCGCTGGCACTGGCCGCCGGAAAGCTGGCTCGGGTAACGACGGGCGAAATCATTCAGCTCGACCATCGCCAGCACCTCGCTCACCCGCCGTGTGCTCTCGTCTCGGGCGATGCTCTGCATGCGCAGGCCGAAGGCGACGTTCTGCTCCACCGTCATGTTGGGAAACAGCGCATAACTCTGGAACACCATGCCGATCTGGCGCTTTTGCGGTGAGATTGGCACTAGATCCTCGCCATCCAGCAAGATCTGACCACCGTCGACCTCGGTCAGACCGGCGATGCAGCGTAGCAGTGTGGACTTGCCACAGCCTGAGGGGCCGAGCAATGTAATCAGCTCACCCTTGGCGATCTCGCAATCGATATCGCTGAAGACCTGGGTGTCGCCATAGGCTTTGTGCAGGTTACGAACGCAAAGGTAGCTCATGGAGTGTTCCTGTCTCGAATAGCCGCAGCGGTGGCCGGGGCCTGTCGTAAAAAAGGGTTGGCCAGGCGGTGCTCCGTTTCAGCGCCACGCTGCTATTCCGTAGGATGGGCTTCAGCCCGCCGGCTCTTCGGCGGGGCTCTCTCTGGTGGACTAAAGCCCACCCTACAAAAACCGCTGGGCACGCCTTCCGGTACGCCCGGTGAGTCACGTAGGGTGGGCTTCAGCCCACCGAACAAACTAGCCAGGCCCTCTTGCAAACACTTCCCCTCAAGGCTTTTCCCGATTCAACCGGGTCGCCGCCCAGGTGAATACCAGTACGAAGAAGAAGTAGGAGATCACCAGCGCACTGTTGAAATGGCCGCTGCTGTTTTTCATGTTGTTCAGATAGACCTGCAAGGTTTCGTAGCGGGTGCCGACCAGCAGGTTGGCAAAGACGAACTCGCCGAACAGAAACGAAAACGACAGGAACAGCGACACCATCAGCCCCTTGCGCAGGTTCGGCAGCACCACGAGAAACGCCGCTTTCCAGGTGCTGGCGCCGAGCAGGTGGGCCGCATCCATCAGATCGCGCAGGTTGATCGCCTGGAGGTTATTGCTGATTGCGCGATACATGAATGGCAGCGCGATGGTGAAGTAGGCGCCAATGAGGATCCAGGGCGTACCGACCATCGCCAGCGGCCCCGAGCCGTAGAGCTGCAGCAGGCCGACCGAGGACACCACCGGCGGCACGGCGAAGGGCAGCAGGATCAGGATGTTCATCAGCCCGTCGAGTTTCGGGAAGTGGTAATGCACCACGAACAGCAGCGGCAGGATCAGCACCACCGCCAGGGCCAACGCCCCAAGGCAGACCAGCAAGGACTGAGCGAATGCGCGTAGGAAGCGCTCCTCGCTCCAAAGCTGCAGATACCAGTCGAACGTCAGCCCGTCCGGCAGGATGGTCGCTGACCAACTGCTTGAGATCGAGTAGAGAAAGGTCGCTGCTAGAGGTAGTAACAGGATGAAGAAAAGCAGCCACACCACCATGCGGTGGTACAGCGCACCGCGTTTCGCTTCAGCGGCCCGCATGGTAGCTCCTCCTGAGCAGCAGCTGATGCGCCACGGTGATCACGCCCATCAACCCAACCAACACCATCGCTAATGCGCTCGCCATGTTCGGATCGAGGGAAATGTCACCGGAAATCATCGCCGCGATGCGGATCGGCAATACGTTGAAATTGCCCGTGGTGAGGTAATACACCGTGGCATAGGCGCCCAGCGCATTGGCCAGCAGGATGACGAAGGTGCCCAGCAGTGCCGGCGTCAGTACCGGCAGGCCGATATAGCGCCAGTAGCTCCAGCTGCCCGCACCCAGCAACGAGGCTGACTCGCGCCAATCCTCGCGCAGTGCATCGAAGGCGGGGTAGAGCAGCAGCACGCCCAGCGGGATCTGAAAGTAGGTGTAGAGCACGATCAGGCCGGTCTTGGAGTAGAGATTGAAGTCCTCGATGATGCCGGCCTGCTTGAGCAGGATCGTCAGCGCCCCGTTGAAGCCGAGCAGAATGACGAAGGCGAACGCGAGCGGTACCCCGGCGAAGTTGCTGGTCATGTTGGAAAAGGCCATGACGAAGTCGCGCAACTTCGAATCGACCTGGCGCAGCGAGTAGCTACCGAGGATGGCGATGACGATGCCGAACAGGCTCGACCAGAAGGCGATCTGCAAGCTGTGCTTGATAGCCTGTAGATAGAACTTGGAGCCGAAGACTTTCTCGAAATTGGCCAGGCTCCATCCGTCCGCCGTGTGCAGACTGTTGAGTGTGACCCACAGCAGCGGAGCTATTTGAAAGGCGAAAAAGAACACGGCGAACGGCAGCAGGCAGAGCAGCGCCAGCCATTTGCCGCGCGGCGCCCGACGGTCTGCGATTCTAGGGGCAGCACCGTCTCGAATGGCGGCGGTCTTGAGGTTGTCTTCAAGCGGCGCGCTCATTTCAGCAGGTCCTGGCACAGTGGTTTGTCATGGGCCACACCGAGCAACTCGCATAATGTTCCGCACAACTCGGTCTGTTTCGGTCGTGCGGCGGGGTCGAGGCTGAATGCTGAACCCAGAACGAACAGGGGCACCTCACGCTCTTCGGGCAATAGGCCGTTGTGGGAGCGGTCGTTGTTCATGCCGTGATCGGCCGTCACCAACACTTGGTAACCATCGTCCAGCCAGTGCTGCAGGTAGTCGGCGAGGAGAATGTCGGCGCGGCGCGCGGCGTTGCGGTACTGGGGCGAATCCAGACCGTGCTTGTGGCCGGCGTCGTCTATGTTCATCGGATGCACCAGCAGGAAGTCGGGACTGAGCCGCAGCCGCAAACTTTCCGCGTCAGCAAACAGATGCGAATCGGGGTAGTGATCCTCGTAATAGAAGTGACCATGCTGGATCGGCAGTTCGGGCGTTTCGCTATGACGATCGCGTGCCGCCACAAAGGGCGCGCGGTTATAGAGCTCGCTGACCCAGTGATAGGCCGCGGCCGCTGTACTCAAACCCGCGTCGCGGGCGTAATGGAAGATGCTGCGCTCGGTGGATAGCCGCACCACGTCGTTATGCACGACGCCACTGTCGATTGGTGCCACGCCGGTCAGGATGCATTCATAAAGGGGGCGAGACAGCGCGGGTAATTCACATTCCAAACGGTACAGCGCTCCACGGCCGGCCATGCAATAGGCCTGTAGATGGCCGATCGCGTGCTCCGCGACCTGATAGCTGAGGCCGTCGAGCACAACGAGGATGGCTTTTCCCATTGGACATTTCCTTATCAGGAGTGGGCCGTGGGGTGGGCCGGCCGGCGCTCCGCTTCAGCCCACCGTTTCTTCTGCGGGACTTTCTCTGGTGGGCTAAAGCCCACCCTACAAAAACCCGACCCAACCCGTCTTCCGGCACACCTGGTGCGCGTCGTAGGGTGGGCTTCAGCCCACCGCCTGCGTGCTGGCAGGCTGAAGTGGGGCGCCGCTCACTACCTTACGATCCTGTCGGTTGGCAGCCGATCACTCCATTTCGATGATCACGTTTTCCTGCCACTGCTGCGGCAGAGCCTTGGAAGTTGCTTCCCAGGCATCGGCGTTCTCGATCGGCTTGACCTTGACGTACTGCTCGTTCGGCAGCAGCTTGGCCTGCACCTCGGCGGGCAGTGTCAGGTGCTCGGCGCGGATCGGGCGGGCGTTGCCCTTGGCCAGGTTGATCTGCCCGGCATCGGAGAGGATGTATTCGCGGGCGAGCTTAGCGGCGTTGGGGTGTTTGGCCCACTTGTTGATGATGGTCGTGTAGCCGGAAATCACCGAGCCATCTGACGGAATCACGACCTCGAAGCGGCTGGGGTCGATCT
Organism: Pseudomonas sp. NPDC047961; assembly: GCF_050272435.1. NCBI lineage: Bacteria > Pseudomonadati > Pseudomonadota > Gammaproteobacteria > Pseudomonadales > Pseudomonadaceae > Pseudomonas > Pseudomonas sp. NPDC047961. Next base: position 516,119 of record NZ_JBNNMD010000002.1, on the reverse strand, counting down.
GGTCGCGGTACGACAGGCCATTGAAGTCCCAGACCACACCCACTTCCACTTCGCCGCGTTCCAGTGTCTGGATCGTCGGGTTCGACAGCGACAAGCGGCCCTGCTTGGCGATGTCGGCGAAATAATCCAGGCCCGGCTGGATATTCGTCTCGTCCCCACCATTGGCGATGGCCGCGGCCAGTACGCCATTGACAGCTTGTGCAGCAGCGCTGACATCGCCGATGGCGACTTTGTACTGACCATCCTTCAGCTCGGCCCAGGAGGTCGGCACATCCTTGACCAGCTGCGTGTTGACGATGAAGGCGATGGATCCCGTATAGGCCAGCATCCAGTGCCCGTCCTTGTCCTTGGCCCACTCGGGAATCTGGTCCCATGTAGTGGGCTTATATGGCTGGGTAACACCTTGCTGAACGGCGATCGGCCCGAAGGCCGCGCCGACGTCACCGATGTCGGCCGTGGCGTTGTCTTTTTCGGCTGCGAACTTGGCGATCTCCTGGGCCGAACTCATGTCGGTGTCCATATGCTTGAGACCGTACTTTTGCTCAAGGTCCTGCCAGGTATCCTTCCAGTTGGCCCAGCTGTCCGGCATGCCGACGCTATTGACCTCACCTTCCGCGCGAGCCGCCTCTTCGAGCGCTTTTAGATCCGTTTGTGCAGCGTTCGCCGATGTCGCCAGGGCGATGGCTGATCCCAGTAGTGAAGCCAGCAGCAGTCGTTTCATTCGAAGCTCCTTTCGCAGGTCGGTTGGTCTAGATCAGTTCGATGCAACCAAACTAGGGGGTGCAAGTGACAGTTTGATGTCGTTGCCTCCGCCATCGCCGTAACGGGCGACACTGCGACAGGAGTGCCGTAACAAGCCTAGCGCACGCGCAAAACCCTGCCTGAAAAGGCCTGCACAGTTTTTTTGTCCGTAGTGCACCGCGTTGTCTATACGGTCCGCGGGCTGTTTTTGCCGCTGCATTGTCATGCGACAGTCATCGTTACGCTCTAGCGTTACCCGCCATCAACTGGGAAAAGACGGCAGCCCGTGCCCCGCCTTGGTCCTTGGTATAGTCCAGTGAGAAAAGAAGATGCGCGATGAAGTCCCGCGGACGGTGACGGCGATCTGTAGCTCGCTACAGGAGCAGATCCGCCATGGCTTGCTGCAGCCGGGCGGGCAGTTGCCGTCCGAGCGAAAGCTCAGTGAGCTGTTCGCCACCACACGCATCACGCTACGCGAAGCCTTGGGGCAGCTGGAATCACTCGGCATGATCTATCGCGAAGACCGTCGTGGCTGGTTCGTGTCGCCACCGCGGGTGCTCTACAACCCATTGGTGCGTAGCCATTTCCACGCGATGGTGGGCGAACAGGGCCGTTTGCCTGCTACCGAGGTGCTGTCGGCAAGGCTGCAGCCCGCTACTGCGGAGATTTGTTCGCGCCTGGAGCTTGCGGCGTTATCGAGCGTCATCCAGATCCGCCGCGCACGCCGCATCGACGGCCGCCTTGTACTCTACGTCGAGCACTACCTGAACCCAGTCCACTTCCCCGGCATCCTGAAGTACGACCTGACCTGCTCACTTACCGAGCTGTACGCCAGCGAATACGGCATCCATTACGGTCGCGTCCGCTTCGACATGGTCCCCACCGCCCTCCACCCGGAAGCCGCATCAACCCTGCGCACCGCCCCCGGTAGCCCTGCCCTGCGCATCATCCGTCTGAACCGCGATCAGCATGAGCGGATCATTGACTGCGATGTGGAGTACTGGCGGCATGATGCGATTCATGTGTGTGTGGAGGTGCCGGAGTAGGGCGAATGCTGATTCGCTGGTCTGTTTATAGGATTAACCTCCGGCGTGCAGCGGGGCGGTTTTAGATTTGCCGAGACCAGAGCGTATGCAGGGTTACGCTTGGTCAGCCTACCTGGGCAGCGGAGTAACGCCTGAATGGTGGCAGATCGGTCTCAACGATATCGGGCGCCATGGTCGTCGGGCCGTGTTAATAACGGCGGTACGGCGCAGGCGGCGTTCAGCACCAAATACTGTCACCTTTCCGGTCATTAGCGGTATTTGCTGCCAGCAGCGCTCCATTTTTCGTCAGCTGCGTTCGGTGCCGATGTGATGCTGATGGACGTCATCGAAGTCGTCGCCCTTGGGCGTGGCCTGGATGCCCTTGGCTTCCTGGCTGCGGTAGTAGGCTTCGATGCTCAGGCCGGGGTCGATCTTGGATTGGATGATGCAGGGTTGTTCCTGCCATTTGTAGTCGCGGTTGCGCTTTATCATTTCCGCACGGCCACGGCGCTCCCAGGCCCGGTAAGGCATATCACGCCAACGGCGCGGGTCGCGCTTGCTCTGGCGGTCGTGTTCGGCGGTAGTCGGGTCGAGGTGGCGGAACTGTTCGAGAATCGGCAGTTCGGGTAAGGGTTGGGTCACGTCCATATAGCGCTGCAGCGTATCCCAGAACGCCAGAGCTTCTTCCAGGTTCATGCCCAGGGATTGGATTTTAGCGCCGAGAAACACCTCGACCGAGGTGTAGCGGTGGTGCAGCCAAATTGCGAAGCCGCTGTTGCCGTGCGGGCCGGGGCGGAATTCCAGGGTGGCATCGAACTCATAGAGCGGTGCGCTAAAGGGTTTTTGAAAGCGCCTGCCAATAGTGAGCATGCCGGTCTGGCGGTTAAAGCCGCTGCCATCGTGAGCGAATATGCGCAGGTAAAGGTCTTGTAAGTAATCCCAGCCGATTAGGCCCATAAAGACACTAAGGGCCATGCCAGCGCAAAGCCAGAACATATCTGTACCGGACGAGGAGTCCTCAAAGGTTGCTAGAGAGGCTATTAGCGCCACTAAAAAGCCAGATGTAACATGGATTAGATATTGTTTATAGCGCGGATTATCGCCGCCCCACACATACCAAGCACTAAGACCCATAAATAAAAAAGATACTAAAATGGAGAGAAAGCCAATGACGACATATGAGTTGGCGCTATTTATTTCTGCCGCCCACGCTATAGTTACAGCGAGAGCTTCTGTAGTCATAACCCCCCACAGCATCCACGGTATAAAAAGCATTGACGCATATTTTAAATAGGGAATCAGAATCATCCACTTGCTGGTGTTATCGAAGTTCCAGCGCTTTTGATTAATATAAAGGTCATTTTCTTTTTTTTTGTCTAGATAGTCACGCATACCGGGCTGCAACTGTGCATCTACATCCTGCGAAGGCACTAGATTGGCATAGTGCCCCCAGCGCAATTGCGTCCGAGTCGGGCCAGTACGGTCGGCATCCTGCGGCCACTTATGCGGTGGTTGAACCGGAATGGCGTTGCTGCAGTAGGCCGAATCGGCATAAGTTGCTGTCGGTTTAACGGAGGCATTCATATTTTGGCAAAGTCCCGTTGTGTAATCAGCCAGTAGGCCACGTCATCGGCATTGTCGCCGTCTGTGGGCATCTGCGCTGCAAACGCTTGCCAGCTACGCGGCTTTGGCTGGGGGAGCGTGATGCGGTTATAGCCTGGGAAGGTATCGTCCGCGTGGCACATAGTTTCGCCCAGTTCGAACTGCCCACAGACCTTAAGGCTGTATTCGATGGCTTGCCTGTAGCGCAGCGGGTCATCTGCTGAGGCCACAACAAATTGTGCAGGCAGCACAAAGAGCAAGCGATTACCGTCGAGCACCACAGCGCCAAGCTTTTCCTTGGGGATAGGCTGGTAACGGTAGGTCCAACCCGAGGTATGACCACGGGTGCGCAGCACTTCCTTGGCGATTAGGCGGAAGTCGAGGCCATTGCGGAACTGGCCCAGCAGCGGGGTGCTCAATTCGACCACCCAGTCTTGCCGTGCCAGGTAACCACGCGCGCTTGTTTGCGCATCGAGCAGGCGAGCGTTGTCCGCCGCACTGGCCTTGTCCTGCCAGAACTGTAGCCGCTCAATATGGACGCGGGGCTCGCCCAGAGCCCCCAGCAGTTGCTGGTAAGCCTGCAAGGGGTTGTTCATCTGCGGCAGGCGCTGCTTGGTGCCGAAGGGGCCGTGCTTGATGGCCTGTTCCACCGCGCCATCGGCTAGTAATACGGTGCCAATCACACCGGCCACCAGCAGACCGATCCCCAGCCCCAGCAACCAGGGGCTGGCTAGCAGACCAACGGTATAGAGCGCCCAGATACCCGAGCCGCTGGCGGCGATCATATTAGCCATGGCGACATCGTCGTCGCCGTCACGCAGGGCGCGTCCGGCGTCCCACGCAAACAAGAAAGCCGTTACTCCCATGGCCACAGCCGAGCCGACACGCGACACATTTAGCCATGTGCTGCCAGTACGCTTTAGCAGGTTTTCGGCCCAGAAGCCTGAGGTTTGAAAGCGGCCTCGCTCCCAGAACACATGCCATGGGTTGCCGCTACGCTTGGCATCGGTTAGCAATTTGAGCGCAACGTTATTACTGGCTAACCCAAGATCTGCTGTAGCGCCCATTGCGCCAATGGTCCATCGTTCTACCTCGCCTTGGCTGATTAAGTCTTTTGCTCCCCATAGATTCGCATACAAACTAAACCCCGCACACACAGTCGCCAGTACGGGCAACGTCTTGCTATTGGCGAGGGCCTTGGCGGTGTTCAGGTGGGCGGCGCCGGTGCGCCACTGCTTATAGTCGGCGACCAGGGGATCGTTGGCTTCGGCAGCCACCACCATGACCTGGCCCAGGTCTTTACGGGCAAAGTTCAGGCGCTCGGCCAGCTTGCCGCTGCTGGTGGCGATCACCTGGCCGTTTTTCTTTTCCAGACTGGCATATAGATAGTTGTCGCGGGTCAGGGTGATGCGCTCGGCGGCGGTGATGCCGAAGCTAAAGCCATCGCCATGCACGCCCAGCACGACCATGTTCTTGGCCAGGGCTTCGCCTTGGGTCAGCAGTTTCAGCCCTTTCGCTTGGCTATGCAGATTTTTCAGTACGCCGAAGGTGGGAGCAAAACTGCGGTGTAGTTGAATCTGGGTAACGCTAGCGCCTTCGCTGATGCGCTTGACCGCTAATGCGCTGGCCGTAGCAACATGGTTGAGCAGTTCATCCATTGCCAACATCAGGTTCTGGCCGATGTAGGCATTGTTGAGAAAGCTCAGCGCACTCAGGCCCAAACGCTCCGGCTTGACGGCGATACCGCTGGCCGCAAGGGCCTGTAGACGTTTGGCGGCTTCTGGCAACTCGTTTTGGGCATTGGCCAACAAGCCTTTTGTCAGCGCATGGGTGGCCTCGACCAGTTGGCGACTGAGTTTGTCCACGGCCGCACTGACTTTCATATCCTGCGCTTCGATACAGCGCGGATCGCACCCCTTGGGCGAGCGGTTGAGGACCTCCAGCAGTTCGGTCAGTTGGGCATAAGGCTCCAGCAGACGTTCGTCGTGGCTGTGGAGGAAATCGTTCCACACTGCTGGCAGGCGTTTGACCAACTCAAGCATGCGCTCCTGCTGATGGTAAAGCTGTTCGCGGGCCTGTTCGCGTTCGCTGTGCAGGGTGGCTTTCTTTAGCGCTGCAATATCGATATGCCGTTTAAATTCTTGTAGAGGGCCATCAGCTGGCATGGCCTCCTTGTAGAGCAACTCGGCATAACGGCCGAAGGGTTGGTGCGGCACCAGGGCGTTGAGGGTTTGCAGCAGTTCCGCGCATAGCCGCGACTGGGCGACGGCATGGCGCAGGGCGAAGATGGGGTCGTCGAGCATCACCCCGACCAGTTGTGGATAGTCGCGCAACTGGTATTCGTTGAGCAGGTCTTTGTTTGCCGGCAATACTGGCAGAGGATCAGGTGGCGCAGTGCGCATAAAGCCAGCCAACTCTTTTTGCCGTTGTTCGAGCTGCTTAACCAGCGAGCCGGCGGGCAACTCGGTAAGGCCGGTATTGAGTAGCAAGGGATCTTCGAGCAGGGTTTCAAGGTGCAGTTCGCGGGCACACATGCCTTTACTGATGCGTGTGATCGGGATGACCGGCATCGCCTGGGTGGCTTTCCATTGCTCGGGGCCTACCACGGCAGCCGCCCAGGCGGGCGCTACGTTCTGACAGCGTTGCTTGATGCGCCCGGAACTGGCCTCCAGCCACTGAATATATTCCCAGGCCCAGGGCAGCTCACTGTAGGCCATGGAGAATTCGTCCCCCACGAAACGACCTTTCAGCAGCATCGGCACAAGGATCAGATACTGCTTGACGCCGACGGGCTTGCGCTCATCCGCTTTGCCGCCTGCCTTGGCCGTCTTTCGCCAATGGACTATATCCACTTCGAAGAATTGCCCATGGCCGTCGCTTTCCAGCTCGCGCCAAAGTTTCCCTTGCCGGAACACGTACAGTCTTCCTGCTCTAAGCAAGCCGCCCTTGGGGGCCTCGTCGTAGCGATCGTAGCCCGGCAAGCGCGCCATCGGCATGACTGCGAGGAAGGTATTCTGCTGAATATTCTCTTCTTCCTCATTGCTGCGCATATCTACTTCGACCGGGATCTGCAGCTCGCCGCCGTCGGCGCGACCGATATTCAGCGCGAGCCGCGCACGGCGCGCATTGTCGTATTCCGCGCGCTTGCGGGTGCCCTGCTTGATGGGCTGGCCCTTCAGCTCGCTCATGCTTCCTCCTCCGGGTCGAGCAGTTGTACTTGGCCGCCCAAGGCCGGGTCGCCCCATACATCGACGATCAGCTGTTGTGGCCCTTGTTGACCTAGGCTTGCCAGCGGCAACAGCGGATTGATATTGGCTTGGCCGGTCTTATCGCCGGTCGGTGCGGTATCTGCGGGCTTGGGAATGATCGGTAACACTGGAGCCGCCCCCGAACCGCCGCCCGGTCCACCGCCGGAGTTGATCTTGATAATCGGTCCGACCATGGTGATGCCGCTACCGTCGAGTTTGATGAAGCTACTCGCGGCTTTGAGGGTCAGTTCGCTGCCGGCTTCGAGTATTACTTTGAGCCCGCTGGAAAGGTGGATTTCGTTGCCGGCTTCGACGAACTGGCCGGTTCCGATCTTGACGTGCTGGTTATTGCCGACGGTCAGGTGGTCGTCTGCTTTGATTTCGCTGCGGCGGTCGGCGTGCGTGGTGCGGTGTTCTTCGGCGCAGAATTCGCTGTAGCTGTTGGCCTCGACGGTGTCGTGGCGTTCGTGGCCGACGCGGATCTTCTGGTCGTGTTCGATGTTCTCGTCCCAGTCGTGCTGGGCATGGATATAGATTTGCTCGGCGCCATTGCGGTCTTCGATGCGTAGTTCGTTGTAGCCGCCGCCACCGGGTGAACTCAGGGTCTTGAACACGCTGCGGGTCTTGTTAGCCGGCAGGTCATAGGGGACGACATGTTCCTTGTGGTACAGGCAGCCGGTGACCAGAGGCTGGTCGGGGTCGCCTTCGAGGAAGGTCACCAGCACTTCCATCCCCACGCGTGGGATGGCGATTCCGCCATAGCGGTCGCCGGCCCAGCTTGAGCTGACACGCAACCAGCAGCTCGTGTGCTCATCGGCTTTGCCTTCGCGATCCCAGAAAAACTGCACCTTCACTCGGCCGTATTCGTCGCAGTGGATCTCTTCGCTGGCCGGGCCGGTTACGACCGCGCTCTGGCTGCCGAGGATGCGTGGTTTGGGGTGGCGAAGTGCGGGGCGGAAGGGGACAGCCCAAGGGGTCGCAGTGAACTGGTTTCGGTAGCCTTGGGTGAAGTCGTTGTTGGCAAGGGACCTCTCATCCCTTAGCCGGGCTTCCCTTTCCCCACCACTTAGGGGAAAGGGAGTCAGCGCGGCGATGTCTGAAGAATCGGTGACGGACTCTTCCAACACCTGAGGTTGCTTGCCTTCGTGGAAAACTTCAGTCAGCAGCCATAGCTGATTCCAGTCGCCGCGCGGATGATCGCTGAGTGGTAGAAAATGGCCGCAGACCAGCAGCGACTGGTCGCTTTCTCCCTCAGCCAGTTCGAAGTCGTGGCGATGGCGTTCCAGCGCGCGCCGGGATAGATGCTTGCCTCGCTCGCGGTCGACGAAGCGGCCGGGATAGTCGTAATCCTCAAGGTCGGGCTGGGTGTTGCTTCTAACCGCCGCCTCCATGGTCAGACGGGGCTTCTCGAAATCGTAATCGCGGCGGGTGACGCACCCGGCGCGGGTCTCGACGCGCACGCCAAAGCGCTTGATGACCGGCTCATCGGCAACCAGACCGCTGTCCTGCTGATAGGCAACCGAGGCAAGTGTCGGAAATACCGTCTGGTCATCACCGAACACCAGCATGTGGCCGGCATCGCTGTGCTGGAAGTGGTAGTGAATGCCTTCTTCCTCGCAGAGGCGCTGGAGGAACTGAAGATCCGTTTCATCGTATTGAACGCAGTAGTCCCGCTTGGGATAGACCACCGGGCCAAGATCGAAACGGTGGCCGTCTCCGGCGAGAATGCCGTGCTCTTCTAGAACCTTGGCGATGATCTGCGGCACCGAGAGGTGCTGGAAGATGCGCTGGTTGGTGCGGTGAGATAGATAGGCTAGCTGCGGACGCAAGGTGACGCGATAGCGCGTCAGGCGTTTGCCTGAATTGCCTTGCGCTGCGCTGTAGATCAAGCCATGGATACCCTTGCCGGCAGGCGACAAGGCTAGAAAGGCGCGCTGATGTAGCAGGCTTTCCAGATCGATATCGGAGCGCTCGCTGACCAGTTCGAGGTCGAACGCGAAGGGCTGCGAGATAGCCTCTCGACCCTTGAATTCGAGTACCTGCAAGTCATATTGAGCGCCTTCAATCGCAAGGCTGAAGTGCGTGTCGTTAGCCGGATTGAACATTCCCTGTTCCTTTGTAACCAGTCCATGGCGGCGAGCCGGTAATGGCTCGCAAGGCGGCATCGCCTGTATTTCTGGCATGCCGTAGCGCGGATTGGAGAGGCATCCAGTTCCGCAGAAATCTGGCAGCTATTCTCGCCCTTTTGGCGAAATATCCGTGTGAAGCACTACGTTGTTTGCCGAATGCGTCAGCTGGAAACGCATCGGCCAGGTAAACCTGGCCGATGTGGATTAACCGTGGCCGCGAGGCCTGATCGAGGCTTATGCCGAGATCGGGGTACGCCAGTCGTCGGAGCCAGAAGTACCGGAGACTTCATGGGTCCAAACGATCTTGCGGTAGGTGAAGTACACGTCTTCCAGATGGGTGAAGTGGGACATGTTCGGGTCTTGGCAGTTGGGCATGCGCGACTGCACGTCGACGATCACCGCATCTTCCAGTTCGATGGTGAAGTAGTGCTCCTGAGTACCGGTGGAGGAGGTGCGGTACCACTCCAGGCGGCACTTGTTCAGGCGTTCACCCGAGGTCAGAGCGTTGAAGATCAGCGGCGACGACTTGTCGAACACCTTGGTGATCATCAGCGGCTTGTGCACGCGCTGGCCGGTGGGTTGGCCGGACTGAGGGTCGCGCGGGATGATCACCTGGTGCTGGAAAGCCTGCACCAGAATCTGGTCTTCGTGTCCTTCCTGGAAAATATTGCCGACCGAGTCCTCGGTGAAGGTGCCTGCGGTGATCAGGCCTTGCTTGGTGCCTTCGAGGGACAGATACGCGGGTGTTGGCATGAACGCTCTCCTTGCCTTGTTGAATGCCAGAATGGCAGCAGAATAAGTACAAGGCGCGTGCCAGCTATATTTAATCCTTACGTTTCAATAGGTTAGGTTTGCCCGCTGTGGTCTCGGCCGTTTGCTCTGCGCCATCGCTCACATTTAGTTGGGCAACATCCTGCCCGCAGTTGCGCAACATTTGGCGCATGTCTCTCTAGCACCCGCCATTGTTCGCTTCACAACTACAGGGCGATCGCCCTAAGCCAAAGCCTGCGCAGCATTCTGCGCAGCGCCATGGCTCAGGACGAGCAGCTGATTTCCAGGTGTTTGCCCCATTCCGGCGGGCGCTCGGCGTAGTGCTCCATGCCTGGCTGCTCGTCGAAGGGGCGGCTAAGCACCCCATGCAGCTCGCGCACAGGGCCGTAGTCGCCTGCCTCGGCGGCCTCGATTGCCTTTTGCGCCAGGTAGTTACGCAGAATGTACTTCGGGTTGGCTGCCTGCATACGGGTCCGGCGCGCCTCGTGATCGACGCTTTCGCGCTCGGAACGCTGGCGGTAGGTCGCGGCCCATTCATCGAAGGCTTTGATGTCGACGAAATCTTCACGCAGCCGAGCCAGAGCCTTCTCTGCCGGGCTGTCACCGAGCTCGCGGAAGAAGCGCGTGTAGTCGATGGCGCTGCTCTGCATCAGCTGTAGCAAGCGCTGGATCAGCACTTTGTCGCTCTCCTCGGCGGTCTGCAAGCCGAGCCGTTTGCGCATCAGATCGAGCCACACCGTTTCGTAGATCGGCAGGAACAGGTCCATGGTCGCGCGCAGCTGCTCGATGGCGATGAAGGGCGTCAGCGCCTGCGCCAGCGCGGCGAGGTTCCAGTGCGCAATTGGGACCTGATTCTCGTAAGAATACCGGCCGGCATGGTCGGAGTGGTTGCAGACGAAGCGCGCATCGAAGTCGTCGAGGAAGGCGTAAGGACCGAAGTCGAAGGTGATGCCCAAAATGGACATGTTGTCGGTGTTCATCACGCCATGACAGAAGCCATAAGCCTGCCATTTGGCGACCATTTCCGCGGTGCGCTCCAGCACTTCACGGAAGAAACCATGGTATGGCTCTGGATGCTCCAGGCATTCGGGAAAGTGGCTTTCGACAACATGATCAAGCAGCTTCTTCAATTCGTCGTGCTGCTTGGTGTAGTAGAAGAATTCAAAGTGGCCGAAGCGGACGTGGCTGGGCGCGAGGCGCATCAACATCGCGCCGCGCTCCTGGCGTTCGCGGTAGACCGGTGTCTCCGATCCGGTCACGCAGAGCGCGCGGGAGCTGGGAATACCCAGCGCGTGCAGGTGCTCGCTGGCAAGAAACTCGCGGATTGATGAACGCAGCACGGCACGGCCGTCACCCATGCGGGAATAGGGCGTCATGCCGGCGCCTTTGAGGTGCAGATCCCAATGCTCGCCCGCCTCGTTGACCACCTCACCGAGCAACAGACCACGGCCATCGCCCAATTGCGGGTTGTAGCTGCCGAACTGGTGGCCGGAATAGACCATCGCACGTGGTTCCGCCGTGCTCCAGAGCTTGTGGCCGGCGAACAGGTCGGTGAACAGCGGATCGTCCTTGGTTGCCGGGTCGAGATCGAGCAAGGCCATGGCGGCTTCGCTGGCCACTACCAGGCGCGGGTTTTCGAGCGGCTGGGGCGTGACTTCAGAAGAAAAAACCTCGCCCAACTGGGCGAAGCGGTTGTCGAAATTCAGCTCGGTAAGCGTCTTCACGGGGGCTCCGGCACCTTGCGGTTCGGCGCCCTGTGCGGGCGCGCTTTGTGTTTGGAGGCCGGGAAAGGAGGTGACGTTCCTCAGGCCTGACTGTCGGTGGGCGGCGTAGCGCCCTGGTTATCGGGCTGAGCGAGCCGTGGCGCGGTTCCCAGGTGTAGCTGTTTGCCGTCAAAGTTTTTCAGGAATACATCGACCTGGCGGAAGGCGATCGAGATACCGGCCTTGGCGAATTCGCGGTCGATGGCCCGGTTGATCTCGTCGGTGGCGGGGTTGCGGTCGCCGAGGTCGCGTACGTGGACGCGCAGCTCGTGGTCGAGCGTGCTCTCGCCAAAGGTCAGGAAGAATACGAGCGGCTCCGGCTCCTTCAACACCCGCGGGTTTTCATTCGCGGTCTTGTAGAGCAGTTTTTTCACCAGATCCAGATCGGATCCATAGGCGACGCCGACCTTGATCGTCACGCGGGTGATGGTGTCGCTCAGGGACCAGTTCACCAGCTGGCTGGTGATGAAGGTCTTGTTTGGGACGATGATGTCTTTTCGGTCGAAGTCGGTAATGGTGGTGGCACGGATGCGAATCCGGCTGACCGTGCCTGAGAGATTGCCGATGGTCACCACATCGCCGATCCGCACCGGACGTTCGAAGAGGATGATCAGACCGGAAATGAAGTTGGCGAAGATCTCCTGCATGCCGAAGCCCAGGCCAACCGAGAGCGCCGCCACCAGCCACTGCAGCTTGTCCCAGCTGACGCCAAGCGTCGACAGGAAGGAGACGAAGCCGATGCCGGCCAGCAGATACGACAGCAGCGTCGTGGTGGCATAGGCGCTGCCCTGCGCCAGGTGCAGTTTTGATAACACCAGCACTTCCAGCAAACCCGGCAGGTTACGCGCCAGGGCCACCGTGATGGCGACGATCAGCAGAGCCCCAAGCAGGTTGTTCAGGGTGATGGCATTGGTCGTAGCCGTGTCGCCAGCACCACTGACGAATTCGTAGAGCACGACGTTATCGAGGTAGGAGACCACGCTGATCAGATCCGCCCAGACCCAATAGAGCACCGCGAAGAACAGGCCGAACATCGCCAGGCGGGTCAGGCGCAGGGACTGCTGGTTGACCTGCTCGATATCGAGGCCGTCCTCACCGCTTGCCTCGCTGCTGTCTATCGGCTCGTCGGGCTGAGTTTCACGCTTGGCCAGGGCACGCTGGTAAGCAAGTCGGCGAGCAGCGACGGTCAGCCCGCGAATCAGCGTCGCTTCGATGACGATCCAGGCCAGCAGGAGATACAAGGTATCGATCAAGCGCCCGGTCAGTTTCAGCGCCGTGTAGTAATAGCCAAAACCCACCACCAGTATCAGCACCAGCGGCAGGAGGCTGAACAGCAGACCGATGAAGCGCTGAAGCGGTGACGCGTTCTGGCTGGCCGGACCTTTAAGCAACAGGCGCGTGAGGCGCCAGCTCATCAATGCGAAGCAGACCAGGACCACGACGATGCCGATCACATCGTCGACTAGATTGCCCGGTTGATGTTCGGCAATCGCCACCACGGCCACCAGGGCCATGACCACCAGCCCCAGCCGTCGGATTTCGTTGCGCAGGAAGGTGACCTGCGGACGGAACCAGCCGAAGTGCGTTTCGGCGACCCGATTGGGCGAGAGCATCCGATACGCGCTATAGAACACCAACCAGGCCTGCGCCATCTGATAGAACGCGGCGCCGAGGGCGTCGTTCTGCCCGCGCCCGTCCATCTGCAGCAGGTAACCGCACAGCGCGAGAAACAATGCGCCCGGCAGCGCCAGCAACAGATTCAGCAGCAGCGCCATTGGCGTGTGCAGCTGGCTGTCGTCACGGAAATGCCCGATGTCGCTGCTCAGCGAGTCCAACTTGGTGTTGATCGCCTGACGGCGCCAGAGCAGCACGCCGATCATCAGCAACAGCGGAACGAAGAACAGTGGCCGCTCCAGCAGGCCCGCGCCTAAGGCTTCGAACACCGAACCCCAGGGCATCGCCCGCAACTGGCGGTCGAGCAACGTGGGCACGTTCTTGAACCAGTCCAGATCGAGTGGCCGATTGCTGGGGATCCAGAACATCTGCTCGTCCAGCGTATTGCGCAGGGCTTCGGCCTTGCTCTGCAGTTGGCGCTGGTTCAGCTGCAGCGTAATCGACTCGCTCAGCAGAGCGTTCAAAGAATGGTTGAGTCGATCGAGCAGCTCGCTGCGCGTGCGAACCAGCTCCAGCAACGCACTGCGTAATTCGGGAGTCACCTCGCTGGGAGGCTGACTGGCCAGCTGTTGCTCTACATAGTCTTCGACGTTGCCGGCGGCTTCGCGGCGCTGGTTCAGCTCGAACTGATAGAGCCGAATATCAGCGATCTCATCCGCCAGGTTGCTATCCAGCGAGAGCTGCGGCAGGGCCTGTTTCTGCTGCGAGAGGATCTTCGACAGCAGCAGACTGCCCTCAAGAACGGCGATCTGCTCTTCCAGTGCTTGGTCGGCCTGGTTGAGCGTGTCGAGCTGCTGGCGGGTCTGCAAGTTCTGCTGGGTAAGGTCGTTGAGCCGCTCGGTGGCTCGCAAGAGGTAGCCAGACAAACGCTTGTTCTCGGCGCTTTCGGCCGGCAGCAGCTTGTCGGAGCCGGTCTTCTCGGCCTTTAGCGAGAATTCGGCGACGGTCTGTTCGGATTCTTCCCGGCGCTTGTTGTTGATTGCCGTCTGCAGCGCCATGGTTTCGCGCTCGGCACGGGCGATGCGTTCGGACAGCAGATCGCGGCGAGCAATGCCCAGGTCCTGCAGCAAGCTGTTGCCGGCCAGTTCGTTGCGACGGAGTTCGATCTGCGCGTTGAGGGCGGACTTTTCCGCCGCAAGCAGGGCGCGGCGTTCATCACTCAGTGGCTTGCCGTTTTCGCGGCCGGCCTTGAGCAAGTTATTGATCTCGTCGATCCGCATCTGCGACTTGCTGATATCGGCCTGAGCGCGCTCGGGACGCGTCTGCGCGCTGATGATCATGCTGTTAGCCGCGGTCAGCGCTGTCTGCCAGATCGACAACTCCTCGACACGCTCTGCCAGGCGTTGCTCGAGGGCTGGCATCTTCAGTTTGGCCAGCTTTTCGACCAGATCGCTGGTGTCGCTGGCCTTGAGTTTGCTCAGGTCTCGCTGGGACTCGGCGATTTCTTTCGGCGCGCTGGCGAGTTCGGCCTTCAGTTCGGTTAGTCGCTGCTGCGCGGTCGCGGCCTGTTCCGCAAGGCGTTGAGCACGTTCGTCAGCGCTCGGTTGTGCAGGTTTCGCCTCTTCGGCGGCCGGTTTGGTGCCGGTCAGGCCTGGAATGGATTGAGCGAATGCCGAAGCGGGAACGAAGGCGAGCAGGGTCGCCAGCAAGAAGATACGCAAGGGTGCCATGAACATTATCGAGTGAAGAAAAGAGTGCGGAGTCTAAGGGCTGCAGAAGGCCGAGGCGAGCCCATAGATCGGAACGCTCTGGCTCGGTGCGTCGCGGCTGTACAGCGCTTCAGAAATGCAGCGATGGACCCGGTTTGTTGCCCTCGGGAAACTTCAGGCCAACCTTGCGCACCTGCCCATGCTCCATGGCGGCGATTGTCCAGGTCAGGCCGTTCCATTCGATCTGATCGCCCGTAACCGGCTTGCCGCCGACGCGTTCGGCCATGAAGTCGCCAATCTGCTGACTGCCGTCGACTTCGCCCAGTTTCAGGCCATACAGGGCCGCAAGGGCGCTCATCTCGGCTTCCGCTTCAAGTATGAAGTCGCCGAAGAAGCGCATATCTCGGCCGCGCTGCGGGGCTTCGCTGAACAGCTTGCCGAGCGCCGGAAGGTCTTCTTCGTGGCCGATGACGCAAAGGATGTCGTCGACTTGCAGGCGCGTGCTGCCCGATGGGTGCAGCAGTGCCTTACCGCGGAACAGGGCAGCGATGCGTGTGCCAGTGGGCATCTTCAATTCGCGCAGCGCGGCGCCGATGCACCACTTCTTGGCGGTCAGGCGATAGATGAACAGTTCCCACTGACTGGTCGTGTGAATCTGCAACCCGGCGCGGGAGATCGGCAGCGGCGAGGGCGGCACCTCGACCTTGGCCTTCTTCGCAGCCCAGGTCAGCGTGGTGCCTTGCAGGAGCAGCGAAACCAGCACGATGAAGAACGCCACGTTGAAAAACAGCTGGGCGTTTTCCAGCCCGGCCATCAGCGGAAATACCGCGAGAATCACCGGCACCGCGCCGCGCAGCCCGATCCAGGAAATGAACAGGCGCTCACGCAGGTGGAAGCTGCGAAACGGTGCCAGCCCGATGAACACTGCCAGTGGGCGGGCGAAGAGGATCATCCACAGTGAAAGGGCCAACGCCGGCAGGGCGATGGGCAACAGCTGGCTGGGCGTGAGCAGCAGGCCGAGCACGAGGAACATGCCGATCTGGCTGAGCCAGGCGAGGCCGTCGAACATGTGCAGAATGCCATGACGGTTGCGGATGGGGCGGTTGCCCAGCAGCAGGCCACAGACGTAGACCGCCAGAATGCCACTGCCGCCGATGGCGCCGGACAGCGCGTAAATCATGATGCCGCCAGCGACGGCCAGCAGCGGGTAGAGCCCGTCCGCGACAGAAAGGCGGTTGATCAGGTGCAGCAGCAGCCAGCCGCCAGAAAGGCCGAGCAGGGTACCGATACCGAACTGCTGCAGCAGGCTTATGAAAAAGCCCCAGCCGAACCCAGTCTGGCCGGAGGCGAGCATGTCGATCAGCGCGACGGTAAGAAACATCGCCATCGGGTCGTTGCTGCCCGACTCGATTTCCAATGTTGAGCCGACCCGTTCGTTGAGCCCCCGGCCGTTCAGCAGGTTGAACACCACGGCGGCATCCGTCGAGCCGACGATGGCGCCGATCAGCAAGCCTTGCATCATGGGTAGATCAAATAGCCAGGCTGCAGCTAGACCGGTCAGGCCGGACGTGACAACCACCCCTGCTGTAGCCAGCGAAAACGCCGGCCAGAGTGCGACGCGGAAGGTGGCGGCGCGGGTGCGCATACCGCCATCGAGCAGGATGATCGCGAGGGCCAGGTTGCTGATCAGGAAGGCCAGCGAGTAGTCGTCGAAGACGATGCCGCCGATACCGTCGACGCCCGCGAGCATGCCGACCGCGAGAAAGATGACGAGGATCGGCACGCCGAGACGTGTCGACAGAGAGCTCATCAGGATGCTCGCCGCAACCAACAGAGCACCGACAAAGAACAGTTGGTTGATGTTGCCGATATCCAAACGCGCTCTCCGAAGGTTAGTGCTGCTGGCAAGCATGCAGGCTGCATGCCAGCGATTCTAACCCGCGGTTTTGACGTGCTGTCAAAAAAGCCCGGCGGAGCGACGGGCGTTTCGGGTAAGGAGGTGGCGCCGATAAACGGCGTCTCGAATGATAGTGGCCGCCCGACACGTACAACGTGTCGGGCAGCAGGTCAGAACCAGTCTTCCTGCATGGTCAGGCAGGTGTCGTCACGACCAGCCAGCAGATCCAGTTCGTGACGGCAGCTTGGCACTTCCCACGTCAGGAAGTAGCGTGCGGCCTGCAACTTGCCGCGATAGAAATCGACGTCCGCCTCGTTGCCCTTCGCCAGCCCCTGCTCGGCGTGAATCGCCTGCTCCAGCCAACGCCAGCCGATCACGGCGTGACCGAATACCTTGAGGTACAGGGCCGAGTTAGCCAGTGCCTGGTTGATCTTGCCAGCCATCAGGTCGCCGAGCAGCGCTTGGGTGACCTCGGTCAGGCGCGCCAGGAGCTGCTCCAACGGCTGACGCAGTGCATCCAGCGAGCTGAACTCGCCCGCGCGCTTGCAGGTACCTTGGATCAGACCGAGCAACTGGCGCAGCCCGGCGCCACCGTTCTGCGTCAGCTTGCGTGCCAGCAGGTCGAGTGACTGGATGCCGTGCGTACCTTCATGAATCGGGTTCAGTCGGTTGTCGCGGTAGTACTGCTCAACCGGGTACTCACGGGTGTAGCCATGGCCGCCCAGGATCTGAATGGCCATCTCGTTGGCTTTAAGGCAGTACTCCGAAGGCCAGGATTTGACGATCGGGGTGAGCAGGTCCAGCAGCTCGTGGGCGCTCTTGCGCTCTTCCTCGGTCCCTGCGGTCTGCTCTTCGTCAACGATACGCGCGGCATAGAGGCCGAGATCGAAGGCGCCTTCTACGTAGGCTTTCTGCATTAGCAGCATGCGTTTGACGTCGGTGTGCTGGATGATCGGGACCTGCGACGATGCCGGGTTCTTGCCGTCTGGCAGGCGGCCTTGTGGCCGTTCCCGCGCGTAGTTGAGCGAGTACAGGTAGCCGGCGTAACCGAGCATGATCGCGCCCATGCCAACGCCGATGCGCGCGTCGTTCATCATCTGGAACATGTACGACAGGCCCTTGTGCGGCTCACCGACCAGGTAGCCGACACAGTTGCCGTTGTCGCCGAAGTTCAGCGCGGTGGAGGTGGTGCCGCGCCAGCCCATCTTGTGGAACAGCCCGGCCAGGATCACATCGTTGCGATCGCCCAGCGAGCCGTCGTCGTTGACCAGGAACTTGGGGACGATGAACAGGCTGATGCCTTTTACCCCGGGCGGGGCGTCGGGCAGCTTGGCCAGCACCATGTGCACGATGTTTTCCGACAGCGGATGATCACCACCGGAGATGAAGATCTTATTGCCCTTCAGGCGGTAGGTGCCGTCACCGGCAGGCTCGGCACGGGTGCGCAGGTCGGACAGGGAAGAGCCGGCGTGCGGCTCGGTCAGCGCCATGGTGCCGAAGAAGCGGCCTTCGAGCATGGGCTGGAGAAAGCGCTGTTTCTGTTCGTCACTGCCGAACACCTCGATCAGGTGCGACGCGCCCATGGTCAGCATCGGGTATGACGAGGTGCCAATGTTGGCCGACTGGAAGTGCGCGAAACAGGCCCGTGAAAGCAGATTGGGCAGCTGCATGCCGCCATCGTCGAAGCTGCGCGACGCGTTGTGAAAGCCGGCCTTGATGAACGCATCGACGGCTGGCTTCACTTCCGGAATCAGCACCGCTTCGCCGTCCTTGTAGATCGGCTCGTTCTCGTCTGCCTTGCGGTTGTGCGGGGCGAAGAGGTTCTCGGCAATGCTGCGGGCGGTGTCGATGGCCGCGTCGAAGGTTTCGCGGCTGTGGTCGGCAAAGCGTTCGCGCTGGGTCAAGCCTTCGGCGTCGAGTACTTCGTAGAGTTCGAATGCCAGGTTACGCGGGCAGAGCAGAGTCTCGGGCATGGAAAAATCCTCCGTTTACATGCACTCGAGTCTAAGGAGCCGGCGAGACGGCTGCCTAGCACCATACATTCGAGTGATGGGTCGACACAGCAGCGTCTTTTGGGGGTTGCCTGGGCGGCCTTAGTGTGGCTTCGCGCAGAAATATTCGAGCAGCTGTGCAAGGTGACCGTCGCCGATACCGGCGTCGATCAAATGCTGTTCGGCACGTGCCAGATGTTCTTCGATGTGCTGGCGCGCCGCCTCGGGGCCGAGCAGGGCGACTACGGTGCTTTTTCCGGCGTCTTTGCCGGAATCCTTGCCGATCTGCTGAGGGCTGAGCCCGTCGGCCAGATCGTCGAGGAGCTGGAAGGCAAGCCCGAGTTCGGTGGCAAAACCGTTGAGATGGCGCGTGCAGCTCGCGCTGGCATCGGCCAGCAGCGCAGCGGACTCCACCGCAGCCGTGAAAAGCGGGCAGGTCTTCAGGCGGTTGGTATGGGCAATGGCTTCGAGCGGGCGTGCGCGTTGCCCCTCACGCAGATCGTGAAACTGGCCGCGAACCAGGCCCTGCGCGCCGGTAGCTTGCGACAGCAGGCGCACCAGCTGATTGCGCGTCGACGCGTCGATGCTGGCTGTCGAGGCGGCTATGCTGAATGCTTGGCTGAGCAGGGCGACCGAGCCGAGGACTGCGACGTCTTCGCCGAACTCACGGTGAATGGTCGGCCGGCCACGGCGCAGCTCGGCGTTGTCCATGCACGGCATGTCATCAAGAAACAGTGAGGCGGCGTGCACCATCTCCAGGGCGCAAGCCAGGTCGAGGCCGGCATCGAAGGCCGTCGTGTCCTGCTGAAGATCCTTGAGGGTCAATAGCAGCAGCAATGGTCGGACACGCTTGCCCGGCGCGAGTGTGCCTTCACGCATGGCGGTGGCGATGGCGTCTTGCGGAGGCGCTAGCGGTAGCCACTGGCCAAGCCGCTCGTCAACCTGTGCACGCAGCGTACTGACTGTCCGTCCGAAGTCGTGGTGCGTGTCCGGCAAAGCGATGGCCATGACGACCTCCTGTATCGTTTTTCGTTAGATATCGTGACAATACCTGTACAGAGTGTATAAGTCTTGGCACTTTTAATGACCACTACCGTCCACATAAGGTCATCGAACGAGGCGCTGCATGACTAAAGAAACTATTGCGGAACGTAAGAACGACCACCTGGACATCGTTCTCGACCCGCGCCGCGCCTGTTCCGCCGTCGATCCAGGCTACGCTGCCCTGACTTTCGAGCACTGCGCGGTTCCGGAGTTGCGTCTTGACGACATCGATATTCGCGCCGTGCTGTTCGGCCGACCCCTCTCAGCCCCCCTGCTGATCAGCTCGATGACGGGCGGCGCGGCGCGGGCGACTCAGATCAATCGAAACCTGGCCGAGGCTGCCGAGGTGCTGGGGATTGCCCTGGCGGTGGGCTCGCAACGAATCGCACTGGAAACCGACGCAGATCAGGGGCTGACCCGGCAGTTGCGCGAACGCGCGCCGTCGATCCCTTTGCTGGCCAATTTCGGAGCGGCGCAGCTGGTCGCCGGCTACGGGTTGGATGAGGCGCAGCGCGCCGTCGACATGATTCAGGCCGATGCACTGATCATCCATCTGAACCCGTTGCAGGAAGCAGTGCAGGTTGGCGGTGATCGCAACTGGATAGGCGTGTACGCGGCGCTCGAGGCACTGGCCTTGCGCTTGCCGGTGCCGTTGGTAGCAAAAGAGGTGGGTGCGGGCATTTCTCCGAGCGTGGCGCAGCGATTGCTCGATGCCGGCGTATCGGTGATCGACGTCGCCGGTGCCGGCGGTACCAGCTGGGCGGCGGTAGAGGCGGAACGAACCCTGGATCCGCAGCAGCGAGCCATTGCCAAAGCGTTCACCGGCTGGGGCATACCCAGCGCGCAGGCGATTTCGGCTGTTCGCCGCGCCTGCCCTACTGCTCAGCTCATCGCATCAGGCGGCATTCGTGACGGCATAGATGCGGCCAAGGCGATTCGTCTGGGCGCCAATCTGGTGGGGCAGGCTGCCGGCGTGCTGGACGCAGCGCTAAACGGGCCAGAAGCCGTGGTCGAGCATTTCCAGGTGCTGATCGAGCAGCTGCGCATTGCCTGCTTCTGTACGGGCTCGGCCAATCTGGCGGAGCTGGCCAAAGCGCCGCTCCTGACCCCGTTCGACCCGTCCAAGCTGTGATGTGTCGTCAGGTTTGCTGCTCTGCCAGCCGACGAGGTTCGTTTCAATGACTCATTTTGCCGTGATCGCACCGCCTTTCCACAGCCACGTGCGGGCGATGGAAGCGCTCGCCTCTGAGTTGTTGGCGCGCGGGCACCGTGTGACGGTCGTGCAGCAGGCCGATGTGGCCGCAATATTGCGCCACCCTCGACTGGGATTTGCCCAGGTCGGCGCGGGCTCGCATCCGCCTGGCTCGCTCAGGGCGGTGATCGACCGTGCGGCACGCCCCGGCGGGCCCTGGGGCATACGCCGGGTGATCGCCGATATGGCTTCGGCAACCGATATGTTTTGCCGAGAGGCACCTGCCGTGCTTCGCTCCATCGGCGCAGAGTGCGTCATTGCAGACCAGATGGAGCCGGGTGGTGGGCTTGTCGCCGAGTACCTGGGGCTGCCGTTCGTGTCGGTGGCCTGTGCCTTGCCAGTCAACCGTGAGGCGCTGGTGCCGCTGCCGGTCATGCCTTGGCGCTATCGTGCGACGCCCTGGGGCGAGCAGTTGAATCTGCACAGCAGTGGCGTCTATGACCGGGCGATGCAGGCGCACGCCAACGTTATCTCGCGCCATGCAGCCGCGTTCGGTTTGCCGCCTCGCCAGCGCCTCGATGAATGCCTGTCGCCTTTGTTGCAGTTGAGCCAGACCACACCCGGTTTCGATTTTCCACGTTCCGCCCTGCCTGACTACTTTTACGGCATCGGCCCGCTGCGCTCGGCGTTGACTAACGAGCCAGCGATGACGATTCCGGTCGCTACCGGCAGGCCATTCGTGTTCGCCTCGCTGGGCACCCTGCAAGGTGATCGCTTCGGCCTGTTCCAGCGGATAGCCGAGGCGTGCCGCGACCTCGATGTACAACTGCTGATCGCACATTGCGGGCGGCTTGATCGGCGCCAGGAGCAACGATTACTCAAGGCCGGCGCCAGCTGGGTCACCGATTTCGCACCCCAGCGTGCGGTGCTGGCGCGAGCCGATGCCGTAGTCACCCATGCCGGGCTCAACACCGTACTCGACGCGCTGGAAGCAGGGGTGCCGAGTCTGGCGTTGCCGATTGCCTTCGATCAGCCCGGCGTAGCCGCTCGGGTGGTGCATGCAGGTGTTGGCTTGAAGCTCGATCCGCGTCTGGCCAGTCGCCGACGGATCGTGCAGGGCTTGCGTCGATTGTTGCGCGAGCCCAATTTCGCTCAGCGCGCCCGACTTCTTGGCGATGAGGTTCGTGCTGCCGGTGGGGCGCCGCGGGCAGCGCTACTGATCGAGGCAGCGCTAGGCGAATCGCCGGCGTTGCAAAGGGCCAAACATGGCTGATGCGGACCTGATTCTCGTCGGCGGCGGCCTGGCCAACGGGCTGCTGGCCCTGCGCCTGCGGCAGGCGCGTCCAGATTTGCGGTTGCTGGTCATCGAGCAGGGCGAAACCCTCGGCGGCAACCATACCTGGTCCTTTCACGAACACGACCTGACCCCAGCCCAACAGACCTGGCTGGAGCCTCTGGTGGGCAATCGCTGGCCTGGCTACGAGGTGATTTTCCCGGATCTTCAACGCCGTTTGGGCAGCGGCTATGCCAGCATCTTTTCCCATCGCTTCCATCAGTTGCTGATGTCGGAGCTGGCTGACGGCGTAAGTCTGAACGCCACTGTCACGCACGTAGAGCCCCGGCAGGTGCGGCTGGCGTGCGGCAAAGTATTGCGGGCTGGCGCGGTAATCGACGGGCGAGGGGTACGTCGAAGCGATCAGCTGGCATTGGGCTTCCAGAAATTCCTTGGCCAGGAACTACGCCTGCATCAGCCGCACGGCTTGCTGGAGCCGATCATCATGGACGCCAGCGTCGCTCAGCAGGATGGCTACCGGTTCGTCTATGTGCTGCCGCTCAGCGCCGACACCCTGTTGATCGAAGACACCTACTACGCCGATGGCGATGCCGTTTCGCTTGGTGCGTTGCGCGACAACATTACCCGCTATGCCAGCGAGCGCGGCTGGGTCATCGCCGAACTGCTGCGTGAAGAACAGGGCGTGCTGCCCATCGTGCTCTCCGGTGATTTGCCGGCGTTCTGGGACGAGGCGCGTGGCGTGCCGCAGGCGGGGCTGTCTGCCGCTTTGTTTCATCCGACTACAGGCTATTCGCTGCCTGATGCGGTACGCCTCGCCGATCACCTGGTCGCGCTGAATCGCTGGGATGCAGACAGCCTGTTCGCCGCGATTCGCGGCTATTCGATGCAGCAGTGGCGTCAACGTGGGTTCTTCCGATTGCTCAATCGCATGCTGTTCATGGCCGGACCGGCGGATCGCCGCTGGGCGGTCATGCAGCGTTTCTATCGCTTGCGTGAGCCGCTGATCCAGCGCTTCTACGCGGCCAACCTGACCACCTGGGACCGCTTGCGCATCGTCTCGGGCAAACCTCCCGTGCCGGTGGGTGAAGCGCTGCGTGCGCTCGCCGCTGGCAACCTGCACCACAAGGACAAATGATGAACGAACAAACAGGCGGTGTGAGGCGGGCCGTAGTGATTGGAGCCGGTTTCGGTGGGCTGGCGCTGGCGATTCGGCTGCAGCGTGCCGGCATTCAGACCACCGTGTTGGAGAAGCGCGACAAGCCGGGCGGCCGCGCCTACGTCTATCACGATCAGGGCTTCACTTTCGATGCCGGCCCGACGGTGATCACCGACCCTCCGGCGCTGGACGAGCTGTTTACCGGTGCGGGCAAGCGCATGGCCGATTACGTCGAGCTGTTGCCGGTCAGCCCGTTTTATCGGCTGTGCTGGGAGGATGGCTACAGCTTCGATTACGTCAACGATCAGGTCGAACTGGACCGGCAGATTCATGCGTTAAATCCAAAGGATGTCGCAGGCTACCAGCGCTTTCTTGCCTATTCCCGTGCGGTGTATGAGGAGGCCTACGTAAAGCTCGGCACCGTGCCCTTCCTGTCGTTTCGCAGCATGATCGGCGTCGCGCCGCAGCTGGCCAAATTGCAGGCCTGGCGCAATGTGTACAGCATGGTTTCGAAGTTCGTGGAGAACGACCGACTGCGGCAGGCGCTGTCTTTTCATTCGTTGCTGGTCGGTGGCAACCCCTTTGAAACCTCGTCGATCTACGCACTGATCCATGCGCTGGAACGGCAGGGTGGCGTCTGGTTTCCACGCGGTGGCACCGGGGCGCTGGTGCAAGGTATGGTCCGGCTATTCGAAGACCTGGGCGGCAAGCTGGAGCTGAACGCCGAAGTGGCGCGCATCGAACTGGCGGATGGGCGAGCTAAAGCTGTGACTACGCGAGACGGCCGTCGCTTCGATACCGATGCGGTGGCCTCCAACGCCGATGTGGTCAACACCTACAAGCGGCTGCTCGGCCACGAACAACGTGGTCGGGACGAGGCCAAGCGGCTCTCCGGCAAACGCTTCTCCATGTCACTGTTCGTCATTCATTTCGGCCTCAAGCGCCGTCATGAGCACCTGCAACATCACACGGTTTGTTTCGGTCCACGTTACCGTGAGCTGATTGACGAGATCTTCAAGCGCGAAACCCTGGCCGATGACTTCTCCCTGTACCTGCACGCGCCTTGTGTGACCGATCCATCATTGGCGCCGGAAGGCTGTGCCAGCCATTACGTGTTGGCCCCGGTGCCGCACCTGGGCACGGCGGATATCGACTGGGCAGTGGAAGGGCCGAAGTACCGCGACCGCATCTTTGAATACCTTGAGCGTCACTACATTCCGGGCTTGCGCGACGACTTGGTGACCCACCGGATCTTCACGCCGCACGATTTTCGTGACGAGCTCAATGCCCATCTGGGCTCGGCATTTTCGCTGGAGCCGATCCTCACCCAGAGCGCCTGGTTCCGCCCGCATAACCGCGATGATGTGATTCCAAACCTCTATATCGTTGGAGCCGGCACTCATCCCGGTGCAGGCGTGCCGGGTGTGGTGGGTTCGGCCAAGGCCACGGCCGGCCTGATGCTGGAGGACTTCAGGTTGGAGGAGCAGGCCGGATGAACGATAAGGTCATCGATCACTCGACGCAGGCGATTAATGTAGGCTCCAAGAGCTTTGCGGCAGCGGCGAAGCTGTTCGACGAACGCACCCGCCAGAGCGCGGTGATGCTCTATGCCTGGTGCCGGCATTGCGATGACGTGATCGATGGCCAGACGCTGGGGCACGGCCAGGTCGAGGGTGATCGCTCCACCGGTGAAGCGCGGCTGGCCGAGCTGGTGGACCGGACCGAGCGCGCCTATGCCGGGGAGCCAATGAGCGATCCGGCCTTTGCTGCGTTTCAGCAAGTGGTTCAGCGCCACCAGATACCAAGGGAATACCCATTGGAACATCTGGCGGGCTTCCGCATGGATGTGCAGGAGTATCGCTACCAGACTCTCGAGGACACGCTGCTGTACTGCTACCGCGTTGCCGGAGTGGTGGGCCTGATGATGGCGAAAGTGATGGGCGCCGAAGCGGAGGCGACGCTGGATCGGGCCTGCGACCTGGGGCTGGCGTTTCAGTTGACCAATATCGCTCGCGATATCGTCGAGGACGCGGAGATCGGTCGCGTCTATCTGCCGGCCGACTGGCTCGCGGAAGTAGGCATTCCGGCCGATGAGATCGGCCTGCCGCACAACCGGCCTGCGCTGGCGCTGCTGGCGGCCCGTCTGGTCGATCTAGCTGAGCCTTACTACCTGTCGGCCTCGCAGGGGTTGCGCGACCTGCCACTGCGTTCGGCCTGGTCCATTGCAACGGCGCATGGGGTCTATCGGCAGATCGGTGTGGAGGTGAAAGCGCGCGGCGCGGCGGCCTGGGACACGCGGGTGTCGACGACGAGTGCGCAGAAATTGCAGTTTCTGCTGGGCGGGGGAATGCTGGCGCTGGCTTCGCGTCGGATGCAGCTCACGCCGCGTCCTGATTCCCTCTGGAAACGTCCCTGTCGGGCTTAGCGTTTGTCTTGTGCAACGGACCATCATGCAGCTCGCGGAGCTGCTGCTTGAGCACCGGCAGCGGCGGCGCGTAGAGGAAGCCGAAGGACACACAGCGCTCCTTGCCCTCTACCGCATGGTGCAGGCGGTGGGCCTGATAGAGACGCTTGAGGTAGCCCTTGCGCGGTACGTAGCGCAGCGGCCAGCGGTGGTGTACCAGGCCGTCATGGGCGACGAAATATAGAAAGCCATAGGCTGTCATGCCAGCGCCGATCCATTCCAGCGGGCCGTAGCCCGCCGTGCCAAGTGCGATCAGCAGGATAGCGACCCCGGCAAATACAACTGCATACAGATCATTCTTCTCGAACCAGCCGGTGCGCGGCTCATGGTGCGACTTGTGCCAGCCCCAACCCCAGCCATGCATCACATGCTTGTGCGCCCACCAGGCGAACAGCTCCATACCGGCCAGGGTGGCGAGAAATACCAGTGTGTTTGTCAGCACGGTCATATCCGATCCGCTCATCTGCAGGTCGGGCCAGTTTACGCGCTACACCGCGACAATGGACCCAGTCCGACGCCTGGCGCAGCCCTGATTGTTGCTTAATTCTTCCAGCCGGACGCCAGCGCCTCGGTCAATCGCGCCGCCGGAATCGGCTGGCAACCGCTGACGTTCTGCCCCGCCCATAGGGGTGAGAAATGGTTGATGCCCTGAGGCTCGGCTGCGGCGCGCAGGCTGCCGATGGCATTGCCTGCCAGCGGAAACGCCGGCACGGCTTCTGGCCGAGCGCCCAGTTCGCGGATGAGGCGATTGACGATGCCGCGCGCTGGCCGTCCGGAGAACAAGGTGGTCAACACAGTGTGCTCGGCGGAGGGGCTCTGCAAGGCTTGGCGGTGCAGCTGACTGGCGCGGCTTTCGTCGCATAGCAGATAAGCGGTGCCGACCTGCACGCCCGCTGCGCCAAGCGCCTGCGCGGCGGTTACGCAGCGGGCATCGGCAATCCCGCCGGCGGCGATCACGGGCACGTCCAGTGCGGCAACCAGCTGCGGCAGCAAGGCAAAGGTGCCGACCTGACCATTGATGTCATCGCTTAGAAACATGCCGCGATGGCCCCCGGCTTCGACGCCCTGGGCAATCACCGCATCGACACCTTGCGCCTGCAACCAGCGGCCTTCTTCCAGCGTCGTGGCGCTGGAGAGGATTTTCGCGCCGCTCCCTTTGACGCGCTCTAGCAGGTCCCGCGCAGGCAGGCCGAAATGAAAGCTGACCACCGGTGGACGGTGCCGCTCCACCACTTCGGCCATCGCGGCGTCGAAAGGCTGACGGGTTGCGCCGCCGGGAATGCTCGCCGGGTCGATCGCGAGTTCTTTCAGGAAAGGCGCCAGCAAGGCCAGCCAGGCCGCAGTACGCGCGGCGTCCTCGGCGGGTGTCTGATGGCAGAAGAAATTGACGTTGTAGGGCTTGCGCGTCAGCGCGCTCATGGCGGTCAGCTCGGCGTCCAGGGTCTCGGGGTTAAGCATCCCAGCAGGGATCGAGCCCAGCCCGCCGGCCTCGGAAACTGCGGCGGCGAGTTGATGGTTCTGCGAGCCGGCCATCGGCGCCTGGATGATGGGTAGGGTGATCTGCAAGAGGTCGCGAATGTCCATCGGGGCGTCCTGGTTGGATAGCGGTGGGTCACTGTAGCAGCCGTTTGTCGAGATTTCGTACCCCTGGTCTACAGGTGTTTCGTCCAGGCTCTGCGAATCGTGGCTCGGCGCAGTTAGACTGTGCGCTCTTCAGGAGTGCCCGATGAATTACCGCCACGCTTTTCACGCCGGCAATCACGCCGACGTCTTCAAACACCTCGTCTTGTCCCGTCTGTTCGCCATGCTGGCGCGCAAGGAGGCGCCGTTCGCCTATCTCGACAGCCATGCCGGCGTCGGCCTGTATGACTTGGCCGGTGACCAGGCCAGCCGCACCGGCGAGTGGCTGCAGGGCGTCGCGCGGCTGTGGCAGGCAGAGGATGTCCCGGCAATGGCGCAGGCGTATCTGGATGTGATCCGCGCGCTCAATCCAAGCGGTCAGCTGCGTTACTACCCCGGCTCGCCGGAGCTGGCGCGCCAGCTGACGCGCCCGCAGGATCGCCTGCAACTCAACGAAAAGCACCCTGAGGACGGCCGCCTGCTCAAGGACAATATGTCCGGTGACCACCGTGTTGCGGTGCACCTGGGCGAGGGCTGGCACGTGCCGCGCGCCTTGATGCCCACGCACGAAAAACGCGTTGTCCTGCTCATCGACCCGCCATTCGAGCAGGCCGACGAGCTGAGCCGCTGCGTGACGGCGCTGAAGGAAGCGCTGGGACGCATGCGCCAGACCATCGGTGTGATCTGGTATCCCATCAAGGATGAGCGGCAGCTCAAGCGCTTCTATCAGGATCTGTCACGTAGCGGTGCGCCCAAATTGCTGCGCGCTGAGCTGTACGTCCACCCCACCGACGAGGCGCTGCGGCTGAACGGCTCCGGCCTTGTTATTAGCAACCCGCCGTGGGGGCTGGAGGAAGAGCTGCGCGAACTGTTGCCCTGGCTGGCTAAACTGCTCGGGCAGAGCGAAGGCGGCTGGCGGCTGGACTGGTTGATCGAGGAGGCCTGATCGCGACGTAGATGCGTGTGCGACTGGTGGGCTAAAGCCCACCCTACGATCAGTCAGTACTGAGGTCTTAGGGTAGGGCGAGCGTGCTCCGGGGAACATGTAGGCAGCGAGTAGGTATGGCCGGCAACGCTTTGCATGAGTCGTAGGGTGGGCTTCAGCCCACCGAGCAGGCCAGCGCTAGACCGTCGGGGCTCCGATGGCCCCCCCGTTCCCTTCCGAACTTCCAGCTAGAAAAGCTTCAGCGGCTCTTCCTGCAGTGCCGACATCTGCTCACGGAGGATCAAGACCTGATCGCCCCAGTACCGTTCGGTACCGAACCAGGGAAAGCTCATAGGGAAGGCCGGGTCATCCCAGCGGCGGGCAAGCCAGGCGCTGTAGTGCATCAGGCGTAGAGCGCGAAGCGCTTCGATCAGCGGGAGTTCTCGCGGGGCGAAGTCGTGGAATTCGTTGTAGCCATCGACCAGTTCGGACAGCTGCCCGAGGCGCTCGTGACGTTCGCCAGCCAGCATCATCCAGATGTCCTGCACCGAGGGGCCCATCCGGCAGTCGTCCAGATCGACCAGGTGGAACGCATCGTCACGGGCGAGAATGTTGCCGGGATGGCAGTCGCCATGCAGGCGGATCGGCTGGAAGTCTGTGCGGGCGAAGACATCATCGACACGCTTCAGCAGGTCGCGCGCCACCGACTCGTAAGCAGGCAGCAGGCTCTTTGGGACGAAATTACCTTCAAGCAGCGTCGCCAGCGACTCATGGCCGAAATGCTGGGCATTGAGTGTTTCCCGATGCTCAAAGGGCCGGCTGGCGCTGACCGCATGCATGCGGCCCAGCAACTGGCCGAGTCGGTAGAGCTGATCCAGATTGCCCGGCTCCGGCGCGCGACCGCCGCGGCGAGGAAAGAGCGCGAAGCGAAAACCGGCGTGTTCGAACAGGGTTTTGCCGTCGCGCTCGAATGGCGCCACGACCGGGATTTCGCGATCGGCCAGCTCCTTGGAGAACTGATGCTCTTCGAGAATGGATTCGTTGCTCCAGCGGCCAGGGCGGTAGAACTTCGCAACGATCGGCGTTTCGTCCTCGATGCCCACCTGGTAAACGCGGTTTTCGTAGCTGTTCAATGCCAGCACGCGAGCGTCGCTGATGAAGCCGGTGCTTTCCACCGCATCGAGCACAAGGTCAGGCGTAAGCGTGTCGAAGGGGTGGCTCATGGTCGGCTCCGTGGACGGGTACCCAGTGTATTGCACTGGCGTGTTTACACAACCGCGCCTGGCGACTCGCCGGGTTTCGGTGTGCGCGCCAGGCAATAGACGTCAACGCGTGCCGCGCCGGCTCGCTTAAGCAGACGGGCCAACGCCTCCGCGGTTGCGCCCGTTGTCAGCACATCGTCGATGATTGCCAGGTGACGTCCGGTCAGGCTCCGATCATCAATAAGCGCAAACGCCTGGCGCAGATTTCGTCGCCGACTGGCCGCATCGAGCTCCTGCTGCGACTGGGTGTCCTGAACCCGTGTTAAGAGCTTCGTATCGACGGGGATCGACAGTGCTGTGCTCAGCCAATCAGCTAGCATTTGCGCCTGATTGAAGCCGCGTTGACGCAACCGCTTGCGGGCCAGGGGCACCGGCAACAAGGCGTCGGGGCGTAGCAAACCTTCATCGAACGCGTGCTGCAAATGGCGCGACAGCTGCTCCGCCAGCAGCCTGCCGAGCGGCCATTGAGATTGGTGTTTAAAACGGCTGATCAGGGTGTCTACCGGAAAGGCGAAGCGCCACGGCACGGTAACCTGATCGAACGCGGGCGGCCGCTTGAGACATTCGCCGCAGATCAGGCCGGACGCCGGCAACGGTAGGGCGCATACAGAACAGTGCTCGCCCAGCCAGGGCAGCTCTGCTTCGCAGGCGCCGCAAACCGATTGCCGTGTTTCGCAGCGCTCATCACAAAGCGAACAGTAGTGTTCAATATTTAGCCAGTTGTAAACCATGATTCCTTTCCTGGTTGACAGCGCCTCGGCCTTGGCTAACCATTTCGCATCCGTGCCTGGCCGCCGAGCCGCTATTAATTACAAGGATTGCCCATGAGCGCCACCGCCGCTTCCGTTACCCGTCACGACTGGAGCCTCGCCGAAGTCAAGGCGCTCTTCGAACAACCCTTCAATGACCTGATCTTCCAGGCTCAAGGCGTGCACCGCCAGCACTTCGATGCCAACCGCGTCCAGGTTTCGACGTTGCTGTCGATCAAAACGGGCGCCTGCCCGGAAGATTGCAAGTACTGCCCCCAATCAGGCCACTACAACACCGGCCTCGATAAAGAAAAGTTGATGGAAGTGCAGAAGGTGCTGGAGGCTGCGGCCGAAGCCAAGGCCATTGGTTCGACGCGCTTCTGCATGGGCGCCGCCTGGAAGCACCCGTCCGCCAAGGACATGCCTTACGTGCTGAAAATGGTCGAAGGCGTGAAAGCACTGGGACTGGAAACCTGCATGACCCTCGGCAAGCTCGATCAGGAGCAGACCAAAGCGTTGGCAGCCGCGGGGCTGGACTACTACAACCACAACCTGGACACCTCGCCGGAGTTCTACGGCAGCATCATCACCACCCGCACCTACGCCGACCGGTTGGAGACGCTGAGCTATGTCCGCGAGTCGGGCATGAAGATCTGCTCCGGTGGCATTCTTGGCATGGGTGAGTCGCTGAATGACCGCGCCGGCCTGCTGATTCAACTGGCCAACCTGCCCGAGCATCCGGAATCGGTGCCGATCAACATGCTGGTCAAGGTCAAGGGCACACCGCTGGCCGAAGAGCAGGACGTCGATCCTTTTGACTTCATCCGTATGCTCGCCGTGGCGCGGATCATGATGCCGAAATCCCATGTGCGCCTGTCGGCCGGTCGCGAGCAGATGAACGAGCAGATGCAGGCGCTGGCCTTCCTCGCTGGCGCCAACTCGATCTTTTACGGCGAAAAGTTGCTGACCACCGGCAACCCGCAGGCCGACAAGGACATGCTGCTGTTCAAGCGTCTGGGGATCCAGCCGGAAGCCCGCGAAGAGCACGATGACGAAGTGCATCAGGCCGCCATCGAGCAGGCCCTGGTCGAGCAGCGTGACAGCAAACTGTTTTACGACGCCACTGCCTAAGCAACCTCAGTAGGAGCGAGGGGGACGCCTAGTCCTTGCTCGCGAAGCTTTCGCGTTCTCCCGTTCGCGAGCAAGCTCGCTCCTTAGGGTATTGAACTATGCCTTTCGATCTTGCGTCTCGTCTCGCTGAGCGCCGCGCCGCCCACCTCTATCGCCGTCGCCCATTGCTGGAAACACCGCAGCAGCCGGAGGTGACGGTTGATGGCGAACAGTTGTTGGCGTTCTGCTCCAACAACTATCTGGGGCTGGCTAGCCACCCCGACGTCGTCCGCGCCATGCAGCAGGGTGCTGCGCGCTGGGGTGTCGGCGGCGGTGCATCGCATCTGGTCATGGGGCACAGTACACCGCATCACCAGCTTGAGGAGGCCCTGGCTGAGTTCACCGGCCGGCCGCGAGCATTGTTGTTCTCCACCGGTTACATGGCCAACCTCGCAGCCGTTACAGCGCTGGTGGGGCAGGGCGATACAGTGCTGGAAGACCGTATCAATCACGCTTCGCTGCTCGATGCCGGTCTGCTCAGTGGCGCGCGCTTCTCGCGTTACCTGCACAACGACGTCGACAGCCTGGCCAAGCGCCTGGACAAGGCCGCCGGCGATACGCTGGTGGTTACCGATGGCGTATTCAGCATGGATGGCGATCTGGCCAACCTGCCAGCGCTCTGCGCCACTGCGAAAGTCAAAAATGCCTGGGTCATGGTCGATGACGCACACGGCTTCGGCCCGTTGGGCAAAACCGGCGGCGGCATCGTCGAGCATTTCGGCTTGGGGATAGATGACGTGCCGGTCCTGGTCGGCACGCTCGGCAAAGCCTTCGGCACCGCTGGGGCCTTTGTGGCTGGCAGCGAGGAACTGATCGAGACGCTGATCCAGTTCGCTCGGCCTTACATCTATACGACCAGCCAGCCACCGGCTGTCGCCTGCGCCACCCTCAAAAGCCTGGAGCTACTCCGCAGTGAGAGCTGGCGCCGAGATCACCTGAACAGTCTGATCGCACGTTTCCGTCAGGGTGCGAGCGAGATCGGTCTGACCTTGATGGATAGCCCGACGCCGATCCAGCCGATTCTGGTCGGTAGCAGCGAGCGCGCCCTGAGACTCTCTGCGGCGCTGCGTGAGCGTGGAATTCTGGTCGGTGCCATCCGCCCGCCGACAGTGCCAACCGGCAGCGCGCGGCTGCGAGTGACCTTCAGCGCGTCGCATAGCGAAGCGCAGGTGGAACGACTGCTGGATATCCTGGCCGAATGCTGGAATCGAATGGCCGAGGAGCCTGAAGCGGATGCGTGATCAGCTGATTTTGCTACCCGGTTGGGCGTATGGCCCGGCTGCTTTGCAGCCTTTGTGTGAGGCTTTGACAGAACTCGATCAGGATCTTGACGTGGTCATCGAGCCCTTGCCCGAGCTTGCCGATCCCGAAGCCTGGCTGGATGAACTCGACCGCCGTTTACCCGATGACAGCTGGCTGGCCGGTTGGTCGCTGGGCGGTATGCTGGCGGCCCAGCTCGCCGCGCGGCGCTTGGATTCCTGCCGTGGACTGGTCACCATCGCCAGCAACCCCTGCTTCCGTGCCCGCCCTCAGTGGCCCGAAGCGATGGCAGCGGAGATCTTCGATGCTTTTCAAGAGGCGTTCAGGCTTGATCCCGAGGAAACGCTCAAGCGTTTCCGTCTGCTCTGTAGCCGCGGTGGCTACGATCCGCGAACGCTGGCCCGCCAGCTGGAAGTCAGCCAATCTGATTCGACGTCGACCGTGCTTGAAGCCGGCTTGCGATTACTCGCTGAGCTGGACGGACGTGGCGCGCTGCATGGCTATTTCGGGCCGCAATTGCACCTGTTTGCCGGTGGCGACGCGCTGGTGCCTTCGACTGCCTGTGATGCGCTTCGGCGCTGGATGCCTGGGGTCGAAGCCGAGCTGATCGCCTCGACAAGCCACGCGCTCCCTTTGGAGCGGCCGGACGACGTGGCCGCAACCATCGCGGCTTTCATCAAGAGCAAGGCGGAATGACGGACGCGGTCGCGGCACTAGCACCGGATACGAAAAGCGGCCTGCCTGACAAGCGTCAGGTTGCTGCGTCGTTTTCCCGTGCGGCATCTAGTTACGATGGTGTGGCCGAGCTGCAGCGCACCGTCGGCAACGCGCTGATCGAGCGTCTGCCCCTTGGGTTGACGTCGGCGCGCTGGCTGGATCTGGGTTGCGGCACCGGCTATTTCTCCCGAGTCCTGGCGAACCGCTTTCCGGCTGGTGAAGGCGTCGCGCTGGATATCGCCGAAGGCATGCTACGCCATGCCCGGCCCCAGGGCGGCGCGGGCAGCTTCATCGCTGGCGATGCTGAGTGCTTGCCGCTGCGTGATGCGTCGGTGGATCTGATTTTTTCCAGTCTGGCGCTGCAGTGGTGTGAGGATTTCCCCGCCGTGCTGAGCGAGGCGAAGCGGGTACTCCGTCCTGGTGGTGTGTTCGCCTTCAGCAGCCTCTGCAGCGGGACTCTGCAGGAGCTGCGCGACAGCTGGCAGGCGGTGGACGGTTTTGCCCATGTGAATCGCTTTCGTCCGTTCAGCGCCTATCAGCAGTACTGCGCCGCCGGTGGTTTGCAGCTGGAGCGGTTAGAGGTCGAGCCCGAGGTGCTGCATTTCGCCGAGCTGCGTCAGCTGACCAGCGAACTCAAGGCGCTCGGCGCGCATAACCTGAACCCCGGCCGCCCGGGCGGGCTTACCGGCCGTGCTCGGATTCGAGCGCTGATTGATGCCTACGAGCAGTTCCGCACGCCGACCGGGCTCCCGGCGACCTATCAGGTGGTGTATGGCGTGTTGTGCAAGGAGTTGACATGACCGCGGCTTATTTCGTCACCGGTACAGACACCGAAGTCGGCAAGACCACTATCGCTGCCGGACTCCTGCACGCCGCGCGGCTGGCCGGGCTCAGCACGGCAGCAGCGAAGCCGGTCGCATCTGGTTGCGAAATTACGGCCGAAGGCCTGCGCAACAGCGATGCACTGGCGCTGCTCGGCGAGTGCACGCTGCCGCTACGCTACGAGCAGGTCAACCCGATTGCCTTCGAGCCGGCAATTGCTCCACACCTGGCCGCCCGTGAGGCGGGTGTCGAGCTGACTGTAACGTCGCTGGCCGAGCCGGTTCGGCAAGTGCTGGCACTGCAGGCTCAGTTCTCGCTGGTGGAGGGCGCGGGTGGCTGGCGCGTGCCGCTGGCTGGAGACGAAACGCTTTCCGATCTCGCCATAGAACTCGGCCTGCCGGTGATTCTGGTAGTCGGCGTGCGCCTTGGCTGTATCAACCATGCGCTGCTCAGCGCCGAGGCCATCGAGCGCGACGGATTGAGGCTAGCCGGCTGGGTCGCCAACATCGTTGATCCGGCCACCTCACGAGTACAGGAAAATCTCGCGACGTTGAATGAGCGGCTTGAGGCCCCATGCCTTGGTCGGGTGCCGCGTTTGCCGACCGCAAGCCCGGCAGCGGTAGCACGCTACCTCGACCTGGCGCCCCTCAAGATTTTGCCGCTCAGGACTTGAAGACGACGCGCAGGCATCATTCGATCATGCGCTTGAGTGCTGCTGATAGCGACGTGGCACTGGCGTCAACGGAACGGCTCTGCTATCAATGATAGCTAAGCGTCTTCAGTGGAGTTGAATCATGCAAATCAACAGTCTTCTATCTGCCGGCCTTGGAGCGTACCAAGCCGGCCAGCAGCGGGTTGACCAAGCCAGCGCTGTCGTGGCTGATCGCACGCTGCCTGCTGCTGAAACCTCTCAGGCAATGGCCGACACGGTCGAGCTGACCGAGCAACTGGTTCAGATGAAAGTGGGTGAGCATCAGGCTAACGCTGGCGTGCGCCTCCTGCAGACTGCCGACGAAGTGCTCGGTACATTGGTCAACACCAAAGCCTGACCTGCGCCGGCCTTTCTGGCCGGCCGCCTCGCCCGATTCCGGGCACCCTGATCCCTGCCCATGATTGTTCAGATGCCGACGAATGGCGTCATGGTCGCTGCTTGACATCGAACAGGCCTAAACGTATGTTTCAAACGCCTGTTTGACCTGCCGGGGCTATGCCGGATGGTCCATTCAAAATCAAGCGTGGCTGACCCGTCAGTCACCTGAATCAAGAACCCACTGCTGAGGTTTACGATATGCCTGACTACAAGGCCCCCTTGCGCGATATCCGCTTTGTACGTGACGAATTGCTCGGCTACGAAGCGCACTATCAGAGCCTTCCGGGTTGTGAAGACGCCACCCCGGACATGGTCAATGCCATCCTCGATGAAGGCGCGAAGTTCTGTGAGCAGGTCATCGCGCCTCTGAACCGTGTGGGCGACATCGAGGGTTGCACCTGGAGCGAAAGCGGCGTGAAGACGCCGACCGGCTTTAAAGAGGCTTACCAGCAGTTTGTAGAAGGTGGCTGGCCCAGCCTGGCCCATGACGTTGAGCATGGCGGCCAAGGCCTGCCGGAATCGCTGGGCCTGGCAATCAGCGAAATGATCGGTGAAGCGAACTGGTCCTGGGGCATGTATCCCGGCCTCTCTCACGGCGCAATGAACACGCTGCATGAGCACGGCACGCCTGAGCAGCAGCAGGCCTACCTGACCAAGCTTGTCTCAGGTGAGTGGACCGGCACCATGTGCCTGACCGAGCCGCATTGCGGCACCGACCTGGGCATGCTGCGCACCAAGGCCGAGCCTCAGGCCGATGGCAGCTACAAGGTATCCGGCACCAAGATCTTCATCTCCGCGGGTGAGCACGACATGGCCGATAACATCGTCCATATCGTTCTGGCTCGTCTGCCCGATGCGCCGGCTGGCACCAAGGGCATCTCCCTGTTCATCGTGCCGAAATTCCTGCCGAACGCCGAAGGCGGCGTGGGCGAGCGCAATGGCGTGTCTTGCGGCTCCCTGGAACACAAGATGGGTATCCACGGCAACGCCACCTGCGTGATGAACTTCGATGGCGCCACTGGCTTCCTGATCGGCCCGCCGAACAAGGGCCTGAACTGCATGTTCACCTTCATGAACACGGCGCGTCTGGGTACTGCGCTGCAGGGCCTGGCACACGCCGAAATCGGCTTCCAGGGCGGTATCAAGTATGCGCGTGAGCGTCTGCAGATGCGTTCGCTGACCGGTCCCAAGGCTCCCGAAAAGGCTGCTGACCCGATCATCGTGCATCCTGACGTGCGCCGCATGCTGCTGACCATGAAGGCCTTTGCCGAAGGCAACCGGGCGATGATGTATTTCGCAGCCAAGCAGGTCGACATCGTCCAGCGCAGCAAGGATGAAGCCGAGCGCAAAGCCGCCGACGCGATGCTGGCGTTCCTGACCCCGATCGCCAAGGCGTTCATGACGGAAGTCGGTTTCGAAGCGGCCAACCATGGCGTGCAGATCTACGGCGGCCACGGTTTCATCGCTGAGTGGGGCATGGAGCAGAACGTTCGCGACAGCCGTATTTCCTGCCTGTACGAAGGCACCACCGGCATTCAGGCTCTCGACCTGCTGGGCCGTAAAGTCCTGATGACGCAGGGCGAGGCGCTGAAAGGCTTCACCAAGGTGGTGCACAAGTTCTGCCAGGCCAACGAAGGCAACGAGCCGGTCAAGCAGTTCGTCGAGCCGCTGGCCAAGCTGAACAAGGAGTGGGGCGATCTGACCATGAAGGTCGGTATGGCTGCGATGAAGAACCGCGAAGAAGTCGGCGCTGCTTCGGTGGATTACCTGATGTACTGCGGTTACGCCTGCCTGGCCTACTTCTGGGCGGACATGGCACGCCTGGCGTCGGAGAAGATCGCTGCCGGCGAAGATGCGGACGGCTTCTACACCGCCAAGGTGCAGACCGCACGCTTCTACTTCCAGCGCATCCTGCCGCGTACGCGTACCCACGTTGAAGCCATGCTGTCCGGTGCTGACAACCTGATGGACATGGATGAGGCGCACTTCGAGCTGGCCTACTAAGGCCTCTGGAAGAAAAAAGAAACCGCTGCTACGGCAGCGGTTTTTTTTGCCTGTTTTCCGCCATGCCAGTCATTGTTTTGCACCCCTATAGGTGAACCTGCCACCAAGTGCAGGCAGAATGCCTACTTTCCTCACGGCCGTTATCGGAGCCGCCGTGCCCCGCCTGAGTCCCGCTCGCTTCAGTCATTTCTATGCTCCCCTGGCGTTATTGACCGGAGGGCTTGTGGCTGCGCGTCAACCTACCCTGAACGAGTTCTTCACTTCGCTGTTCAACGTGCTGCCTACCGTGCTGCTGTTGCTCGGGGGGGCCTTCTGCATCGCCTATGGCCGGGTCCGTGAGACCTTTCTGCTGCTGACGGTTTATATCGTCTATTTCCTACTCGATACCCAGGTCGACCACTACCGGCTCACGGGCTCGCTGCTGCCTGAGGCCGCGCTGACCTTCCACCTGTGTAGCCTGCTTTTACCAGCGCTCTATGGGCTCTATGCCCTTTGGCAAGAGCGTGCACATTTGTTGCAGGACGGTCTGGCACGGCTTGCTGTTGTGTTTGTTGTGTCGGTCTTGGCGCTGGCTCTGGCGCGGCGCTTCCCCGTGGATGTGCTCGAATGGCTGACTGAGATTCGCTGGCCGTCATTGCAGGCTGACTGGCTGCAATTGATCCAGCTGGCCTATCCAGTATTTCTAATCGCGATACTCGGGGTGCTGGCGCAATACCTACGGCGGCCTCGACCAGTGCATGCGGCGCAGTTGGTTGCGCTGGTAGGGCTGTTCTTGATGCTGCCGCAGGTATTCAGTCGTCCGGGCGCACTCAACGTCTTGAGCAGCTTGATGATGCTGGTGCTGGTGGTTTCGATTGCACAGGAGGCCTATCAGATGGCTTTCCGTGACGAGCTGACCGGCCTGCCTGGCCGTCGTGCTCTTAACGAACGGTTGCAGCGTCTGGGCCGTCAATACGTGATCGCGATGGCCGACGTCGATCGGTTCAAAGCTTTCAACGATACCCATGGGCACGACGTGGGTGACGAGGTACTGCGCCTCGTCGCAAGCCGGCTACGTAAAGTTGGTGGCGGTGGGCGTGCCTATCGTTACGGTGGTGAAGAATTTGCGCTGGTATTTCCGGGGCGTGATTTGACGCATTGCCTGCCGCATCTGGAAGCCGTACGGCAGGCTGTCGAGAGTTATCCGTTGCAGCTGCGCGACAAGTCCAGCCGGCCAAAGGATGCGGAGCAGGGGCGGCAGCGCCGCGGTGTTGCTTCGGCAGCCGCGGTCTCGGTGACCATCAGTATCGGCGTCGCCGAGCGACTGATAACGCAGCGCAGCCCCGAGGAGGTCATTAAAAAGGCCGATCAGGCGCTCTATAGCGCCAAGGGAGCGGGGCGTAACTGCATCCGCGCGCATGGGGAGAACCGCCGCGGTGCAATGCGTACGTTGAAAGAGGTGACCACCGACGCTTAGCGCGCGGCTGAAAACCTGCCGGCGTTGGCCGTGCGAACCGGTCGGGCAGCCGGTGGTTATGGTGGCGCATTCAGCGCCTGCAATGTGATGGCGAGCGGGTCGATCTGCCAGTAGCGTGGCGGGCATAACAATGCACAGTGCCGTCCTGGAGATCGATATGCCCGCTTACAAAGCTCCCCTGCGCGATATGCGCTTCCTGATCGACGAAGTGTTCGACTTTCATGGCAGCTACGCGGCCAACGGTGCCGAAGACGCCACGCCAGACACGGTTAGCGCGATCCTCGAAGAAGGCGCCAAGTTCTGCGAGCAGGTCCTTGCGCCCCTTAACCGGAGCGGTGACGAGGAAGGCTGCCATTTCGACGACGGCGTGGTAGTCACCCCTAAAGGCTTCAAGGAAGCCTTTGCGCAGTATGCTGAAGGCGGCTGGATGGGCCTGGCCTCGGATCCTGCCTATGGCGGTCAAGGCCTGCCGCACTCGCTGGGGCTTGTAGTCGGTGAGATGGTCGGCTCGGCGAATACCTCTTTTGGTATGTATCCAGGGCTGACCCATGGCGCCATGGCCGCAATCGCCGCTCACGGCACCGATGAGCAGAAGCAAGCCTACCTGACCCGCATGACCGAGGGCCGCTGGACCGGCACCATGTGCCTCACTGAATCCCATTGCGGCACGGATCTGGGCATCATCAAGACTCGTGCGGTACCGCAGGCTGACGGCAGCTACGCGATCAGCGGCACGAAGATCTTCATCTCGGCCGGCGAGCACGACATGAGCGAGAACATCGTGCATCTGGTGCTGGCCAAACTGCCTGATGCTCCGGCTGGCACCAAAGGCATTTCACTGTTCATCGTGCCCAAGTTCATGCCTGATGCGGCTGGCGAAGCAGGCGAACGCAACACTGTCGCCTGCGGCTCCATCGAGCACAAGATGGGGATCAAGGCGTCGGCAACTTGCGTGATCAACTTCGATGGCGCCAAGGGTTTCCTCATCGGTGAGCCCAACAAGGGTCTGAACTGCATGTTCACGATGATGAACCATGCACGGCTGGGTACCGGCATGCAGGGGCTATGCAGTGGCGAGGCGAGCTTTCAGGGCGCCATCCGGTACGCCAATGAACGTTTGCAGATGCGTGCACTGACCGGGGCGAAGTTTCCTGAAAAGCCTGCCGATCCGATCATTGTGCACCCCGATGTGCGGCGCATGCTGCTGACCATGAAGGCGTTCAACGAGGGCAACCGTGCCCTGGCCTACTTCACCGCGCAGCTGCTTGATCAGATACACAGCCCGGACGCCGATAAGCGCAAGGAAGCCGAGGACCTACTCGCCTTTCTCACCCCGATCTGCAAGGCCTTCATGACCGACACCGGGCTGGAGGTTACCAATCTCGGCATGCAGATATTCGGCGGCCACGGCTACATTCGCGAGTGGGGTATGGAGCAGCTGGTGCGCGACTGCCGCATCGCACCGATCTACGAAGGTACCAACGGTATTCAGGCACTCGACCTGCTCGGTCGCAAGGTGCTCGGCAGCCAGGGCAAGCTGATGCGCGGTTTCACCAAGCAGGTGCACAAGTTCTGCGAGGCCAACGCGCAGCATCCTCAGCTGCAACACTACGTCACGCAGCTGGCTGGCCTGAATCGTGAGCTGGGCGAGGTCACCACACGAATCGGCCTGGCCGCGATGAAGAATCCTGACGAAGTCGGCGCGGCCTCGGTGGACTACCTGATGTACTGCGGTTACCTGATCCTGGGCTACTTCTGGCTGCGCATGGCTGTGGTGGCTCAGAGCAAGCTGGATGAAGCGGGCAGCGACACGGCGTTCTACCAGTCGAAGCTGACCACTGCCGAATTTTACTTTGCTCGCCTGCTCCCCCGCACCGCTGCCCATAAAGCGGCCATCGAGGCCGGCAGTGCCAGCCTGATGAAGCTGGCTGCTGACCAATTCGCTTTCTGACCCATCGGTAATCTACAGCCCGCCTCGTGCGGGCTTTTTTGTGGGCGATCTCAGTCGCAGCTTGTGGATTCCGGACGAGCAAGTGTGGCTGCCTCTAGCGTCGAAGGGAGAACCGGTCAGTCATTTAAAGACGCTTCGGGCGCCGATTGGTCTTCAGTTAGACTCGCGAAACTGCTGCGGCCAATCGGCCGGGTGACATGTTTTCTGCGAGGTCTTTTTTCATGGCTGACTACAAAGCACCCCTGCGCGATATGCGTTTCGTCCTGAATGAAGTCTTCGATGCGCCGAAGCTCTGGCAGACACTGCCGGCTCTGGCGGAAGTCGTCGATGCCGAGACGGCCGAAGCCATTCTCGAGGAAGCGGGCAAGATAACGGCCAACTCGATCGCTCCGCTCAACCGCAGTGGTGACGAGGAGGGCTGCAGCTGGGTCGACGGCGCGGTAACCACCCCGGCCGGTTACCCAGAAGCCTATCGCCTTTACGCCGAAGGCGGCTGGGTCGGTGTAGGCGGCGATCCAGCCTACGGCGGCATGGGCATGCCGAAAGCGATCTCGGCGCAAGTCGAGGAAATGATGAACTCCGCCAGCTTGGCGTTCGGCCTGTACCCCATGCTGACCTCCGGCGCCTGCCTGTCCATCTACGCCCACGCCAGCGAAGAGCTTAAGCAGAAGTACCTGGCGAACATGTATGCCGGTGTCTGGTCCGGCTCCATGTGCCTGACCGAGCCTCATGCAGGTACTGATCTGGGCATCATTCGCACCAAGGCCGAGCCGCAAGCGGACGGCTCATACAAGGTCAGCGGCACCAAGATATTCATCACCGGCGGCGAGCACGATCTCACCGAGAACATCATCCACCTGGTACTGGCCAAACTGCCCGATGCGCCGGCCGGTTCGCGCGGTATCTCACTGTTCCTGGTGCCGAAAGTAATGGTCAACGAAGATGGCAGCCTCGGGGAGCACAACAGCCTCGGCTGCGGTTCCATCGAGCACAAGATGGGCATCCAGGCCTCGGCCACCTGCGTGATGAACTTCGATGGTGCGACGGGCTGGATGGTCGGCGAGCCGAACAAGGGCCTGGCGGCGATGTTCACCATGATGAACTATGAGCGTCTCGGCGTCGGTATCCAGGGCTTGGCCACGGGCGAGCGTTCCTATCAGAGCGCTATCGAGTACGCACGTGAGCGTATCCAGAGCCGCGCACCGACTGGCCCGGTAGCGCAAGACAAGGCCGCTGACCCGATTATCGTGCACCCCGATGTTCGGCGGATGCTGCTGACCATGAAGGCGCTGAACGAGGGTGGTCGCGCCTTCTCCAGCTATGTGGCGCTGCAGCTGGACATCGCCAAATTCAGCGATGACGCCGAAGCACGCCAGCGTGCCGAGGCGCTTGTGGCTCTACTGACACCGGTAGCCAAGGCTTTCCTGACCGACATGGGGCTGGAAACGACTGTCCATGGCCAGCAGGTTTTCGGCGGCCACGGTTTTATCCGGGAGTGGGGGCAGGAGCAGCTGGTACGCGACTGCCGGATCACCCAGATCTACGAAGGCACCAACGGTATCCAGGCGCTGGATCTGCTTGGGCGAAAGGTGGTGGGCAGCGGCGGCGAGCTGTACAACGCGTTTGCCGAAGAAGTACGCAGCTACTGTGCAGCGGCGGGCAGTGAGCTTGGAGAGTTCACGGCGCCATTGCAGGCCGCACTGGAGAACCTTGATGCGCTCACCTCGTTTGTCATCGACAGCGCGAAGCGCAATCCCAACGAGATCGGTGCGGCCTCGGTCGAATACCTGCATGTGTTCGGTTATACGGCCTACGCCTATATGTGGGCCAGAATGGCAGAGGCCGCAGTGGGCAAGGAAACCCAGGATGACTTCTATGCCAGCAAGCTAGGCACTGCGCGGTTCTATTTCGCTCGTCTGCTGCCGCGCATCCACTCGTTGAGCGCCTCGGTTCGAGCTGGCAGCGATTCGTTGTATCTGCTCGAGGCTTCGCAGTTCTAAACGCTCAATCCTGTGAAGGCACAATGAAATTAATTCGCCATCTCTGGGAACAATGTGTGACGGGCTTAGTCATAGATCTGCATCGCTTGTAGCCAATTACTTACACGCAGCGCCAAGGAAGGGGTCGTGCGTAAGTAAATGCTTACAAGCCGTGGTGCGAACTGCTACTACAGGTTTTCCAGGCCGATCGGTAGTCTTTGCCGCCATGGACGCCGCGTAGGGAAGCGCTTTAGACACAAAACGGACGCGTAGCGGAACGACGCCAGGAAGGCGTAAGTCACGGATGTCAGTTTCAGTCTGCAAAGGCCCCGCTTCGGCGGGGTTTTCTTTTTTAAAGGGCAGAGAAGCCAGGCGTCACGGGCCGGTAGATGGATGTCTGTGTGCCGCGGCGGCTTGGCGGCTCGATCCAGATGAAGTTGGCGGAGCGCGGACAAGCTGGGGAAGCTGTCCGGGCGCAACGCCACCGCAAGACATTGGCAGGCTGCGCTTGCCTCCCCTAGCGTCTGATTAGCCCCAGCATCGACGCAGTGCAGTTTTCAGGCTGGCATGTAGACGCCTGTGCCTCCAAGGCCACAGTATCCGCCAGGGTTCTTCGCCAAATATTGCTGGTGATAGGCCTCTGCGTAGTAGAAAGCCGGTAGGTCGGCGATTTCCGTGGTGATGCCTCCAAGCCCGTGCTTGTTCAGCTCTGTCTGGAAGCACGCTTCGCTATCGCGCGCCATTTCGAGTTGCGTGGCGCTAAAGCAGTAGATTGCCGAGCGATACTGGGTGCCGATGTCGTTGCCTTGGCGCATGCCTTGGGTCGGGTTGTGCGCCTCCCAGAACAGCCTGAGCAAGTCGTTGTAAGAAATTTTTTGCGGGTCAAACACCACCAGCACGGCTTCGGTGTGCCCTGTAAGACCGGAACAGACTTCTTCGTAGGTGGGGTTTGGCGTGTGCCCTCCGGCATAGACCACCGCGGTAGTCCATACCCCTGGCTGCTCCCAAAAGCGGCGTTCGGCCCCCCAGAAACAACCCATTGCAAACATCGCCTGCTGCAGGTGCTCCGGGAAAGGGGGCTGCAGCGGGTTACCGCTGACGAAGTGAGCTGCGGGTACCGGAACTGGCTTGGCGCGTCCGGGCAGGGCT
The DNA here is from genome assembly GCF_050272435.1 of Pseudomonas sp. NPDC047961. Lineage (NCBI taxonomy): Bacteria > Pseudomonadati > Pseudomonadota > Gammaproteobacteria > Pseudomonadales > Pseudomonadaceae > Pseudomonas > Pseudomonas sp. NPDC047961. The sequence continues at coordinate 472,325 of NZ_JBNNMD010000002.1, read as the reverse complement.
TGTCCTGCATCGGGTAGCGCTTGTTTATGAACGAGAATTTGCGAGCGCAGGGTCATTGTGGTCCTCGAGCCTGGGGCGTGTTTTCAGCTAGCCTAGGCTACCAAGCTGACAAATCCAACGCGCATGTGCCCGGACGGTAGGCACAGACCGTTAGAGCCAGTGCGGGTATCGGCGTAGCGAGGTCAGTAGCTGGTCGCCGGGGATGGGCTTGTCGAACAGGTAACCCTGCCCGATATCGCAGCGCTGATGGCGCAGGAAGGTCAGCTGTTCAACTGTCTCGATACCTTCCGCAACCACCTTGAGATTGAGGTTGCGGGCCATGGCGATAACGGCTGAGGTAATCTCGATATCGTCCTGGTTGTCCGGGATGTCCTTGATAAAGCTGCGGTCGATCTTGATCACATCGATGGGGAATTTCTTCAGATAGCTCAACGACGAATAGCCGGTACCGAAATCATCCATTGCCAGCGTGACCCCGAGTGCCTTAAGCCCTATCAGTTGCTGGCGGGTCTCTTCGGTCGCTTCGAGCAGTAGGCTCTCAGTCAGCTCCAGCTCAAGACGGTCGGGTGGTAGCTGTTCTTCGGAAAGAATGGCGGCGATTGAGCCGACCAGGTCGGGATCCGAAAATTGCTTGGGCGACAGGTTGATCGCGACCTGTGGATTGCCGATGCCCAGCGCTGCGAGCTGTAGCCCCATTCGACAGGCCTCCCGTGCTACCCACTTGCCTATCGGGATGATCAACCCGGTTTCTTCGGCAACGCCGATGAATTGATCAGGGCGGATCATGCCTTTTTCCGGGTGGTTCCAGCGCAGCAGCGCTTCCAGTCCCTGGAGCCGACCGCTGCGCAGGCAGAGCTTGGGTTGATAGAAGACTTCTAGCTCATTCTGCACCAGCGCACGGCGCAGATTGTTTTCGACGAATAGCTTGTAGTTGGCCTCGGCGTGCAAGGCTTCGGTAAACACCTGGACCTGATTCTTGCCGTTGGCCTTGGCTTTATGCAGGGCTTGGCCGGCGTGTTTCATCAGCGTCTCGGGATCGCGGCCATGCAGCGGCGAACAGGCCAGGCCCAGGGAGGCGCTGACGCTGATCAGCTGTTTGTCGACAAACAGGGGTTTGTCGAGGATGCGCAGCACTTGATGCGCCAGGAGCCGGCCTTCTTCAAGGTCCATGTTGTCGAGCAGGAGCGCGAACTCGTTGCTGGCGAAGCGTGCAAGCACACTGTCCCGGTTGAGGCTGTTGCGTAGACGGCGAGCCAGGCTGGCCAGCAATTTATCCCCGGTCTGGTGCCCGAGGCTGTCATTGATGCGCTTGAAATTGTCGATATCCACCAGCAACAGACACAGCTGCGGTTCTTTGTTGGTGGCGAAGCGCTCTTCTATGCTGCGAATGAAAAACGGCCGATTTCCGAGGCTGGTCAGGTTATCCGTATAGGCCAGGCGCTCGATGTGCTGCTGCGCCAACTTGCTCTGCGTGATGTCTTCGTAAATGCCGATGTAATGCGTGAGTTCACCGCTCTCACCGAACACCTTGGAAATCGACAGCTGCCCCCAATAGGGCTCAAGATTCTTTCGGCGGCTGCGAAATTCACCCTGCCAGCTGTTGCTTTGCGACAAGGCCGACGAGGTATCGAACAGCAATTCGCTGAGGTTTTCCAAGGCGGTAAGCTCGGCTAGGCGGCGGCCCCGAACCTCATCGGCTGAAAACTGGGTGATAGAGGTGAAGCTCGGATTCACGTACTCGACGATGCCATCACGATCGACCAGAATGAACGCGCTGGCACTCTGTTCGACCGCGCGCTGGAAGAGGTGCAATGTGTAAGTCGCACTGACGCGCTGCTGATTGGCCAGCACCTGCGCATACTGATCGGCCAGTTCACCAGCGAACGCCACCTCGTCGGCATGCCAGGTTCTGACGCAACCGGAGTGTTCTAGACAGAGCACGCCAAACACCTCACCACCGACCCGTATCGTTGCGTCAAGGATCGACGTGATACCCCGTGGTTTGAAAAAAGCTTGCGCAAGTTCCACGGTCCGGGCGTCTTCGGCGATGTTTTGCACATCGATCACTCGCCCCCTGTGCAGCGCCTCCATATAACGCGGACAGCCTGACACTTCCAACGATGAAGGGTATTCGAGGCTGCCACTGTCGCGACAGTAGGCGGCGATGGCTTCTAGATGATTACCCTTCAAATGCCATATCGACGCGCGGGCTATCCCGTAGGCTTCGCTGGCGGCTTGGGTGATCAGCTGGGCGGCCTCGAGCTGCGGGTCGGCTGCGCTGTACCGGTGCCGGGCCAGGCGCACAATCAGACTCTGCTGCGCACGGGAGCGGATCAGGTGTTCGAGGTGCTCATCCTGGGCCTGCTGATAAAACTCCAGGGTCGACCGCAGCTTCGCATTTTCGGCTTCCAGCGCAGGGGAGGCTTCCGCTGCATGGGGTTCGACAATCAGGTAGCCGCGGACCAGATCTCGACCATACTGCTGGCAGAGTTCACCGATTTCCAACATATCCAGCGGCCCACCGCAGGTGTGCAGGCAATACCGGATGGAATAGTGGCCCAGCGTTGCGAGCTGGGCTTGGACAACGTCATGAAGCTTAAGGCGAACCTGCGGTTCCATGAGGCTGGCGTAAGGCGAGTCGATCAGGGAACAGAGATCCTGCGCGGGCTGGCCTAGATAACGTTCGCAGGCAGGGTCTAGAAACAGCAGCGCCCAGCTGGATTCATTCAAACGCTCGAAGCGCAGCATGCCCAGCCTCGAAGGCACTGGCAACTGCGTCACAACCTCGGTCGCCAAACGGCTGGCGGCATCGGTATGTATTTTCATCGAGCGGTTTGCTTCCAGTATGCTGCGGTAGTCGCTTCGTTAGCCGCAGCTTAGACGCTTTTTACGGCGCGGCGATGGCTAAATAATATTAATCACCGCAAGGGTGCATCATGCAGCAGGGACTGACAAGTCGGCTATCAAAGTTACTGTTGATCTCGATCTTCCTGATCGCCACCGGACAGCTCAAAGCTGCCGAATCAAATACCTTGGGCTCGGATGAACCGTCGCGATATCTGGCCGAGCTCAAGACGCTTTACCTGACCACGGACGAACGAAAAGCGCTGCTTGCTCATAGCAATGCACTGCTCAAAACCTATGGATTGCGGGCGGCCTATCAAGTGGGGCAGGCCAACCCAGAGGACCTCGAATACCAGATCAGCGTTGGTGCTCCGGGTGAGTTGCGCATTCGTGAGGAGCGCCGTGATGCGTCCGGCAATGTCGCCGTGCGTAATAGAGGTTTCTCGGTGTTCGGCATGGACCCCTACATCCAATACCAATGCCCGCCGCAGGGTGTCGTGTGCACCTTCGCTGGCAAGGCGGGTGGCGATCCTTGGCTAACCATCCTGCGCGATCCCAAGGGTGCCGAGGAGCTGGCGAAGGCTCTTTCATTCCTGTTCCGCAATTTGCAGAAAGGCTGATGGCGCCTCACGGTGTTAGGTGGCACAAAAAAACCCGCCAGATGGCGGGTTTTTTGTTGCTCATCCGATCACAACAGCATGGTGCGGATGTCAGCCAGCAGCTCGGACAGACGCTTGGTGAAGCGTGCTGCCGCGGCGCCGTTGATGACGCGGTGGTCATAGGACAGCGATAGCGGCAACATCAGGCGAGGCTGGAAGGCCTTGCCATCCCAAACCGGCTGCATCGCCGCCTTGGATACACCGAGGATCGCCACTTCCGGCGCGTTGACGATCGGCGTGAAGCCGGTGCCGCCAATGTGGCCGAGACTTGAGATGGTGAAGCAGGCACCTTGCATGGCATCGGGCGATAGCTTCTTGGTGCGGGCCTTCTCGGCCAACTCTGCCGCTTCGGCTGCCAACTGCAACAAGCTCTTCTGGTCAACGTTGCGTATCACAGGGACCATCAAGCCGTCCGGAGTGTCGACCGCGAAGCCGACATGCACGTATTTCTTGCGAATCACTGACTTGCCGCTTGGCGACAGCGAAGCGTTGAACTCCGGCAACTCCTTGAGCAGATGCGCGCACGCCTTGAGCAGCAACGGCAGCACGGTCAGCTTGACGCCGGCTTTTTCCGCGATCGCCTTCTGCGCGACACGGAAAGCTTCCAATTCGGTGATGTCAGCCGACTCGAACTGGGTCACGTGCGGCACGTTCAGCCAGCTGCGATGCAAGTTGGCGGCACCGACCTGCATCAGGCGGCTCATGGGCACTTCTTCAATTTCACCAAAGCGGCTGAAATCAATGGTCGGGATCGGCGGGATGCCCGCACCGCCCGTAGCGCCTTCGGCCGAGGCCTGCTTGGTCTTGTGCAGCATGTTCTTGACGTAGGCCTGAACGTCTTCCTTGAGAATCCTGCCCTTTGGTCCTGTTCCGGTGACATCAGCCAATTCCACGCCGAATTCCCGTGCGGTCATGCGCACCGCAGGGCCAGCGTGCACCTTGGTGCCGGCCTTGCTCGGCCCGCTCACGGCTGGGGCTGGCGTCGAGGCTGCCTTGGCCTCCGGTACGCCTTGCTTGTTCGGTGCAACGGCCTGCTGCTGGGGCGCTGCTTCCTGCTGCGGCTTCGGCTCGGCTTTCTTCGCCGGAGCTGCGCCAGCCACCTTCAAGGTCAGGATCATGTCGCCGGTCTTGGCATCGTCACCGACCTTGATCGACAGCGATTCCACCACTCCAGCCTTGGGCGCTGGGATCTCCATGCTGGCTTTGTCCGACTCCAGCGTGATCAGTGATTGATCCGCCTCGACGATGTCGCCGGCCTTGATCATGACTTCGATGACCTTGGCGCTGCCGCTGGAGCCGATGTCCGGAATACGAACCTCCTCCACGGACTCGCCTGCAGCTTCGGCTGGTGCTTCTGCGGCCTGCTCGGTCAGTTTCTCCTTGGCCGGGCTTTGTGCCTGGCTGTCCGAGGCGCTGGCCGCTGCCGGCTTGCTCGAAGCGGCGCCCTTGAGGATCAGGATTAGGTCACCGGTACCAACTTCGTCGCCGACCTTCACCGAAATGCTCTCGACCACGCCGGCAGCCGGGGAGGGTATCTCCATGCTGGCTTTGTCGGACTCCAGCGTGATCAGTGCTTGCTCGGCGGCGATGGTGTCGCCGACTTTGACCGAGATTTCAATGACGCTGGCCTTGCCGTCCGATCCGATGTCCGGGACCTTGATCTCCTGCGATTCGCCTTCCTCAGCTGATGCCGACGGAGCTTCATCGCCCGGAGGGGTAGGCGCCTCGGTTTCATCTGCCGGGCCGCCGGTAGCGGCGCCGGCCGGCTCGGCGGCGTCTTCTGTCGGTGCCTCGCTGTTCGGCTCTTCCTCGCTCTCAAGCTCCAGCAGCTCGTCGCCTTCTTTCAGGCGGTCGCCAAGCTTGACCTTCAGGCTTTTCACCACGCCCGCCTTGGGCGCAGGGATCTCCATGCTGGCCTTGTCGGATTCGAGCGTCAGGATGCTCTGGTCGGCTTCGATACGGTCGCCGACCTTGACGAACAATTCGATTACTTCACCCTCACCGCTGCCGATGTCGGGTACGCGTATGGTTTCACTCACAATAGGTTCTCCTGTGCGCACGCATCAGCAATCCAGCGGATTGCGCTTCTCGGGGTCGATACCGAACTCGGTGATGGCGTTGGCCACGACCGTGCGTTCGATGGCGCCGCGAGCGGCGAGTGCCTGCAGGGCGGCGACAGCGACCCAGCGACGGTCGACTTCGAAGAAGTCACGCAGCTTGGCGCGCGAGTCGCTGCGGCCGAAGCCGTCGGTGCCTAGCACCTGGTATTCACGCGACGGAACCCACTGGCGAATCTGATCGGCGAACAGCTTCATGTAGTCGGTGGAGGCGATGACGGGACCTTCGCGGCCTTCCAGACACTGCTCAACATAGCTCTTGCGCGGTTCGTCGGTTGGGTGCAAGCGGTTCCAGTGGTCCACGGCCAGGCCATCGCGGCGCAGCTCGTTGAAGCTGGTCACGCTCCAGACGTCGGCACCCACGCCCATCTTGGCGAGGATGTCCACTGCGGCGCGTACCTCGCGCAGGATGGTGCCCGAGCCCAACAGCTGCACGCGGTGCTTGAAGTCGCCCTTGGCTTCTTCAAGCAGGTACATACCTTTGAGAATGCCTTCCTCGACACCCTGCGGCATGGCCGGCTGCTGGTAGTTCTCGTTCATCACGGTGATGTAGTAGTAGACGCTCTTCTGCAGCTCCATCATCTCGTGCATGCCGTGATGCATGATCACCGCCAGCTCGTAGCCGTAGGTGGGGTCATAGCTGCGGCAGTTGGGGATGGTGCTGGCCAGGATGTGGCTGTGGCCGTCCTCGTGCTGCAGACCTTCGCCGTTCAGCGTGGTACGGCCGGCGGTGCCGCCCAGCAGGAAGCCGCGGGTCTGGGCGTCGCCAGCTGCCCATGCCAGGTCGCCGATACGCTGGAAACCGAACATCGAATAGAAGATGTAGACCGGCAGCATTGGCTGGTTGTAGTTGCTGTAGGCAGTACCGGCAGCGATGAACGAGGAGAAAGCACCCGCTTCGTTCAGGCCTTCCTGAAGAATCTGGCCGTCCTTTTCTTCGCGGTAGTACATCACCTGATCGCGGTCGACGGGCTCGTACAGCTGGCCGACTGGGGAGTAGATGCCGAGCTGACGGAACATGCCTTCCATGCCAAAGGTGCGCGCCTCGTCGGCGAGGATCGGCACGATACGCTTGCCCAGGTCCTTGTCTTTCACCAGTTGCGACAGGATCCGGCCGAACGCCATGGTCGTGGAAATCTCGCGCTCCCCGGAGCCGTCAAGCACCGCTTTGAGAGTTTCCAGCGGCGGCGTCGGGATGCTGAAGCTCTTCGGCCGGCGCTGCGGCAAGGAACCACCGAGCTTCTCGCGGCACTTGCGCAGGTAGCGCATCTCGGCGCTGTCTTCGGCTGGACGATAGAACGGTAGTTCTTCGAGCTGCGAATCGTTGACCGGGATGTCGAAGCGATCGCGGAACATCTTCAGGCTGTCGATATCGACTTTCTTAGTGTTGTGGGCGATGTTCTTCGCCTCACCGGCACCGGTACCGTAGCCCTTGATGGTCTTGGCTAGGATGACCGTCGGCTGACCCTTGTGGTTGACCGCCTGGTGGTAGGCTGCATAGACCTTGTACGGGTCGTGGCCGCCGCGGTTGAGCTTCCAGACTTCCTCATCCGACATGCTCTCGACGCGCTTGAGCAGTTCAGGGTCAGCACCAAAGAAGTGTTTGCGCACATAGGCGCCGTCTTTGGCTTTGTAGTTCTGGTATTCCCCGTCGATCGCCTCGTCCATGCGACGCTGCATGCGGCCGTCTTCGTCGGCGGCGAACAGCGGGTCCCACAGGCGGCCCCATACTACTTTGTTGACGTTCCAATTGGCGCCTTTGAACACGCCTTCCAGCTCTTGGATGATCTTGCTGTTACCGCGGACCGGGCCGTCGAGACGCTGCAGGTTGCAGTTGATGACGAATACCAGGTTGTCGAGGTTTTCGCGGCCAGCCAGGGAAATGGCACCGAGGGTTTCCGGCTCGTCGCACTCGCCGTCGCCGATGAAGCACCAGACACGCTGCTTGCCCTTCGGGATGAAGCCACGGTTTTCCAGGTACTTCATGAAGCGCGCCTGGTAGATCGCCGTGATCGGGCCCAGGCCCATGGACACGGTCGGGAACTGCCAGAAGTCCGGCATCAGGTGCGGGTGCGGGTAGCTCGACAGACCTTGGCCATCCACTTCCTGTCGGAAGTTGAGCATCTGATCTTCGCTCAGGCGGCCTTCGAGGAACGCGCGCGAATAGATGCCAGGAGAGGCGTGGCCCTGATAGTAGATCAGGTCGCCGCCATGCTCTTCAGTAGGCGCCTGGAAGAAGTAGTTGAAGCCGATGTCGTAGAGCGTCGCACTGGAGGCGAAGGTGGAAATATGTCCACCCAGGTCCGGGTCCTTCATGTTTGCGCGCATCACCATTGCCAGCGCGTTCCAGCGGACCAAGGAGCGGATGCGGCGTTCCATGAACAGGTCGCCGGGCATCTTGGCTTCGCGGGTAACGGGGATGGTGTTGCGGTACGGCGTGGTGATGCCGTAGGGCAGCGGTGTGCCGCTACGGGTGGCCAGCTCCCCCATCCGGGTCATTAAATAATGGGCGCGGTCTTCGCCTTCGCGGTCGAGAACTGACTCGAGGGCGTCCAGCCATTCCTGGGTTTCGACGGGATCGAGATCTTGCATGGCTTGCTCCAGGGCGGAAAGGCTTCCAGAATCGGTTGCCTGCTTCGCGGCCAGCTTTGTGGGCCGGCGCGTATATGTTCTTGGATGTTTGCCGGGGGTAGAGCCGGGCTCTGTAGTTTTACTACAAAACCGCGGCTGATTCAGCCCCCTGTCACATTCTTTCGTAGTAAAACTACATCGCGGCGAGCCGGTCTAGCTGGCTGGCTCCGGCGTCAGGGGCTCTAGTCCGGACGTTTTCGCTATCCCTCTAGCCATTCTTGCGCTAAGGAAACATTCATGAGTTTGCCATCGCTGGTTGCACTGCCGCCGTCGCTTGAATCTTTGGTCACCCGTGCCGAGGAGACGTTCCTCGGCGCTCTGCGCGACTCATCGGAGCAGGCTGAACAGCGGTTCTTGGCATGGCCGACGATGCGTCGTGAGGCTTTCGGTCGGGTTTGCGCCGCCAGCGACTTCGTCAGCGAACAGGTTAGCCGAGATCCTGAATTGCTGCTCCAGTTGGCCGAGAGCGGCTTGCTGGAGCGATCGTTGAAGGCGGGCGAAATGCGTGCAGTGCTCGCAGAGCTGCTCAGCGACTGCCCGGACGAAGAGAGCCTGGCCAATCGGCTACGCCGGTTCCGCAACCGCCAACAGGTACGAATCATCTGGCGTGACCTTACTCGTCAGGCTGATCTCGCCGAGACCTGCGGCGATTCGTCCGACATGGCTGACGCCTGTATCGATCTTGCCTATCAATGGCTGTATGAGCGCCATTGCGAGCAGTTTGGTGTGCCGACCGGTCGGCGCAGCGGCGAAGCGCAGCAGATGGTCATCCTTGGCATGGGCAAGCTGGGCGCGCGCGAGCTCAACCTGTCATCCGATATCGACCTGATCTTCGGTTATCCGGAAGGCGGCGAAACTGTAGGCACCAAGCGTTCGCTGGATAACCAGGAATTCTTCATTCGCCTCGGTCAGCGGCTGATCAAGGCGCTCGATGCGCCGACCCTGGACGGCTTTGTCTTTCGCGTCGACATGCGTTTGCGGCCTTATGGCTCGTCCGGCTCGCTGGTGCTGAGCTTCAATGCACTGGAACAGTACTACCAGGACCAGGGGCGCGACTGGGAACGCTACGCCATGATCAAGGCTCGGGTGGTCGGCGGCAGCGAAGCGGCCGGCAAGGAGTTGCTGGAAATGCTCAGGCCCTTCGTCTATCGGCGTTACCTCGATTTTTCCGCGATCGATGCGCTGCGCACCATGAAACAGCTGATCCAGCAGGAAGTGCGGCGCAAGGGTATGGCCGCCAACATCAAGCTGGGCTCGGGTGGCATTCGCGAGGTGGAATTCATCGCTCAGGCTTTCCAGCTCATCCACGGGGGGCGCGACCTGAGCTTGCAGCAGCGACCCTTGCTCAAGGTGCTGACAACCCTGGCCGGGCAGGGCTATCTGCCGCCTGCTGCGGTCGAGGAATTGCGCGAAGCCTATGAATTCCTGCGTTACACCGAGCATGCGCTGCAGGCCATCGATGATCGCCAAACACAGATGCTGCCGGACAACCAGATCGATTGTGATCGCGTCGCCTTGATCATGGGGTTCAGCGATTGGGAAGCCTTCCATCAGCAGCTTCTGCATTGGCGCGGTCGAGTAGATTGGCATTTCCGTCAGGTAATTGCCGATCCCGACGAAGACGAAAGCGCCGAAGGCGAGTCGTTGGCAGGTGGCGAGTGGCTGCCATTGTGGGAGCAGGATTGGGATGAGGAATTTGCCTGCCGTCAGTTGAGCGATGCGGGTTTTCGCGACGGTCAGGCCGCCTGCCAGCGACTCGCGGCTTTGCGTAGCGGCAATCAGGTGCGGACCATGCAGCGCCTCGGCCGTGAGCGTCTCGATGCCTTCATCCCTAGGTTGTTGGCTCAGGCGGTTGAACAGGAAGATCCGGATTTGGTGCTGGAGCGTGTGCTGCCGCTGGTCGAGGCGGTTGCCCGGCGTTCGGCCTATCTGGTGCTGCTGACCGAAAACCCCGGCGCCCTGCAGCGTCTGCTCGAGCTTTGTGCTGGCAGTCCGTGGATCGCCGAGCAGATCGCGCGCTTTCCGTTGCTGCTCGACGAGCTGCTAAACGCGGGGCGGCTGTTCAGCCCGCCGCTGGCGCCGGAACTCGCCGCGGAGCTGCGCGAGCGGCTGGCGCGCATTCCCGAGGACGACCTCGAGCAGCAGATGGAAGCGCTGCGCCACTTCAAGCTGGCGCACCGACTGCGGGTTGCGGCTTCCGAGATCGCCGGCACCTTGCCGCTGATGAAGGTTAGCGATTACTTGACCTGGCTCGCCGAGGCCATTCTCGAAGAGGTGCTGGCCCTGGCTTGGCGCCACACCGTCGCGCGGCACGGCCAGCCGAGGCGTGTCGACGGTTCGCTGTGCGATCCGGCCTTTATCATCCTGGGCTATGGCAAGGTCGGCGGAATCGAGCTTGGCCACGGCTCTGATCTGGATCTGGTGTTCATCCATGACGGCGACCCGAACGCCGAAACAGACGGTGCCAAGCCCATCGATGGCGCACAGTTCTTCACCCGTCTGGGTCAGCGCATCATTCATCTGCTGACCACCCAGACGACTTCAGGCCAACTCTACGAGGTCGACATGCGCCTTCGTCCGTCAGGCGTATCCGGCTTGCTTGTCAGCTCGCTGAATGCCTTTAGTCGCTACCAGAGCGAGGAGGCCTGGACTTGGGAGCATCAGGCGTTGGTGCGGGCCCGAGTGTTGGTCGGCTGTCCACAGCTGGCAAAGGATTTCGAGAGCGTCCGTGCTTCGGTGCTGGGGCGCTCGCGCGATCTCGAACAGCTGCGCGGCGAAGTCAGCGAGATGCGCACCAAGATGCGTGACAACCTCGGGACCCGCTCCACTCAGGCCGGCATGGCTGACAAAGCCTTTTTGGCGGAGGGTGAGTTCAATCTCAAGCAGGACGCCGGTGGTATCGTGGATATCGAATTTATGGTGCAATACGCGGCTTTGGCGTGGTCGCACCAGCATCCGCAACTGCTGCGCTATACCGACAATATCCGCATTCTCGATGGGTTGGAGCAGGCCGGGTTGATGACCGGCGATGAGGTTCGGTTGCTGCAGGATGCCTACAAGGCATACCGCGCTGCGGCCCACCGGCAATCACTGCAGAAACTGCCTGGCGTTGTGAGCGGAGACCAATTTCATGACGAGCGTCGCGCGGTGATGCGCATCTGGCGCGAGCTGGGACTTAGCTGACTCGTCAAACAGCATTTACCGAATTCGAGGTGGCAACAATGTCGATGTCCGATCGTGATGGCGTGATCTGGTATGACGGTGAGATGGTGCAGTGGCGCGATGCGACCACCCATGTGCTGACTCACACTCTGCATTACGGTATGGGCGTTTTCGAAGGCGTGCGTGCCTACAACACGCCGGCGGGCACCGCTATCTTCCGCCTGCAGGCGCACACTGATCGCCTGTTCGATTCGGCGCACATCATGAATATGAAGATGCCGTTTTCGAAAGAGGAAATTAACGAGGCCACCCGCGCCGCCGTTCGCGAGAACAATCTGGAAAGCGCCTATATTCGCCCGATGGTGTTCTACGGATCCGAAGGCATGGGTCTGCGCGCCAGCGGCCTGAAGGTTCACGTGATCGTTGCCGCCTGGCACTGGGGCGCCTACATGGGTGACGAAGCGCTGGAGGTGGGCATCAAGGTGCGCACCAGCTCCTTTACCCGCCATCACGTCAACATCAGCATGACCCGCGCCAAATCCAACGGCGCATACATCAACTCGATGCTGGCCCTGCAGGAAGCGATTTCTGGCGGCGCTGACGAAGCGCTGATGCTGGACCCGGAAGGCTATGTAGCGGAAGGCTCGGGCGAGAACATCTTCATTATCAAAGACGGCGTTATCTACACGCCTGAAGTGACCGCCTGCCTTAATGGCATCACGCGCGGTACCGTGTTGACCCTGGCTGCCGAGTTGGGCATCAAGGTTGTGGAAAAGCGCATCACCCGTGACGAGGTTTACATCGCCGATGAAGCCTTCTTCACCGGCACCGCCGCCGAAGTCACGCCGATCCGCGAAGTGGACGGTCGCAACATTGGTATCGGTCGTCGTGGTCCGGTCACCGAGCGAGTGCAGAAAGCCTACTTCGATCTGGTGTCCGGCAAGACCGAGGCGCACCCCGAGTGGCGTACGCTGGTCAAATAAGCGCAGGGGTTGCTGCCGCGAACACGGGCCGCTCGGGCAGCTCGCGCTTGCGGCATGAAGCCCTAAGCCTGAAGCTGCCTTTATGAATATTCTGATTGTGGGTCCCAGCTGGGTCGGCGACATGGTGATGGCGCAGACGCTGTTTGTCTGTCTGAAACAGCGTCATCCCGATTGCCAGATCGACGTGCTCGCGCCGGAGTGGAGTCGCCCGATTCTCGAGCGTATGCCCGAGGTGCGTCAGGCACTAAGCTTTCCGGTCGGGCATGGTGTGCTCGACATGGCGACCCGGCGCAACATCGCCCAGGGGCTGCGTGGACAGTATGAGCAGGCGATCCTGCTGCCCAACTCGCTGAAGTCCGCCTTGGTCCCGTTCTTCGCCGGCATTCCCAAGCGTACCGGCTGGCGGGGCGAGATGCGTTTCGGTCTGCTCAACGACATGCGCAAGCTGGACAAGCAACGCTATCCACTGATGATCGAGCGCTTCATGGCGTTGGCCTACGAGCCGGGTGCCGAGTTGCCTGCCCCGTATCCGAAGCCGGCGCTGCGCATCGTTGAGCACAGTCGCGATGCGGCGCTGACGCGTTTCGGGCTTTCACTGGATCGTCCGGTATTGGCACTTTGCCCCGGAGCGGAGTTCGGCGAGTCCAAGCGTTGGCCGGCCGAGCATTTCGCCAAGGTTGCAGAGGTGAAAATCCGCGAGGGATGGCAGGTCTGGCTGTTCGGCTCGAAAAACGACCACGCTGTCGGCGAGCAGATCCTGCAACAGTTGATCCCCGGGCTGCGAGAAGAGGCGCTGAACCTGGCTGGCGAAACCAGTTTGGCCGAGGCCATCGATCTGCTTTCCTGCGCCGAAGCGGTGGTCTCCAACGATTCGGGACTGATGCACGTCGCCGCCGCGCTCGGGCGGCCGCTGGTGTCGGTCTATGGTTCGACGTCACCGGCCTTCACCCCGCCGTTGTCCGATCAGGTCGAGGTCGTGCGTCTGGGGCTCGATTGCAGTCCCTGTTTCGAACGCACCTGCCGTTTCGGCCATAACAACTGCATGCGTGAGCTGACACCGCGCCCTGTCATCGAGGCGCTAGGGCGCCTGGTTCCACAGCCAGTCGAGGTGCGTTGAGTGAGGGTGATGCTGGTCAAGACCTCTTCGCTGGGTGACGTGATCCATACGCTTCCGGCGTTGACCGACGCGCACCGCGCCATCCCCGGTATTCAGTTTGATTGGGTGGTAGAGGAGGGTTTCGCTGAGATCCCTGCCTGGCATCCGGCGGTTGCGCAGGTAATTCCCGTGGCCATCCGCCGCTGGCGCAAGCATCCGCTGCAAACCCTTCGTACCGGCGAGTGGCGGCGCTTCAAGGCGCGGCTGCGCGAGACCCGTTACGACCTGGTGATCGATGCGCAAGGACTGCTCAAGAGCGCTTGGTTGACACGTTACGTTAAGGCGCCGGTTGCAGGGTTTGATCGTGATTCAATACGCGAACCGCTGGCGTCGCGTTTCTATGATCGATGCTATGCCGTGCCCCAGGACCAGCATGCGCTCGAGCGGGTGCGTCAACTATTTGCTCAGGCGCTCGGCTACTCGATTCCTGAGATGATTGCCGACTACGGGCTGGACCGCAGTCAGCTGGCCACGCCAGGCGAACAACCCTATTTACTCTTCCTTCATGGGACCACCTGGCCGAGCAAGCATTGGCCGGAGGCTTACTGGCGCCAACTGGCCGAGCGTATGAGCGAGTTCGGCTGGGCGATCCGTCTGCCTTGGGGCAATGCGGAAGAAAAGGCCCGAGCCGAACGAATCGCCCAAGGCCTGCCGAGCGCTTCGGTATTGCCCAGGCTCAATCTGGGCGGTATTGCCAAAGTGGTTGCCGGGGCACGTGCCTGTGTGGCGGTGGACACAGGGCTCGGTCACCTAGCTGCAGCGTTGGACGTGCCGAGCATTTCGCTTTATGGCCCCACGCTGCCTGGCCGAGTCGGCGCCTATGGCCGTTCCCAAGTACACTTGTGCGCGCCTGGGCCGAACGCCGGTAAAGGCGATCGCCACAAACCCTGCTTCGACGGGCTATCAGCCGAGCACGTTGCAAGCGAACTCAAGGCCCTGTTGCGGTCATCGGAGACACCCTGATGCAACTGGCCTTCATCCTCTATAAGTACTTTCCTTTTGGCGGGTTGCAGCGTGATTTCATGCGCATCGCGCTCGAGTGTCAGCGCCGGGGCCATATGGTCCGGGTCTACGCAATGATCTGGGAAGGCGAAGTGCCCGAGGGGTTCGAGGTGCTGATCGCACCGGTCAAGGCGCTGTTCAACCACACCCGCAATGAGCGCTTCACCGCCTGGGTCGAGGCGGATCTGGCGAAGCGGCCGGTTGACCGAGTGATTGGCTTCAACAAGATGCCTGGGCTGGATGTGTATTACGCCGCCGACCCTTGTTTCGAGGACAAGGCCCAGACCCTGCGTAACCCAATCTACCGTCGTTGGGGCCGTTACAAGCATTTCGCCGAGTACGAACGCGCGGTGTTCGCCCCGCAGGCGAAGACGCAGATCCTGATGATTTCCGAGGTGCAGCAGCCGCTGTTCATCAAGCACTACGCAACGCCGGCTGATCGTTTTCACCTGCTGCCGCCGGGCATTGCCCAGGATCGAAAGGCGCCGTCCAATGCCCTCGACATTCGGGCCGAGTTCCGACGGGAGTTCAGGCTTGAGGGCGACGATCTTCTGCTGGTGCAGATCGGTTCCGGTTTCAAGACCAAGGGGCTCGACCGCAGCCTCAGGGCCGTCGCTTCGCTGCCTCCTGAGTTGAAGAGGCGGGCTCGCCTGTTCGTCATTGGTCAGGACGATCCCGGGACTTTTCAGGTGCAGGCCCGGAACCTGGGCGTTTCCGATCAAGTGATGTTCCTTGAAGGGCGCAGTGATATTCCGCGTTTCCTGCTGGGTGCCGACCTGCTGATTCATCCCGCCTACAACGAGAATACCGGTACCGTGCTGCTCGAAGCGCTGGTCGCCGGACTGCCGGTGCTCGTTACGGATGTCTGCGGCTATGCACATTACATCGCGGATGCCGATTGCGGTCGCGTGGTGCCGAGTCCTTTCGAACAGGGCCATCTCGATCGGCTTCTGGCCGAGATGCTTGCGGGCAATGAGCAACGCGCACTGTGGTCGCAGAACGCTCTCGCTTTTGCCGAAGGCGCCGATCTTTACAGCATGCCCGAGCGGGCTGCCGATGTGATCCTCGCGGAGCGCCCATGAAACTGATCGTCACAGAGCCCTTCAAAACCCTCTGGGCCGGTCGCGATCCGTTCGAGGCGGTCGAGCAGCTGCAGGGGCAGGTTTACCGCGAGCTCGAAGGTCGGCGCACCTTGCGCACCGAAATCGACGGGCGCGGTTACTTCGTCAAGATTCATCGCGGCATTGGTTGGGGCGAGATCGTCAAGAACCTCAGCACCGCCAAGCTGCCAGTCCTCGGCGCCGGGCAGGAGTGGCGGGCCATTCAACGGTTACACGAGGTCGGCGTACCGACTATGACTGCCGTCGCCTATGGCGAGCGCGGCAGCAATCCCGCCACCCAGCATTCGTTCATCATCACCGAAGAACTGGCGCCGACGGTCAGCCTCGAGGACTTCGCCGCAAACTGGCGTGAACAACCGCCGGAGCCTGCGCTCAAGCGCGCGCTGATTGCGGAAGTCGCTCGCATGGCTGGGAACATGCACCGTGCGGGAGTCAATCACCGCGACTTCTACATCTGCCATTTTCTGCTGCATACCGACAAGCCGGTGACGGCGCATGATTTTCGCCTGTCGCTCATCGACCTTCACCGCGCCCAGACCCGCACCCAGACGCCACGCCGCTGGCGCAACAAGGATCTGGCTGGGTTGTATTTCTCGGCGTTGGGCATCGGCCTGACGCGCCGTGACAAGCTGCGTTTTCTCCAGGTCTATTTCCAACGGCCATTACTGGATGTCCTGCGTGACGAGGCTTCGTTGTTGACTTGGCTGCAGCGGAAGGCGGAAAAGCTTCAAGACCGCAAGTTGCGCTACGGAGATGCGCTTTGATGGCAGGCTGGACACTCGACCCGGCCTATGCCGATCTGAGCGATGATTTCGGTAGGCTAGAGAGCGTATTCGAGCTGGAGGGCGAGAGGCTGACCCGGGATTTGCTGTCGGAGGTCATCCGCATCGAGCGTAACGGTGTTCGCTATTACGTGAAACGGTACTCTGGGGCAGGCAAAGGGTTGCGTCGATTCGTCGGCCGGCCTCGGGTCAAGGCCGAATGGCAGAATCTCATGCTCTTCCGGCGCTGGAGTATTCCGACCGCTCCAATTGTGGCGTACGGCCTGGAGCGCCGCGGTGGTGCTTTTTTGCGTGGAGCATTGATCACCCGCGAGCTTGAGCAGACCGAAGATCTTGCGTTGCTGGCCAACACCACCGATGCGCGCCTGCGTGATCGTCGTTGGGTCCAGGATGTCAGTCTGCAGTTGGCGCGCTCGACACGGGCGATGCACGACCGTGGCTTTGCGCATAACGATCTAAAGTGGCGGAATCTACTGGTCGATCCACAGCGCCGCCTTTACCTGATCGACTGTCCGACCGGCGCGTTCTGGCGTGGACCGTTCCTGCAGCGGCGGATCGTCAAGGACCTGGCCTGTCTGGACAAAGTTGCCAAATACCAGCTCACGCGGACGCAGCGCTTGCGTTTCTACCTGCAGTACAGCGGTCATCAGAAGTTGGATAACCGAGACAAGGCCAGGATCCGCGCGGTCTTAAAGTTCTTCGAGGGGCGAGAATGACCAGATTGAAGCTCGGAGAGCTGGCAAAGGCTGGCCGTGAGCCTTCATTGCCGCTGGTTCTGGAACTCCCCTCGGGCGAAATGCTGATCGACTCGTGGTTGCGCGTCTTGCCCGGGCAGCGCTATGTCGCCCGCGCTGAATGGGAGGGGCGCAAGGTATTGGTCAAGGTGCTGGTCGGAGATAAGGCAGGTCGACATTATCAACGCGAGCGTGAAGGTGCCGCGCTCTTGGCTGGGCAGAGCCTGCCGACGTCTACTCTGCTAGACGAGGGTTGGGTTGAGCGAGAGGGGGGGTGGCTGACGTTCGGCTATCTCGAGGGTGCTCAGAGTCTCTGGAGCCTTTGGCGGGACACTGAGCAAGATGCTCCGCTGTCATCCGCTCAGGAGCAGGTACTCGCGGCTGCGCTTGCGCTGATCGCAAATATGCACGCGCGCGGTATTTGGCAGGCCGATCTGCACCTCGACAATCTGCTGCGCGCACGTGACCAGCTCTATGTGGTTGACGGCGGTGGCGTGAAAGCGGAAGTGCCCGGAACGCCGCTATCTCGGGAGCGCGTACTGGAAAACCTTGGTGTTTTCTTCGCCCAATTGCCGGCAGAGCTTGAGCCGTTCATCGAAGAGCTGCTGGTGCACTATCTACTCGCCAACAGCGAGCATGCGCTGCCGCTGGAGGCGTTGCTCAAGGATATCCGTAAGACTCGCGCCTGGCGTCTGAATGATTACCTGAAAAAGGTGGCACGCGATTGCAGTCTCTTCAGTGCGCGTATCGGTGCGTTCGGTGCGCAGGTGGTGAGGCGCGATGAGGAGGCTGCCCTGCAGGCGGTGCTTGCCGATCCGGATGCGTTCATCGCCAAGGGCAAGCTGTTCAAGACCGGCGGTACTGCCACCGTAGCGCGAGTCGAGCTGGAACGGCGGCCCCTGTTAATCAAACGATACAACATCAAGAGCCCGCTGCATTGGGTCAAGCGTTTCTGGCGCCCTAGCCGCGCCTGGCACAGCTGGATCGAAGGCAATCGCCTCGACTTTCTAGGGGTTGCCACCCCCCGGCTCTTGGCAGTCATCGAACGGCGCTGGATGTGGATGCGTGGCCCCGCGTGGCTGATTACCGAATTGCTTCCGGGTAAAGATATAATCGCGCACTTTCAGCCGTACGTGGATAGTTGTCCGCCCGAGGAAGAGCTGTCCTCGCTGGACCGATTGTTCACGACGCTGATTCGCGAACGCATCAGTCATGGGGACCTGAAAGGGCACAACATATTCTGGGAGCGGGGCCGCTGGACACTCATTGATCTCGATGCTGTTCAGCAACATGTTAGCGATACCAGCTTCGCCCGGGCCTATGCCAAGGATCGTGCACGTTTTCTGCGCAACTGGCCGGCCGACAGCGCCCTGCATCAACTGCTTGACCAACGTTTACCCGCGGTGCCCGGCATCCG
This sequence comes from Pseudomonas sp. NPDC047961, assembly GCF_050272435.1. NCBI lineage: Bacteria > Pseudomonadati > Pseudomonadota > Gammaproteobacteria > Pseudomonadales > Pseudomonadaceae > Pseudomonas > Pseudomonas sp. NPDC047961. The sequence continues at coordinate 453,717 of NZ_JBNNMD010000002.1, read as the reverse complement.
CATCGAAGATTAAGAGGCAATATCCGTGGCATTGACGATTCTCGGCCTTTCCGGCGCCCTCAGTCATGATCCTTCCGCCGCTCTGTACATTGACGGCAAGCTGATCGCTGCTGTCGAAGAAGAACGCTTCGTGCGTGACAAGCATGCCAAGAACCGCATGCCGTACGAATCAGCCAAGTTTTGCCTTGAGCAGGCCGGCATCAAGCCGTCCGATGTCGATGTGGTGGCCATTCCGTTCGCGCCGATTAGCATCTTCGAGAAGGCCCGCTGGCACTACGCCAAGCGTTACTGGTACGCACCGGACCGCGCGCTGGATGCCATTCTCATGGGCAACCGCCGCTACTACCGCTACAAGAAGCGCATCGAGTGGTGCCTGCAGCAGCTGGGCTTCGACCTGAAAAAGGTCAAGCTGCAGCCTGTCGAGCACCATCTGGCTCACGCCTCCAGCGCCTACCATTGCTCGGGATTCACCGAGAAGACCGCCATCCTCGGCATCGATGGCAAGGGCGAATACGCCACCACCTTCTTCGGCTGGGGTGAGAACGGCAAGATCCACAAGATCAAGGAATTCTACGATCCGGATTCTTTGGGCGGTCTGTACGGTGCGATCACCGAGTACCTCGGTTTCGAGATGCTCGACGGCGAGTTCAAGGTGATGGGCATGGCGCCCTACGGCGATGCCGCCAAGTATGACTTCTCTCGCCTGGCCACGTTCGAGAATGGCGAGCTGACCATCAACACGGATTACGCCAACGTCATCGGCTTCCGTCGTTACAAGGAGAAGGGCAAGGGCTATTACTTCTCGCCTAAGCTGATCGAGTGGCTGGGGCCCAAGCGTGAAGGCGATATCGCCGACGATCCCTACATCCATTACGCGGCTGCCATGCAGGCGCTGTTCGAAAAGCTGGCGCTGCAGATGATGGACTATTACCTGGGCGACATCATTCGCGAGACCGGCAAGATCGCCTTCGCCGGAGGTTGCGCGCTCAACGTCAAGCTCAACCAGAAGATCATCGCCCGCGACGACGTCAAAGAGCTGTTCGTCCAGCCTGCCTCCGGCGATGCCGGGACCGCGGTTGGTGCGGCTGCCTACGTCTCCCACCAGCGCGGTGTACCGGTGGAAAAGATGGAGCACGTCTATCTCGGCCCGTCTTATTCCAACGAAGATGTCATCGCGGCCTGTGCCCGGCACCCCAACCAGCCGGTGTTCAAGCAGATCACCAACACCCCTGAGCGCATTGCCAGAATCATGGCGGACGGAAACCCCGTGGCCTGGTTCCAAGGGCGCATGGAGTTCGGCCCGCGCGCCCTTGGCGGCCGTTCGATCATCGGCTGTCCGAGCGTGCCAGGCGTGGCCGATCGAATCAACGAGCAGATCAAGTTCCGCGAGCGCTGGAGACCCTTCTGCCCGTCCATGCTCGATACCGTTGCGTCACAAATGCTCAAGGTCGATCACCCCAGCCCATTCATGACCTTCACCTTCGAGGTGAACGAGGGCTGGAAGGAGCGCGTCGGCGAAGTGGTTCACGAGGACGGAACGTCCCGCGCCCAGGTGCTGGAGCGCCGGCACAATCCGCGCTGGTACGATCTGATGCTTGAGCTAGAAAAACTCACCGGCAACGGCGTTTCGCTGAACACCTCGCTTAACCGCCGCGGTGAGCCGATGATTTGCTCTCCAACCGATGCGCTGAACATGTTCTATGGCTCGGACTTGCAGTACCTGATCATGGAGGACATCCTCGTGGTCAAGGACGGTAAGGAATGGTATGACAGCGTCTAAGAATTGGGTGCTGCAGTTTTGCCACAGCTATGACGGACCCTTTCTCGACTGTGCGCGGCAATACGCCGCGCTTTTCGTTGGCACGCCATACAAGGTCTGCACGGTATATCTCACAGGCTCACCGAGTGATGAGGTTGTGCAAGGATCTGCTTCGGATGAAGTGGTCTTCCTCGGTTATAGCAGCCGCGACGTGCGCGGTCTAAAGCTACAGGCAATTCAAGATATACGAAAGGTCGCCGCCACACGCGACTTCGCGTTCTGCATAGCCCATCGCTTCAAGCCGATCTACGTAGCATTGCTGGGTACCAGGCTGCCTGTGATCGGTATCCACCATGCCTTGGGCGATTATCAGCGTCGTCCGCGTCAGCTGTTTGCCAACTTCTATCGAAAGCGGCTGACGCTGCTGGGCGTCTCCAATGCTGTGAGAGACGATCTCCGCGCCTGCCTCTCTGGCTGGCCGGCTGAGCGCATCGAGACGCTGTACAACCGTATAGATATAGCTGCGGTGCGGGCTGAACAGCTGTCACGTGAAGAGGCTCGGGTATTCCTCGGGCTGCCTCAGGATGCATGGGTGGTCGGCAATGTTGGCCGTCTGCATCCGGACAAGGACCAAGCAACGCTTATTCGCGGCTTTGCGTTAGCGCTGCCCCAGCTGCCGGGCCAAAGCCTCCTGGCGATCATGGGGAGCGGCTCTTTGGAGGCTCCGTTGAAGGCATTGGCAGCGGAGCTTGAGGTGAGCGAACAAGTGCGCTTTCTCGGCCAGGTGCCGTATGGCCGTCGCTACTTCAAGGCATTTGACGTCTTTGCTCTTACCTCCGATCACGAACCGTTCGGCATGGTGCTGCTAGAAGCGATGGCCGCTGGAGTGCCGGTGATCTGCTCGGATTGTGGAGGAGGTAGGGAGGTGGTCGATGGCGTTGGACGGCTATTCACGCGGGCCGACGAACATGCCTTGGCGCGCACTCTGAGACAGAGTGCGACGGCGCCAAAGGACGATCCGCAAATTGCCGAGGCGCTGCTGCGTTTTTCTGACCAATGTGTGCGGACCACTTTTTGGCGGTTGCCGATGATGATCAACTGGCGACTGGCGGCAGACTAGTCCGCCGTGGCGCAGTCAGCCAGCCAGCGCATCGCATCACCTACTCGGATTTCAAGGGAAATTATTTTGATCAACACGCTGAAGGCGACTCTCTATAGGCGTTGGTTGCGCAGACGTGGGTTCAAATTGGCTGTCGACATACACGCCCTACCCGGCAAAGCGCTGCTGGTGCTGGAAGAGGGTGCTTCCATCGGTAAAGTGATTGGCACCTTCGAGCACTTGCAGGTCGGCGCATCGAGTTATGTGCGCAGCGCCTCCGAACTGCTAAATGTCGCGCGGATAGGACGGTTCTGCTCGATTGGCAACGCGGTCGTGATCGGTCAGGAAAGGGCCGGTCACCCGCTGCACTGGGTCAGCTCGCATCCCTTTCAGTACACCGGGACATCGTTAGACTACGCCGCCCCCGGCAAGCCGGCTGAGATCGGCCATGACGTCTGGATCGGCCGCGAGGCGATGATCATGGAGGGGGTCATGGTCGGCACGGGTGCGGTAATCGCGGCGCGCTCCGTGGTGACACGCGATATACCGCCGTATGCGGTGGTCGCTGGGACGCCGGCGCGCATCCTGCGTTACCGTCATCCACCGCAGTTGATCGACGCGTTGCTGGCGAGTGCCTGGTGGGAGCTGCCGCTCGCAGTCCTCCAGGGCTTGCCACTGAACGATCCAGAATCTTTCCTGAGCGCCATTGTCTCGCTGCAGGAAGGCGAACGGGTCTCCTTTAGGCGAGTCGAGGTCAGCCGCCGAGGCTGTCGCGAGCTCCCGCTTGCTGAGCGTCGCGTACACGGGGGGGTATGATGAAGGTCCTGTTTCTCGTTCAGGCCGAACAGCGGGCGATCCTGGATCGTCTTTACGAAAGCATTCAGCACCACTGCGATTGCGACATCCGTTGGCTTGGGCGCCGTGATCAGGCCAATCTGCGGCGTTACTTCCGAGACCAAGTGGACATAGCCCGCTATGACCGCATCCTGTTCTTCCTGCGCTTCAAGCAGGAAATCCGCCAAGTGGACTTTATTCGCAACGTACCGAACCTGGTCCTCCTCGAGCATGACGCGTATCAGAACTACATTCCCTGCAAATACACCGGCAAGTTCAGCGCGCACTATTGCAAGCTGCCCTGGGCGCGGGTGATCAGCTCCGGCCAGGTTGTGACCCGGCGCTTGCGCGAGGAGGGGGTGGATGCGGTGTTCGTCCCCAAAGGCTACGACCAGACATTGCTGCGCGATTTGGGGCGCGAGCGCGATATTGAACTGGGCTTCATCGGCAGTACCAAGAGCGTTGCCTACAGCAGGCGCAAGGCGCTGCTGGAGGAACTAGCGCAGATGGAGAACCTGGTGGCAACTCGTACCAATTCCGGTGAAGACTACCTCAACGCCCTCAACCGCATCCGTTTCTTTGTTAGCGCCGACGTTGGCATGGGCGAGTACATGATCAAAAACTTCGAGGCCATGGCCTGCGGCTGCGTGCTGCTTGCCTACGATCAGGGCGAGGAGGAGAACCGAGCGCTGGGCTTCGTCGACATGGAGAACCTTGTGCTGTACCGGACGGTTGACGAACTGCGCGGCAAGCTGGCGCAGCTGCGCGCCGATCCGGCTTGGGCGATGCGGATCGCCGACAGCGGTCGGGCGCTGGCCGAGTCTTGCTTCAGCTTCGCGCGCATTGGCGCCGAGATCGTGCAGGCCATGGAGGCGCCCTTACGCCCCGCCCCGGCGCCCGGCTGGTTTCGCCGGTTGCGCAATCGCCTGGGAGTTTAAGCATGACCGCGCCTCGTCTGCTGTTTGTCATCCCCTATTTCGGTCGCTGGCCGTTCTGGATGCCGTTCTTCCTAAAGAGTTGTCGCTTTAATCCCGACGTGCAGTGGCTGTTCTTTACAGACTGCGGCGCGCTGCCCGATGCTCCAAGCAACGTACGCTTCCGAACAATTAGCTTTGCTGACTACTGTGCCCAGGTGTCCGCGCGGCTGGGCATTGACTTCAGTCCGCAGACCCCCTACAAGCTCTGCGATCTAAAACCGGCCTTGGGGCATGTGCATGCCGACGAGCTGGAGGGCTTCGATTTCTGGGGATTCAGCGATATCGATCTAATTTATGGCGATCTGCGCGGCTATTTCAGCGCCGAGCGGCTGCAGCGTTTCGATCTGCTCTCCACTCATGAGCGGCGTATCTCTGGCCATCTATGCGTGCTGCGCAACGATGCACGGATGCGCGAGGCCTTCATGCAAATACCTGGCTGGCAGGCGAAACTGGCTTCTAGCGAACACAGCGCCTTCGACGAGGGCGCATTCAGTCGATTGTTCATCCGTCACAAGAGCTGGCCGACGCCGTTGCGGCGACTGGTCGACATCTCAAACCCCTGGCGGCGGCGTAGCGAATTCGCCGAAGCCTTTAGCACGCCGAATGGTCGGGTGGCCTGGCTCGATGGAAGTTTCGATTTCCCACAGCGCTGGATTTGGGAACTCGGGCGGTTGCGCAGTGACCGCGACGGCGAGCGGGAGTTTCCCTATTTTCATTTCATCGGTTGGAAATGCGATGCCTGGCCGGCCCATGACGAGCGTGAGCTGCTGGGCGATGCCACGCTGGCCGAACAGGATACCTGGAGCATCACCCCCCAAGGTTTTCGAGAGGTTTGAATCTTGATCTTTTCTAAGGACAGTGACGTTACTCTGGTGGTGACCAGTTGTGGTCGTTTCGACCTGTTAACGCAGACGCTGGCTAGTTTCGACGCCTTCAACACTACGCCGATCCGCGAGGTTTTCATCACCGAGGACTCGGGGAGCCAGGCTGTGGAAAGCTGTATCCCCGAGCATTGGCGCGAGTACACCACCTTTTTCATCAACATGCCGCGGCTGGGGCAGTTGCGTTCCATAGATCTGGCCTACTCCCACATCAAGACCCAGTGGATCTTCCATTGCGAGGACGATTGGGCGTTCTATCGGCCGGGCTTCATTGAGGAGTCGCAAGCTCTGTTGGAGGCCGATCCCCAGGCGCTGCAGGTCTGGCTGCGTAGCTTTGCCCACGATCTGGCGATTCACAGCCCCTATGTCTACCTGGGCGAGCGTCAGGTGGTCCAGGGCATTCCTTGCTATCGACTCGGTTCACATAAGGAGGACTGGCAAGGCTTCTCCTTCAATCCAGGATTGCGCCGTTTGGTCGACTATCAGCGGCATGCGCCCTATGCACAACATGCCGGAGAGAAAGACCTTTCGCGGCTGTACGCGGAAGAGCGGCGCCATGCACTGATCCTAGAGAACGACGCCGTGCTGCATACAGGATTCGGCGAGCATGTCAGCGTGCCCAAGGAGCGCGCAAAGAAGGCGCGGCGCAAGCGCCATGAGCGGCTGCGGCTGATTTTGGCGTTCACAGTTGGTCTTTTGTGCGGAGTGATGTTGTGAGTGCTGTAAAGCGTCTGGCTGGAAAGCATGAGCGGGTAGGCTACTTCACACCAGCTTTGCTGATTTTTATCGCTAGTTTTCTGTTGTTGCCCACTAGCAAGATGGTTAACAACGTCTACTACGTACTGCTGGCATTGCCCGCTCTAGGCGTGCTGCTGGTGCGCGGGGGGCGCGATGTCCGGCCGTCTCCCGCCTTGTGGCTATGGGGAGCTCTGTGCGCTTGGTATGTGCTTGTTGGCGCCGTGTCGGTGGACGGCCAATATTTCAAGCATGTGCTTTATATGGCCCTGTTTGTGTTGCTGGTCAGCCAACTGGTCAATCCGCAGCCATTGCGGACGTCACTGTTCTCCCGTGGACTGTTCTGGGTGCTAGGCGTCTATGTGCTAGGCTCGGCCGTCGTCTACTGGCTTACCGGGCGCTATGCACCGGGCGAGCGGGTGCTTTGGCTGCCAGGGCGGATGACCGGGCCGATCTACACCAGCATGTGGCTGGCCAGCTGCTTCGCTCTGGCGTTGCCTACCTGGCTGGCCCAGCGGCGCTGGATGGAACTATCTGCTGCTGCCTCGCTAGCAATCTTCTGCATGGCCTACGTGCTTCAAAGTCGCTCCGGGCTGGTCGGTATGCTCGCGATTGGCGGTCTGGTCGCTGGCTGGATGATGTTGCGCCGTGCTCGCTACCTGCTGTTGATGGGGGGCGCGGCTGTGCTGATCGCTGGCTTTACCCTGATCGCCATGCGTGAGGTGCCGGAGGTGGCTAGTCTGTTCGCTCGTGCCGACGCTGGCCGCTTCGAGCTATGGGGTATCCTCGCCGCGGATTGGTTGGAATGCGGTCTATGGCTAGGCTGCGGCATGCAGCATGTCACGGACGCGACCATCCTTGGCGGTGCACCAATCCAGCATCCTCACAATATCTTCCTAGCGCTTGGTCTCTACAGCGGCTTGGTGTCGCTGCTGATTTTCTTAGTGCTGATGGCCGTGGTGCTCCAGCATGCCTGGAGGCAGCGCGATCCCTGGGGGCTTTATCTGTTTACGGCTTTAGTGGTCTTGAACTTCGATGGCAGTAAGCTGGTCGGCAACCCCGACGAACTTTGGTTACTGGTGCTCCTGCCGATGGCTTTGATCGTCAACCGGCGAGCGGACGGGGCTTAGGTCGGGGTGTGTCTCAGCGGTGCCCTGTTCGGATGGCCTCGCAGTAGGCCCACAGCGATGCGCTGTCGAATGGAAAGCCCTCCTTGCGCAGGTATTTATCGAAGTGTTCGCGGTTGCGCCGGATCAGCTGCCCGCCTAGCGGGCGGCGACGGAACTGCAGGTCTGCGATGTCGATCAGGCCGAGCTGGCCGCTCGGGGTACGGACGATGTTACCGAGGTGCAGGGAGCGGAAGTACACGCCGCTGTCATGGAGGCGGTTGATGAAGCGCGCTAGCTCCGGCTGCAGATTGGACCAGGAAATATCATTGTCGCGCAGAAGCTGGGACAGGGTTTCGCCGGGCAATGGCTGATAGAGCACCACTGTTCTGCCCGGATCTTCCATGCGGTAGAGGCGCAGCGGCTGCAAGGTCGGAATTCCGAGTTCTTGTAGGGCTGCAGCGTTGGCACAGAAACGCCGCGAGTGCGGGCGCAGCAGCGCCGAGGAAAGCAGGCGTTTGCGGCGGAACAGCTTGAGCATGTTGCCGTCCCGCAGCCGGTATACCTTGGGGCCGAAGCTGTCCTGCTCCAAGATCCGGGCGCCTTCGATCATCTCGTTCAGCATTGCTGCGGGCAGTGGGGTAAACGTCAGCACGTATGGGCGCCTCAATGTTCGCGTAGCGGCATATGATGCCTGATCTCGGCGGGGCGCGGCCATGCAAGCAGGAGTGTTAAGATTGCGCCCCTTTTTCGGGTGAGATCCGTCATGACAGAAATCCCCAGGCAGGAGGCTGTTTCCAGCCTCAAGATCTACTTCCGCCTGCTGGCCTATGTGAAGCCCTACATCGGCTATTTCCTGGTCAGCATCATCGGCTATGTAATCTTTGCCTCTACCCAGCCGATGCTGGCGGGAATCCTCAAGTACTTCGTCGATGGACTGAGCAACCCCGACGCAGCACTGTTCCCCGGCGTGCTCTGGCTGGCCGAGTTGCCGCTACTACATGCGGTGCCCCTATTAATCGTGCTGATTGCTGCCTGGCAGGGCTTAGGCTCGTTCCTTGGTAACTTCTATTTGGCCCGCGTTTCGCTCGGTTTGGTGCACGACCTACGCGTGCAGCTGTTCAATAGTCTGCTGACGTTGCCCAATCGCTACTACGATCAGCACAATTCAGGCCATCTGATATCGCGAATAACCTTCAACGTGACCATGGTTACCGGTGCGGCTACCGATGCGATCAAAGTGGTGATTCGCGAGGGGCTGACGGTGATCTTCTTGTTCGCCTATCTATTGTGGATGAATTGGATGCTGACCCTGGTGATGTTGGCGATACTGCCGGTCATCGCCGTAGTAGTGAGCAGTGCCAGCAAGAAATTTCGCAAGCAGAGCAAGAAGATCCAGGTAGCGATGGGGGATGTCACCCATGTAGCTTCGGAAACCATCCAGGGCTATCGGGTAGTGCGGAGCTTTGGCGGCGAGCGCTATGAGCAGCAGCGCTTCGTTGACGCCAGCCAGAGCAACACCGACAAGCAGTTGCGCATGGTCAAGACCGGTGCGGTGTATACGCCGACCTTGCAACTGCTGATTTACAGCGCTATGGCCGTGCTGATGTTTCTGGTTTTGCTTTTGCGCGGCGATGCAACTGCAGGTGACTTGGTGGCTTACATAACTGCCGCCGGCCTGCTTCCCAAGCCGATCCGCCAGCTGTCCGAAGTCAGCGCCAACATCCAGAAAGGCCTGGCCGCCGCCGATAGTATCTTCGAACAGCTCGACGAGCAGCCGGAGACCGATACCGGCACGCTCGAGCGCGAAGCCGTCAGCGGTCATCTTGCGGTGCGTAACCTCGACTTCGTCTATCCGGGGACCGACAAGCGCGTACTGCACGACATCAGCTTCACAATCGAGCCGGGCCAGATGGTGGCGTTGGTTGGACGTTCAGGCAGCGGTAAATCCACGCTTGCGAATCTGATCCCGCGCTTCTATCACCATGAGGCCGGCCAGATACTGCTCGACGGTGCGGATGTTGAATCCTACACGTTGCGCAATCTGCGTCGGCACATCGCACTGGTGACTCAGCAGGTGACACTGTTCAACGATACGGTGGCTAATAATATCGCTTACGGCGATCTGGCTGGCGCGCCGCTGGATGACATACGCCGGGCAGCCCGTGATGCATACGCCGATGAGTTCATCGAGCAGATGCCGGAGGGTTACCAGACCATGGTCGGCGAAAACGGCGTGCTGCTGTCTGGAGGTCAGCGTCAACGCCTGGCGATCGCTCGTGCATTATTGAAGAACTCGCCTGTGCTGATTCTGGACGAAGCCACTTCAGCGCTGGATACCGAGTCCGAGCGGCACATCCAGGGCGCGTTGGATCACGTGATGCAGGGCCGTACCACGCTGGTCATCGCGCACCGCTTGAGCACCATCGAGAAGGCTGATCAGATTCTGGTGATGGACCAGGGGCGCATCGTCGAGCGCGGTACCCACGCCGAGCTGTTAGCCGTGAACGGTGCCTACGCCAGGCTTCACGCGACGCAGTTCAAGGACGAAGTTCCGGGCGAGCGGGAATCCTGATGTTGCAGCTTCTGAAGAGCTGGCGAGAGCGTGGCTGGTGCACTATCGACGCATCGACGTATGCCGAAGCCTGGCAGCGATACGGCGGCAGCGTTGCGACTCACCCTGAGGTCATCGAACGGCTGGCTGGGTTTGCTGGTATTCCTGTGCGCTATCTGGGCTGGGAAAAGCAAGGTGAGCTGATTGCAGCGGTTCCCTGCTGGGGTCGGCATCTGGCACTTTCCAAGGATGTGCTGAAAAAGACCGGTAAGCGTGGCCTGTTCGATATGGGCAACGCGGAGATCATTCTGCCGGTTGCCGAGCTGGCTGAGGTGCCGGTACGCCAGCGTATGCGCTACGTGTCCGAGCTGAATGCTGCTGCGATCAGCTCGTTGCGCGAGCAGTCGGAGGGCCTGGCGCTGGCGCGCGAGCCTGAGGAGTATTCGAAGAAGTTCCGCTACAACCAGCGTCGCGAACAGCGCCTGCTGGAAGAGGCCGGCGGCGTACTGCGCCCGATGCAGGATTTCTCGCCGACCGAGCAGGCTGCAATGTATGCCGATCTGTTTCAGCGCCGCTGGAGTTTCGAGGCGCCCGGTAAGGGCCATCTGCAGGAAGTCTTCACACTACTGCGCGAGTTCATGACGGGCTCGGTGGTCCTACTCGACGAGCAGCCCATCGCCGTCCAGGTGCTTTACCGGGTCGAAGCGCCAAAATGGGTGTCGATCGAGTACATCAATGGCGGTGTCGATCCCCAACAGCGGGATTTCAGCCCCGGCAGCGTCCTCAGCTTCGTCAATACCCAAGCGGCTTGGGCCGACGCCCGAGCGCTGGGCAAACCGCTGCGTTATTCCTTCGGTCGTGCGGATCGAGAGTACAAGGACCGCTGGTGCAATCGAGTCCCGGTCTATCAGGTGTGAGCATGGAAGCGCGCAAACAAAAACTGCTGCGTCAGCATCGTCGCCACAAGCGTATAGCAATGGTAACGGCGCTCGTCACGCTGCTGTTTATAGGCGTGGCAGTCAGCTTCTGGCTGGTGCCGCTACTGGTGGCTTTGGGCTGGATTGCCCATGAGGCCTGGTTCGCCGATCATCTATTTTATCGTCCACAGGAAGACTACCGTTACGAATTTCCGCCGGATGCGGTGCAACTGGATGGGTGCATCGGGCGTGGTTGCCTGCACTTGACCGGTGACTTGCCTGATGCCGACACGCTGATTCTTGAGGTGCGGCTGGAGGCAACTTGGGCTGGACGCCTGCGTGACCCTCGTGTGTATGTCGGTGGGGATCGTCAGGATTTTGAGCGTGGTGTACGTGGGCGGCGGTATCTGAACTTGTCTGGGCAACAGGAGGCTTTGCGTGCGGGCTCGCTGCGATTCGATAGCCGGTATTGCCGTCTGGATGCCGAGGTCAGGCTGTACGCCATGCGTAACCCCGACTATACGCAGCGGCGGGTGCTGATCATCGCGCCCCACGCTGATGATGCCGAGCTGGCGGCCTTCGGCCTCTACAGTCATACCCCGGAGGTGGCTATCGTCACGCTGACCCAAGGTGAGATTGAAGCCGACAACTACCGCCGCCTCGGGCTGCACAGTGCTGCGGCATCGCGGCTCAAGGGGCGGTTGCGCACCTGGGGTAGCCTTGCTGTGCCTCTGTGGGGCGGCGTGTCGCAGCGGTATTGCGTCCAACTCGGCTATTACTGTTTGCAATTGCAGGCGATGGAGGCCATGCCCGAAAGAGTGTTCGGCTCTCGTGAGTCAAGTGAAACCAACATACGCACCGTGAGAACGCACAACCCGTTGCAGTTGCCAGGGGACCGCGACGGGCAGCCTACGTGGAACAACTTGCAGGCCGATCTGCGTGCTTTGCTCGCGCATTTTCGTCCCGAGATAGTAATCACTCCTCATCCGGAGCTGGACCCACATGCTGACCACGTTGCCGCGACCCGTGCTCTTCGACAGGCAATAGAAGAGGGGGAGTGGAAACCCGAAGCCCTTCTGCTCTACGCCAATCACCTGCACGATAATGACCGCTGGCCCATGGGGCCGGCAGGCTGTGGTGTCGCCTTGCCGCCCGCTATCGAGCCTTTGCCGGCTGATCGCCTATGGAGTCTTACGTTGAACGCCGAGACACAGCTGGACAAGGCCATGGCTCTGGCAATGCAACATGACTTGCAAGTGCCACTGCCAATGAAAAAGCGCCTACGCCGGAGCATTCAACGGGTTCTGGCGGGACGCCGCTGGCCGACAACGGGTGATGACGAATTCTTCCGCAAGGCGGTGCGCAGGCACGAATTGTTCTGGGTTCGCCACCTCTAGCAAGGCACCACCACCGGCAGGCTGCCAATGCCTGCATGTTATTATCACCGCCGTTTTCTCTTTCTCACCGGAGCCCTCATGAAGCTGTCCATGCCCCGATTCGACCAAGCCGCCGTTTTGGTGGTCGGTGACGTCATGCTCGATCGTTACTGGCATGGCGGTACTTCGCGGATATCGCCTGAGGCGCCGGTGCCGGTGGTCAAGGTCGAGCATGTCGAGGATCGGCCGGGTGGGGCGGCGAACGTTGCGCTGAATATTGCAGCGCTTGGTGCGCCGGCGGCGCTGGTCGGGGTTACCGGGGTCGACGAGGCGCAGCAGAGCCTGACCGATAGCCTTACTGCTGCGGGGATCGGGGCATACTTCCAATCCATCGAGCATCAGCCCACGATCATCAAGCTGCGGGTGATGAGTCGCCATCAGCAGCTGCTGCGAATGGATTTCGAAGAACCCTTCGATACGGATCCCGCCGCGTTGCTGAGGCAGGTCGAGGCGCTGCTGGACGGCGTCAAAGTGTTGATTCTGTCCGATTACGGCAAGGGCGCGCTGCGCAACCACCAGGCATTGATTCAGGCGGCTCGCCAGCGCGGTATCCCGGTGCTGGCCGATCCCAAGGGAAAGAATTTCGAGATTTACCGAGGCGCATCGGTGATTACGCCGAATCTCGGCGAGTTCGAGGCCATCGTTGGACATTGCACGGACGAAGCCGAGCTGGTGGCCAAGGGGGCCGAACTGATGCACAGCCTTGAGCTCGGCGCTCTGCTGGTGACTCGCGGCGAGCATGGCATGACGTTGCTGCGTCCGGAGCATTCGCCGTTGCACCTGCCTGCTCGGGCTCGCGAAGTGTTCGACGTCACCGGTGCTGGCGACACTGTCATCTCTACCCTGGCCGTCGCTATAGCTGCAGGCGAGGAATTACCGCAGGCCGTAGCCCTCGCCAATCTCGCCGCCGGCATCGTCGTCGGGAAGCTTGGGACCGCTTGTATCAGCGCCCCGGAACTGCGCCGCGCGGTGCAGCGCGAGGAAGGTTCCGAGCGCGGTGTGATGACACTGGAGCAGCTGCTAACGGTGATCGAAGATGCTCGCGCCGAGGGCGAAAAGATCGTCTTCACCAATGGCTGTTTCGACATTCTGCATGCCGGCCATGTGTCCTATCTGGAGCAGGCGCGTGCCCAGGGAGATCGCTTGATCGTTGCGGTGAACGATGATGGTTCGGTGAGTCGCCTGAAGGGTCCGGGCCGGCCGATCAACTCGGTTGATCGACGCATGGCGGTGCTGGCTGGCCTCGGCGCAGTCGATTGGGTCGTGTGCTTCGCAGAAGACACACCGGAGAATCTACTCGCCGAGGTCAAACCGGATGTGTTGGTCAAGGGCGGTGACTACGGTGTCGATCAGGTTGTGGGCGCGGATCTGGTCACCGCCTATGGCGGCGAGGTCAAGGTACTGGGGCTCGTAGAAAACAGCTCTACCACGGCCATTGTCGAGAAAATCCGCAAGCGATAACTAGCGCCTGCCGCCCAGCCAACCTGGCTGGGCAGGCTATCTCTTCAGTTCAACCGGATGCCGCCAAGGTGTTGGTCTTGATCCAGTCACGCCAGCTGATTCGCTCTTCTCGCACGACCCATTCGTCCTGGCTGGCAAAACTTTCCGACAGCCACAACCCGCGCGTGCTGGCCGGAACGGGCTGACCCTTGCGCAAGGTGAACAGCGCGGCGGTCGGGCGGCCCTGTAGCAGCGGAACCAGATAGAGGTCGGGTCTGCTGCGGGATAACTCAGCGACGAGCTTGCCGTCGTCCAGGCGTTCGTCAACGTGGAACAGGCTGAGCTCGCGGGTTTCCTTCGGCAACTCAAGGCGCATGTCGTAGACCAGCTGCAGCGAAGCAGTAGGCAGATGAACATAGGCTCGCGGCCGCTCCATCAAGGTCATCTGACCACATTGAATCGGCCTGGCCGAGCCGGAAAGCGAGGCGAGGTTGAAGTGCACCGCCTCGCGATAGCGCAAGCTGCCCTGATAAGGTGCCGGCAGCCAGGTATCACCGAAGCGCCCGGCGAGCCAACCTTCAGGCGTCTCCATCAAGCATTCTTCAGCGACTTCCTGAATCGCGGTTAGCAGCGGCAGGCTGAGCTCATGGGCGGGGACGTAGCCAGAGATCAACTTGAGCACCACGTCGCCCCGGTCCTGGCGTTGCTGGCGCACCAGTACCCAGTATTCCTGACCCTGCCAACAGAGGGTCAGGCGTACCGAGACGCCCAGGTTTGCCAGTTCGACCTTGAAGCGGCTGGGATCATCGACAGTCACTGGCCGGCGGCGTTCGAGCATCTCGCTGAAATTGAGTGGCCGTCCGAGGCTCTGGTAGCGCAAGCCTTCCGGGCTCGCTTCGACGAGCAGCGGCAGCGTCTTGAAGGCTGTGGGATTCTTGCGGATCAGCACACGCGGCATCGGCTCCTCCAGGCAGTAGGCGGCCGTTTGGCCGTGTTTATTGTTGTTGGGATAAAACGGCTGCGGCGGTACGCACGTTATCTGACAAGTGTTGCGGGTTGATGGTGCCAATGATGGCCGCTCCGACGCCGGGGTGGCTGAACAGCAACTCGAAGCTGAGGCGTACGGGATCCTCGTCTGGCGTCAGGCAAACATGGCCGCTGGCGAGCGCCTTCTTGACCAGGATGCCCTTGGCGTGTGCCTGAGCGTAGTCGAGCACCGGCCGTTCGGCCTGCTCGTTGAGGTTGTAGGTGACCATCGCACAGTCGCCATGCTCAAGGGCGAGCAATCCGCCCCCCACAGTCTTGCCCGACAGGCCGAAGCCGAGGATCTTGCCCTCGCGCTTGAGCTCCGCGAGCGTTTCGTAAACGCCACTGTCCTGCAGAATTTCCAGGTCGCGCCCGTCCGAGTGCACCAGTACAAGGTCGATACGGTCGGTTTTCAGCCGCTTTAGGCTGCGCTCGACGGAAAAGCGGGTATGGGCTGGTGAGAAATCGAAATGCGAACGACCGTCGATGAATTCCTCACCAACCTTGCTGACCACCACCCAATGGTCGCGCTGGCCTTGCAGCAGCGGGCCCAGGCGCTGCTCACTGACCCCGTAGGCGGGCGCGGTGTCGATCAGGTTGATCCCCAGATCGCGTGCTAGAGCAAGCAGTTGTCGCGCCTGCGAGTCGTCGGGAATACGAAAGCCGTTGGGGTACTTCACTCCCTGGTCACGGCCCAGCTTGACGGTGCCCAGGCCCAGTGGCGATACATTCAGGCCGGTGCTGCCGAGCGGGCGATGCAGGTGATGGAGGGTCGTTTCCATCAGACCAAACCTTCCCAGAATGGCCGGGTGATCGCAGGGCGGGGCAGTTCAGGCAGTGGCGCCAGCGGTTGCGGTTGAATGCCGTCTCGGACCAATGCGCCTTCGACGCGATCAGCGAAATCCGGCGACAATGCCAGTTTGGTCGGCCAGCCAACCAGCAGACGGCCCTGTTCCGCGAGAAAGGCGTTGTCCGGTCTCGCCAATGCCGATTGCGCCGGCTCAGCTCGATCGATGCGCAGCGTTGCCCATTTCGCTACGGACAGATCGATCCAAGGCACCAGCTCGGCCAGTTCTTTCTTCGCAGCCGCAATCTGCGCCGCTTCATCACGCGCCACCCCGCCCGCTTCGGCCAGATCGCCGCCCAGGTACCACACCCATTCACCATCTTCAGCCGGGTGGCTGGTGACAGTGATGCGAGGTTTGGCGCCGCCGCCAAGGCAATGTGCGTAAAGCGGCTTCAATGTTGGCGCCTTGACGATGACCATGTGCAACGGACGCTTCTGCATCGCCGGTTGGGCGAGACCCAAGGCGTTCAGCAGTTCGGCATTGCCCGCGCCGGCCGTCAGCACAATGCGTTGAGCGCGTATCGAGCGACCGTCGACGACTAGCCCCGTCAGTTCGCCGTTTTCCCGTAGTGGCTCGATTCGTTCGGCTTTAAGCAGGCCAGGGCCAGATAATTCAGCGAGTCGCTGGATCAGGCTTGGGACATCCAGCACCAGCTCGCTAAGGCGGTAAACCTTGCCTTTGAAGCGAGAATCCTGCAGCGCTGGTGGCAGTTCGCTCCCCTTGACCTGACCAACGCGTGAGCGGACGGCTTTGCTGGCAAAGAAGCTGGTGAGGTTGCCGGTCAGCGTGCCTGGAGACCACAGATAATGCGCGTCGGAGAGCAGGCGTACGTCGGAAAGGTCCAGTTCTCCGTTGCCGGCAAGCGCCTCGCGCCAGCGTCGCGGCATATCGGCGATGGCTTCGGATGCACCGGTCAGCGCGCCGCTCAGTGCGTACTTGGTCCCGCCGTGGATGATGCCTTGTGACTTGACGCTCTGCCCGCCGCCGAGCACGCCTTTGTCCACCAACAGTGTCGAATAGCCCAGCCGGCGCAGGCGTGCGTTCAGCCACAGGCCGGCGACTCCGCCGCCAACGATCAAAACATCGGTGCTGAGTGAATCGGACATGGGCGGGCCTCATAGAGAAATCAGGCGCGCAGTATAACCGCTCACCTGTCGGCTTCAGCCGATCTGGCTAATGTCCCGTGCTGCCGGAAAACAGCTGAATCACCACGACGCCAGCCACGATCAGCGCCATGCCGAGCACTGCTGGAAGGTCGAGCTTCTGATGGTAGATGACAGCCGCTGCGATGCTTACCAGGACGATGCCCAGGCCGGCCCAGATGGCGTAGGCAATTCCCACCGGGATGGTCTTGACCACCAGGGCAAGCATCCAGAACGACAGGCTGTAGCCCGCGATCACCAGAAACAGCGGTAGCGGGCGACTGAAGCCCGCCAGCGACTTCATGGACGTGGTGGCAATCACTTCGGCGGTGATAGCGATGGCGAGATAGAAATAGCCAGTCATACGGTCTCCGGTTGCGGGCAGTGCCGGTCTGCGCTGCGTTCATTCGGCTCCCGCGGAACGGGCAAGTTCTGCGCAACGATAGCGGATTTCGCTTCGCGCTTCGCTGTGGCCGTTGCATTCGCCCCTTTGCTAAGCTCCGCGCCCATGAATCGTGCCCTCTATACCCTGCTGTTTCATCTCGCGTTGCCACTGATCGTGGTTCGTTTGTTCTGGCGCGCCCGTCGAGCGCCGGCTTATCGAACGCGCATCGGCGAGCGCTTCGCTGTCGGGTTGCCGGAGTTTCAGCCGGGTGGCATCTGGGTGCATGCGGTGTCGGTCGGCGAAAGCATTGCTGCGGCGCCGATGATTCGGGCGCTTAAGGAGCGCTATCCACAGCTGCCGATCACCGTGACCTGCATGACGCCGACTGGCTCAGAGCGCATCAAGGCGTTGTTTGGCGACACCGTGCAGCACTGCTATCTGCCTTACGATCTGCCCTGGGCGGCATCGCGCTTTCTAGAGCGTCTGCGGCCGAAGCTGGCGGTCGTGATGGAAACCGAGTTATGGCCCAACCACATTCACCAGTGCGCGCGTCGCGGCATCCCGGTGACGCTGGCCAATGCTCGGCTCTCCGAGCGCTCGGCACGCGGCTATGCACGCTTCGCCCGACTGACCGCGCCGATGCTGGCCGAGCTGAGCCTGATCGCGGCGCAGACCGAAGCCGAGGCCGTGCGCTTTCGACAGCTCGGTGCCCGTGAGACCAGCGTGCAGGTCACGGGCTCGATCAAGTTTGACCTGCGCATCGACCCGGCGCTGCCTGAGCGCGCCGCTCAGCTCCGTACGCAATGGGGCGTCGTATTCCGGCCGATCTGGATTGGCGCCAGCACGCACGCGGGGGAGGACGAAATTCTGCTGGCTGCCCACCGCCTGCTGTTAGCAGAGCACCCTGACGCGTTGCTGATTCTGGTGCCGCGCCACCCGGAGCGCTTCGGCTCGGTGTATGAGCTGTGCCGAAAACAGGGCTTCGCTACGGTTCGGCGATCGCTAGCGGAACCGCCGCAGTCCGCTACACAGGTAGTACTTGGCGACACCATGGGTGAACTGCTGTTTCTGTTTGCACTCGCCGATGTTGCTTTTGTTGGCGGCAGCCTGGTGCCGACCGGCGGGCACAACCTGTTGGAGCCTGCCTCATTGGGCAAACCCGTGCTGACGGGACCGCACCTGTTCAACTTTCTCGATATCGCCGCGCAGCTACGCGATGCCGGTGCGCTTGCCGAAGTTGGCACTGCACCTGAGCTGGCATCTACAGTAGAGGCATTCTGGGTCGATCCCGCGCGCGCCGAGCAAGCGCGCAGCGCAGGCTTAACAGTGCTGAAGAACAATCAGGGCGCGCTGGGCCGTTTGCTGCAGGGGATTGGGGCTTTACTCGGTTAGCCGGGTATCAGCCTGTTTGCGAACGCTCCCGGTGACCGAAACCTGCCGCGGAAAAGTGGTGTTCCGCCAGGCCCGTTGCGGGCCTGACGATCCTTGGAATTTCTTCCGGCCGAACGTAGCGGTATCCCGTCCGGCGATGCCAACTACTCGATGCGCACCGGGCGGGCGAAATTCTCGGACAGATCTGGCGGCAGGAAGTCAGTGTCCGGGTCGTAGTCGGTTTTCAGATAACGTTGCAGATCTTCCAGGTCGCCCGGGTTGAGCGTTCCGGCCGCCTGTTTCAGGCGCAGACTGTCGATGATGTAGTCGTAGCGGGCATTGTTGTAGTCGCGGACCGAAGCGAACAGGCGGCGCTGCGTGTCGAGCACGTCGACGATGTTGCGGGTGCCGACCTGGTAGCCGATATCAGTTGCTTCCAGGGCGCTCTGGTTGGAAACGATCGACTGCCGCCGTGCCTGCACCTGTTCTACATCGGTATTGACCGCCCGATAAAGATTGCGCGTGGTTTCGACCACCTGACGCCGCAAGCTTTCACGCTGTTGCTCGGTCTGGGTCAGCTGGTGGAAGGCTTCGCGGCGCTGGGAGCTGATCAGCCCGCCGCTGTATAGAGGAATGTTCAGCTGCAGGCCGATGCTGCGCTGCTCGACGTCGCCGGTGTAGCGGGGGATGCCAGTCACCGCTTCGCTACCCGTGTTGGTGAAACCGAGGCTGTCGTTGTCGCCCTTACTGTAGCGCGCCACAGCGTCGAGGGTTGGCGAATGCCCAGAACGGCGTTGGCGCAGCGTTTCCTCGGCAGCGTTGACGGCCTGATTACTGGCCAGCAGGTCGAGGTTCTGCTGCGTGGCGGTGTTGACCCAAGCGCTGGCGTCATTGGGGATGGGCGGCAGCACCGGTAAACTGTGTTCGATGCCTTCCAGTGCCAGATACTCACGGTTGGTCAGGGTGAACAGCGCCTGGAACGCATCGTCCACTTGCCGTTGTGTAAGCAGTCGATTGGCGCGCGCTGTATCGAAACCCGCCTGAGCTTCGAGCACATCGGTACGGTCGGACAAACCAACTTCGAAGCGCTCGTCAGCCTGGTCGAGCTGGCGTTGAAAGGCCGACTCTTCGGCCTTGGCTGCGGCCAGATTGTCCTGGGCACGCAATACGGCGAAGTAAGCTTGCGCGGTGAGGCGAATCAAGTCCTGTTCGGCGATCGAGTACTCCAGCGCGGCCTGTTCGCTGATGGCTTCTGCCGCCTGTAGCTGGAACCAGCGCTCGGGCCGAAAGATCGGCTGGCTCAACGTCGCCTGATAGACGGTGCCGCTGCGTGACAGTGAGCGCGAACCCATGGACGTGTCGACGTCGGTGCGCGTGTCGCTGAGCTCCGCGCCGCCGCTGAGGTTCGGCAGCAGTCCAGCACGCGCTTGCGGCACGACTTCCTGAATCGCTTTGAACTGGGCACGCGCTGCGGCGAGGTCGGCGTTGTTTTCGACAGCCTGTCGGTAGACGCTAACTAGGTCGGTCCGGGCGGAAAGTGGAGGTGCTGTCTCGGCCCAAGTCAGCCCGGACGAGGCGGCGGTCACGGCGAGTGCCAACGTGAGTCTGCGCAGCATGTGCGTCTTTCCCTGAAGCGAAGTGATGGGCAAGGCTATGCGCGGGCATGCAGACGGTCAAGGCGCTTGAGCAGGGTGTTCGGGCCCTTGTCGGAGGCGATCAAGCATCAGGGGGCGGGAATGGATATGACCCGGCGGTCGTGGTAGCTGCCATCGGCATGGTATTCCCAGCCACTCTTGATTAGACTCGGCCCGTTCTTGTCGGGGTGCCTTGAAGCGAAGGCTGAGATCGGAAAGTTCCGGATCCCGTTGAACCTGATCAGGTTAAGGCCTGCGTAGGGAACAAGATGTGCTCGCCAGTCTTTCGGCCAGCTCTCTCGGCGCCAGCCCCGGCGCGCCCCGATGCCCTTTTCCCGCCGTGTTTTTCAGGTTCGCTCCGACAACTTTCGAGGAGCTAGCCTGATGCGTGCAGAACAACAAAACCTCAGTGAATCCGCCCAAGTCGATCAGGGATCGATCCAGCCTTTCCCGCGTTCGCAGAAAATCTACGTCCAAGGCTCCCGCCCGGACATCCGCGTGCCGATGCGTGAGATCAGTCTCGACGTGACGCCGACCGATTTCGGCGGTGAGATCAACGCGCCGGTTCTGGTCTATGACACCTCCGGCCCTTACACCGACCCGAGCGTGACCATCGACGTGCGCAAAGGCCTGGCTGATGTGCGCTCGGCCTGGATCGACGACCGTGCCGACACTGAGCTGCTCGACGGCCTGACGTCGCACTTCGGCCAGCAGCGCCTGGCCGATGCGGAGCTGACCAAGATGCGCTTCGCCCATGTACGTAATCCTCGCCGCGCCAAGCCGGGCAAGAACGTCAGCCAGATGCACTATGCGCGTCAGGGCATCATCACGCCCGAAATGGAATACGTCGCCATTCGCGAAAACCTGAAGCTGCAGGAAGCTCGCGCGGCCGGTCTGCTCACCGAGCAACACGCCGGACAGAGTTTTGGTGCGTCGATCCCAAAGGAAATCACTGCCGAATTCGTGCGCGACGAAGTGGCCCGCGGCCGCGCCATCATTCCGGCGAACATTAACCATACCGAGCTCGAGCCGATGATCATCGGCCGCAACTTCCTGGTGAAGATCAACGGCAACATCGGCAACTCGGCGCTGGGGTCCTCGATCGAAGAAGAAGTGGCCAAGCTGACCTGGGGCATCCGCTGGGGCTCGGACACCGTTATGGACCTGTCCACCGGCAAGCACATCCATGAAACCCGCGAGTGGATCATCCGCAACTCGCCGGTGCCGATCGGTACCGTGCCGATCTACCAGGCGCTGGAAAAGGTCAACGGCGTCGCCGAAGACCTGACCTGGGAGCTGTTCCGCGACACGCTGATCGAGCAGGCCGAGCAGGGCGTGGACTACTTCACCATCCACGCTGGCGTGCTGCTGCGCTATGTGCCGCTGACGGCCAAGCGCGTCACCGGTATCGTCTCGCGCGGCGGCTCGATCATGGCCAAGTGGTGCCTGGCGCATCACCAGGAGAATTTCCTCTACACCCACTTCGAGGAAATCTGCGAAATCATGAAGGCCTACGACGTCAGCTTCTCACTGGGCGATGGCCTGCGTCCGGGCTCGATTGCCGATGCCAACGATGCTGCCCAGTTCGGCGAGCTGGAAACCCTCGGCGAGCTGACCAAGATCGCCTGGAAGCATGACGTGCAATGCATGATCGAAGGCCCCGGCCACGTGCCGATGCAGTTGATCAAGGAGAACATGGACAAGCAGCTTGAATGCTGCGACGAGGCGCCGTTCTATACCCTCGGCCCGCTGACCACCGACATCGCGCCCGGTTACGACCACATCACCAGCGGCATCGGTGCGGCCATGATCGGCTGGTTCGGTTGCGCCATGCTCTGCTACGTCACGCCCAAGGAGCACCTGGGCCTGCCGAACAAGGATGACGTCAAGACCGGGATCATCACCTACAAGATCGCCGCGCACGCCGCTGACCTCGCCAAGGGCCATCCGGGCGCACAGATTCGCGACAACGCTCTGTCCAAGGCACGCTTCGAATTCCGTTGGGAAGACCAGTTCAACCTCGGCCTGGATCCGGACACCGCCCGCAGTTACCACGACGAGACTTTGCCGAAGGATTCGGCCAAGGTCGCGCATTTCTGCTCCATGTGCGGGCCGAAGTTCTGCTCGATGAAGATCACTCAGGAAGTCCGGGAGTACGCCGCGCAGAACGGGCTGACCGATGAACAAAAAGCGATCGAGGCGGGCTTTAAAGAACAATCCTCGCGCTTCAAGGATGAGGGGTCGGTGATCTACAAGCAGGTGTAGCGGCCGGGTCGGCCACTACGTCGTAGGGTGGATGCCGCTTTTTACATCCACCGTTCCGCCGTTTGGTGGATCGATCCAGCGTGATCCATCTACACCACAGCAGGTCTGCGCCGAGCCGCTTAACGCAGCGAGTCTCGCTAGGCCGGCTGCTTGACCCGATGTACAGGGTGAAAAATGGCGCCTTCTTACGCGTCGAGTCCAACAGGCTTGCGAAACGATTCGGCGGCCAATCGGAGCAGTGCGAACGGGTGGATAAGGCTCTGGCTTTATCTGCCCTACTGTTTCGCTGATCTTTCTTTCGTGAGGCAACCCCTTGCGCTCACGGCTATGCGCCGGGCAACCGGCTTCTTCGAGAAAAACAACGTGAACAATGCAGGTCGTTATTCTCCGCATCAGATGATCGCCGCTGAGCACCGTGTATTCGGTGGGCGTGATCTGTTTTCTCTGTGGTTCTCCCTCGGCGTCGGCCTGATGGTATTGCAGCTTGGCGCCTTGCTGGCGCCGGGTCTGGGCATGAGCGGTGCTTTGCTGGCCATCGTCAGCGGCACCGCAGTAGGCGTGATACTGCTCGGTGCGGTCGCGGTGATAGGCAGCGACACCGGCTTGTCGTCAATGGCGAATCTGAAGCGCACGCTGGGCGACCGAGGCGCGGTGTTGCCGGCGCTGTTGAATCTGGTCCAGCTAGTCGGCTGGGGCGCCTTCGAGATCATTATCATGCGCGACGCGGCGAGCTTGCTGGCGACGCGTGCGTTTGGCGAGCAGAGCGGATGGGTCAGCCCCGCGCTCTGGACGTTGTTCTTCGGTGCGCTGGCGACGTTGCTGGCGATCACCGGCCCGCTGACCTTCGTCCGTCGGATCTTGCGCAAGTGGGGCATCTGGCTGCTGCTCGGCGCCTGCGTCTGGCTGACCTGGAACCTGTTCGACAAGGCTGATCTCCGGGCTCTATGGGCACGTCAGGGCGACGGATCGCTGCCCTTCGCGCTGGGCTTCGATATCGCCATCGCCATGCCGTTGTCCTGGTTACCGCTGATCGCAGACTACTCGCGCTTTGGCAAGGCGGCGCGGCGTGTTTTCGGCGGTACGGTGCTGGGCTTCTTCATCGGCAACGTCTGGCTGATGAGCCTCGGTGTCGCCTATACCCTGGCCTTTGCCGACAGCGGCGAAGTGAACGCGCTGTTGTTGGCGTTGGCGGGTGCCGGGCTTGGCATCCCGCTGCTGCTGATCCTGCTGGACGAGTCCGAGAATGCTTTTGCCGACATCCATTCGGCTGCAGTCTCGGTTGGCATACTGCTGCCGTTCAAGGTCGAGCGGCTGGCTTTGGTCATCGGTGCGCTGTGCACCTTGATCGCCTGGTTCGCACCACTGGCGGAATACCAGAACTTCCTGCTGCTGATCGGCTCGGTATTCGCCCCACTGTTTGGTGTCGTGCTGGTGGATCACTACCTGCTCAGGAGGCGTGGCCGACTGCAAATGGCCGGCACGATGTTGCGCTGGGAGACATTGTCCGCGTGGGGCTGCGGTGCGGCTGTCTACCATTTGTTGGCTAATGCCTGGCCCGAGGTTGGCGCCAGCCTGCCGGCGCTGTTCCTCTCCGGCGGGCTGCTGCTGATATTGAGCCGCTTTGCAAGGACTACGGTAGGAACGCCGGTTTCAGTATCCCGCTGAGCTCCTTGTACGGGATCTCCAGCTCAGGGTGGCCGCTCGAATACGGTGCGATGCTGTAAATGTCGTATTTGAGCAAGACCTTGTCGCGCAGGAACGCGATGTTTGATGTCTGCTGATGCGGCCATTGACGGCTGAAAGCGGCGTCGTGCTCGTTGGCTATCAGCCATTGCTGATGCGCCTTCGCGGCAACGCGCCAGAAAGCACCCTCCTTGCCAGGCATCACCACATCGGCGAGCTTCAGCTCACGGTCTTGCTCGCGGTCGTAGTTGATGAAGCCGCGTCCGGGCATCCCGTGAGCACCGCCGGTGTGCAGATAGCTGGACAGCTCGACTACCAACAGCGGTCCGTGCTGTTCGCGTAGTTTGGCTTGAAGATAGCTGCTCCAGCCGGGTTCCGAATCTTGCAAGAAGGCCTGTTGATAGCCCTCCAGTGACGCCGGGACCTCTGCATTCGGGCTGTTTACCGTCATCTCGCGCAACCGTTGGTCGATCAGCGCGTTCAGTGCGGGCTCGTTTTCGAACAGCTGAGTATCTATGTTCACCAATGGGCAGCTATCGTCTTGTGCAGGACAGCCGGCTGGACGTTGCTCGCTGAGAATCTGTCGAACCTCCACAGGCGGCTCTCCACCGAAGTGTTGGCAACCTCCAATGAGCAGGCTGAATGCTATTAACGCGATGGCATTGCGGATTGGCATCAATGGGTTGGCTCCTGCGGCGGTTTCAGTGCGGGTTCGAGTGCATGAGTGGAGCGAAGTTCGAGAATCGCCAGCTGGGCATCTTCCGTCGTGCGAATGGTCTGCTAAGGGCTGCGTCTGAGCAAATGGCGCGCTACGATGGCAGCAGAGAGACCGCTCACGCTGTGACGGTTGCAGCCTTTTTCTGGTACCGGCAGGTGCTTGAATAAACCGATATGTGAGTTGTTCATGAACGATATTTTCAAAGCCGGCGCCGACGATGTCGAGATCATCCAGCGCGAGCGCTGCTTCAGTGGATTCTACAATCTTGACCGGCTTCGTCTTCGCCATCGTCTGTTCCGAGGCGGCATGGGCGCGGAGATCGAGCGCGAGCTGTTCGTGAGGCACGATGCAGTCTGCGTGCTGCCTTACGATCCGCAACGCGACGAGGTGGTACTGGTCGAGCAGTTTCGTGTCGGCGCCATGGCCCATGGAGACAACCCCTGGCTGGTGGAGACGGTTGCCGGCCTGATTGATAAAGACGAGCAGCCTGAAGAGGTGGCGCGCCGAGAGTCGATCGAGGAAGCAGGTCTGGAGCTCGGCGAGCTTTGGCCGGTGTCTGTTTACTATCCGTCCCCAGGGGGCAGCACCGAGCGCATCCATCTCTACGTTGGCCGCTGCAGCAGTGTCGGTGCGGGCGGTGTATTCGGGCTGGAAGAAGAGGGGGAAGATATCCGTGCCGCTGTGTGGTCTCTTGATAATGCATTGGAGGCGCTGCGCGACGGCCGGATTGATAACGCGGCTACGATCATTGCCCTGCAGTGGTTGGCCTTGAACCGCAGCGAGATCAGGGAGGCGTGGATATGAGGCGAACCCGCGAGCGATACCGCGTCGACCTGTTGGAGTTGCAGGCGGCCTGCGAGGCGAACTACATGCGTCTGATGCGCTTGCTGCCTGCGATGCGCAACCACCCGGATACACGTCGGATCGCCATGAGTCAGGGCGACCGGCTGCTCGGCGTGCTGGTGTTGACGGTGACCGAGAGCTGCCCCTACACCACCACCGTCCACATCAGTCAGCAAGACTGCCTGCCTTGGTTACCAGTGCCGCAGATGGACGTGCGGGTCTATCACGATGCGCGTATGGCTGAGGTGATCGGCGCCGAGAATGCTCGGCGTTTCCGCGGCATTTACAGCTATCCCAACGCGCAGATGCATCAGCCTGACGAGAAGAATCAGCTCAATCTGTTCCTTGGAGAATGGCTCGGCCACTGCCTGGCCTGTGGCCATGAGCTGGAGTCTGTGCTTTAAGCGAAGCAGTGCGCGTCTGAATGGATGCTGGCGTTGTGCTATGTATCGATGATGCTCCCAAGCGGTTCTGTGATGCATGCCCGCATCGCGCGGTTTACCCCTGCAACTCCCAGCCACCATAATTCTTACGCGATTTCGCCAAAGGAGACGGGTCTTGGCTGCTGCGCCGCTCACTGTTGAAAATGACTCGGTATTGCTCGTACAACTGACCGATAGCCACTTGTTCGCCGAATCAGGCGGCAAGCTGTTGGGCATGGATACGGCTGAGAGTCTGCAGCGTGTCGTCGATCTGGTTCTCGAAGAGCAGCCTCGTATCGACCTGATGTTGGCGACAGGTGATCTTTCTCAGGACGGCTCACTTGCCTCCTATAAGCGGTTTCGCCAGTTGTCCGAGCGTATCGATGCGCCGGTGCGCTGGTGCCCGGGCAACCATGATGAATTGACCTCGATGCAAGAGGCCGTCCGTGGCAGCGAAATGATGATGCCTGTGCTTGATATCGGTGCATGGCGGGTCGTCATGCTCGATACGCTGGTGCCGGGCGCGGTCTTTGGCATGCTGCGTGACGATCAATTGGACTTGCTGGAGCGAACCCTGCAGCAGTCACCGGAACGGCCTCACCTGGTCTGCCTGCATCATCACCCCGTTTCGATTGGCAGTCGCTGGATGGACAGCATTGGATTGCACAACCGTGAGGCGCTGTTCGACGTGCTGGACCGTTTCAGCTGCGTCAAAGCGTTGCTCTGGGGGCATATTCACCAGGCATTCGATAGCGAGCGTCGTGGTGTTCGCTTGCTAGCCACCCCGTCGACAGGGGTGCAGTTCACGCCCGGCAGCGAGGACTTCCAGGTCGATACACTCGCACCAGGCTACCGTTGGCTGCGGCTGTATGCCGACGGCAAGCTCGAGACAGGTGTCTCGCGAGTGGTCGGCACCGACTTCGTAGTCGACTACAGCGTCAAAGGGTATTGATAGTTCAAAGCCCTAAGGCATTTGGCGCTGAATCAACCCCATACTCATCTGCTTCCGGTTTCCCAGGCGGCCTCCCGCTTCTCTGGCAGCTTGCAGCTTGCGCGCCTCGCCTAGTAGCCTTCCCATCCTTTGTCAGCCCAGCGAATCAGCATGACCCGCGACCAGCCCACCATTCTCTATATGCATGGCCTCAACAGTTCACCGCTGTCGCAAAAGGCCAGCCAGTTGACGGCGGCGCTGAGTCGCCTGGACCTGACCGCCTCGCTGCAGGTGCCGGCGCTGCATCATCACCCCCGTCAGGCGATTGCGCAGCTCGAGAAGGCTATCGCCGAGTTGGGGCGGCCCCTGCTGGTCGGCAGCTCCCTCGGCGGATACTATGCAACCCATCTCGCTGAACGCTACGGGCTGAAGGCCCTGCTGATCAATCCGGCCGTGACGCCTCATTGCCGTTTCGATGGCTATCTCGGGCCTCAGACCAACCTCTATAGCGGTGAGATCTGGGAGCTGACTGAAGACCATGTCACGGCGCTAGCTGAGCTGGAAGTGCCGTCGCCGCAAGATGCCGAACGCTATCAGGTCTGGTTGCAGACAGGCGACGAGACGCTGGATTACCGCCATGCGGCCGATTTCTATAGGGGCTGTGCCGTGCGCATCCAAGCCGGCGGTGATCACGGTTTCCAGGGATTCTCTGAGCGGCTTCCTGCCTTGCTGGCGTTTGCCGGCTTCGATCCGGTGCTGTTTGCAGACGTCGATTTTTCCGATCTATAAGGACATCACGAGACGCACATGTCTTATACCGCCGAAGCCATTGAAGTCCTCTCCGGCCTGGATCCGGTGCGCAAGCGACCAGGCATGTACACCGACACCTCGAGGCCCAACCACCTCGCCCAGGAAGTCATCGACAACAGTGTCGATGAAGCCTTGGCGGGCCACGCCAGCTCGGTCCAGGTGATTTTGCACCAGGATAATTCGCTACAGGTGATCGACGATGGTCGTGGCATGCCGGTGGACATCCATCCGGAAGAGGGGGTTTCGGGTGTCGAGCTGATCCTCACCAAGCTGCACGCCGGCGGCAAGTTCTCGAACAAGAACTATCAGTTTTCCGGCGGTTTGCACGGTGTCGGTATTTCCGTGGTTAACGCGTTGTCCACCCGAGTGGAGGTGACAGTCAAGCGCGAAGGCAACGAATACCGCATGGCGTTCGCCGATGGCTTCAAGGCCAGCGAGCTGGACATCATCGGAACCGTTGGCAAGCGCAACACCGGCACCAGCGTGCATTTCTGGGCCGATCCCAAGTATTTCGACTCGCCGAAGTTTTCCATCAGCCGGCTCAAGCATGTGCTCAAGGCCAAGGCCGTGCTTTGTCCGGGACTGAATGTCAGCTTCGAGGATAAGAGCACCGGTGAGAAGACCGAATGGCACTACGAAGACGGCCTGCGCTCGTATCTAGTCGACGCCGTCAGCGAGTTCGCTCGGCTACCTGACGAGCCTTTCTGCGGCAGTCTGGCTGGCAGCAAGGAGGCAGTCGACTGGGCCCTGCTGTGGCTACCGGAAGGCGGTGACAGTGTCCAGGAAAGCTACGTCAACCTGATCCCCACCGCGCAGGGCGGCACTCACGTCAACGGCCTGCGCCAGGGGTTGCTGGATGCCATGCGCGAATTCTGCGAATTCCGAAATCTTCTGCCGCGAGGCGTCAAGCTCGCGCCCGAGGACGTATGGGAGCGGATCGCATTCGTGCTCTCGACCAAAATGCAGGAGCCGCAGTTTTCCGGTCAGACCAAAGAACGTCTGTCGTCGCGCGAGGCCGCTGCGTTTGTCTCTGGCGTGGTCAAGGATGCCTTCAGTCTCTGGCTCAACGCCCATCCCGAGCTGGGCTTGCAGCTGGCCGAGCTGGCTATCAGTAACGCCGGACGACGGCTCAAGGCAAGCAAGAAGGTCGAGCGCAAGCGTGTCACCCAGGGCCCGGCACTGCCAGGCAAACTGGCCGACTGTGCCGGGCAGGATCCGGCGCGCTCCGAGCTGTTCCTAGTCGAGGGTGATTCCGCCGGTGGGTCCGCCAAGCAGGCGCGCGACAAGGAGTTTCAGGCAATCATGCCGTTGCGCGGCAAAATCCTGAACACCTGGGAGGTCGACGGCGGTGAGGTGCTGGCCAGCCAGGAGGTGCACGACATCGCCGTGGCCATCGGGGTCGATCCGGGCGCGGCGGACATCTCCCAGCTGCGCTACGGCAAGATTTGCATCCTCGCTGATGCTGACTCGGACGGTCTGCATATCGCTACGCTGCTCTGCGCGCTATTCGTTCGTCATTTCCGCCCGCTAGTGGATGCTGGTCATGTCTATGTGGCCATGCCGCCGCTGTACCGCATCGATCTCGGCAAGGATATTTTTTATGCGCTCGACGAAGCCGAGCGTGACGGCATCCTGGATCGCCTGCTGGCGGAAAAGCGCCGCGGCAAGCCGCAGGTCACGCGCTTCAAGGGCTTGGGTGAGATGAACCCGCCTCAGCTGCGAGAAACCACCATGGACCCTAACACCCGCCGGCTGGTGCAATTGACGCTGGATGATTTCGACGGCACGCGCGAAATCATGGACATGCTGTTGGCCAAGAAGCGCGCAGGTGACCGCAAAAGCTGGCTGGAGTCCAAGGGCAATCTTGCGGAGGTGCTGCTTTGAGTGCTCGCTGGATGGCGCTGCTGGTCGCGCTGGCAGTGCCGTTTTCGGCAGCCGCCGCGCCCGAACTGACAATAGTCAGCGAGCATCCCGTCGAAGGGATCGCTGCGGGTAATCTCTCCGGGCTGGCCTGGTGCGGTGATGCGCTCTGGGCGGTATCCGACCGAGAGGACAATGTGCTGTACCGCCTCGATGCCAGCGATACCGTCTGGCAGGCCGAGGCTGAGCGTTTCGAGTTGCCTCCCGTGCCGAATACCGGGCTGTCGTGGGGCGTACGTGTGCGCTCCGCCTTCACTGGCATGTTGCGCGGTGGAGAGATGGATTTCGAAGGCCTGAGCTGCGACAGCCTGGGCAATCGTTACCTGGTCAGCGAAGCGCATGCGGCGGTGCTGCGGGTCAGCCCGGCAGGCACTGCCGAGTGGCTCAGCTTGCCTGTTGCGGTGGTGCGTCAAGCGCGGGCCAGCGGAATGCTGCTCAAGTTCAACGCTATGTTTGAAGGCTTGGCGGTCGATCCTGGCGCCGATCGGCTGTGGCTGGCGGCAGAGCACAGTCGCCGAGGTCTGATGGTGACCCATCGCAATCAGAACAGCTGGCGCTGTACCGGTGGCTGCGTATTGATGGTCGGCGGCGGACGCGATTCAACACCGCCCGCGATGGATGAAGCCACCCAGCCGCGGCGTTTTTCCGGGCTCACGTTTCATAGCGATAAATTGTTCACGCTCGAGCCAGTGGCGCATCAGATCTGTCGCCGCAAGTTGGAAAACGGGGAGCGTGAGGCATGCTGGTCCTACGCGGACACGGCGATGGCTGGACCGCGCCGCTACGACACCCCATATGGCAATGCCGAAGCGCTCTGGGTCGATGCGGAAGGTGCATGGGTCGGGATCGACAACAATGAGCTTACCCGTGCAGATGGCGAAAAGCGTCCCGTCGTCTGGCGCTTTGCCGCGCCCAAGGGTGGGTGGAGTGCCAAGCAGTGAGCCAGCCTGCCGGGCGTCGTGCCGGGCGCATCATGCTGGTCCTGGCGTGGGGGGCGGGGCTGTTTCTGGCCACGCAGTTTTTCTCTGATTGGGAGCAGAGCCGTTTCAACCCCAATCGCGAGCCGGTGTCGGTTATCCAAGGCGAACGGATCGAGGTACACCTGGATAGCAACCCGCAGGGGCATTTTGTGGCCGATGGCCGAATCAATGGCGAGACAGTGACCTTTCTATTGGATACCGGCGCCACCGATGTTGCAGTTCCCGCCGAAGTGGGCGACCGCCTCGGCCTGCCTCGCGGTGCTCCGGTGATGCTGCAGACCGCCAATGGGCAGACCACCGGTTACCGCACCGTGCTGGACAGCCTGGCCCTTGGCGACATCAGGCTGCACGACGTACGTGCCATCGTGGCGCCCGGCTTTGGCGGTGAGCAGATATTGCTCGGCATGAGCGCCCTGAAACAACTCGAATTCACCCAGCGCGCCGGCACCCTGGTGCTGCGCCAACACGCCACGGATCGACCATGAGTGAAACTATCGACCTGAGCCTGGACGGCGTGGAGCGTCGCTCCCTTGCCGACTTCACCGAGCAGGCCTACCTGAATTATTCGATGTACGTGATCATGGATCGCGCACTGCCTCATATCGGTGACGGACTCAAGCCGGTGCAGCGGCGCATCATCTATGCGATGAGCGAGTTGGGGCTGAACGCCGATTCGAAGCACAAGAAGTCGGCGCGTACTGTGGGTGACGTGCTCGGCAAGTTCCACCCTCACGGTGACTCTGCATGCTATGAGGCGATGGTGCTGATGGCCCAGCCGTTCAGCTATCGCTACACGCTGGTCGACGGTCAGGGTAACTGGGGCGCGCCGGACGATCCCAAGTCGTTTGCCGCCATGCGTTACACCGAAGCACGGCTGTCCCGCTACTCCGAAGTGTTGCTGACCGAGCTCGGGCAGGGGACCGTGGAGTGGGTGCCTAACTTCGACGGCACCCTAAACGAGCCGGCAACCTTGCCTGCGCGTCTGCCCAACCTACTGCTCAATGGCACCACAGGAATCGCAGTCGGCATGGCGACGGACGTACCGCCGCACAACCTGCGCGAAGTGGCCGCCGCTTGCGTGCGTTTGCTGGATGATCCGAAGACCACCGTCGAAGAGCTCTGCGAACATGTGCAGGGGCCGGACTACCCGACCGAGGCGGAGATCATCACGCCGCGTGCTGACCTGTTGAAAATTTACGAAACCGGCCGCGGTTCGGTGCGCATGCGAGCGGTTTATCGCGTCGAGGACGGCGATATCGTGGTCACCTCGCTGCCGCATCAGGTGTCCGGCTCCAAGGTGCTGGAGCAGATTGCCGCACAGATGCAGGCGAAGAAGCTGCCGATGGTGGCCGACCTGCGTGATGAATCGGATCACGAGAACCCGTGCCGGATCGTCATCATCCCACGCTCCAATCGGGTCGATGCCGACGAGCTGATGCAGCATTTGTTCGCCACCACCGAGCTTGAATCCAGCTACCGGGTCAACACCAACGTCATCGGCCTCGATGGCCGACCGCAGGTGAAAAATCTCAAGGTGCTGCTTAGCGAGTGGCTGACCTATCGCATCGGCACCGTGCGCCGTCGCCTGCAGTTCCGCCTGGACAAGGTCGAACGGCGCTTGCACCTGTTGGAAGGTCTGCTGGTCGCCTTTCTCAACCTCGACGAGGTGATCCACATCATCCGGACCGAGGATCAGCCCAAGCCTGTCTTGATGGCGCGCTTCGAACTGTCCGAGCTACAGGCCGACTACATCCTCGACACCCGCCTGCGCCAGTTGGCTAGGCTGGAGGAAATGAAGATCCGCGGCGAGCAAGACGAGTTGGCCAAGGAACGCGAGAAGCTGCTGGCACTGCTCGGCAGCGAAGCCAAGCTGAAAAAGCTGGTGCGCAAGGAACTGATCGCCGACGCCGAGACCTACGGCGATGACCGTCGCTCGCCCATTGTGGCGCGAGCCGAAGCCCGCGCGCTGTCGGAAAATGAACTGCTGCCCGCCGAGCCCGTCACCGTGGTGATCTCGGAGAAGGGTTGGGCACGCTGCGCCAAGGGCCACGATATCGACGCCACCGGGCTGTCGTACAAGGCGGGTGATGGCTTCAAGGCCGCCGCAGCAGGCCGTTCCAATCAGTACGCTGTGTTCATCGACTCGACCGGGCGCAGCTATTCGCTCCCGGCCCATTCGCTGCCCTCGGCGCGCGGCCAGGGCGAGCCGTTGACAGGCCGCCTGACGCCGCCACCCGGAGCCGGTTTCGAATGCGTCCTGTTGCCCGATGACGAGTCGCTGTACGTGATCGCGTCGGATGCTGGCTATGGTTTCGTGGTCAAGGGTGAGGATCTACAAGCTAAGAACAAGGCAGGCAAGGCACTGGTGTCGCTACCGGCCGGTGCGCGAGTCGTCGCGCCGCGGCCGTTGAAAAGCCGCGATCAGGATTGGCTGGCCGCGGTCACGACCGAAGGGCGTTTGCTGGTATTCCCGGTTCGAGACCTGCCACAGCTGGGCAAGGGCAAAGGCAACAAGATCATCGGTATTCCGGGTGATCGGGTCGCCAGCCGCGAGGAGTATCTGACAGATCTCGCTGTGCTGCCGGAAGGGGGCACGCTGGTCTTGCAGGCTGGCAAACGTACCCTTTCGCTGAAGAGTGATGATCTAGAACACTATAAGGGCGAGCGTGGGCGGCGGGGCAACAAGCTGCCGCGCGGCTTCCAGCGAGTGGACGCGCTGCTGGTCGAGTAAGTTGCTTGGCCGGAGAAGTCGTAGAGGCTGGCTTCTGCTGAGTGTTTCGCGGAAGATAGCGGCCTTCCGATTTCTCCGATTTGCAATGCGGCGCCGGCAATTGCCGACCACGTCGCTAGCTAAAGACAATCAGCACGGTGGCTGACGGTAAACGATAGCAGCGGCGCAGACAGACGCCAGCCGCCTTTCGCGTCGCCCAAGCCCAGTGCAAAGGTAGAGATGAACGTGCAACGCTTCACAACTGTTTTGCTACTTGCCTGTGCCAGCCTGGCCGGCTGTGTTACCCAGCCTGTGCCAATGTATCGACTCGACAACGGCAACGTGGAAATGCCAGCGCAAGCAGCAGATGGCGCAGCAGTTCTGCTGGGGCCGATCAAGCTGGCCGATTATCTGCAGCACGACGTCTTGCTGCAGCGGCTGCCGGACGGCAGCCTGGCCGCGGACGGCCAGCAGGCGCGCTGGGCTGGAAGTTTACAAGGCGATATCAGCCAACTGCTGTTACGCCAGCTGGCCTCGCGCTTGAAGACTCAGAGCCTGGAGCTGAGCCCTGGCAGCAAGGGCTTTACCCCTGAGGTACAGATCGAACTCGAGATCACCCGCCTGGACTCCGGCCCTCAGCATCCTGCTGTGCTGGAGGCTCAGTGGCGCCTGTTGGACGGGCAGGGTAAGCGCAAGAGCAGCCGGCTGGTTCGCTTGCAAGAGGTGCATCAAGGCAGCGCAACCGATCAGGTGCGGGCGCAGAGCCTGCTCCTGCAACGACTTAGCGAGATGATGGCAGGCGCGGTTGAGCCGATGACGGTGGCCAAGGCGCGCACCAAACACAGCGTCAACAAAGCGCCGAGCAAGCCCGCCGCTCCGGCAATCCCGGCGGTGGAACCGATCAGGACCGATCTGGAAGTGTTTCGCTTCTAAGCGATTTGCGCTGAAGCTTGCATGTCCGTTGACCGCGGCTGCCTCGAGTCACTGGGCAGCTGGAGCTAGCCTGCAATCGGTCCCGCCGACGCAACGCGGGTGCCGACTACAGCTGTGAGGTACGGACTCACGGGCAGTGAGGCAGGCCCGAAATATGATTGCCGGTGTCAGCTGATGCGGTTGCGCAGCTCATGCATGCGAGCGAGCTGACGCTCCAATAGTGACGGGTAAGGCTCGAGCAGTCGCTCGACGCAACAGGCGCCTTCTGGGCTCGCAATGGGACGGATACGTGCACGCTGGCGAATCAGGCTGTCTTCGCCAATCCCTTTTTCGACCAATAGCAGGTTGCGGCTGTGCTGTGACATGGCCAGCGCTGCTTGCGCGGGCTCGCTCAGAAGAAGGTCGCCCTGGCTAAGGTCGTACAGTCCTTCACCCTGGGTCAATCCAAGCTGCAGCTGTAGCGTGATACCGCTATCGGCCACTTCGATCTGCAACGCGTGCCCAAGCGCGCGCATCAGTTCGCCACAGCAGAGCGCGTGGGTCAGGTAGTTCTGATCATCGTCCTGACTGTGAAACAGCATCAGGCTGCTGCCATCGTTGAGCGTATGCAGTTCGGCCTGATACAGGGTCGCGGCCTGCTGCAGGCAGTCGCTATAGCGTTGCAGGAGCTCGGTAAGCCGCGCGCGTGGCAGACGGCGCAATTGCTCTTGGGCGCCAAGCTGAATCGCCAGCACGCCACTTTTGCCTGAGATGGCTGGGGCTGCGGGAATGATCGTTGCCGGAGCTTGGGCAGGCGCAGGCTGCGGCTTGGGCTCATCGAACGGAGGGTCGTCGTCGAAGTCGTCGTCGAATGACTCATCGGTAGCATGATCATCGGTGGCCAGACTCTCAGCCGATTCGTCGAGATGGTCCCGAAGATCCACGTCGGAACGGTCGTACTCGTTGACCGAAGCCGGGGCAGGCACCTCGAAATGTGCCGAATAGAGATCCTGCATGCTGTCGTCCAGTTCGATCTCCGGCTCCGGCTTTTCCGGTACCAGGCGTGCCTGCAGCTGCCGCGCCAGTTCGCCGATCTCATCTTGCCGACCTGCGCCAGGCGCTGGGTCATCGGGGTCGCGCAACCACAGGCGCAACTGCATCAGGGGTAGGGACAGCTGCCGGCCCAGGCGCATGCTGAGCGTCAGGGTTAGCGCTAGCAGGATAAGACTGAGCAACCCCATGCTTTGCAGGCTGATCGTCATTGGCTGCTGGAACTGCTGCATGTCGAGGCTGATGCGCAGATGCCCGGCGATCACCTCTTGAAAACTGATGGGAGTGGAATAGAGGCCTTCCTCGTCGCCCAACAGACTTCGCTGCGGGCGGGTACCCGACTCCGCCAGCACGCGGTTGTCGACACTGTAGATCGCTGCGTGCGCCACCAGCGGGTTCTTCACCAGGTTGCTCAGCAAGACATTGAGGCTAAGGATATCGTTGGCCACCAGCAGATCCGTCGCCGAGGCGGCCGTCTGGGTGATCAGGCTTTGGCCAAGGGCATCGGCCTGCTGCTCCATCGCATGCTTGAATTGCATGCCCATGACCCAGGCGTAGATGATCAAGGCCAGTGCGACGAGCAGTAGCGTGTGGCTGGCTACCCGCAGAACCAGCGGAACACGACGCTGGCGCAATGCACGATAGATCAGCAGGAAGAAATTGTCGGGCTTGACGGATGCGGGCCGGTTCACAGAGCGCGGCTCTACTCTTTAGGAAAGTGGCGCGCAGTATACGGAAAGCGCTGTGGGGGCTAAAGGTCGCTCGGTCAAAGCAGACGAATTGCAGACGCGCCAAAGCAAATGTGGATTGGAAACTGGTGCGTCGCAGCAGCGTTCAGCGGCAGTCCTGCTGATATAGAATGCCCGTCTTCTTTGCATAGGAGCTACGCCTTGCGCGAAATCGTCCTGATTAACATCACCGGGGAAGACCGCCCTGGGCTGACCGCGGCAATCACCGGCGTACTCGCTCAAGGTGGTGTGAATATCCTGGATATCGGTCAGGCCGTGATCCACGACACCCTGTCGTTTGGCATTCTGGTGGAAATACCTGATACCGAACGTGCCTCTTCTGTACTCAAGGATGTGCTGTTCATGGGTTACAAACATGACCAGCAGGTGCGCTTCACACCCGTCGCGGAGGCGGATTACCAGCAGTGGGTGGCCGGGCAGGGTAAGCCCCGGCACATTGTTACCCTGTTGACCCGTAAGGTGACTGCCGAGCAGTTGCAGCGGGTCAGCTCGATCACCGCCAAGTACGGCCTGAACATCGACCACATAGACCGTCTTTCGGGCCGCCAGCCACTGGACATGCCGGAAGAGCTGGGCAAGGGTTGCATCGAGTTTTCGGTTCGCGGCGAGCCTGCCGATACCGCAGCGCTGCGCGCTGAGTTTCTCAGCGTGGCGCAGGAGCTCAACGTCGACATCGCTTTTCAGCGTGACTCGGTTTTCCGTCGCAATCGCCGGCTGGCGGTGTTCGACATGGACTCGACGCTGATCGAGGCGGAAGTCATCGACGAGTTGGCCAAGGTGGCAGGCGTTGGCGATCAGGTTTCGGAGATCACCGAACGTGCGATGCGCGGCGAGCTGGACTTTCGCGCAAGCTTCCGGGAGCGCCTGGCATTGCTCGAAGGCCTAGAGGAGCGCGCATTGGCAGAGGTGGGCGCCCGGCTCAGGCTCACTGAAGGCGCTGAGCTGCTTTTCGCCGAGCTAAAACGCCTCGGCTACAAGACAGCCATCCTGTCAGGTGGCTTCACCTATTTTGCAAAACAACTGCAAGCCAGACTGGGCATCGATTACGTCTACGCCAACGAGCTTGAGATTGTCGATGGCAAGCTCACCGGTATCGCTCAGGAGCCCATTGTCGATGCACAGCGCAAGGCCGATCTGCTCCGCGAGCTGGCTGAACGGGAAGGCTTGAGGCTGGAGCAGACCATTGCCGTTGGCGACGGCGCCAATGATTTGCCGATGCTTGGGTTGGCGGGATTGGGTGTCGCCTTTCGCGCCAAACCACTGGTCAAACAGTCGGCCAAGCAGGCGATCTCGACACTGGGGCTGGACGGAATTCTCTACCTGCTTGGCTTCCGGGACCGTGAAGGAACGGAATAAACAGGCTGGAAGCTGAGCGGTTGAGGCTTTAGCTTCCAGCTAAGGCTTGCCTTATGGCTTTATCGCCACTTTGAGCACCCCGTCGCGCTGATTGGCGAACAGCTCATAGGCGCTGGTGATGTCGTCGAGGGCATAGTGATGGGTCACCAAAGGGGCAAGGTCTACCCGTCCCGAGGCCACCACGTTCAGCAACCGCCGCATCCGTTCCTTCCCTCCTGGACACAGCGAGGTGACGATCTTGTGGTCGCCGAGACCGGCATGGAAGGCACCAAGCGGAATGGTGAGGTCGGCCGAATACACGCCCAGGCTAGACAACGTGCCGCCAGGCTTGAGCACGCGTAACGCGCTCTCGAAGGTGGACTGTTGCCCAAGTGCTTCGATGGAGGCGTCAACGCCCCTGCCACCGGTGAGCCGGAGAATTTCCTCAACTACATCCGTTTGTTTGAAATTCAACGTCACGTCAGCACCCATTTGCCGTGCAATGTCCAGGCGCGCATCGACACCGTCAACGGCGATGATCATCCCGGCACCCCGCAGGCGTGCCCCGGCGGTGGCGCAGAGACCGATCGGTCCCTGGGCGAAGATGGCCACTATGTCGCCGATTTTGATCCTGGCAGCTTCGGCGCCGGCGAATCCGGTGGACATGATGTCGGGGCACATCAGTACCTGCTCATCTGTTAGCCCGTCGGGGACCGGCGCCAGGTTGCCCTGAGCATCCGGGACCAGTACGTACTCGGCCTGGGTGCCGTCGATGGTATTGCCGAATCGCCAGCCGCCCATCGGCTTGTAGCCGTGGCAAGCACAGCCGCCGTCCTGAGAGGAAAGGCCGTCCTGGCTGGCATAGGAGGAGAAGTTTGGACAAATCGCACCGGCGATGACGCGCTGGCCCTCCCGGTAGCCCTGTACGTTGCTGCCCAGCTTCTCTATCACGCCCACGGGTTCGTGGCCGATGGTCAGGCCGGCGGCGACGGGATACTCGCCCTTGAGAATATGCACATCGGTGCCGCAGATGGTCGTGGTGGTGATACGCACCAGTGCGTCGTTGGGGCCGACGTCGGGGATAGGTTTGTCAACAAGCTCGATTCGGCCGGGTTCGACGAACGCGGCGGCTCTCATCATGGTCATGACGCATCCCTCGCAGGCTAGGTCAGAACACTCTAGTCCAACCCTGGCGGTCGGAGCTGACAGAGATC
Organism: Pseudomonas sp. NPDC047961; assembly: GCF_050272435.1. NCBI lineage: Bacteria > Pseudomonadati > Pseudomonadota > Gammaproteobacteria > Pseudomonadales > Pseudomonadaceae > Pseudomonas > Pseudomonas sp. NPDC047961. The sequence goes on along the minus strand of NZ_JBNNMD010000002.1, from coordinate 415,031 downwards.
AAGTCCTGCGGGGGCGCGCTGGTGTCGACGAGGTCTTTTCGCCGTGGCGATTCGACCGACCGATGGAGCCACTGCGGCTGGGGATCAATCTTCGTCGGAGGAAAAGTTGTAATCCATCGACTGGCTCGGGCCCTGCAGGTACTGGCCCTGGATATAGCCGACACCCGCCTGCCAGAGCGTGGCCAGGACGGTGGCGCTGTCTACGAAGGGCACAATGGTCTGCTTGGCCTGTTCATGGAGCTGTGCCAGGAGCTGTTTGAGCGCTTCCTGATTCTCCTGGCGGCTCAGGTCCTGGGTATAGGAGCCATCGATTTTCACGAAATCGGCGTTGAGGTGCTTGAGCGTATTGAGCGGATTCAGCACACAGCCGAACTGGTTCAGGGCGACGCGGCAGCCGAGCCCGGCAAGCCCCTGGGTGAGCGCCTTGGCCTGCCTCAGGTAAGCGACGGCGTCGTTTTCGTCAAGTTGGAAAACCAGCGAATCGGGCGGCAGCTTGGAAGCCTTGAGTGCGACGCCAAGCCAGCCAAGAAGTGATGGGTCCTGCAGGCTGGGTCCTGACAGGTGAACCATCAGCCTCGTGCTGTGGCCCTTGTTGCGGTGTTCGGCGAGCAGTTTGATCGAGTTAAGCAGCACCCAGCGATCAATCTTGGTGGCCAGTCCTGCCTCTTTAGCGGCATCGAGAAACTCTCCCGGCGGAACCTCGGTGCCCTCTGGGTCGAGCAGACGCAATAACACTTCGTAGTGTTCGTGGCTATCGCCGCGGAGGCTGATGATCGGTTGGAACAGCAGGCGGAAGCTGTTCTTTTCCAGCGCCTGTTGCAGCATGGCGAGCACATTGCCGCGGCTAGCGGCGGCTGCAAGTTCGCGGGCCGGATCGTAGGTTCTCAGGGCGTTGCCATCGGTCAGCTCTTCGGCGCAGCGGTGGGCGCGGTCAATCACGTCCCGAGCTTTCGCAGTCTGTTCGTCGAGGGCGGCGACCCCGATACTCAGGCTGGTCTGAATGGTGCGGCCGCCGACATCGAAAAGATGCCCCTCGACCTTGCGTAGCAACTCAGTCAAGGGCTGTTCGAGTTGCTTTGGGGTGGCCTCTGCCATGAGTACAGCGAATGCATCGTCACCGAAGCGTGCCAGTTCGGCCTGCTCCGTAAACTGCGCGCGAAGCAGCTGCGCCAATTCGGCCAGCAAGCGATCCGAATCGCCCAGGCCGATTTCGGCTTGCAGGCTGGCGAAACGATCGATGCGGATGTAGGCGAGGCTCGAACTCTTTCCGACGTTTACGGCGCGCTCGACCGCGCCGTCCAGCGACTCAAGGAAATGGTTGCGGTTGTAAAGACCGGTCACCAGATCCTGACTGCTGATTTCGCGCAGCTTTTCCAGCTCGGCATTGTCGCTTTCTGCGCGAATGACGGCCTGGATGCACGGCTCGCCATCGTAGCTGGCAGGCGAAAAGTGCATGCTTGCCTTGAAGCTGCTGCCGTCAGCGCGAATTCCGCCGCAGACCAGCTCGGCGCTGCCCTGCAGGCTTTGATAGTTCTTCAGAAAGCCTTTGAACTCGCCCTGATCACAGGAAGCGATCAGGTCAATCATTGGCATGCCTTCGAGTTCTTCGACATCCTCGTAGCCAAACAGCTCCAGATAGGCCCGATTGGCGTAGATATGCATGCCGTCGTGGACATAGGCAATTGCATCCACCGAACTCTCCAGCAGCAGCTGGCAGCGCTTTTCGGCTTCGCGTAGTGCCAGTTCGGCGGAGCGGCGCGCGCGGCGCTCCTCAAGGTTTGCCAATTCCCTGCTCGCGACCAGGATCAGCCACTCGTCCTCGCCCTGCGGCAGCGCGCCCTGAGCGCCCAAGGTGAGGGCTTCGGTAATCGCATCGGTGTCGTTGCCCTCGATAAGCTGGATGACCGGAATATCCTTGGCTTGCTTGCGAATGGCGCTGATTGCTTCGCTAGGATCGAGGTTGACGCTGGACGGCGCATTGATCAGAAGATCCCAGGTCTGCTGCAGTGCATCGGCTAAGTCTTCGCTGGAGGTCAAGCGATGAACGCGCGTCGCCTGGCCCGCGTTACGAAACAGGCTGACCAGTCGCTCAGCTTCATTCTGCGAATCCTCGAGGATCAGCAGGCGGATGGTTTTCTTTTGCGGGGCCATGGCTGCAGCTTTAGAACGCGCCGTAGAGGGGCGTGAAGGCTAAAAAACGGTGATCGGCAATCTACAGCGTGTTCCAGAGCGAGTCAAAATCTTCACCCCGTGAAGTCGCCTGGGTGCCCCGCGCTGTGATCGGCGTCTCCTGGGGGGAGGCGGTGAGGCCCACCAGCTGATACTCAAACTGGTTATAGCTGCTGGTGCCCGCCTGCCGGCGACAGAGCATCGCGCGGTGCTCGTCACCGTTCTGGTTGATCTGCACTTTCTGGCCTTCTTGGAAGGGCAAACGGGGAACGATCAGCGTAGCCGGGCGCGAGACCACGCTGATTTCCGGCAGGAGCAGGGCGCGCAGGTATTCGCTGCCCTGATCGGTCTTGCGCAGCAGGCGAAGCCCGCAAGGCTGTGCTTGGGGCGCGATGAGTTCAACGCCCATCTGCGGCCCGCTGCCGCGGACCTGACGGACCCAGCGCACCACTGCGACGCTCCAGGTCTGGCTGGTGGCGTCCTGCAGGCCGAGCAGCTCGCCAGCCTGGAGTTGGGCCGGGACCTCGCCCGGCCAGGACAGGCAGTAACCGCCTGGGCTCTGGTCGACCCTTTGCACTTCGAATGTTGAAAATGGGCTATCGGCTTTAGGTTGTGCGGCCTCGTCTTCCTCGATCGCCTTGTCCGGTGCGGTAACCGGGCGGACGAACTCAATGTGGTCCTCTTCTGGAAGTCGCTCCTCCTCTACGACAACCTGGGCGTCGAACGCCACGGACCAGACGTCAGGTGCGGCATTGTTCAGCTTGAATACAGCTGATCGAGTCGCGTCAGGGCGTTTCAGCAGCTCGCCGAACGGGCGCTGGCCTGCCAGGTAGTAATGCAATGCGCTCATGCCGATGCACAGGGTCATCGACCCTTTTGTCGGGGCGCGTTGAAAGCTGCGCTCGGAGATGTCACCCCAGGCGGCAATCAAATGCTGCAATAGGTCCGGATTCAACCCTTCGGGGATGGCGAGCGTTTTATTCTCATTTGCTGGCAGCTGCAGGTGCGACTGGATGGCTTTGACCAGAGCATGCGGGTCGATGCCGAGCAGATCGGAGCGTTCGTTGGCAGGGAACATCGATCGGTAGCGCGGTGGACCATCGATGCGTGGGGACACGCCGAACAGGCTGGTCGGCCCCAACCCAGCCTGCAGCTGGACCAAGGCGCTCCAGGGCTCGAGCAGTTGCGCGAGCTGGCCGATACCTTGCTGCCGCATCTGGTTGCAGCGGGCGCTGCCCAGCATCAGCGCAACGATGTAGCTCTGTTCGGTGCTGAGGCCAGGAACCTGATAGCACAATTCGTCCTGCACGAGGGTGCGGTGTATGCCTTGGGCGACGGCTATTGCGTACAGCTGATGCAGCTCCAGCCACAGGCCATCAGGCGTCGGGCTGTAGAGCTGTGTGGAGCGCACGAGCATTGCGCAAAGGCTGCGGATTGCCCGCTGCAGGGCAATGGTGAGCAACTGCAGGCGGTCACGTCCAGTCTGTGGGGCCAGCTCGGCGGAGATCAATTTGTAGCCAATGGCGAGATGGTTGTGCAGTGCTTGGCACAGGCTAGCCACTTTGCGCGGGCGTTCGCCGAGCACGATAGGCTGGTTGATGAAGTAGCGTTCCAGTTCCCGGCAGACGAAATGGATCTCTGGTCGCAGCAACTCGAGCAGCTGCAATCGGTTCGCCGCGGTCGTGCGAAGCTGATTGAGCTCGCGCATGGCCTGGTACAGCTGTCGCGCGGTCTCGCCGAGGTTCGCCTTAGGCAGGCCGGAAAGCCAGCGTCTGACGCCGCGCACGCTGGGTTCGCAGAAGGATAACTCCTGGCAATTCGGCGTCGACACGCGCAACAGTAATGGCTGGCTCTGGTTATCCAAGCGATAAACTCCGTGGCATGCCTGCAGCCGTGCCACCAACGGCGGTGGTGAACTGGGGAGGCCCGCCACGCCGTGATATCAATATGCAATCGTTGCAAGCAATCATAGCGAACCCGGAGCAATTGGCCAGCGCCCGCCGACCATTGGCGGTGTCAGACCTGAGGTGAGACCGGTGGTGGCGCCACGATGTCGCCCTCCGACTTCGCCTGGCCCAGCGCTTCTCCCATGCGGACCGGCGTCAAGGCCCCCAAGTGTTCAGCCCAGCTGACCCGGTCCGGTCCAAACAGCAAAATTACGGTGGAGCCGAGCTTGAAGCGGCCCATTTCCGCCCCTTTCTCCAGCCTAATGGGCGCGCGCGCTGCTTCGTCGTAGTGAAAGGTCTTGAGCGAACGCTTGGGCGGCGTAACCAGTCCGGCCCACACGGTCTCGATGCTGGCGACGATCATTGCGCCGACTAATACCATGGCCATTGGCCCGTGTTCGGTATCGAACAGGCAGACCACCCGCTCATTGCGAGCGAACAACTCCGGGACGCCTTCAGCGGTGACGGTGTTCACCGAGAAGATGCGGCCCGGTATGTAAACCATCTCCCGCAGGGTGCCGGTCAGCGGCATATGCACCCGATGATAGTCCTTGGGCGATAGGTATACGGTGGCGAAGTCCCCACCCATGAAGGGCGCGGCACGCTGGTGATCGCCGCCGAGCAGTTCCATCACGCTGTAGGTGTGACCCTTGGCTTGAAAGATCCGCCCTTGCTCGATCTTGCCGAGCTGGCTGATGGCGCCATCGCAGGGGTTGAGGACCGCAGCGGGTGTCGGATCGAGTGGGCGAGCACCGTCTTTCAATGCGCGGGTGAAGAAGGCATTGAAATGTTCAAAAGCAGTCGGCTCTTCGATCTGAGCTTCGTGCATCGGCACGCCAAAATGACGAATGAACGCCTTGATGAACGTGTTTTTCACCCACGGCAGGCGGCACTCGGCGAGACAGCCGGCGAGGCGCGAAATCAGATGATGTGGCAGCAGATACTGGCTTAATACAAACAAGCGATCTTTCATGGATGACCTTTTCATTGCTGGATCGGGGTGTCGGGTAGATTGCCCCATTCGCCCCAGGAGCCAGGGTATCCCTTGACGCGCGGATAGCCCAATGCCTTGGCCAGCAGGTAGGTGAAGCCGGAGCGATGATGCGTCTGGCAGTGGGTGACAATTTCTTTGTCGGCGGTGATGCCGAGCGCTTCCAGCCGTTCAGCGATATCTTCGCGGATGCGCATGGCGCGTGCCGGGTCCATGGCTGCGGTCCACTCGAAGTTGATTGCGCCGGGGATATGCCCCGCGCGCGCTGCGAGCACTTTCTCGCCGCGATACTCTTCCGGCGAGCGCGCATCCCAGATCACCAGGTCGGCGGCACCGAGCCGGCTTTCGAGATACTCGCGGGTCGCGCTAGGGGTTTCGTCCAGCTGTAGGGGGACCGGGCCGCCTGCAGCGACAGGGCTGTCTTGCGACAGGGGGCGCTGTTCTGCCAGCCAGGCGTGCAACCCGCCGTTCAGGTAGTGGTAATTGGAATGGCCGATGACATCAAGCAGCCAGATGAATCGGCCGGCCCAGCCGCCCCCTTCGTCGTCGTACACCACATAGACAGCGTCGGCACGATGCCCCAGCGCGCCAAATAGTGCTTCCAGCTGAGGCTTGCCGGGCAGTTGCCCCGGCGCCGGTGGTTGGCCGAGCTGAGTCTGCTTGGGATCGACGAAGCGAGCGCCAGGCACGTGGCCCTCGGCGTAGCGGGCCGCACTGGTCAGGTCGACCAGAATCAGCTCGGGAGCATTCAAGCGCTCGGCCAGATCGGCCGGTTCGATTACCAGCGGCAGGGTGGAAAAGGCGGACACGGCAAGCCTCGAGCGGACAGAAAGGAGCAGTCTAGCGAAAAAATCAGCGGGCGCGTTTGCTGAACGTCGCCAGGGCGCGCTCGATGCACTGGACCGTCTTGGTGAAGGCCTGCACGCTCGTCTCACTGAAAGCGGTATTGTTCTGATCGACCACCAGCAGCATCACCACCCGGTCTTCCAGGCCGACGGAGCGCAACAGGACGTGTTCGCTGGGGAACAGTGCTTTCAGTGCGCCGGGCAACAGCGCTGTGAACTGGGCGAGGTTATCCGGCTTGAGCCGTAATAACGCCGGTTTTTCCAGCAATCTGCGCAACACCTGGCTTTGCTCGGGATCGAGCGTCAGCCGGGCTGCTTCGTTTGGCAGCCCGTCGGCCTGCTGACTGACCAGGCGCTGTTGCTTGCGATCTACCATCAGCAACAGTACGCGCTGCATGCCCGAGCAGGTCAGTGCTTTGCAGGCGGTCGCCGTAAGTTGGAGCACATTGTCGAAGGGGCAGGGATCGCTGAGCAGCTCGCGGCAATGCTCGCGCCATCGGGTCAAGGTTTCGGTGTCGGGCAGCTTCGCGGCCTTTTCCACCTGGAAGGTGCTTTCCCATGGCCAGAGTAGCCCCTGGGCCGGATGCCAGAGATCGGTTGGCCCGATCGCACGGGCGCTGGCCGCCGCTTGCTGATGCGCCATCTGCTGCAGTTCGGCGAGAGGCACCTGCAGGTAGAGTCCAGCGAGCCGCTGCCAGCGCAGGCTATGGATGCCGCTCCAGCTGTGATGTGCCGAAAGTGCCAGACCGTTTGCGAGCAGGATGGTGTTGCTTGGTAAGGTGAGCCAGCGACGCAGCGTAGGGTCGGCGTCGAGCATCTGTTGCTGGTGCAAGGGGTGTTCATTATCGCGGGCGATGTGCAGTGCCTTGATCAGCATGCGCCGGTGCTCGTTGAGGAGCCGGTAGCCTTGGGCAATCCAGCCGGGCAGCCCCCAGTGTTCGGCGGTGGCGATGCAGAGCTCCAGCAACGAGACGCCCAGCAACGATTGCTCGACCTGGCGGGCGGGTTCGCATTTGACCAGTACGCGTTGCTCCCAGGTCTCCAACAGTTCCGGGTGCGCGGCGATCAGCGCCCACGCCGGCGAAAGAAACAACAGGCTGCTCCAGTGGATTTCCTGCCAGAGTCGCGCCAAGCGTGAAGCAAACAATCCGTTAGCCTGCTGGCTGGCGTGGCTACTGATCAACATCAGCTGCCGTAACGGCGCCGGAATATCGTTTGGTTGAGCGGCTGGCACCTTGGCAAACAGGGCTTCGGCGCGCTTCAGGCCGATGCGGCTGAGTGCAACCTCAAGGCTCTCGGCCGGTTTGTTGGTCGATCCGGCGCTGCGGTTGGCTTCGCGGATCACGGTAAGTGCAAGGACCGGACTTTCCTGTATAAGGTCCGAAATCTCGCGCATGGATAAGCTGCTGTCGCCCAGTGCCCGTTGAACACGCGCATAGGGACCGGCAGCCGCTGGCAGGACAACGGCGTCCAACGTCTTGAGCCAGGCTGCAAGCGTGCGGGGGTATGGTGTCGTAGTCATGGCGCCGCCGAACTAGCATTTCATCGGGATGGCCTTTAGTCTGGCGCAAAAGTTCCGATAACCAGAACAATTCTTTTCATCTGCCCTTCCGCCTGACCCCAATCGAGATCGTGCGATGTCGCACGGCTTGTTTCAGGTGCCCTAAGATCGGGTTTTAGACGTACCTACCTATGGCAAAAATAATCGGCATTATTGTGGTAATCGCCAGTGTTCTTGGCGGTTTCATCCTGTCCGGCGGCAAGGTTGCCGCGCTGATCCACCCGTTCGAGGTGATGATCATCGGCGGTGCCGCACTTGGCGGCTTCCTGCAGGCGAACCCCGGCAGCACGACCAAAATCGTGTTCAAGAAGTCGCTGCAGATGTTTGGCAACCGCTTTACTCACAAGTACTACCTGGAAGTGCTGGGGATGCTCTACGAGATCCTCAACAAGAGTCGCCGTGAGGGCATGATGGCCATCGAAGCCGACATCGAAGATCCCGCAGCCAGTCCTATATTCAGCAAGTATCCGGCAATTCTGAAGGACGAGCGTATGACCGCCTTCGTCTGCGATTATCTGCGCATCATGTCGTCCGGCAACATGGCTCCGCACGAGCTGGAAGGGCTGTTCGATATGGAGCTCAACGGTCTCAAGGAAGAACTCGAGCATCCGTCTCACGCTGTGGCGAAAATCGCCGACGGCTTGCCCGCGATGGGAATCGTGGCCGCGGTGCTGGGCATCGTGATCACCATGTCGGTGCTCGCTTCGGCAACCAACGCGGAGATTGGTGAGAAGGTCGGTACGGCCCTGGTAGGTACCTTCCTCGGTATTCTGGCGTCCTACGGTTTCTTCGGCCCGCTGTCGGCGGCACTCGAGCACGACGCCAAGGAAGAACTGAATCTGTACGAGGGCATCAAGGCGACCCTGGTGGCCTCCGCGTCGGGAATGCCGCCGACGCTGGCCGTTGAGTTTGGCCGCAAGGTCCTGCTGCCGGCGCACCGTCCGAGCTTCGCTGAGCTTGAACAAGCGATGCGTGGTAGCTAAGCGCAATCATGGACAATACCCAACCAATCATCGTCAAGCGGATCAAGAAGGTCGCCGCGGGCCACCACGGTGGCGCTTGGAAGATTGCCTTCGCCGACTTTGCGACCGCCATGATGGCGTTCTTTATGGTGATGTGGCTGATGTCCTCGGCCACGCCCGAACAGAAACGTGCGATTTCGGGCTATTTCCAGGACCCGATTGGCTTCACTGAAAGCGCCAGTCCGCATGTGATCGATCTGGGCGGCACCCCAACGCCTGCGCCGGACCGCACGCTCAATGACGTCGTCGACCCGTCAGTGCAGCAGACCGACGCAGCGATGGATGCGGAGCAGGCGGAAACCTTCGCCGAGCAGTTGGAGCGCGAACGTCTGGATCTGTTGCTTCAGGAACTTCAGAACAAGGTTGACGAAAATCCGGAGCTGACCCGCTTCAAGGACCAGATCCTGTTCGAGATCACTCAGGACGGCTTGCGCATTCAGATCATGGATGCGGCCAATCGTCCTATGTTTGCCCTAGGCAGTGCCCAGTTGCAGCCGTACTTCGAAGATATTCTGCTGGCCATGGCCGATACCATTCGTGCGGTGCCGAACAAGATCAGCGTCAGCGGGCACACCGATGCCAAGCCCTATTCTGGGCGCGGCGAATTTGGTAACTGGGAGTTGTCGGCAGGGCGGGCCAATGCGGCTCGGCGCGCCTTGGTTGCGGGCAGCTATCCAGAGGAACAGATTGCCCGGGTGGTGGGCTATGCCTCTTCGGCCTTGTTTGATCGGGAGGACCCGCTGAATCCCGTCAATCGCCGCATCGATATCCTGGTGTTGACCAAGAAAGCGCAGCGCGATATCGAGGGTGAGCAGTCGGACTCCACGGGGAAAGACGCAGCGTCAGAGCCCACGTCCGCAGGCGATACGTCCGCGCCCTCGGCAGCGCCTTCCGCGCCGCTGCAAGCACCGCAGTTGCGCGAGCGGCTGAACATCTTCGAGGACGGTGTGCTGCAATTCGACCAGCCTGGCGGCAACTGAGCCGGGCGGCTCAATCGCTTCTGGTCAAGCAAGCGTCAGTAGTCGGCTTCCGGTAGGCTACTGATGATATGTCGATAACTGGCCATGCGTTGTGGCTGGATTTGCCCCTGCTCCAGTGCCTTGAGCAACGCGCAGCCCGGCTCACGGTCATGCTTGCAGTCGCGAAAGCGGCAGTGACCCAGCAGGTCCTGGAACTCGATGAAGCCGGCCTCGACATCAGAGCGGCTTACGTGGCCCAGGCCGAATTCGCGGATGCCCGGGGAGTCGATTAGCTCACCACCGCCGGGGAAATGAAACAGCCGCGCGGTCGTGGTGGTATGCGTTCCCTTACCGGTCATCTCTGACAGCGCACCCACCCGGGTGTCGACGCCAGGCAAAAGGCTGTTCACCAGCGACGATTTGCCCACCCCGGACTGGCCGACGAATACGCTGACGTGCCCGTCGAGGCGCGCTTGCAGCGCCTCCATGCCGGCACCGTCATGCGCGGACACCTCCATCAGGGGATAGCCCAGGGTGCGGTAGACCGCCAGCAGGGCGTTGAGTGCACCTTCGTTCTGGGCATCAATCAGGTCTGCCTTGTTCAGCAGCAATAGCGGCGTGATACCGGCATGCTCGGCTGCGATCAGGTAGCGGTCGATGAGATTGGCGTGCGGCTCCGGCAACGGGGCGAAAACGATGACGATCAGGTCGACGTTGGCGGCCACTGGCTTGAGCTGACCGCGAGTGTCTGGCCGGCAGAGCTCGGACTGACGCGGCAGTTGCGCAACGATTACACCGATGCCCTGGTTGCCTGGACGCCAGACCACTCGATCGCCGGTCACCAGCGCTGGCAGGTTTGCACGCAGGTGGCAGCGGAACACCTGACCGCCGTGCTCGCCTTCCTGAGCCTCAACTTCAACCTGCACGCCGAAGTGAGCGATGACCAGGCCGGTCTGTTCCGGGCCGAGATCGCCGCCCTCGAGCTCTTCCACTGTGCGTGATTCCCGCCGCGCCGCGCGTGTGGCGCGTTCTTCCTGGATCTTCTCGATGCGCCAGCTTTGCCGGCGGTTGAGTTGGCGTTTGGCCATTGCGTGGGTGCCCAGGTATGAAAAAGAGGGCGAGTCTAACATGCACGTGAGTACAGGCTGCGGGCCTGTTTTTGCTGGGCTTTTGGCCGGTAGACTAGGCCGTCTCTACCGTTGGCGGCCAGCGCCCATGCCTGTCTCCTCACTTACTCGTTATCCCGCCTTGCTGGCGCTGCTCAGTCAACTGCTGTCGCTGCTGCTATGTTGGCTGTTGCTGCTCGTATTGGCGCGACTGCTGGGCTGGCACCTCAGCCTTTTAGGGGCTGCCTGTCTGCAAGGTGCGGTTGCTGCATTGATCGGTCAGCGCCTCGGATTGTCGCGCTGGTGGCTGCCAATCAATCTTGGCTTCGTGCCGGGGCTGGTGCTTCTTCAAGACCATGCGCTGCCACCCTGGTTGTTGCTGGTCGGCTTTCTAATCCTGCTGATGTTGAACTGGAACGCCCTGACCGAGCGGGTTCCCTTGTATCTCACGGGTTCGGTTGCCGAGCAGCAGCTGGCGCAACGGCTACAGGCGCTGCCCGATGGGTTCAGTTTCGTTGATCTGGGCAGTGGGCTCGGCGGCACCCTCCTGCGGTTGGCGCGGCTTTACCCATCGGCACGTTTCGTCGGTGTCGAGACGGCGCCGCTCACCTTTACATTGTGCTGGTTGCGCTGTTTGTTCCAGCGCAACTGCCGGGTGCGTTTTCGCAGCTTCTGGCGCGAACCGCTGGCCGGCTACGATGTGGTCTATTGCTTTCTCTCGCCTGCTCCCATGCCCGCGTTGTGGCAGAAGGCTCGGGCCGAGATGAGTCCGGATGCGCTGTTGATCAGTAACAGCTTCGAGGTGCCTGGCGTTGAAGCGCAGGAAACTCTGCCCATCGATGACTGGCGGCGTTCACGCCTGCTGATCTGGCGGCCCGGGGCGGCCCCGCAACCTGACGGCCGCTCCGCGAGCGGCTAAACTGCGCGCCACAGCCAAGGAGTTCACCATGCAGAACCCGCAAAATCTCATCTGGATCGATCTGGAAATGACCGGTCTGGATCCTGACAACGACGTCATCATCGAAATGGCAACCATCGTTACCGACAGTCAGCTCAACGTGCTGGCCGAAGGGCCGGTCATCGCCATCCATCAGAGCGATGAAGTCCTCGCCGGTATGGACGAGTGGAATACGCGCCAGCATGGCGGTTCCGGCTTGACTCAGCGGGTGCGCGACAGCCAGATCACTACCGAGGACGCCGAGGCGCAGACGCTGGCGTTTCTCGAGCAGTGGGTGCCTAAGGGCAAGTCGCCGATCTGCGGTAACAGCATCTGCCAGGATCGGCGTTTCCTATACCGCCGTATGCCGCGCCTGGAAGCCTACTTTCACTACCGCAACCTGGACGTTTCGACGCTCAAAGAATTGGCCGCGCGCTGGGCGCCTGAGGTACTGGCTGGCTTCAAGAAAGGTGGTACGCACCTGGCGCTGGACGACATCCGCGAGTCGATTGCCGAGCTGCGCCATTACCGCGAGCACTTCATCAAGCACTGATCACGCCGAAGCATGGCAAAACCGGAAAAATGCGTGGTTTACACAAGCTGCGTGCGGCATCAGCGCAGCTTGAAACGGTTACCGGCCAAGTCTTCGCAGTTCGTCTGACTCAACCACCCGCGTACCTTCGCCTTCCTCCAGCGCCAGGCGCCAGAGCGCCCGCGCCAGAGTGCAGGCAGAGATACCCCTGTATTTGCCGGGCAGCAGATAGGACAGCGGGGCGGTCAGCCGTTCGACTGGGCGGACCTGCATGCGTGGCCCGAGCAGCTGCGAAGGTCGCACGATGGTCAGTTGCGGCCAGTTCTGGGCGCTTAGCGCCTGCTCCATCTCGCCTTTGACACGGCAGTAAAAAATAGAACTGGCGGGGTCGGCTCCCAGCGAGCTGATTACCAGCAGGTGTCGCGCGCCCATCTCCCGAGCGCGTTTGGCGAAGGCGACAACCAGGTCATGGTCGATGGCGCGAAAGGCGTTCTGGCTGCCTGCTTCCTTCAGCGTGCTACCCAGGCAGCAAAACGCGGTGTCGATGTCACCCGACAGCTCCGGCAGCAGCGTCTGCAGCGGGCCAATCGGGTTCTCAAGCCGCGGGTGGGTGGCTAATTGCTTGCGGCTGGGGGCGAGCACGCACTCTACTGTGGGTTCGTTGAGCAGGCGGTCGAGCAGGTGCTCGCCGGTTAGCCCGGTGGCGCCGGCAAGCAAAATACGCTGTGGCGTCAGATACATGGTTTGGCTTCCTGTAACGATCAGTCAGATGGCGCTGGTTGCTGTCTGCTCAGCACTCGCCAGCGTTCGACAACCTGCTCGGGCGCCCATATCTGCGGCTCCGAAGCTTGATAGTGGTCGGCTTGTTCCCGTTCGGCAACCCTCGCCTGTGCCAGCGTGAATGCCTGCACAATATCCGGAGTTTCCTGCAAGGCCTCGGCAAATAGAGCGCGGCCGAAGTAGGTGAAGTCGCTCTCCTCGGAGCAGCCAAACGACACGCGGTCGGCACGAGCTGCGGTAATGATGAGCGTGTTGGGGCTTTTCAGCGGCTCGATGAACCCGCCGGAATAGCAGGCAGAGATCACAATGATCTTGTTGCGTTCGGCAAGTGGCTGCATCAGCGCCGACAGGTCGGCGGCTGGCAAGTCCTCTAGCGCCAGCCGGGGTTGCGCGAGGACCAACTGATGGTCTGCCGAGCCGTGACTGGTCAAGTAGATGAAGATCAGGTCTTCCGGGCCGCTGCGCTCGGCCAGCCGGGCAATCGCGCGGGAAAGGTTTTCGCGAGTAGCCAGTGGCCGGTCGGCGAAGTGGTCGCGGTGGTTGACCAAACTGATCTGACCGCGCGCGGCAAAACGTTCAGCCAGCAGGTCGTCCACGTAGTCGACCTCGCGCAGAAACACACTTTGCTGTCCATCGCCTGCCAGGGTCAGGCTGTAGAGCTCTGCCGCCGGGGTCGATGGCGGCACTGCGTCAAGTGCGTCCGCCAACAGCTGGCCCTGATGCAGCAGGCCTATCTCCAGTGGGTCGGCGAGGCGCTTGCCTTGAGCATCTTGGCTTAGGCGGCCGGCCCGCCACGTACCGCTCCGCTTGGTGCCATCGGCGAGGATGAGGGTTCCCGGCCCATCGAACTGGCCTGCCTGGAAGCGACCGACGTACTGAGCGCCGTCCGGCTGGCGCAGATTCCCTTCGCCGTTGTACTGCCAGCGTGTGAACTGTCCGCTGTAGTGCGTACCATCGATGCCGACATATTCGCCGTTGCCGCTTAGTTCGCCGTGTTTGAAGGTGCCTCTCCAGACATTTCCGGCAGCATCTTCGTAGCGCCCCTGGCCATGGAAAAGGTCGTCCTGAAACTGGCCGAGGTAATGCTCGCCGTCGTTGCTACGGTAAACGCCGTCACCGCTGAGTCGGCCGTCGGTGAAGGTGCCGCTGAATACTCCACTGGTGTCGCTGCGGGTGCCCTCGCCGTCGGGCTGGCCTTCGCCGAATTCGCCCTCGTAGCTGATGCCCTCTGCTTCCTGCAATTTGCCGGTGCCGTGATAGAGGCCATCCTTGAACCCACCTTCGTAGCTCAGACCGGGTTCGCTGTAGCGGCCCGTGCCGTTGAGACTTCCCTGCTCGAAATGCCCTTCATAGACGCCACCCGTGGCGTAGCTGAAGCGGCCCTGGCCATTGAACAGACCTTGTTTGAAGGAGCCTTCGTAGCGGTCGCCATTAGCGCCTTGCCAGACGCCTTGACCGTGCCACTGTCCATCCTTGAACGATCCGAGGTAATGGCTGCCGTTGGGGTAGTCGATACGCCCTTCGCCCTGCAGCAGGCCATCGATGAACTCGCCCCGGTAACGACCACCATCAGGCAGCACGGCGTCGGCAGGCAACAACGGTTCGCCATCACCGCAGGCGCTCAAAAAACAGGCGAACAGAAGTGGAGCGAGTTGGCGCATGCGGCTTTCCAGAGGGGTGACGCCGCAGTATGCCGCAAACTCAGCGGGGTGCGGCAACTGCGCCCGTCTGGTCAGACAAAGCAGAGCGCCAGGGTCTCAGCAATGTAGGCGGGCTTTTCCACGCCCTCGATTTCCATCACAGCGCGCGACTTGAGCAGCCACTGTCCCGGGTTCTTCTCGTAGGCGTCGAGTAGCGTCGCTGCAACGCGAACCCGCGAGCCGACCCTGACTGGCTGGATGAAGCGCAGGCTGTCGAGCCCGTAGTTGACGCCCATCTTGGTTCCTTCAGGGCGAATCATCAATTCGTCCATCAACATCGGCAATAGCGAAAGCGACAGGAAGCCGTGGGCGATGGTGCCACCGAACGGGGTTTGCGCAGCTTTTTCCGGGTCGATGTGGATGAACTGGTGATCACCGGTGCAATCGGCGAACTGGTCGACTCGCTGCTGATCGACGGTGAACCATTCGGAGTGGCCTAGCTCTTTGCCAATGTAGTCCTTGAGTTCTGCTACGGGTACTTGCGGCATATATCCTCCGGTGTTTGTTGTTTTGTGCGGATGTGACGCAACGCTAGATCAGCACGCAGCCGAGGGCGAATCAACCAAGCATGGTTCGTGCGAATGGCGCGCCATAGGCTGATAGGGAGCTGTTGCGGGTGTCGTTGTGGCGAGATGCTTATAATTGCGCTCCTTTGCTCTGGAGGCTTCCATGCTGCTACGCGGACTAACCTGGCTGCTGCTGTTCCAACTGCTTGGCACTGCGCTCAACGTAATGGTTCTGCCAATGCTGCCGGGGCCAATCATTGGCTTGCTGTTGCTGTTCGTAGCGCTGCTGGCTCGCGGGCAAGCGAGTGAATCGCTGCAGGTCGCCGCGAGTAGTCTGTTGCGTTATCTGCCCTTGTTGCTGGTGCCGCCCGCTGTGGGTGTGATGGCCTATACCGGGGCGATTCTCGAGGATTTCTGGGCCATCGTCGGCGTACTGGTGCTCTCGCTGGTGGTGTCGTTGGTGTTTACCGGCTGGCTGATGCAAACGCTGATTCGCCGTCAGCAGCGCAAGGCAGGTCGCGCATGATCGCGATGCAGTGGCAGGCGGCTTGGGATGCGGTCATTCATCACCCCTTGTTTGGCGTGGCGATCACTTTGGCGGCTTTTCAGCTGGCCTATGCGGCCTACGAAAAAACCCACTGGGTATTTCTGCAGCCAGTGCTGGTGTCGATGGTGGTGGTGGTCGGTACGCTTGTGCTTTGCGGTCTGAGCTATGAGGAGTACCGCGACAGCGCCCAGATGCTGACCGTGCTCCTTGGGCCGACTACCGTGGCACTCGCGGTGCCGCTGTACCTCAATCTGCGGAGGATCCGCGAACTGTTCTGGCCTATCATGCTCACCCTGCTACTGGCCGGCACCGGCGCTACGGCGCTGGGCATGACGCTGGCGTGGGTCTTTGGTGCCGACCAGATGATCCTGATGACCCTGGCGCCCAAGTCGGTTACCTCGCCTATCGCCATGCTGGTGGCCGAGCAGATCGGCGGCGTGGTGGCGCTGGCAGCTGTCTTCGTGATGATCACGGGTATCATCGGCGCGATCATCGGCCCGGAACTGTTGCGCAGGTTTGGCGTTCAGCATCCTGCCGCCCGAGGCATGGCGCTGGGTCTGACTGCGCATGCGGTGGGGACTGCCCAGGCATTGCAGGAAGGCGACGAGTGCGGCGCCTTTGCGGCACTGGCCATGAGCCTGATGGGCGTGATGACTGCAGTGCTGCTGCCTTTGGCCGTGCTGATGCTGTCGTAAGGAGTTTGAATGAAGCTACCGTTGTTTCCGCTCGATACCGTTTTGTTTCCCGGGTGCACCCTTGATCTGCAGCTCTTCGAGGCGCGCTATCTGGATATGGTCAGCAGCTGCATGAAGGCCGGACATGGCTTCGGTGTGGTGCGTCTCATCGAGGGCAGCGAGGTGGGGTTGGCGCCGAGCGAATATGCCCTGACCGGCTGTGAGGCATTGATTCGCGATTGGCAACAGCGACCCAATGGCCTGTTGGGCATACGAGTCGAGGGCGGCCGTCGCTTCGATGTGTTGTCGGCCGAGGTGCAGCGTGATCAGCTGACCGTTGCCGAGATCAACTGGCGCGAGGAGGGGGACGACCTGCCGCTGAAGGATGAGCATCTTGATCTGGCTATTCTGCTGGAGGCGCTCGGTCAGCATCCGCTGGTTGAAGCACTGGGGATGGGCAGTGCCGCGCAGGGCCAGCGCTCGCTGGCGCATCAGCTGGCCTACCTGCTGCCCTTTCAGCCGGAGCAGAAAATCGAACTGTTGCAGCTTGACGATCCAGCGCTGCAATTGCAGCGGATTCAATGCTGGCTGGAGCAACTGCAGGGCGAGGCGGTCGAATAGTAAGGCGCCTTAATGGCGTGGCGGCACTACTGGTAGCGATAGAGCAGCATGGCGCCTGGCAATGCCCAGATCGCAAAGGCGCCAATCAGTCCCAGGGTGGCCGGCAGGATGAGCCACCATATTTTCGGCGACAGTGCCGTCATCGGTGCGCGCCATTGCACAAGGGTCAGGCTCGCCGCGCAAATGCTGGCTGCCAACACCGCGCCAGCGATCACATCGGTTGGCCAGTGAACGCCGAGATAGACACGCGACAGTGCAATTGCGGTGGCCGGCAATACGCCCAATAGCACCCAGGCCAGGCGCAGGCGCGGTGGCTGGCCCCTGCCGGCGAGAACCCCAAGGGTGAGAAAAAAGGCGAATGCCGCCGAGCTGTGACCGCTGGGGAAGCTGAAGCTGTGTAGGGGCTCCAACAGAATTTCCGGGCGGATGCGGCCGAAGGTCGCTTTAAGTGCGCCGTTGGCCAGCGCGGTGCCCAGCAGCGTGAGAATGGTGAACGCTGCAGCGCGCCACCGTTTTGTGGCGATTAACAACAGACTCAGCAACACGGCGGCCCACAGCTGGGTTTGGAAGTCGCCAGCTCGTGTGACCACGACCATGAAACGGTCGAAGATCGGGCTGCGCTCACCCTGAATGACCGTCATCAGCCCTTCGTCGAGTTCCACCAGGTAGGGCCAACCAATGAACAGTCCAATTAGAACGGCTGCGCTGAGGCCTGCGGCAAGCGGGGTCACCCAGCGCATCTGATGCAGGCTGCCATGCACCACGCCGCCGACGAGCAGAAGCAGAGCGGCGGTTACAACGCCCGCCTCGCTCCAGAAACCCTCTGGCAAGGGCAGTCGCACGGCTGCACCCGCCGCCCAGCCCGGCAGCAGATAGGCCATCGACCAGCCAGCCGCGGCGACCAGGCTAACCAGGAGAAAGCGCCCGAACGGCATGTCGAGCATGCCCGCGGTCACCGGCAACATGGGGCGCAGCGGACCGATGAACCGTCCTACAAGCAGGCTGGCGATGCCGTAGCGCTCGAAGTACAACTCGGCGCGTGTCAGCCATTCTGGGTGGTCGCGCAGGCCGCGAATACTGCGAATATTTTGATGATAGCGGCGCCCCAGCCCGTATGAGAGCAGGTCGCCAAGTAGACCGCCGGCATAGCCGAGGAGCAGTGTCTCGCCGAGGCTCAGCACGCCACTGCCGGCGACGACCGCAATGGCAAACACCAGCACGGTGCCGGGCATCAGCAAGCCAACAATGGCGAGGCATTCGAGACAGGCGACTACAAACAGGCTAAGGCCAAGCCATTGTGGGTGCTCAGTGAGCCAATTGGAGAGTGCGGTAAGCCATTCCGGCATGGTTGTTTTCCTTGGTCCGAAACGCTTCGACCCGGCACCTGGCGCCGGGGTTTCAAGCGTCTGGTCATGATAGCGCTGGGAATAGCCTGGAGCGGTCACTGATCAAACGGCGGATTTCGTCGCGCTTGGGTGGTCAGCTGCACATTCGGTGGGGTGACCTGCAGTCGGATGCTTTTCTGCCATTCGCCCGGCGCCGCTGTGCGTGAGGCGCGTGGGTGGCTATAATCAGCCGCTTTCCCTTCAGTCAGGCCAGCCAGACCATGACCGAGTCCGTACTCGACTACATGACCCGCCTCGGTCGCGCCGCGCGCGAGGCGTCGCGCGTGCTAGCGCGCGCCACCACAGCGCAGAAGAACCGGGCCTTGCAAGCCGCCGCCGCCGCGCTTGACGCCGCGCGTGAGGAGCTGGTCCGTGCCAATCGTGAGGACCTCGAGGCCGGGCGTGCCAATGGTCTGGACGAGGCCATGCTCGATCGTCTGGCGCTTACGCCTGCGCGCATCGACGACATGATCGAGGGGCTGCGCCAGGTCGCGAACCTGCCTGACCCCATCGGTGAGATCCGCGACATGCGCTATCTGCCTTCTGGCATTCAGGTTGGCAAGATGCGCGTGCCGCTGGGCGTGGTTGGGATCATCTACGAGTCACGGCCCAACGTGACCATCGATGCCGCCAGCCTGTGTCTCAAGTCGGGCAACGCCACTATTTTGCGTGGCGGCTCGGAAGCGATCCACTCGAACCAGGCCATTGCTCGCTGCATTCAACTGGGCCTAGCCGAGGCCCAACTGCCAGCTGCTGCGGTGCAAGTTGTCGAGACCACCGACCGCGCCGCCGTTGGGGCATTGATTACCATGCCGGAATACGTGGATGTGATCGTGCCGCGCGGTGGTAAGGGGCTGATCGAGCGCATCAGTCGCGACGCCAAGGTGCCGGTGATCAAGCATCTGGACGGAATCTGCCACGTGTTCATCGATCGGGCGGCCGACCTCGACAAGGCTGTTCGCATCGCCGACAACGCCAAGACCCAGCGCTATGCGCCGTGCAACACCATGGAAACGTTGTTGGTTCATGCATCCATCGCCGCTCGCGCGTTGCCGCCGCTAGCAGCCATCTACCGGGAGAAGGGCGTCGAACTGCGTGGCTGCCCTCGGACCTGTGAATTGCTTGGTAGCGATGTGTTGGTTGCGAGCGAAGAGGATTGGTCCACCGAATACAACGCGCCGATCCTGTCGATCCGCATTGTCGATTCCCTGGATGAAGCGATCCAGCACATCAACCGCTACGGTTCGCAGCACACTGACGCGATCGTCACTGAAAACTTCACCGATGCGCGGCGCTTCATTACTGAGGTCGATTCGGCGTCGGTAATGATCAACGCCTCCACTCGTTTTGCCGATGGCTTCGAGTACGGGTTGGGCGCTGAGATCGGCATTTCCACCGATAAACTGCACGCCCGTGGTCCGGTCGGCCTGGAAGGACTGACCAGCGAGAAGTACGTGGTATTCGGCGACGGCCACGTGCGTACTTGATGAGGGCAACTGGCACCCCTCGGCGCATCGGCCTTCTCGGTGGCACCTTTGACCCGGTGCATATCGGGCATTTACGCGGCGCTCTGGAAGTAGCAGAAATGGTCGGCCTCGACGAGGTTCGCCTGGTCCCTAACTACCGACCACCGCACCGTGAAACGCCATACAGCACTGCGCAGGATCGCTTGAGCATGGTTCGGCTGGCGGTGCAGGACTTGGCTCCGCTTTCGGTCGATGCACGCGAGTTGGAGCGTGACAAGCCGTCTTACACCATCGACACGCTGGAGTCTTTGCGTGCCGAGCTGGATGATGACGATCAGGTCTTTCTGATCATGGGTTGGGATGCCTTCTGCGGGCTTCCCGGTTGGCATCGCTGGGATGAGCTGCTCGATCATTGCCATATTCTGGTCATGCAACGGCCGGATGCCGACAGCGAGTCGCCGGAAGCACTGCGGGACCTGCTGGCGGCACGCAGCGTGAACGATCCGCTGACGCTTACCGGCAGCGGTGGGCAAATTGCTTTCGTCTGGCAGGCCCCGCTAGGGGTGTCGGCAACACGTATTCGTCAATTTCTGGCCAGCGGCCGGTCTGTACGCTTTCTCGTACCGGACGCCGTGCTGGCTTATATCAACGCGCACGGACTGTACCGGGCGTCGAACTGAGGTTGTTTCACATTATGCAAAATGATTCGTTGGCCCAGCTGGCCGTTAGCGCCCTGGAAGATCTGAAAGGCACCGATATCACGACTATCGATGTCCGTGGCAAGACCAGCGTCACCGACTTCATGGTTATCGCTAGCGGCACGTCCAGCCGTCACGTGAAATCGCTCGCCGAGAACGTGCTCGAGAAGGTCAAGGAGCAGGGCGTACGCCCTCTTGGTAGCGAAGGCCTGGACGGAGGCGAATGGGCTCTGCTCGACCTGGGTGATGTGGTGGTGCATGTGATGCAGGTGCCAACTCGCCAGTTCTACGATCTCGAGCGCCTCTGGCAAGGCGCCGAGCAGAGCCGTGCGCAGCACGCGGGCGAACAGGAATAGTCGATCCGTGCGGATCAAGCTGATTGCGGTGGGTTCGAAGATGCCGCGCTGGGTGGAGGACGGTTGGCAAGAATATGCCAAGCGCCTGCCGTCTGAGCTGCCTTTGGAGCTTCATGAAATATCGCTTAACACCCGTGGCAAGAATGCCGACGTGGCGCGGTTGATTCGTCAGGAAGGCGAGGCCATGCTGGCGAAGGTGCAACCCGGCGAGCGCATCGTCACGCTTGAAGTGACGGGGCGGCCGTGGAGCACCGAGCAACTGTCTAGCGAGCTGGAGCGATGGCGGCTCGATGCGCGCAATGTCAATCTCATGGTGGGTGGCCCGGAAGGGCTGGCCCCTGAGGTGTGTGCCCGCAGCGAGCAGCGCTGGTCGCTGTCGCCGCTGACATTGCCCCATCCGCTGGTGCGCATTCTTATCGGCGAGCAGATCTATCGCGCCTGGACGTTGCTGTCGGGTCACCCTTACCACAAGTAGTACAGCCAAACCCAAGATGTCCAAGTCGATCCCTCTCCAGGACCACGAAAAGGACGCCCGCCTGGTGCGTCAGCGGGTGATTGTGGGCGGGGTTTTGGTGCTGCTCCTGATCGGCGCCTTGATTGCGCGGCTTTACTACCTGCAGGTCGTGCAGTACGAGCATCACTCGACGCTATCCGAAAGCAACCGTGTTCACGTCCAGCCGATTCCACCGAATCGCGGGCTGATTTTCGACCGGACTGGCAAACTCATCGCCGACAACCGGCCGAGCTTCAGTCTTACGGTGACTCGCGAGCGAGCTGAAGATTGGCGCAAGACACTCGACACGGTGGTCGAGGTGCTGGAGCTCTCCAGCGAAGAGCGTGCGCTCTTCGAAAAGCGCGTGCTTCAGGGGCGGAGGCCATTCGAGCCGGTGCCGATCATGTACGAGTTGTCGGAAGAGCAGATCGCCCGCATCGCGGTGGATCAGTTCCGTCTGCCCGGCGTGGAGGTGGCGGCGCAACTGGTTCGACACTACCCACAGGGCAAGCATTTCGCGCACTCGGTCGGCTACGTCGGTCGGATCAACGAGGCGGAGGTCAAGCAGCTTGATCCGGTCAACTACAGCGGCACCCACCATATCGGCAAGACCGGCATCGAGCGCTTCTATGAAGATGTCCTGCACGGTCAGGTGGGTTACGAGGAAGTCGAAACCAACGCTCGGGGTCGGGTGCTGCGGGTACTCAAGCGCACCGATCCTATTCCGGGCAAGGACATCACCCTGACGCTCGATCTTGAGCTGCAGGAGGCGGCCGAAGCCGCGTTGGCGGGACGTCGCGGCGCCATCGTCGCCTTGCAGCCGTCGACCGGCGAGGTGCTGGCAATGGTCAGCCAGCCCAGCTTCGATCCCAACCTGTTCGTGACCGGCATCAGCTTCAAGGCTTACGGCGAGTTGCGTGACTCGATCGATCAGCCGCTGTTCAACCGGGTGTTGCGTGGGCTGTACCCACCGGGGTCAACGATCAAGCCGATGATGGCGGTGGCTGGGCTGGATACCGGTGTGGTAACCGAGAACAGTCGCGTGTTCGACCCCGGCTTCTTTCAACTGCCCAATGTAAAGCACAAGTATCGGAACTGGAATCGCGGCGGCGACGGCTGGGTGGATCTGGAAACAGCGATCATGCGGTCGAACGACACCTACTTTTACGACCTTGCCCACAAGATGGGCATCGACCGTATGCATGACTACATGAGTCGCTTTGGCCTCGGCCAGCGCGTTGCGTTGGATATGTTCGAGGAGACCGCTGGCCTGATGCCGTCGCGAGACTGGAAGCGTGGCCGTTACCGGCAGGCCTGGTACCCGGGCGAGACCGTTATCCTCGGCATCGGTCAGGGCTACATGCAGACCACTCCGTTGCAGCTGGCCCAGGCTACCGCGTTGATGGCGACTCACGGCAAATGGATCAGACCGCACCTGGCGAAAAGCATCGAAGGTGAAATGCCTGTCGATCCGGAACCGATGCCTGATATTCAGCTCCGCGACCCAAGTTACTGGGATGCCTCCATCAACGGCATGGTGAAGGTGCTGCACGGCCCTCGCGGCACGGCAAAGAAAGTAGGCGATACCGCCGCGTACCTTATCGCCGGTAAAAGCGGTACGGCGCAGGTGGTGGCCATCAAGCAGGGCGAGAAGTATGACAGCGGCAAACTCGCCGAACGCCATCGTGACCACGCCTTGTTCGTCGCCTTCGCCCCCGTGCATGACCCGCAGATAGCAGTGGCTGTGATGGTCGAGAACGGTGAGTCTGGGTCTGGCGTCGCGGCTCCGGTGGCCAAGCAGATCATGGACGCCTGGCTGTTGAACGAGGCGGGCGAGCTGAAGGCCGAGTATGCGCCGGCGCTGGCGGCACAGGGGCCCAAGCCATGAGCGGAACATTTGACCGCACGCTTTCAACCACCGATGTGATGCGCCGTCGGGCGACGCTGTTACAGCGCATGCATATCGATGGGGTGCTGCTGTTGCTTCTGCTGACGCTAGCGGCCGGCAGCTTGTTCGTTCTTTATTCGGCCGGCGGCAAAAACGTCGATCTGCTGATCAAGCAGGCGACTTCCTATGGCTTCGGCCTGGGCGCCATGCTGGTCATCGCTCAGCTGGAACCAAGATTCATGGCGCGCTGGGTCCCGGCTGGCTACTTGGCGGTTGTCGCGCTGCTGGTCGCGGTGGAATTCGTCGGATACACCGCGATGGGCGCGACCCGCTGGATCAATATCCCTGGCGTGATTCGCTTCCAGCCGTCCGAGTTCATGAAAATCATCATGCCGATGACGATCGCCTGGTATTTATCCGCGCGCGCATTGCCGCCAGGCATCAAGCACACCATGGTCAGCCTTGGCCTGATCCTCACGCCCTTCGTGCTGATCCTCAAGCAGCCGGATCTGGGCACTTCCTTGCTGGTGCTGGTCTCCGGTGCTTTCGTGCTGTTCATCGCCGGGCTGCGCTGGCGTTGGATTCTGAGCGCAGTTGCGGCGCTGGTGCCGATCGCCGTGGCTATGTGGTATTTCGTTCTGCACAACTACCAGAAACAGCGCGTGCATACATTCCTCGACCCAGAAAGCGACCCGCTGGGAACCGGCTGGAACATCATCCAGTCGAAGGCGGCGATTGGTTCAGGCGGTGTGTTTGGCAAGGGTTGGTTGCTGGGCACCCAGTCCCATCTGGATTTTTTGCCGGAAAGCCATACGGACTTTATTATTGCGGTTCTGGCTGAGGAGTTCGGCCTAGTGGGCGTCTGCTTGCTGCTGCTGCTTTATTTGCTGCTGATCATGCGCGGCCTGGTCATTACCGTTCAGGCGCAGACCCTGTTTGGCAAGTTGCTGGCCGGTGCGCTGACGATGACCTTTTTCGTTTACGTATTCATCAACATCGGCATGGTCAGCGGTCTGTTGCCGGTGGTAGGGGTGCCGTTGCCCTTCATCAGTTTTGGTGGCACTTCATTGGTAACCCTGCTATCAGGGTTCGGGGTTTTGATGTCGATCCACACCCATCGCAAATGGATCGCACAGGTTTGACTAGAGTGAATTTCTTGGATCGATTACGACGTGGCTGGTTGACGCGAGCGCTCTGCGGAGCGGGTTTTTTCGCAGCGTTCGGACATGCTCCGGCGGTTTTTGCGGCAGATTATCAAGGCGAAAAAGTCGAAGATTTTGTGCGCGAAATGACCCAGGACTATGGGTTCGCCAGTGAGCAGGTGATCGAAGTGCTGGCGCAGGCAGAGCGCAAACAGGTGATTCTCGATGCTATCTCCCGGCCGGCAGAACGGGTCAAGGCGTGGAAAGAATATCGGCCGATCTTCATGACCGATTCACGGGTCGCTCAGGGTGTGGATTTCTGGCGCGAGAACGAGGCAGCGCTGGCGCGAGCCGAACAGGAATTTGGTGTGCCGGCACAGGTTATCGTCGCC
Source organism: Pseudomonas sp. NPDC047961 (assembly GCF_050272435.1). NCBI lineage: Bacteria > Pseudomonadati > Pseudomonadota > Gammaproteobacteria > Pseudomonadales > Pseudomonadaceae > Pseudomonas > Pseudomonas sp. NPDC047961. The sequence continues at coordinate 390,315 of NZ_JBNNMD010000002.1, read as the reverse complement.
ATCATCGGCGTCGAAACCTTTTATGGCCGCAACACCGGTAACTATCGCGTCATAGATGCCTTGTCGACCCTGGGCTTCGACTATCCACCGCGCCAGCCATTCTTCCGTCAGCAGCTAAAGGAATTCCTGTTGCTGGCCCGTGAAGAGCAAGTCGACCCACTGACACTGACCGGTTCTTACGCCGGTGCCATGGGGCTGCCGCAATTCATGCCGAGTAGCTTCCGCGCCTATGCCGTGGATTTCGATGCGGACGGACGTATCGACATTTGGAAGAACCCTGTCGACGCCATCGGCAGCGCCGCCAATTATTTCAAACAACACGGTTGGACCGCTGGTGCACCGGTGGTGGCGCGGGCCACAGTAAGTGGCGAGCGGCATAGCGAAGGTCTGACCGAGGGGCTTGAACCGGTCCTGAAGGCCGCTGAATTGCGCGAGCTGGGTTGGCAATGGCCGGCCGAAACGGAGATGGCCAACGACATTGCGGTAACTGCCTTTCGTCTGGACGGGGCTGACGGCGACGAGTACTGGGTCGGCTTGCCCAACTTCTATGTCATTACCCGTTATAACCGCAGCGTGATGTACGCGATGGCTGTCCATCAGCTTTCCGAGCAATTGCTCCAGGCGCGGGGTGCGCAATGACCTCTCGTTTGCTGGCGGTAGCGATTGTCGCTGTGCTGGTTGTCGGATGCTCGTCGGCGCCGACACCGTCGCCGGCCCCCACCAAAAGTGCAGCTATCAGTGGTCCAGGTGACTACTCGCGGCCGCACAAGGACGGCGCGCCTTGGTGGGATGTCGACGTGTCCCGTATCCCTGACGCAACACCCACGCCGCACAACGGCCCGTTCAAGGCCAATCCCTATACCGTGCTGGGCAAAACCTATTACCCCATCGGTGACGGGCGCAACTATCGGGCGACCGGAACGGCATCCTGGTACGGCACCAAGTTTCATGGTCAGCCGACCGCCAACGGCGAAAAATACGATCTGTACGGCATGAGCGCGGCGCACAAAACGCTGCCGCTGCCCAGCTATGTTCGGGTAACCAACCTCGACAACGGCAAGACAGTGGTGCTGCGGGTCAATGACCGCGGTCCGTTCTACTCGGATCGGATCATCGACCTGTCGTTCGCGGCGGCGAAGAAACTGGGTTATGCAGAAAACGGGACCGCACGGGTCAAGGTCGAAGGTATCGACCCCGAGCGATGGTGGGCCGAGCGAGGCAGGCCGGCGCCTATGGTCCTGGCCCAGCCGCAAAAGGTCGCCAAACCCTCGGCTGCTGCGCTGGCGCAACCTGTCGAACAATACACGCCGCCACCCACACAGCATGCTGGCGCCACCGTGCCGATGGAGGTTGAAACCGGCGACAAGCGCGCTGCAAGCGGGACCGGTGTCTATCTCCAGGTCGGTGCGTTTGCCAACCCTGATGCCGCTCAGTTGCTGCGCGACAAGCTCAGCAGTCTGACCGAAGCGCCGGTATTCGTGAGTTCGGTTGTGCACCAAGAGCAGATTCTGCACCGGGTGCGCCTAGGGCCAATCGATTCCCCCGATGAAGCCACACAGCTCGAACAGAGCGTCCGTCTCGCCAATTTGGGAAACCCGCGCCGAGTACGCGGCGATTGAAGGCTGATCATCGCTGATCGATAAGCGACGCTGACCTGTAACCGTTTTTGCCACACCCACCTTTTTGAGAGCGCAATGACTATCACCACCTTCGTGCACCGGCTGTTCCTTCTCACCGTGCTGGCCGTAGCGCCCACCGCCTGGGCCGAGCCGATCATTCCTTCACCGCCACAGCTGGCGGCCAAGTCCTACGTTTTGATGGATGCCGCCAGCGGCAAGGTGCTGGTCGAGAATGCTGGTGATGAACGCCTGCCGCCGGCCAGTCTGACAAAACTGATGACGGCTTATATCGCCACGCTGGAAATCAAGAAGGGGCAGATTTCCGAAAGCGACATGGTGACTATTAGCGAAAAAGCCTGGCGCACCGGTGGCTCGCGGATGTTCATCCAGGTCAATACGCAGGTTTCGGTAGACGATCTGCTGCACGGCATCATTATTCAGTCTGGCAATGACGCCAGCGTGGCCATGGCAGAACATATTGCCGGCAGCGAAGAGGCCTTTGCCGACCTCATGAACAGCACGGCTCAGCGACTGGGCATGACCAATACGCACTTCATGAATGCCACAGGGCTGCCTCATCCAGAACACTATTCTTCCGCCGCCGATATGGCCAAGCTGGCCCGCGCGATCATTCATGAGGATCCCGCACACTACGGCATTTATGCCCAGAAGGAATTCTTCTGGAACAACATCAAACAGCCCAACCGCAACCTTCTACTGTGGCGCGACAAGACCGTCGACGGTTTGAAGACCGGCCATACCGAAGAGGCTGGCTACTGCCTGGTCGCCTCCGCAGTTCGGGATGACATGCGTCTGATCACCGCTGTCTTCGGCACCAACAGTGAGCAGGCACGTGCCGCCGAGACGCAGAAACTGCTGACCTATGGCTTCCGCTTCTTCGAGACCCGGACCTTCTATCAGAAGGGTGTTGAGCTGGCGACGTCCCGTGTCTGGAAGGGCCAGCAGGACCAGGTCAGTGCTGGACTGGCGAACGACCTGACCATGACGCTGCCGCGTGGACAGATGGACAAACTCCAGGCCGGCCTTACCTTTAATTCCGAACTCACCGCGCCAATCCAGCAGGGTGATGTAATCGGCAAGGTCGAGGTAAGTCTCGATGGCGAGGTGCTGCAAAGCACTGACCTGATTGCTTTGCAGGCGGTAGAGGAAGGTGGGTTGTTCAGCCGTCTATGGGATAGCATTCAGCTGTTCTTCTTCAACCTCTTTAACTGAACCTCTGGAGCGTGCCCTCGCTATTCGCCGGGCGCGCTTGCGGATCATGAGTCTGTTGCCATGACCGAAAGCAAAAGCGAAACACAAGCACCCAAAATCGAGTTCCCCTGCGAGCGCTATCCGATCAAGGTGATCGGCGATGCGGGCGAAGGCTTCAGCGAGACGGTGGTAGAAGTGATCCGCCGGCATGCGCCGAATTTTGATGAAACTACGTTGGTAAGCCGCGACAGTCGTAACGGACGTTTTCTATCCGTGCAGGTACTGATTACGGCGACGAGTGTCGAGCAGTTGCAAGCGATCCATGTGGATCTGCGCGCCACCGGGCGCGTGCACATGGTGTTGTAATGGGCCGGCATCCCACCAATGCACGTCTGGTTGTAAGTCCTCCAGGCGCAGGTGCTTAGTCATGAGTATCTCGCTGCTGGGGGTGCGTGAGCTCGGTCTGGTGGACTATCCCGTCGCCTGGCAAGCCATGCAGCGCTTTACCAACGAACGGCAGCCGGACACTGTTGATGAGATCTGGCTGCTGCAGCATCCGCGGGTGTTCACCCAGGGGCAGGCCGGCAAGGCCGAGCACCTGCTGTTGCCCGGCGATATCCCCGTGATACAGGCAGATCGGGGTGGACAGGTGACCTATCATGGCCCCGGGCAACTGGTGTGCTACCTGATGCTGGACGTCCGTCGGCTAGGCTTTGGTGTGCGCGAACTGGTCAGCCGCATCGAACAGAGCCTGATCGATTTGCTTGCCAGCTACGATGTGCAGGCCTTGGCCAAACCGGACGCGCCTGGCGTGTACGTCGAGGGTGCGAAGATCGCGTCCCTCGGCCTGCGCATTCGTAACGGACGCTCGTTCCATGGCCTGGCGCTCAATGTGGACATGGACCTGGAACCCTTCGGGCGGATCAATCCTTGCGGCTACGCCGGCATGGCTATGACCCAATTAGCCGATCTGGTTGAGGGGCCGGTAGCCTTTGCCGAGGTTGGTGCCCGCCTGCGTGAACAGCTGGTCAAGCACCTCGGCTACGCGCAGCAGCAGACCCTCACAGGCGCAGCAATAAGCTAGCTAAGGCAGGCTTATACAATATGTCAGCGGGGCATGACGGATATAAAACGCCTACCCAGTCAAGATAGAAGGGTAGGCGATGTTCGGCACGATCAGTTCAGATTGAGGGTTGGTATTAGGCTGCTGTCGAACGGCTGGCCCGGTACCGGCACCGGAGCGGCCAAGCCCAGGTTGTTCTTCTCGAACACCCGGTCGGCTCGGTAGCTGGAGCGCACCAGCGGGCCGGCGGCGACTTCCATAAAGCCCTTTTCCAGCCCGATATCGCGGAAACGGTTGAATTCTTCGGGACTGACCCAACGCTTGACCGACAGGTGGTTGCGGGTCGGCTGCAGATACTGGCCGAGGGTGAGGATGTCGACGCCGATGGCGCGCAGGTCATCCATAGTCTGCAGCACTTCCTCGTCACTTTCGCCCAAGCCCAGCATCAGGCTGGTTTTGGTCAGCATCTCCGGGCGATGGCGCTTGGCATGCTCCAGCACGCGAAGGGTCTTCTCATAGCCGGCGCGAGGGTCGCGCACTTCATGGGTCAGGCGCTTGACCGTCTCGACGTTCTGCGCGAAGACTTCAAGGCCAGAGTCCGCCACGCGTTCGATGGCTTGCAGGTCGCCGTCGAAGTCTGGAGTCAGGGCCTCAACGACCACCTGCGGGGTGCGCTCCTTGATTGCGCGCACACAGGCGGCGTAGTGCGCGGCACCGCCGTCGTCAAGATCGTCACGGTCCACCGAGGTCAGTACGATATAGCGCAGCGCCATGAGTTCCACCGACTTGGCGGTGTTCTGTGGCTCCTCCTGATCCAGCCAGCCGTTGGGGTTGCCAGTATCCACCGCGCAGAAGCGGCACGCGCGGGTGCACACCGAGCCCATGAGCATGATGGTAGCGGTGCCGTTGGACCAGCATTCGCCCATGTTCGGGCAGTGCGACTCCTGGCATACGGTACTGAGGCGGTGCTCGCCTACGTTGCGCTTGACCGCTTCGAAGCGGCTGCCGCTGGGCGCCTTGACCCGCAGCCACTTGGGTTTGGGTTCGAACACCTGGGGTTCGCTTGAGGCGCGGCGTTTTTGCCCGTCCTTGATCGCGGTGATGCCCTGAGTGGTTCGGAATTTATCGCCGCTGGCAACGGTTTTGGGCTGGGAGATATCGGACATCGGCAATCTGGGCTCCGCTAGAGGCTCCGTGGGACGAGACGGCTTGTGGCCGCCGCGCAGTTTATCACAGGCGCTGACCGGTCAGTCTGCGTGACGAGGCATGCACGGATCGACATCGCCGCAGCGGGGAGCCGCACAGGCGATCTGGTCGTGCACGAGTGTCCTATTCGCGTTTACCTGCGCTACCGTCACTTTGTTTGCCAACAAATGCGAGTCACCCGGTTGCGGAGCCGAGCGGCTTGGTGCAGTGCATGGCCGATGAGTTCGGCCATGCTCGCTAAGGCTCTGCGCGCAGCCGTCCCAGCAATTCCTGCGTCGGATGCCCGTCGGCGGGCCAGCCGAGCTGTTGCTGGAAGCCGCGGATAGCGCTGCGGGTGTTGGCACCGATGATGCCGTCTGCAGTGCCTGGATCGAAGCCTCGGTTGGAAAGGCGTTCCTGCAGCTCGAGACGCTCTGAGCGGCTCAAGGGCTGCTCCCCTTGTGGCCAGTTTGCACGGACCCTGCCGGCGCCATCGAAGCGCTCCGACAGCAGGCCGATCGCCAGCGCATAGGACGATGAATTGTTGTATCGCAGTATCGCGCGGAAATTATCCAGGACCAGAAATGCTGGGCCGCGGTACCCGGCGGGAAGCAACAGCGTCGCGCTTGCGCCATCCATGGCGGTACCCGACGGCAGTCCGGTTAGTCCCAGTTGACGCCATTCGGATACTGGCTTGCGGATAGCATTGTCGGCCTGGGCGTAGTCGAATCCTTCCGGCAAGGTGACTTCGAAGCCCCACGGTTGCCCGGCTTTCCAGCCAGAGGCTTGCAGATAATGTGCGGCTGATGCCAGGGCGTCGGCGGTACTGCTCCAGATATCCCGGCGGCCATCGCCGTCGAAATCCACCGCGTGGGTGTTATAGGTGGTCGGGATGAACTGGGTCTGTCCCATGGCGCCGGCCCAGGATCCCCTCAGCTGATCTGCGCTTACATCGCCGTGCTGGAGGATTTCCAAGGCCGCCAACAGCTGGCTTTTGGCAAATCCAGGGCGTCGACCCTCATGTGCCAGTGTGGCGAGCGAACGGATCACGCCCTTGTCGCCCATGATCTGCCCGTAGCTGCTTTCAAGACCCCAGATCGCGACCAGCATATTACGATCAACAGCGTAACGCGCTTCTATATCGTTCAGCGTCGCTTGGTGCTGCTCGAGCAGACGTCTGCCGCGATCGACACGCTGTTTCGACAGGGCGCCATCCAAGTACTGCCAGACCGGGCGGGTGAATTCCGGCTGGCTGCGATCAGCGATGATGATGCTTGGATCAGGCGTGACGCCTGCAAAGGCACGGTCGAAGACCTGCGCCGAGATACCCGCGTTAAGGGCTTGGCTACGAAACCTGTTGCGCCATTCTGCGAAGCTCAGCTGTTCAGGCTCGGCTTCGGATGACAAGGCGGTGAGTTCGACGGTGCTAGGGGATGGAGGGCTAGCGGAGGCCAGCGCGCTCGGTGCGACCGGTTCGGCGGCGCAGGCGACCATGATGCTCAGGGCTGATCCGGCAATCAGGGTACGCAGCAGCAGGACGGGAACGAAGGTGTAAAGCATGCACCACTCTCGGCAGGTCATCGGCACGTGACATTATCACGCTTTGAGTGACTTGGCTTTTCAAGCCGCCAGAAGGACCGAAGCCTCCCAGTTGGTGGACTGGGAGGCTTCACGGCGGTAGCTGCCTTTGCCTTTTTTAGGCTGTTCCTGGCGGCTGCGGAATAGGGGTTGGGCCACCAGACTCTTGGCCTTGTTTGGCCGCTTTCGTTGCTTGCTCATCGATTACCCTCTCGGTTGCTATGGGTCAGCCGGGGGCATCATAGGGACTGTATAAAAAATGTCCAGACCTGGACGGTAGGCAACCTCTGGCGCTTAGCGCAAATCAGAGAGCCTGACCGCACCTGAGGGACGACACCCACACTGTTTCGCTTCGTGCTACAGCCTGATCTGCCGTCCGCTCAGCTGAAGGCAGAGATCGGTCAAGCCGACCCATGGGTCACCTTCGGCCTGCCCTTTGATTTGCTCATCGATGCGCTGCGCATCCATCAGGAGCCGCTGCCAACCCGCTGCATCGTTGCGCTGCAAGGCTTTGCTGACCAGCGGCTTGCGCTTGTCCCATACCGGCGGGCGGGCCTGGCTGAATGCCCGGTCAAGCGGTACGCCTTGACTGTACTGCTGGGCGATGTTGGCCAGCTGGCGGACTTCTCGCGCGACGGCCCAGAGAATGACCGGCGCTTCGACCCCCTCGCCACGCAGTCCTGCAAGCATCTGCAGGATGTGTTCGGGCTGGCCCAGCAGCGCGGCATCAATCAGCCCGAAGACGTCGTAGCGGGCGCTATCGGCAACCGCAGCCTGGACGGTTTCGGTGGTTACCTGGCCCGCTTCAGCGAGCAGTTTGAGTTTTTCGATTTCCTGCGCGGCGGCGAGTAGGTTGCCTTCGACACGAGCCGCGATCAACTCCACGGCTTCCTGGTCCGCAGCAAGACCGGCTTGCGCCAGGCGCTGGCGAATCCACTGCGGCAGCTGTTGCGCGTCCACCGGCCAGATCTGCACGAACTGCACGTGCTTGCCGTCGATCAGCGCCTTGGCCCATTTGGTCTTCTGGGTATTGCCGTCTAGCTTGGGCAGGCTGATCAGCAGTACCGTGTCTTCTGCGGGACGCGCAAGGTAGTCGATCAGCGCCGCGGCGCCTTTGTCGCCGGGCTTGCCGTTGGAAATGCGCAGCTCCAGGAGGCGTTTTTCCGCAAACAGGGAAAGGCTGGCACCGGCTTCGATGAGTAGGCCCCAGTCGAAACCGGTCTCGACGTTTAGAACCTGGCGTTCGCTGAAGTCCTGTTGACGGCAAGCCGCACGTATCGCGTCGCAGGCTTCCTGGCAGAGCAAGTGTTCGTCGCCACTGACCACATAAATCGGCGCAAGAGAGCCTTGTAAGTGCTTGGCGAGCTGGGCGGGAGGTAGCTTCATCGGAAGGGCCGGGAGCCTGCGCTGGCGGGCTCCCCGGTCGTCATTGGAGGGGCAGTTCGATGGGCGACTGCAATGGTCGCGCAGACTGTTCGCGCATCTGAGCCTCGATCGTCTCGGCTTCAGCACGCTTCTTCGCTTCCGCTGTCTGCTGCAGTTGGTCGAGCTGAGCAGGCGTGATGTTGCGTAGGCGCATGCTCAGTTGCTGCAGAAGCTCGCGGCGCATTTCCCGGCGCAGCTGGCTGGCTTCCTGATCCGAACTGATCAGGTTGCTGCTGTCATGAACGTAGACCTTGGATACTTCGACTTGGTTTTCCAGCAGCACCGTGTTCTGCGGGCCACGGATCTCATAGTCGAGGGTCTGGGTCAGTTCGTATTCGGCAGTGCGCGCAGCGGTGGTGTAACTGGCGGTGCGCTGGCGGGTCTGCTCGCGTACCAGGTCCAGGGTATAGCGAGCGCCCGGATAAACCCTGACGCCGCTGTCCTTGAGCAGTTCTTCAAGTTGCTGCACGGTTTCGCCATAGCTGTTGCGCGCTTGCAGATTAATTTCATCGAGCGCGAAACTGGTATCGCCTGTCCCGCGAAGCTGAAAGCCGCAGGCGCTCAACAGCAGGGCCAGGCCGACCACCACCAGATTGCGTTTGATCATGTTGTATCCCCTTGCCAGCCTTGGCGCACGCGCCAAGGCGAATCAGTTAGCGACGATGTTGACCAGCTTGCCCAGTACCACGATGACCTTGCGAATCGTCAGGCCCTCGGTGAAACGCACTACGTTCTCGTTCGCGCGGGCAGTGGCTTCGACTTCTTCACGTGTGGCGCTGGCGGGCACTTCGATTTGTCCGCGTAGCTTGCCGTTGACTTGCACCACCAGCGTCAGGCTGTCCTGAACCAGAGCAGACTCGTCGACGGCCGGCCACTGTGCATCAATGATCGAGCCGTTGTTGCCCAGCTGTTGCCAGAGTTCGTGGCTGATGTGAGGTGTGATAGGGGCCAGCAGCAGTGCGACGGTTTCCAGGCCTTCCTGCAGCAGCGCACGGTCCTGCTCGGTTGCAGCCGCCGCTTTCTCCAGCACGTTCATCAACGTCATCACCTGGGCGATCGCGGTGTTGAATTTGTGATGCTGCCCAACATCCTGGCTGGCCTGCTTGATCGCAAGGTGGATTGCGCGGCGTACAGCCTTCTGCTCATCGCTGAGGGCGGAAATATCCAGTTTCGCAACGGCACCCGCACTGACATGGGCATGTGCCAGTCGCCAGACGCGGCGAAGGAAGCGGCTCGCACCCTCGACGCCGGAATCGGACCATTCCAGGCTCATGTCCGGCGGTGAGGCAAACATCATGAACAGGCGGCAGGTATCGGCGCCATAGCTGTCGATCATGGCTTGCGGGTCGACACCGTTGTTTTTCGATTTGGACATCTTCTCGGTGCCGCCGATCTCCACCGGCAGGCCATCGCTGGCGAGCTTCGCACCAATGACCTTGGCCTTGGCATCACGCTCGACAATAACGTCGGCCGGGTTGAACCAGTCCTTGCCACCGTTTTCCAGGGTGCGGTAGTAGGTGTCGGCAATCACCATGCCCTGGGTCAGCAGATTCTTGAACGGCTCGTTGGAGCTGACCAGGCCTTCGTCGCGCATCAGCTTGTGGAAGAAGCGCGCGTAGAGCAGGTGCAGAATCGCGTGCTCGATGCCGCCGATGTACTGATCCACCGGCAGCCAGTGGTTAGCTGCGGCTGGGTCGACCATGCCCTGATCATAGTGAGGTGAGGCGTAGCGGGCGAAGTACCAGGACGACTCGACAAAGGTGTCCATGGTGTCGGTTTCACGCTTGGCTGCGGCGCCGCATTTGGGGCAGCTGCAGTCATAGAATTCCGGCATACGGGCCAGCGGCGAACCGGCGCCGTCAGGGACGACGTCTTCGGGCAGTACGACCGGCAACTGTTCTTCCGGCACCGGGACATCACCGCAGGTTTCGCAATGGATGATCGGGATCGGGCAGCCCCAGTAACGTTGGCGGCTGATCCCCCAATCGCGCAGACGGAACTGGGTGCGGGCTTGGCCCAGGCCTTTGCGCTGCAGCGCGGCTTCCATGGCATCAAAGGCGCCGTCGAAGTCCAGCCCGTCGAAATCGCCAGAGTTGATCAGCTCCCCATGTTCGCCATAGGCATCGTTCCAGGGCGCGGGCGTTTCGTCGCCGGCACTGGTGCGCACCACCGGCTTGATCGGCAGGTCGTACTTGGTGGCGAAGGCAAAGTCGCGCTCGTCGTGGGCCGGTACGGCCATCACGGCACCTTCGCCGTAATTCATCAATACATAGTTAGCGACCCAGACCGGCAGCAGTTCGCCTGTCAGTGGGTGCTGCACACGCAGGGAAGTGGCGAGGCCTTTCTTTTCCTGAGTGGCGATATCGGCTTCGGCCACGCCGCCACGCTTGCACTCGTCAATGAATGCCTGCAATTGGGCGTTGTTCTGGGCGGCGAGTGTGGCCAGCGGATGTTCGGCCGCCACGGCGACATAGGTCGCGCCCATCAGCGTATCGGGGCGGGTGGTGAAGACCTTCATCACGCCTTCGCTGCCGATGCTGGCGACGTCGTAAGGGAAGCTGATCTCCATCCCTCGCGACTTGCCGATCCAGTTGCGCTGCATGGTCTTGACCTGTTCCGGCCAGCCGTCCAGCTCGTCCAGGCTTTCCAGCAGCTCATCCGCGTAGGCGGTGATCTTGAAGTAGTACATGGGGATTTCGCGCTTCTCGATCAGCGCGCCGGAACGCCAGCCGCGGCCATCGATGACCTGCTCGTTGGCCAGCACCGTCTGGTCGACCGGGTCCCAGTTGACGGTGCCGTTCTTGCGGTAGATCACGCCTTTTTCATACAGGCGGGTAAACAGCCATTGTTCCCAACGGTAGTAATCGGGTTTGCAGGTGGTGACTTCGCGCGTCCAGTCGACTGCCAGGCCCAGGCTCTTCAGCTGGGTGCGCATGTAGTCGATGTTTTCGTAGGTCCACTTGGCCGGCGCGACCTTGTTTTTCATGGCCGCGTTTTCTGCTGGCATACCGAACGCGTCCCAGCCCATGGGCTGCAGCACGTTCTTGCCCTGCATACGCTGGTAGCGTGCAATCACGTCGCCGATGGTGTAGTTGCGCACGTGCCCCATGTGCAGCTTGCCGCTGGGGTAGGGGAACATCGACAGGCAATAGAAGGTGTCCTTGCCTGGCTGTTCGCTCACTTCAAAGGATTTCTGCGCGTCCCAGTGGGACTGCGCGGCGGCTTCGATCTCGCGGGGCTGATACTGTTCGTGCATGGCTACTGGCGTTGGAAAAGAGGCTGGCTGCTCGCATCGCAACTCGGGCTGCCGCACCGCCGGCTCTAAGCCTGACGCAAACGGCGGCGCAACGGGGTTGATACGAACGCATGGAAGCGCCGTAGCATACATGACCCTTCGCAACCGAGGGAAACCCGATTTGCCAGCATTGTTCGGCCCCGTTTGTCGAGTGCGAGGTGGATGTTCGAGTCTGAACTACGCTTGTACAGGGGGCGGGATGAGCATGAGGTGAATCATGGGTAGAGAGCGCCAGGCGAATGAGGGAAACCTGTACGGACGCGTGCTGCAACGGCTGACACTGGCTCTGGAAGAAGCCGAACGAACGACGGGTGATGACACTGGGACTACTACCGAATTGGAGGTTGGTGGGTTGACGCCTGCCGAGTTCGACCTGATCCGAGCCTATCTGCAACAGGATGCGCAATGGCTGTCCGGTTGGCACGCGGCTGCCGAGGAACAGGCGCAGCTGGACCGCCAGGCGACCCGGCCCGCGTTGCGTAATGTGCTGCGGCATCACTCCGGCAAGCGCTGCAAGCAGAGTCCACCCGCGCTTCAGCAGACTATGACCTGCGCGCTCTGCGGCGCCAGCGTGCATTGGCCAGAGGGGGCCGGTCCGGTGGCCTGTTCGGCGTGTGGCTCGCAGTTGCTGCGTGCCAGGCAACGGTTGCATACCTACCCAAAGCATTGAAGGCGTCCGTGCTGCCGACAAGTGGGCGCCCCGGGAGGTAAAGTTGCGGCGACGATCAACCGGAGCTGCACATGCCGATACGCTATTTCTTCAAACAATTGCTGCTACCGCCCGGCGGGCTGTTGTTGCTGTTGCTCGCAGCCTGGTGGCTGCGGCGGCGCTCGCCACGGCTGGCAGCGTTCTGTTTCGTGCTGGGATTCGGCGGGCTGTGGCTGATGAGCTTACCGGTGACGGTCGAGTGGGCGGCGCGGGCAATTGAAAGCGAAGTGGCGCTGGATCGCTCGGAGTGGAGCGGCCTCGGCCAGCGTGCCCAGGCGATTGTCGTGTTGGGCGCAGGTCGTGAACAGGCCGATCCTGGCTGGGGTTCCGATCAGCCCAGCCATATTGCGCTCGAGCGGCTGCGTTACGCCTCGCGATTGGCAAAGGCATCGGGTCTGCCGATCCTGGCGAGTGGTGGGCTGCACTATGGCGAGCCGCCGAGTGAAGCGCTACTGGCTGCCGAGGCGCTGGAGCGTGATTTCAACACACCGACGCAATGGCTCGAAGAGCGCAGTCGGACCACTTGGGAGAACGCGCGCTACAGTGCGGAAATGCTCAAGGCGGCGGGCATCGAACGTATCGTGCTGGTAACTTCGGCATCGCACATGCCACGGTCCCGCTGGTGTTTCGAGGAGGTGGGGCTGGAGGTGATCGCCGCCCCGGTAGGATTCGTGGGTGTCCCCAACGGGCGACCTTTTGGTGGCTGGCTGCCCGAGGCGAAGGCCGTCTGGCAGACCGGCATGCTGCTCAACGAAGCGGTTGGCATGCTGGTCTATCCGCTGCTTTATGACGGCGACTCTGAATAGCGCTGCGTTGGCCGATGGTGGCCCCGCTGTGCATCAACCCCGCCGACGGCGCACCAGGCCCCAACCGAGCAACAACACACAGACGACTATCAGCGGCCAGGAGCGCCATTGCAGATAGGGCGTCAATCCCTGCATGGGCGTGACTTCACCGTATAGCACCGCTTCCTTGAACGCCGGGATTTGCTCGACGATGCGACCGTGGGGGTCGATTAGCACCGTGACGCCATTGTTGGTGGCGCGAATCATCCAGCGACCGGCTTCAAGGGCTCGCATCTGCGCCATCTGCAGATGTTGCAGCGGGCCTATCGAGTGGCCGAACCAGGCGTCGTTGCTAACGGTGAGCAAGATGTCGCTTTGCGCTGCGAGGCTGGCGGCAAACTCCGGGTAGACGACTTCGTAGCAAATGAATGGCGCGATCTGAAACCCCTTCGCCTGCAACAGCAGCTGCTCAGGCGTGCCACGCGCGAAGTCCGACATCGGTAGGTCGAAAAAGGCGATCAGCCCGCGCAAGACGTCTTGCAGCGGCACGTATTCACCGAACGGCACCAGCTTCTGCTTCAGGTAGGTACCTTGCGCGTCGCCCGCAGTGGTCAGGCCGTTGTAGTAGCGCAGCTCGCCGTCGGCATTGGGCTGGCGTACCGGAACGCCGGTGATCAAGGCTGACTGCCGGTCCTGGGCGAAGCGGCTCATCATCGTCAGGTAACCTTCAGCGTGCTCCTTGAGTATCGGCACTGCGGTCTCGGGCCAGACGATGAGATCGGCAGGTTGGCTGCGGAAGGTCATGTCGCGGTAGAGCAGGAGCTGCATCTCGAGCTTTTTCGGGTCCCATTTGATGCTTTGCGCGACGTTGCCCTGCATCGCGGCGACGCTGATTGGTTCGGCTTTTGCGGTTGTCCAGGTGTGGTCGCCTAAGCCCAGTGCGCCGCCCCAGAGGGTCACTACGAGCAGCGATGCTCCGGCCAGCGATGCCTTGTGACGCAGAAGCTGGGGTAGCGCGACCAGCAGTGATGCGGTCAATGCCAGCGCAAAGGTCAGCAACCAGACGCCACCGAGCGGCGCAAGCCCCGCTAACGGCCCTTCCAGTTGGCTATAACCGGCATACAGCCAGGGGAAACCCGTCAGTACCCAGCCGCGCAGTGCGTCCAGGGCGAGCCAGAGCGCGGCGAACAGCAGAGCGTTGAGCAGCGGCGCCGTCGGTTGTCGCAGCCAGCGGGCCCAGGCCCAGCCAAGCAACAGGAAGAACAGCGCCAGCCCGGCGACGAAGCCCAAGGTCAGCGCACCGGCCAAGACAGGCGGAGCCGAGCCAAAGTCGTGAATGCTGACGTAAACCCAGCTGACGCCCGAGGCGAACAGGCCGAAGCCGTAGCACCAGCCGCGGCCGGCCGCCTGTTTCGGCGTCAGCTCGCGCAGGCCCAGATAAATTACACCCATCGACACCAAGGCCAGCGGCCAGATATCGAAAGGGGCAAGCGACAGCGTTGTCAGGGCGCCGGCGGCGAGCGCCAACAGGTTGCCCAGCCAGCCGGGGCGGGTAATCCAGCGCATGGATGTTCCTTGGGTAACCGCCGCGAGCATCGAGGGTGCGCGGCGGGTGGATGCTAAAAGGATCTATCTAAGCCAGTGCAACAGCGCCCCGCAGAACGCTAGCGGCTTTCAGCTTCGGTACGGGTCAGGCGCAGCATATGCACGCGGCGACTGTCGGCGTTCAGCACGCGGAAGCGGAAGCCATTTATCTCAGTCACCTCGTTACGCTTGGGCAGATGACCGAAGGTGCTCATCACCAGGCCAGCAACAGTATCGAATTCTTCATCCGGAAATTCGCTCTGGAAGAACTCGTTGAAGCTGTCGATCGGTGTCAGCGCCTTGACCAGGAAGTCGCCGCTGGGCAGTGGCCGGATGTAGCTGTCTTCTTCGATGTCGTGCTCGTCCTCGATATCCCCAACAATCTGTTCGAGTACGTCTTCGATGGTCACCAGTCCGGCGACACCGCCGTATTCGTCGATGACGATCGCCATATGACTGTGATTGGCACGGAACTCGCGCAGCAGCACGTTGAGGCGTTTGGATTCGGGCACGAAGGTGGCGGGGCGTAACAGGTCCTTGATGTCGAAATTCTGCTGATCGTTTTGCAGGATCAGCGGTAGCAAGTCCTTGGCCAGCAGCACGCCGATAACTTCGTCGAGGCTGTCGCCCACTACCGGATAGCGCGAGTGCGCTGCGGAAATGATCGCGGGGAGAAACTCCTTCGGCGACTGGTCGGCCCTGATGCTCATTACCTGCGAGCGCGGCACCATGATGTCGCGCACCTGCAGATCGGCGACCTGGATGGCGCCTTCGACAATCGCCAGGGCTTCGTTGTCGAGTAGTTTGTTCTGGTGGGCGCCGCGCAATACTTCCAGCAGCTCCTCACGATTTTTCGGCTCATGGGCAAAAGCCTGGCTGATTTTCCCAAACCAGGACTTCTGCCCGTTGCTCGATCGGTCTTCGCTCATGTCTTTGACTCAATGGTCCTTGCAGTTGCCCGTAGCGGGCTATTCGTCGGCGTAAGGATCGGTGTGACCCAGCTCCGCCAACAGTTGACGCTCGATGCTCTCCATTTCCTCGGCTTCGTCGTCATCGATATGATCGTAGCCGAGCAGGTGCAGACAGCCATGGATGACCAGATGCGCCCAGTGCGCCTGCAGTGTCTTGCCTTGTTCTACTGCCTCCCGCTCAAGCACCGGTACGCAGATCACCAGATCGCCCAGCAGCGGAATGTCCAGCAATCCGTCTGGCACTTCGGCCGGAAAGGACAGCACGTTGGTGGCGTAATCCTTGTGTCGCCATGTCCGGTTCAGCTCGCGGCCTTCGGGTTCGTCGACCAGGCGGATAGTCAGCTCGGAGTCGGCCGTGCGCTGGCGCAGCCCAAGCTCGCACCAGCGACGCAGGTCCGCTTCGGACGGGATGGCTCCCTGGCTTTCGCATTGCAGGTCGAGCTCAATCACGTCCATGTTCCTGAAGCGTGCGATTGCCGTTCTGCGCCTGATCGCCCTCGAATGCCTCGTAGGCTTCGACAATTCGCTGTACTAGCGGATGGCGTACCACGTCCTTGGGTTTGAAATGCGTGAAGCTGATGCCGTTGACGTCCTTCAGGACTTCGATCACGTGGGCCAGACCGCTCTTGGTGCCACGAGGCAGGTCGACCTGCGTGATATCGCCGGTGATCACCGCTGTCGAGCCGAAGCCGATGCGGGTCAGAAACATCTTCATCTGCTCGAGGGTGGTGTTCTGACTCTCATCGAGGATGATGAAACTGTTGTTCAGCGTGCGCCCACGCATGTACGCCAGCGGTGCGATCTCGATGACCTGCTTCTCGATCAGTTTAGCGACCTGCTCGAAACCGAGCATTTCGTAGAGCGCGTCATACAAGGGGCGCAAGTATGGGTCGATCTTCTGGGCCAGATCGCCGGGCAGGAAGCCAAGCTTTTCACCGGCCTCGACTGCCGGACGTACCAGCAGGATGCGGCGAATCTGCTCGCGCTCCAGTGCATCGACGGCGCAGGCGACTGCCAGATAAGTCTTGCCCGTGCCGGCCGGGCCGATACCGAAGTTGATGTCGTTGTCGAGGATCGACTGCACGTAGCGCTGCTGATTGACGCCGCGTGGACGGATATTGCCTTTGCGGGTGCGCAACGAAATGTTCGGGGTCGTGGACGAGTTGTTCAACTCTTCCATTGCCGACTCCTGCAGGAACAAATGAACCGTGTCTGGCGAGAGCTCAATGCTCTTGGTCTCGCGATACAGGCGTCGCAGGAGATGCTCTGCAGCTTGGGCCACTTCACTCGGGCCGACCAACTCGAATTGGTTGCCACGGTTGCGGATTTCCAGATCCAGGCGTTGTTCGATGAGGCGCAGATGCTCGTCGAACTGACCGCAGAGATTGGCAAAGCGATTGGCTTCAAAGGGTTCGAGGGTAAAACGATGAGGTTCTGTGGGGGCGTTCAAGGGCTTTTAGTTGACCTGCTTTGCAAAAAGATGGGAGGAGAATAGCGCCGCGTGAAGAAAAAAGCAGCGGCATGCCGGTCGTGGCGAGCCGTTGCGTTACTGCGGCTGCAGCTCATTCGGCTATCGGCCGCCGTAACGCGGTGCTCAGCTAACGACCGGCTCCAGCAGCGTGCCGCGCAACGAGTGCGGCAGCGCTTCGTCGATGTGCACGTCGACAAACTGTCCGATTAACCGCGGATTGTCGCAACGGAAATTGACGATCCGGTTGTGCTCGGTACGACCCTGTAGCATGCCTGGGTCTTTCTTAGAGTAGTCCGTGACGAGAATGCGCTGCTGCGTGCCCGCCATCCGTCGGCTGTTCTCGAAGCCCTGCTGGTTGATCCGCTGTTGCAGGATCGCCAGGCGCTGCTTCTTCACGTCGTCTGGGGTTTCGTCCACCAGATCCGCTGCTGGCGTGCCCGGCCGCGAGCTGTAGACAAAGGAGTAGGAGAAGTCGAAACCAACGTCCTCGATCAGCTTCATGGTCTGCTCGAAGTCCTTCTCGGTTTCGCCTGGGAATCCAACGATGAAGTCAGAGCTGATCAGGATGTCCGGTACGGCGGCCTTGAGCTTGCGGATGCGTGACTTGTATTCGAGCGCGGTGTGGTTGCGCTTCATCCCGGCCAGCACCCGATCCGAACCCGACTGAACCGGCAGATGCAGATACTTCACCAGCTCCGGTACCTCGGCGTGAGCCTGGATCAGCGCATCGGAGAATTCCAGTGGGTGGCTGGTGGTGTAGCGGATGCGGTCGATGCCATCGACTGCCGCGACCACGCGGATCAGTTCGGCCAGATCGGCAGTGCGGCCGTCATGGGTAGCGCCGCGGTAGCCGTTGACGTTCTGTCCGAGCAATGTGACTTCCCGAACGCCGTTTTCGGCCAGGTGAATGACTTCGGCAAGCACATCGTCGAACGGACGGCTGACTTCTTCGCCACGGGTGTAAGGCACCACGCAGAACGTGCAGTATTTGCTGCAGCCTTCCATGACCGAGACGAACGCGGTCGGGCCGTCGACGCGCGGCTCGGGCAAGCGGTCAAATTTCTCGATCTCGGGAAACGAAATGTCGACCTGCGGTTTCTTCGTCGTGCGCGCTGCATCGATCATTTCGGGTAGGCGGTGCAGCGTCTGCGGGCCGAAGACCACATCGACATAGGGCGCCCGGTCACGGATCGCCGCGCCTTCCTGGCTGGCAACGCAGCCGCCAACACCGATCACCAGCTGCGGGTTTTCAAGCTTGAGCTCCCGCCAGCGGCCGAGTTGCGAGAACACCTTCTCCTGAGCCTTTTCACGAATCGAGCAGGTGTTGAGCAGGATCACGTCGGCTTCCGCCGGATTTGAAGTGATCTCGAGAGGTTGCTGCTCACCCAGCAGGTCAACCATGCGCGAGCTGTCGTACTCGTTCATCTGGCAACCGTGGGTTTCGATATAGAGCTTGCGGGTCATGTTACGGGCCGGCGTTGTGCAAAAAATGGCCGGCGATTATACGACCAGGGCGTGGGCGATAAAAGCGCAAGCGCAAAGGCCCGCCTCAAGCCATGAGTCGCAAGGGAAAACAGGCGGGTTTGGTGACATTGAGGCCAGGCGGAACTCGCATTCGCTGGCAGCTTGCTATTCGCCTGCCGTCTGCAGGTCCATCAGATAGTCGCGAAAGATCTGCCCGAGGACCTGAGTCGCGATTTCGTGCTCCTCACGGCCCATCTGCGCCGAGACACGATCGGCAGTATCCAGCGCTTCTTCTTCGCCATTGACCGCCGACATCTTCAACACAACGTAAGCCTGGACGTTGTTGGCCGGCACCCCTTCGCCGCGAAAGAACATCACGCCGAGCCGATGCTGGGCCAATGCGTGTCCCTTCAGTGAGGCCTGCTCGAACCAGTGAAGCGCTTTGGCCAGGTCACGTGGAACGCGCCGGCCGTTGTAGTAATAGTCACCTAGCTCATAGGCCGCCTGCAGGTCACCCCCGTTGGCGGCGTGTTCGCAGGCGCGTAGCGCTTCGTTCATCGCTTCCGGGACGGTGTTGAGCGCGCAGCGGGAAGTGGCAGGGATCAGCAGCGAGTTGCCGCCCGCCATGCCCAGCAGGGGAGTGAGTAGCAGCAGGCAGCCAAGAGTGAGGCTGCGACCGGTGCAAGTCATGAATCAAGGCGCCTCGAAGATCACGGCGGTGACTGAAAGGTTCGGCGTGAAACGAGCCGACTGTCACATTATGGATAAGCGGTGGCCTGCTTACAAAGGCTTTAACGGCAGGCTTGCAGCTTTTTATGTGGGCGCAGGGCTTTGTTCTCGCATATTCCCGGGTAGATGGAGCAATAGCCAGGCGATGATCGGAATGGCCAGTGCCAGCCACAGCTGCTGATAGGCCTGCAGCGGGTTGGAGCTGAGCAGCAGCCCACCCCAGGGGAGCAGAGCCATGAGTAAAACGCCGGCAGCCAACCCCGCCGCGGCCTGCAGGCGTGCAGGCCATTGCAGCAAGCCTGCATAAGCCACCAGCAGAGCGCTCAGCAAACCCAGCGAAAGCGCATACGGCGCGCTCCAGCCCAGCTGCCTGGCTAGTTCAAAAAACGCACATAACCCAATCACTACACGGCCCCAGGTGGGGCGGCTCCAGATCCATCTGCGCGACAAAGTCAGCGCGACTACGCCGACGAGCGGCAAGCCAAGCAGCAAGGTTGCCTGCAGCAGCCAGCGTTCCGCTTCGAGCGTATCAGCACCTAACGCTAGGCGTGCCGTCGCGCATGCACCTGTCCCGGCCGCCAGACTGAACGCAAGCAGTGCCGAGAACAGAGCCGGTTGATCCGGCTCGCCGTAGCCGCGCCGGGCGCTGCCGATCCAGATGGCGCCCGCCAACCCCGTCAGGGTCAGCAGCACGGCTTGTAGTAGGTCGGGGATCAGGTTCATTTCAGCTGAGCGAAGGCGTGCTCGGCGGCATCCAGGGTGATCTGCAGCTCCTTGTCGCCATGAGCGATGGAGGTGAAGCCGGCTTCGAACGCGCTGGGCGCCAGGTACACGCCGCCCTCAAGCATCAGATGGAAGAAACGTTTGAAGCGCTCGGCGTCGCTGGTCATTACGTCGTCGAACGTGACGATGTTGTCCGCTTCGCTGAAATACAGACCGAACATGCCGCCCACCTGGGTGGTGACGAACGGGATGCCGGCGGCTTCAGCCCGCTCTTTCAGGCCCTGCAGCATGCGCGTGGTGTAAGCGGTGAGCTCTTCATGAAAACCGGGGCGATTGATCAGCTTCAGCGTCGTCAAGCCGGCCGCCATCGCCAACGGATTACCTGACAGGGTGCCGGCCTGATAAACCGGGCCCAGCGGGGCGATGCGCTCCATGATGGTGCGCTTGCCGCCGAAACAGCCGACCGGCATGCCGCCGCCAATGATCTTGCCAAAGGTGGTCAGGTCAGGGGTAACGCCGTAATGGGCCTGAGCGCCGCCGAGGGCGACGCGGAAGCCGGTCATTACTTCATCAAAGATAAGCACCACGCCGTGTTTGTCGCACTGCTCGCGCAGCCCCTGTAAATAACCGGGCGCAGGCGGTACGCAGTTCATGTTGCCTGCGACCGGCTCGACGATGATGCAGGCCACTTCGCTGCCCACTTCGGCGAGCATCTGCTCGACAGCGGCCAGGTCGTTGAAGGGCAGCGTCAGGGTGTGCTTGGCGAATGCTGCCGGTACCCCCGCAGAACTGGGAACGCCTTGGGTCAGGGCACCTGAGCCTGCCTTGACCAGCAGGCTGTCGGAGTGGCCGTGGTAGCAGCCTTCGAACTTGATGATGCTGTCACGTCCGGTATAGCCACGTGCCAGGCGGATCGCGCTCATGGTCGCCTCGGTGCCGGAGCTGACCATGCGCATCATTTCCATGGACGGCACCAGGCTGCAGACCAGCTCGGCCATTTCGGTTTCCATGGCGGTCGGTGCACCGTAGGACAATCCGTGTTGCAGCTGATTGCGGACCGCGTCGAGTACGTCAGGATGGCTGTGCCCCAGAATCATCGGGCCCCAGGAACCGACGTAATCTACGTAGCGATTGTCATCTTCGTCGGTGACATAGGCGCCTTCGGCGTGCTTGAAGAATAACGGCGTGCCGCCAACGCTGCGGAAGGCGCGTACCGGTGAGTTCACG
This sequence comes from Pseudomonas sp. NPDC047961, assembly GCF_050272435.1. Classification (NCBI taxonomy): domain Bacteria; kingdom Pseudomonadati; phylum Pseudomonadota; class Gammaproteobacteria; order Pseudomonadales; family Pseudomonadaceae; genus Pseudomonas; species Pseudomonas sp. NPDC047961. The sequence goes on along the minus strand of NZ_JBNNMD010000002.1, from coordinate 369,275 downwards.
CCGCCTGGAATTCGGTTCTGAGCACTTGCGAAGAGGGTTTCGGAACGGGACATAGTGCCTCTCTCGATACAGGAATAGGTTTGAGGAGCACGGCGGCTGGAGCCGTACCGTGTTCAATTAATAGCGAAGAGTTCGCTGAAGGCCTGCGCGCGGCGTTCGACCTCGTTCGCCGAATCGGCAGCGAACAAGGCGTGGACGACGGCGATCAGACTGGCGCCCTTGGCGATCAGGCCTGGCGCATTGTCCAGCGTCACGCCGCCAATCGCGGTGATCGGCACGCTGAACCGCTGTCGCGCTTCTGCCAGCAGCTCAGGCGTTGCCGAGGGCGCGCCGGGCTTGGTGTTGGAGTCGAAGAACCGGCCGAACGCGATATAGCTGGCGCCCTCACGGATGGCCTGCTCAGCCAGATCCAGGCGCGCATGACAGGTCGCTCCAATGATCGCCTTGCGGCCGAGCAGGGCGCGGGCCGCTGAGAGCGAGCCGTCTTCCTGGCCGAGATGCAGGCCGACGCCCAGGCGGGCTGCAAGTTCGGCATCATCGTTGATGATCAACTGGGCGCCGTGACGATCGCAAAGTTCGCGCAAGGCCTCGGCCTCGCGCAGACGCCGTCTGTCATCCTCGGACTTGTCGCGGTATTGCAGCAGCCGAGCACCGCCTTTGAGCGCCGCCTCGGCATAGGGCAGCAGCCGCCCGTCGGCCAAGAGCTTGCTGTCGGTGATCGCGTAGAGCCCGCGCAGTTTGGTGTCTTTCATGGCAGCGCTCCGGTCAGGCCAGATCCAGCGGCAGGCGTCGTGGAATATATTGGCCACGGCCTGGTGCTTCGGCGTCACGCAGGGTGCGCCAGGTGTAATCGAGGGCGGATTTCACCGCGCTGGCCAGGTCCTCGCCCAGCGCCAGCCTTCCGGATAACGCACTGGCCAGGGTGCAGCCGGACCCATGATAGCTGCCGGGCAGGCGCTGGCAGCTGAAATCGTAGCGGCTGCCATCGCGCGAGTAGAGTCGGTTGTGGACTTCGGTCTCGTCGCCATGGCCTCCGGTGATCAGCAGGTGGCGGATGAAGGGCAACAGCTTTTCCGCGCATTCATCGGCGCTGCCTTCCGGAAGCTCGGCAAGAATCCGTGCTTCAGGCAGGTTCGGGGTGGCAATGGTGGACACAGGAAACAGTCGTTCGCGCATGGCGTAGCCGACTTCGTCCTTGCCCAGCGCGCCGCCGCCGCCGGCGCGCAGCACCGGATCACAGACCAGAGGGATGCCAGGCAGCTTCTGCATGATTTCCAATACGGTCTCGACCATCTCAACCGAGCCGAGCATGCCCAATTTGACTGCGGCTACTGGCAAGTCGGCTATGACGGCGTCAGCCTGAGCCAGCACCCATTCGCGATCGAGCACGCGAAAGTCGGTGACGTTGACGGTGTCCTGAACGGTCAGTGCAGTGACCGCCGGGGCGGCGTGACAGCCCTGGGCGATCAGCGCTTCGATGTCGGCTTGTAGCCCAGCACCGCCACTCGGGTCGTGGCCGGAAAGGCAAAGAACGACAGGGCGGGAGCAATGGCCGGACATCGATGGGTTCCCTGAGTCATGGTGTGGTGGGTCCGGCCGAGGCTAGGCGCAGCCGGATTTTCATGGCGTGCGAGCTTATCACCAATCCTCCCGGGCAGCTCGCGCCGGCACGGCTCGCGGTTGCCACCGCGTACGTCCGTCCGGTGGGCGCACGGCGTCGATTCTGTGGCGCCAGAACCATGTTAAAGTGCCAGCACTTAGCTTTGGCTGCGTGTATTCGGGAGAACGGGGGTTCTTCTGGCGCAGCTCGACGGATTGCCTCCCCATGCACCATATTCTTCTTTTACTGCTCGCCCTGCTGCCAGCGATGTCGGGTGCCGTCGAGCTCAGCAGCAATACCCAGCGTCTTCCGCTCGGGCAGGTCATGGCGGTGCTGGAGGACCCTAGCCGCGAAGCCACCATCGCAGAGGTGGTCGCGCTCGATGCCGCGGGGCGCTTCGTCGAGAGCGATGAGGATGTGCTCAATGCCGGTTACTCACGCTCGGCGTTCTGGCTGCGTATCGACCTGAACTACCGTGCCGAGCCGCCAGCCGAACACAGCCGCTGGTGGCTGGAGCTGGCGTATCCGCCGCTCGACCATCTCGACCTCTATCTGCCGGATGGGCGCGGTGGTTATCGCCTTGCGCAGCAGAGCGGCGACGCATTGCCGTTCCATGAGCGCCAGATCAGGCAACGCAATCATCTGTTCGACCTGCAGCTAGCGCCTAACCAGCCACAGCGAATCTACCTGCGTTTGGAAAGTCAGGGCTCGATTCAGATCCCGCTCACCCTTTGGTCGCCGGTGGCCTACCTGGAAGAACAATCCGGGCACATCTATGTGCTGGCGATCATCTACGGCGTGTTGCTGGTGATGCTGTTCTACAACCTGTTCATCTACCTCAGCGTCCGTGATCGCAGCTACCTCTATTACATCCTCTACATCGCCTCGTTCGGCCTATATCAGGTATCGGTGAACGGCCTTGGCGTTCAGTATCTCTGGCCGAACTGGGCGTGGTGGGCCAATGCATCGACGCCATTTCTCATCGGTGCGGCAGGTCTGTTCGGCTGTCAGTTCGCGCGCAGCTTTCTGCATACCAGCGAGCACAGCCCCTGGATCGACCGTGCCCTGATGCTGCTGATGGGGCTGGGGGCGGTGACGATGATCGTATCGCTAACCTCCAGTTACGCGCTGGCGCTGCGGATGGCGACCTTCCTTGCACTCTGGTTCATTCTGGTTATTTTCGTCGCCGCCATTGTGGCCTGGCATCGAGGGATGCGCGTTGCACGCTATTTCCTGATCGCCTGGTCGGCCTTTCTCATCGGCGGACAGATCAACACACTGATGGTGCTGGGTTACCTGCCGCATACGTTCATCACCATGTATGCCGGCCAGATCGGCTCGGCGCTCGAGGTGGCGCTGTTGTCGTTGGCCCTGGCCGACCGGATCAACATGATGAAGGAAGAGCGTGCCCAGGTGCTCATGGATACCGGGCGTAAACTCGAAGCCATGAACCGCGAACTGGCCGAGAGCAACCGTCTCAAGGATCAGTTCCTCGCCAACGTCACCCACGAATTACGAACGCCGATGCACGGCGTGATCGGCAGTCTCGACCTGATGCGCACCCTGGAGCTGAGTGGCGAGCTTGAGCAGTACCAGCGAATCGCAAGCGGGTCGGCACGCGACATGATGCAGCTGGTCAACGACATCCTCGCCTTGACTGAGCTGCAGGCGGGCAAGTTGCGCGTGCGCAATGCGCCGTTCAGCTTGCGGCTGTTGGCCGATGAGCTTTATGCGGAATACGGTGCGCGGGCTGCAACGCGCGGGTTGAGCTTCGATCTCGAACTCGATGGGCAGCTACCGGAAATACTGGCTGGCGACGCCGGCAAACTAAAACAGAGCCTTGGCTATCTGCTCGACAACGCCATCAAGTTCACCTTGCGCGGGGGCGTCACGCTTTCGGTCAACGGATACGAGACAGCGCCCGGTTACATGCTGGATGTAACGGTGATCGATACCGGATTGGGGTTCGACGCGCCGGTCGATGACTCGCTGTTCGAGTATTTCCGTCAACTCGATGGCAGCATGACTCGCCAGTACGGTGGGCTGGGAATCGGCCTGTCTCTGTGCAAACAGCTGGTTGAGTTGCAGGGCGGAACGGTCTCCTGCCAATCCGAACCGGGTCGCGGCAGCCGCTTTCAGGTATTGCTACCGGTAGAGCTGACCTGAGGGTGCAACGCTAAGCGCCTGCGCCTAAGGCTGCGGCCTGTTTCGCCCTTGCAACGCGCAGACTTTTGGCCGAAACCTCACTTTTGCCCGGCATACCTGCGTGCTTCACTTCTTTGGTGGGTGCCACCAGCCGGTGCCCCGCATCGGCCCGGCGATTCATTCGCGGTGACAGCGGTGAGCAACGCTAATCCCCCGTTGCATGCCGTCGGGCCCCTTGCCGCATCTGCCGAGGAGACCCGATATGAGCCTGCTGCAATACGCTGAAACCCACGAGGTGCTGAATCAGGTCCCGCCATTGGACGGTGCCAACCTGTACCGTCTAGACCTGCCGCTGCAGGACTGGGTGAGGCGATACCGGGGCGGCTGGGCCGAATCGCGGCTGGATGCTTACGGCGCGTTGGCCGGTGGGCCGCTGATGGCTGCCGGGTTTCTGGCCAACGAGAACAAGCCGGTGTTCAAGAGCCATGACCGCTACGGACACCGCATTGACCTGGTGGAGTTTCATCCGGCTTATCACCAGCTGATGAGTGCCGCAATTGCCCATGGCATCCCGTCACTGCCCTGGACCGATCCGCAATCCGGCGCCCAGGTGGCGCGTGCCGGTTTGATGTATTTGCACAATCAGGCCGAGGCCGGCAGCAGCTGCCCGTTGACCATGACCTACGCCAGCGTTCCCGCCCTGCGACAGCAGCCTGGGATTGCCGACGTCTGGCTGCCAAAGATCCTCAGCCGGGAATACGACCCACGCAACCTGCCGATGGAGCAGAAAAGCGGCGTCACCATCGGCATGGCCATGACCGAAAAACAGGGCGGCACCGACGTGCGTGCCAACACCACTCGTGCACACGCCGTCGGGGCGCGCGGGCCAGGCCAGGAGTACGAGCTGGTCGGGCACAAGTGGTTCTGTTCGGCGCCGATGTGTGATGCCTTCCTGACCCTGGCGCAGACCGAACAAGGCTTGTCATGCTTCCTTCTGCCGCGGCATAGACCCGATGGCAGCCGTAACCAGTTCTATATCCAGCGGCTGAAAAACAAACTGGGCAACTGGTCGAATGCATCCAGCGAAGTCGAATACCGCGGCGCGCTGGCCTGGATGATCGGTGAGGAGGGGCGCGGTGTGCCGACCATCATCGAAATGGTCTCCTCGACCCGTTTTGATTGCATGATCGGCTCCAGCTCATTGATGCGCCAAGCGCTGACCCAGGCCATGCACCATTGCACGCATCGGCAGGTGGGTGGTCGAGCCTTGATTGAACAACCGCTGATGCAGAACGTGCTGGCCGACCTGGCGCTGGAGAGCGAGGCAGCACTGGCGCTGACCATGCGCATGGGTCGGGCGCTGGACAATCCGTTCGACGAGCAGGAGGAGAAGTTCGCCCGGCTGGTCACGGCGATCGGCAAATACTGGATCTGCAAACGCGCCCCGGAAATGGTCGCCGAAGCCAGCGAATGCCTCGGCGGCGCCGGCTACGTTGAGGAGACGATCATGCCGCGCCTCTATCGCGAAGCGCCGGTGAACTCCATCTGGGAAGGCTCAGGCAATGTGCAGTGCCTGGATGTCCTGCGTGCGCTGTCCAAGGAGGCTGGTGTGCTGGAAGTACTGTTCGCCGAGCTGGGCGACGGTCATGGCGATGTGCGTCTGCAGCACCACATCAAAGGGCTGCAAACGGCTTTCGCCGATAAAGGCGACATCCAGTACCGCGCGCGTCAGCTCACCGAAGGTGTAGCCGTCGCGCTGCAGGCCAAGGTGCTGCTTGAAGCGGGTAACGATAAAGTCTCGGATGCGTTCATCACCAGCCGCCTGGCGGGCAACGGCCGGGCCTTCGGCACGCTGCCGCGCGGCCTCGACATCAGTGCGCTGCTGGCGCGCAGTGGGCCGTTCATCGAGTGAGGTTCAGGCGGTCTGGCCAGCCGCTTGGCGCGGCTCAGCCAGAATCCCTGCCAACACCTCGCGGTCGATGTTGGCACCACTGAGCACCACTCCAATGCGCTCGCCACGGTTGTGTTCGCGCTCCTGCATCGCGGCGGCCAGCGCGGCAGCGCCGGCGCCTTCGGCGGGGTTATGGGTGTCTTCATGGAAGGCGACGATGGCCTGACGGATTTCGGCGTCATCGACGCGCACGATGCGCGCCGCGCCTTTGCGAATGATCTCCAGAGCGTCGGGAGATGGCATGCGGCATGCCATCCCATCGGCAAAGGTGTTGGCTGTTTCCGTACAGACGATGCCCGCCTGCTCGAAGCTCTGTGCATAGGCATCGGCAGCGCTGGACACCACGCCTATGATCTCCGTATTCAGACCCAGCAAGTCGCGGGTTCGGATCATCCCGCAGATGCCTGAGCCGAGCCCGATGGGCACATAAACCCGTCGCAGGTCCGGCACCGCTTCGAGGAATTCCAGCGCATAGGTGGCGACGCCTTTGATCAGGTCCGGATGCAGTGAAGGGACAAAATGCCAGCCGTTGACCTCAGCCAGCTCCGCGGCGCGCTGGCGGGCAGTATCGAAGTCGCGACCGTGCTCGACGACCTCAGCACCGCAGGCCCGCATGGCGGCGTTCTTTTCCGTCGAGTTGCCTTCAGGGACCAGAACCTGCAGGCGTAAACCTGCGTTGCGTGCGGCCATCGCCAGGCTGATGCCGTGATTGCCACGGGTTGCGGTGACGAGGCCCGGCAAGCGCGGTTCACGCTTGATCAGCTCATGGATATAGAGCACACCGCCGCGCACCTTGAAAGCACCGGCTGGCGTGTGGTTCTCGTGCTTGACCCAGACTTGGCAGCCAAGCCGTTCGGCCAGCAGCGGCCACGCGTATTGCGGGGTTGGCGGTACGCTCTGGTGAATCAGTTCGGCTGCCTGACGCAGTTGGTGTAGATCGAACATCGACGGCTCCTTGGCGGGTTTGACGTCGATCCTAGGTGGCGGGCATTGTATGGGTAAATATCTATATTGCATGGCAAACAATGTGGTTACCCAAACTCGAATCTGATGACCAACCGCGCTACCTGGCGCTGGTCGATGCCATTGCATCGGCCATTGCACGTGGCGAGCTGCGGCCGGGGGATCGACTGCCGCCGCAGCGGCGGCTGGCCTGGGCGCTCGGCCTCAATCCCAGCACGGCAATGCAGGCCTACCGCGAAGCGGCGCGTCGGCATCTCGTCGGTGGCGAGGTAGGGCGTGGTACTTATGTACTCGCCAGCAGCCGCGAGGCCAGCCTGTTCCGGCTGAAGACGCCGGAGGCCCATCCGGAACTGGTCGACCTCTCGACCAACCTGCCGGTCCTCGACCCCGACGATGACGCCATGCAACGCAGCATGGCGTCACTGTGCGCGATGGGTGAGCTGGCGAGCCTGCAGGGTTATCCCTCGGCGCGCAGTCTGCAGCGTGGCCAGCTGGCGGTGAGCGCCTGGTTGCGTGGTCGGGCGCTCGAGCTTCCGCCGCAGCAGGTGATGCTCTGCGCCGGGGCGCAGCAGGGCGTGTTCGCTGCGCTGATCGGATTGTGCGAGCCAGGCGAGCCGGTACTGGTCGAAGCCCTGACGTCCCCCGGTATCAAGGCCGCCGGGCGTCAGTTACGACTGCCGCTGCACGGGGTCGCAATGGACGAGTTCGGCATTCTGCCGGACGATCTCGACCGTCTGGCCCGCGCTACCTCGGCCCGCGTGGCGGTCCTGACGCCGTGCATGCAGAACCCGACCGCCGTGAGCATGGATACGCAGCGCCGCGAGGCTATCGCCGCCGTGGCGCGACGGCGAGGCTTGCTGATCATCGAAGACGATATCTACGGCGCACTTGGCGGCGAGCCACCACTGGCCGCCACGTTGCCTGAACGCACCCTGCTGATCAGCAGTCTGTCGAAGACGGTCGCGCCTGGGTTGCGCCTCGGCTTTATCGCCGGACCGGACGAGTGGTTGTCGCGTATCGATCCGGAACGGCAGGCGACCAGTTGGGCCTTATCGACGCTATGCCTGCAGATCGGCTGCGAATGGCTTGAAGACGGCACCGCGGCGCGTCGGCTGGCCTGGCAACGTGAGCAGATGACCCGTCGTTGGCGGCTGGCGCAGAAACTGCTTGGGTCTGCCTCGTCAAATGCCTCGCCGCATCTCTGGCTGGAATTGGCAGACGATCAAAGTCTGCCGGAGCTGTGCCGGGATGCGCGGATCGAAGCAGCTGCAGCGGCCGTGTTCTCGGTCGGCCATGGCGCGCCGAATGCGCTGCGTCTGAGCCTGACTGCGGCGCCCAGCCTGGCGATGTTGAAGGCGCGGTTGGAGTTGCTGGCGCTGCGAATAGCCGCGTCTGATCGATGATCGCAGCACTGCGGTGCTACCGCTGTCATCGAACAGCAGGCAAGATGTTTTCAACGAATCAACAAGGAAACCCACCATGAATCCAGCAGGCGAGACCTTTCGCATTGCCACCAGCGCTGAAGCGGCCGTGGACCACCTTGCCGAGCTGCATCAACAGGCCACCCGTGCACTGAATCAGGCGCTCAAGCGCTACGTCACGACGCGCGAAGAGCCCGATGCCGCCGAGCGCGCGCTTTTCCACTATCCCGAGCTGCGCCTGACCTACGAGTGCCATGGCGAGGTGCCGGCTTCCACCCGTGCCTACGCCAAGGTGCAGGCGCCGGGTGTGTACAGCGTGACCGTGACCCATCCGGCGTCGTTTCGCAGCTACCTGCTCGACCAGCTGCGACCGCTGATTAAGGACTTCGGCGTCAAAGTCGAGGTGGGCATCAGTGAACGCAATATTCCCTATCCCTATGTGATCGAGCATGGCGACGAACTGGCCGGAACCGGTGTGACTGCTGCCGAACTGGCGCGGGTGTTCCCCAGCACCGATCTATCCGCCGCCACCGATGACATCGCCGACGGCCTGTATGACTGGGAGCATGCCGATCCCTACCCGCTGGCGCTCTTCGATGGTGCGCGGGTGGATTTCTCGCTGCGCCGGCTGGTGCATTACACCGGTAGCGACTGGCGCCACGTGCAGCCCTGGATCCTGCTGACCAACTATCACCGCTACGTCGATCAGTTCATCCGTCATGGTCTCGACATGCTGCGCGACGACACCCGTTTCGTGCGCATGGTGCTGCCGGGTAACATCATCATCGAGCGCGGCATGGAAGAGGGCGAAGCCCAGGCGATCATTGGCGGTGTGCTCTGGCATCGCTACCAGATGCCGGCCTATCACCTGCAGGCCAAAGATGGCGATGGCGTCACCCTGGTGAATATCGGCGTCGGTCCATCGAATGCCAAGAACATCACCGATCACCTAGCAGTCCTGCGCCCGCATTGCTGGTTGATGATCGGCCACTGCGGCGGCTTGCGGCAGTCGCAGTCCATCGGCGACTACGTGCTGGCCCACGCTTACATGCGCCGTGACGGCATTCTCGACCGGGTGCTGCCGCCGCATATCCCGCTGCCGGCGCTGGCGGAAGTCCAGCAGGCGCTACAGGAAGCCGCGGCGCAGGTGACCGGGGAGCAGGGCGAAGCGCTCAAGCGGCGCCTGCGCACCGGTACGGTGCTGACCTACGATGATCGCAACTGGGAATTGCGCTGGGCTCAGGAGCGGCCGCTGATCAACCTCTCCCGTGCGGTCGCGGTGGACATGGAAAGCGGCACCATCGCCGCTCAGGGTTATCGCCTGCGGGTGCCCTACGGGACGCTGCTCTGCGTGTCGGACAAGCCGCTGCACAGCGAGATCAAGCTGCCAGGCTCGGCCAACGCTTTCTATGAGCGTGCCGTGACCCAGCACCTGAAGATCGGCATCGCCGCGCTCGACCTCTTGCGCACTCAGCTCAACTCGCTGCACTCGCGCAAGCTGCGCAGCTTCGACGAGCCGCCGTTCCGCTAACGGATGGCGGCTCGCCGAGACGCTCAGTCCTTCAGGAACTCCGGCAATTTCGGGTCGCCTTTGGCCGGAAGGCTGTAGGCGACCACATAGTCGCCCGGCGGCGTCTCCATAAAGTGATGGCCGCCGGCGACGATCACCAAGTACTGGCGCCCGTTTGCCTCGTAGGTCATCGGCGTCGCCTGCCCGCCGGCGGGCAGCACGTCCTCCCACAGCACCTCACCGGTATCGATATCGATCGCGCGGATTAGGTTGTCTGTTGCCGCCGCGATGAAGACCAAGCCACCTGCGGTAATCACCGGTCCACCGTTATTCGGTGTACCCACTTTCACCGGCAGGTGCGACGAGATCCCGAACGGCCCGTTACGCCGGGCGGTGCCTAGCGGTTCGTTCCACAGCACCTCGCGGGTGTTGAGGTCGATGGCCATGATGCCGCCAAACGGCGGGCGGGAGCAGGGCACGCCTGTCAGGCTGTTGCGCCAAGCCTGGATGGACACGGCGTAGGGCGAACCTGACTGCGGTACCGAGCCGCCGGACGAAGTGCTGCCGCCCGGTACGCCAAGCGGGACCATGCCGCGCTCGTAGGCCTTGTCACGCGGGATAAGCTGGTCATGCATGGCGATGTGGTTGTAGTTCAGCACCAGGATGTTGCGGTCGGTGTTGACCGCTGCGCTGCCCCAGTCGTTACCGCCGTTGTAACTCGGCCATTGCAGGAATGGCCTGTCAACGCTCGGCGGTGTGTACATGCCTTCATAGTTGGCGCGCTTGAACTGGATCCGGCACCACAGCTGGTCCAGCGGCGTCACGCCCCAGGCATCGCTCTCGGTCAGCGGCTCGCGCGGCATCGACGGCATGCCGGTGGAAAATGGCTGAGTCTCTGAAAGCGTTTCGTCAGGCAGCGGGCTGGCCGGCACCGGGCGTTCCTCGACAGGCGTCAGCGGCTCGCCAGTGCGGCGGTCGAGGACGTAGATATCGCCCATTTTAGTGGGCAACACGACCGCTGGAACTGTGCGGCCGTCGACCGGGAAGTCAATCAGGCTGCCTTGGGAGCCAAGGTCATAGTCCCAGACATCGTTATGCACGGTCTGAAAGACCCAGCGCAATGATCCGTTGGTAACGTCCAGGGCCACCAATGCGGTCGAGTAGGGTTTCTCGAATTCTCTGCGGTTGCCGCTCCAGTAGTCGACCGACGAATTGCCCATCGGCACGTAGACAAGGCCGAGGTCCTCGTCGCCGGAGAAGATCGTCCAGGCGTTGGGGGTACCTCGGGTGTAGACATCATCTCCTTCGGGCAGCCCGGTCTCGCCAGGGCGGCCCATGTCCCAGGCCCAGGCCAGCTCGCCGGTGGCTGCGTCGTACCCGCGAATCACGCCGGACGGCGCGTCTTCCTTCTGGCCGTCGAGCACCTGATGCCCGACCACGGCGATGCCGCGGACGATGGTTGGCGGCGAAGTCACCGCGACGTAGCCGGGCACGGAGTCGCCCATGCCTTCCATCAGATCGACGTGCCCGGCGTGGCCGAAATCGGCGCAGGGCACGCCGGTATCGGCATCCACCGCCACCAGCTCGGCATCGAGTGTGCCCTCGATGACACGGCGCTTGCAGGCGGCATCATCGGGTGCATCCGGCACCTCGTAGTAACTCACGCCGCGGCAGGTCGCTGAATAGGGAATATGGTCGGTGGAAACCTTCGGGTCGTAGCGCCAACGTTCCCGACCGGTGCTGGCGTCCAGCGAGATCAGCACGTTCAGCGCATCGCACAGGTAGAGGTTGTCACCGACCTTGAGCGGCGTGGTTTCCGGTGCCCACTTCTTGTCGACCACCGACTGATCGGGCAGATTGCCGGTGCGATAGCCCCAAACCGGCTTGAGATCGGCAACGTTGTCGCGGTTGATCCGCTCCAGCGGCGAGTAGCGCGTGGCCGCATTGTTGCGTCCATAGGCCGTCCAGTCGGCTGGTTCGGGTTCGGCACCCGCCGGTCCCGGCGAAACCGTGGTGGCGGGCTCGAGTGAAGGGTCCGCCGCAGTCGTTTGGGCGTAGCTGAACGGTAGCCAGGTCAGGCTTAACAGGCCAACGAGTCGAAGCATATAAGTCATGGGTGCGCCTCCCTGCGAGTGTGGCGCCGCAGCACCGGGATGAATGCCAGTGTCAGAACGGCAATCACGGCCAGCGCCACCAGGCGTGGCACCAACGCCCAAGGGTCGAGGCCGACCTCCCAGATCGCCCAGATCAAGGTGCCGATAAACACCAGCCAGTAGAGCAAGACGCCGCTGATGCGCTGCATGAACAGCAGTACGCCAGAAGCCAGCATGCCGGCTCCAGCGATGAGGTAGTACCAGGAACCGCCGAGGGTGATGAGCCAGACGCCGCCAGCAGCAAGGGCGAGCCCGAACAGGGCGACGATGATGGAGAAGACTTTCAGTGCCCAATAGGCGAAGCCGCGGGCGTGAGAGGATCCGGACACGTGGCGCTTGCTCCCTGAAGACCGGTGAATGAGGCACCACCGAATGCAATCGGCGGCGTAACTCAACTTTTGGGTCTCAGGGGGCGCTCAGGTTCCGTGAATGTTTCGGTTTGTGTCGAATTCAGGTCGCAAGCAACCAGGCACCCGCCAGCGCGGAGGCAGCGCCTGCGATGCGAACCAAGGGCGTGGCGAGTTGCGGCAGGTTGCGGGCGACGGCATAGCCGATGCCATGCAGCGCGGCGGTGGCGATGACGAAGCCAGCGGCGTAACCCCATGGGCTGGACAGTGCCGGCAGCTCCAGGCCATGGGCAACGCCATGACTGAGGGCAAACAGCGCGGTCGGTCCAGCCGCAACGGCGAGCGGCGGACGCACCGCCAACGCCACCAAGAGCCCGAGGGCCAACACCGAGCCGGCGATGCCGGTTTCCATCAGCGGCATTTCAATGCCGGCGAAGCCGAGCAGCCCGCCGAATAGCATGGTGGCGACGAAGGTCAGCGGCAACATCCAGCGCGCGCTGCCCTGCTGCTGTGCCGCCCAGAGGCCGACGGCCAGCATCGCCAGCAGATGGTCGAGGCCGAAGACCGGATGGGCGATACCCGACATCACGCCGGCGTGGTCGTGGCCAGGATGGGCGATGGCCAAGGCAGGGCTCAGCAACAGGGCGGACGCAACGACGAGTTTTCTCTTCAGTTTCATAGGGTGTTGCCTCTGGTGTGCATGGCTCGCGGATCGTCGCAGGCGATCCACAGGAGCCGGATGGCTAGTTTTCGTAGGAGCCAGCTTGCTAACGAAGCGCTTAGAGCCGTTGCTACTCCGCGCGCAGGGACTGGGCGCCCCCCTCGCTCCCTCCGCAGTGGTTCCATTCAGGCAGCGCTGAGCATTCCCTTTTTTTCGATGAAGGCGATGATCTCGTCGAGGCCCTGGCCAACCTTCTGATTGCTGAACACGAAGGGTTTGTCGCCGCGCATCTTGCGGGTGTCGCGATCCATGACCTCCAGCGAGGCGCCGACCATGGGAGCCAGGTCGACCTTGTTGATCACCAGCAGATCGGATTTGCAGATGCCCGGCCCGCCCTTGCGTGGCAGCTTGTCGCCGGCCGATACGTCGATCACATAGATGGTCAGGTCCGACAGCTCCGGACTGAAGGTGGCCGACAGATTGTCGCCACCGGACTCGACGATGATCAGGTCCAGCCCTGGGAAGCGCCGGTTTAGCTGTTCGACGGCTTCCAGATTGATCGAAGCATCCTCGCGGATCGCGGTGTGCGGGCAGCCGCCGGTTTCCACGCCGATGATGCGCTCGGGCGCCAGGGCCTCGTTGCGTACCAGAAATTGCGCGTCTTCCTGGGTGTAGATGTCGTTGGTGACCACGGCCAGGTTGTAGCGCTCGCGCAGGGCCAGGCAGAGGGCGAGTGTCAGGGCAGTTTTGCCGGAGCCGACCGGCCCGCCGATGCCGATGCGCAGGGGTTGGGTGTTCATCGTCTGTTTCCTCGTGTGAAAGCGGTGCTCATGAGCGGAACAGCCGGCTGTATTGGCGCTCATGCGCCATGCTCGTCAGGGACAGGCCAAAGGCGGCGCTGCCCCAGTGCTCCGGCTCGATAAGGGTTGCGTCGCGCTGGGCCTGCTGCAGGGTCGGCAGCAGTTGGGAGGTCAAGCGTTGTGCCGCTTGCTGGCCGAGCGGCAGGGTTTTCATCAGCACCGCCAGCTGGTTTTCCAGCCAGCCCCAAAGCCAGGCGGTCAGTGCATCCTCGGGGCCGATGTCCCAGGCACGTGCGGCCAGAGCCCAGCCAAGGGCGAGGCCTGGCTCGTCGATGCGCTGAAACAGAGCGCGGGCAGGGGCGTCGAGTTCGGGCAGATTGTCCAGCAGTTGCTTCAGTGAAAAGCCCATCTGCCGGCTTTCCAGCCGTAGCTCACGGGTTTCGCGACTGGCGCGATGGCAATCGGCAAGTCGCTCGAGTTCTGTCCAGTCTTCAGCCGCTGCCGCCTGGCAGTGCGCCAGCAGCAGCGGCGCTTCAAAGCGCGTCAGATTCAGTAACAGCTGGTCGCCCAGCCAACGGCGGGCGCTGGCTTCGTCGCGTACTCGCTCGCATTCGACCGCCATTTCCAGGCCTTGCGAATAACTGTATCCACCGATCGGCAACTGCGGGCTGGCAAGCCGCAGCAGCGCGAACGCAGCCGGATTCACGTGCGTACACCAAACTGATGCAGACGTGGTGCGTAGCTGAACTCGGCTTCGCCTGCGTGGGAGTGATGATGGCCGCCCCCGTAGGCGCCGTGCTCGGGCTGGAAGGGCGCCTCGATGGCTTCGACACTGGCGCCCAGCTGCAGCAGCATGTCTTTCAGTACGTAGTCGTCGAGCAGCCTCAGCCAGCCGTCGCCGACCTGCAGTGCCACATGGCGGTTGCCCAAGTGATAGGCGGCGCGCGTCAGTTCGAACGCGCTGCTGCAGGTCACATGAAGGAGCTGTTCGGCGCGGGCCCGCACACGGACGATACGGCCATCCTCGGCGCGCAGGCATTCGCCGTCATGCAGCGGTTGCTGGCCGCGCTCGAGGAACAGGCCGACATCTTCTCCTGTGGTGGAGAAGCACCGCAGACGCGATTTGCTACGGGCTTCGAAGGTCAACTCCAGCTCGGCGTCGGCATTGGCCTGCGGGGAGGTGCGGTGATGGATGACCAGCATAGCGAGCAGTTCCGGTTGTGCGATTGGCACAAGCAGAGCAAGGCCCTTGCCAACCCGCCACAACAGAAGCGCCCCGCAGCTTGCGGGTTGTCCGTGCTTGAATATGGGGCTTTAGGCTGTCCTGTTATGGTGCGTCTGCATCTTGGTCGCACCATATGCGTGCATTCAGTGCAGCGCCCGCACCATATAGACGGCGGGAATCTGATAGCTGGCAAGGTTGCTGGCTTGGGGCGGCTCGAGTTCCGTGTGCGCTGCATAGCCGAGGCGAGACCAGAAGGCCTCGGACTCCTGCACCGAAACCAGCGCCGAGTAGCGCAGCTTCTGAGTGCGTGCCTGCTCGAGGTTCTTCTGCACCAGCGCCGGCCCGATGCCCTGGCCACTGGCCCGCCGGGATACGGCAAGGTCGTGCAGATACAGGCAGTCGGCTTTGGCGTGGGATTCGAAGTCGCCATCCAGTGGCGTCACCTTGCCGACCCGTGAGTGGTAGGCGAAGAGATAGGCGCAAACGCCCTGATCGTCCTCGGCCACCCAGGCCAGCTGCGGACAGGCGGCGAGGCGGTTGAGGATCACCGCTTCGTCCTCGTGGACTTCGGCAGCATAGGATTCTTCCTGAATCGACATCACCGCAGGTATATCGCGCACCTGCATCGCTCGTATCTTGAACATCAAAACAACACTCGGACTGAAGCGGCCGGTAACGAGGCTCGCACGGGGGCGGCGATCATACGCGATTGTCGGGCGAGCGGAGCGGGCGCCGACAGACGTAGCGCATTTCAGCCTGGCGGGATGACAGTTGCGTGATCAGGTCACGAATCGACGTTCAGCAGACGCATCGACGTGTGAGATGAACCTGCGTGGCAGGCTGGGGCGCACCTCTTCTGGTCGGATCGGCTCACGTCACCACTGACGAAATGCCGATTTATGGGCATAATTCATAGCTTGCTACCTATTGTCGCGGTTTCCCTCATTGAATAACTCTCACCGGCCCCTGCTTGGCGTGTCGCTGATTCTGGTTTCTTGCCTGACGCTCGCCAGTCACGACGGGCTGTCCAAGTATCTGACGCAGCTCTACCCCGTGTTTCTGGTTATCTGGGCGCGTTATATGGCGCAGACGGTGCTGATGCTCACCCTGTTCACGCCACACATGGGGCGTCGTGTGTTTCATACCCTGCGGCCGAAGCTGCAGATCTGCCGTGGCCTGAGCCTGGTCAGCGTCAGCATGCTGTTCATCAGCGGTCTGAGTTACATCCCACTGGCCGAAGCGACTGCAGTCATCTTCCTGACCCCATTGCTGGTTACCATCGCGTCCGCCTTGCTCGGCGAACAGGTCAGTCGTGCCCAATGGCTGGCGGTCGGCTGTGGGCTGATCGGCGTGATGATCATCGTGCGGCCGGGCGGAGCCTTGTTCACGCCGGCGATCTTGTTGCCGTTCGGCGCGGCGCTGAGCTTCACGGTCTATCAGTTGATCACCCTTCGACTCAGCGCCACGGATCACCCGGTCACCAGCAACTTCATCACCAGCGTGGTTGGCAGTCTGGTGATGAGCGTGTTGGTCTTCTTCAACTGGCAGACGCCAACGCTGCATGACGCGCTAATGATGGCCGGGCTTGGTGCCATGGCCATGAGCGGTCATCTGTTGCTGACCAATGCGTTTCGCTTTGCCAGTGCCGCCGCGCTGGCACCCTTCACCTATTCGCAGATCATCTTTGCCGGGGTGGTAGGCCTGGTTGCCTTTGGACATACGCCGGATTTCGGCGCCATTGTCGGCATGGCCATCATCATCGTCAGCGGGCTGGTCATGGCGTATGTGCAAGGGCGACAACCGCGCCCGGCACTGTGAAACACCGAGACGTGCAATAGGCCGTCCGTACCGTTACCAACACTGAACAGACAAGGGCGACTCGACCCTTGCGTGCGATTCATCAGGAACCCCCATGCAACGTATCTCTCACCACACCCTGCGCAGCGAGTTTCGTCGGCTGCTGGCCTCCGATCGCTGCTACCACACTGCATCGGTATTCGACCCGATGTCGGCGCGTATCGCCGCCGATCTGGAATTCGAAGTCGGCATTCTCGGTGGCTCGGTCGCCTCGTTACAGGTCCTGGCCGCGCCCGACTTTGCGCTGATCACCCTGAGTGAATTTGTCGAGCAGGCCACACGCATCGGTCGCGTATCGCGGCTGCCAATCATCGCCGACGCCGACCATGGCTATGGCAACGCGCTCAACGTGATGCGCACGGTGGTCGAGCTGGAGCGCGCCGGCATCGCGGCGCTGACGATCGAAGACACGCTGCTGCCGGCCAAATTCGGGCGCAAGTCCACCGACCTGATCGGCATGTTCGAGGCGGTCGGCAAGATCCGTGCGGCGCTAGAGGCGCGTATCGATCCGGAGCTCGCGATCATCGCGCGGACCAACGCGGGTGTGATCGGCCTGGAAGAGGTGATCGCGCGCGTGCAGGCCTACGAGGCAGCTGGCGCCGATGGGATCTGCCTGGTCGGTATCGAGGATTTCGAGCAGCTGGAGCAGGTCGCGGAAAAACTCAGCGTACCGCTGATGCTGGTGACCTATGGCAACCCCAAGTTGCGCGACAACACCCGTCTGGCTGCGCTTGGCGTGCGCATCGTGGTCAACGGTCACGCGGCCTACTTTGCCGCGATCAAGGCGACCTACGACTGCCTGCGCGAGCAGCGTCAGATCGATGCGTCCGATCTCAACGCCTCGCAGCTTTCGGTCAAATATTCGACCGCCGAGGAATACATGGTATGGGCCGAGGAATACATGCAGGTCAAGGAGTGACCCCTCCCGCCTGGCGGCGCGCGCCGCCAGGCCTCTTTTCGATGCGTTAGCGGAGATCCGATGAGCCCACGCCTGCTGACCTTCATGGTGGCATTCGCCGCCTTTCTCGGCCCGTTCACGCAGACGGTCTACGCACCGATTTTGCCGGAGTTGGGCGAGGCGCTGCAGACGACGCCGCTGCTGATCAACCTCAGCATTTCGATCTTCACCTTCGTGTTGGCATTCATGCAGATCGTCTACGGCCCGCTGGTGGATCGAAGTGGCCGCAGGCGCACCCTGTTGCTGGGGCTGGCGTGCTACATCGGCGCTTCCATCGGCTGTTTTCTCTCGACCAATATCGAGACGCTGCTAGTGTTTCGTGCGCTGCAGGCGGTGGGTATCGCTGCCGGTGCGGTGGTGGCAGTGACGGTGATCGGGGATCGGTTCGAAGGCGCCGAGCGTGTTCGGGCGATGGGCTCGTTCCAGATGATGGTGGCGCTGGGGCCGGTGGTTGGCCCGGTGGTGGGCGGCTTCATCGGCGAGCACGTCGACTTCCATTACGTATTTCTGCTGCTCGCGGTGGTCGGTGGCGTTGCGCTGCTGAGCAACGCCATCTGGCTGCAGGAAACCCGCCCGGCCGGGAGCACGCCTCGCGCCTTTCATCCCAGGGAGTACCTGGATGTGGCGCGCAATCGCCAGGGCCTGGCGATCATGGTGCTGAGCTTTGTTCAGTACTACGCGTTCTACAATTACCTGGTGTTCATGCCACGCGTGCTCGATGCCAGCTATGGGCTGAGTGCCAGCGAAAAGGGCTTGGTGTTTCTGCCACTGTCGATTGCTGTTGTGATCGGCAGCTTCGCCGGTGGGCGACTGTTGGGGCGCTGGCGTCCCCGTCCGGTGCTGGTGACGACCGCGGCACTCAATGCGCTCAGTCTGCTGCTGTTTCTCGCGGTTGCGCAGTGGTCGCTGGCGGCGCTGGTGGTCGCGGTGAGTGCGTTCGGGCTGTTTCTCGGCCTTTCGCTGCCGGTGCAGACCAGCCTGCTGATGGACCTGTACCCGCACAATCGCGCCACCGCCGTGGGCAGCTACAACTTCTTCCGCTTCATGGGCATGGCCACCGGGCCGGTGCTTGGCTCATGGCTCTACCAGGACGGCAATCTTGGCCTGCTGTATGGCTTTGCGGCCACGGCCTTTCTTGTCGCCGTATGGCACGCGAGGATGCGCTTCAAGCAAGGCTGATCGGAGCATCGTTAGAACAGCGACCGCTCGGCCTTGAACATGAAATAGCTCTCGCAATAGGTGTTCTGCCCGGAGTAGACGCCGCACTCGCGGCCGCGAAGGCTCGAGTCGGTGTAGGAAAGATCCAGGCGCACGCCCAGCCAGGGGCGAGACAGGTTCAACGACCAGTCATTAAAAACTTCAACACTGCCACCGGGGTGGTACATCGGACTGTCCATCGAGTGGCTGGCATATTTCAGGCGCAGGTCCAGATCGAGTGGGCTGAGAGCACCCAGCTCCAGCAGCAGGGTGCTGTCGGTGCGCCCCGGTCGGCTGCTCAACGCGCCACCCAGCCGACTGCCAGCCAGATTGAAGCCTGCATAGACTTCGTGATGATCCGCTCCGTCCAGCTCGGGGAAGCTGTAGCGGATCACACCCAGCTCGTAGCCTGGCGCCTGGTCGAAGCGGGGCTGGACATAGCCGATGTAGCTGTCCAGCTCCAACTGGTTGCCCTCGATGATGCCCATGCTGGGCGCCCACTGGCCGACATACAGGCCACTGTCGTGAGTCAGGTCCAGTCCGCCGCGGAAGGTGCTGGCGGCCGTCGGGTTCACCAGCCCTTGGGCCATGCTACGGGTGGGGGTCGTGCCGAGACGCAGGTCGAATTGGCCGACTTCGCGTTCAAGCACTTCCGGCTGGCTGGCGCATCCGCTCAGGCCAATTAACAGCGCCGGCAGGATCTTCGTGTGCATCACCGCTTCCCTGGGGGTGTGTTTACAGAAGGTCGGCGGACGACCTCGACGAGGCAAGTCCCGAGATAGAGCATCTGTGGTGGGCTTGCCGTTCAATCGGCTGGAAGGATAGACAATGCAATGTGGCGCTGAGGTCCGTTCGTCGATTTGACGCCAACGGATCGACGGGTGGTTTTCGGTTGGCGAAACGGACTGCGCGTCACGTCAGTCGCATTACTGAACGGTGCCCGGGGCAGATGTTCCAAGCTAATACACAGTTAGACCTGGCTTGCTGGGAGGTCGCGATGGCTACGGGTTGGGCGAATGAGGGTGCGGTTCAGGAACAGATCGACAGCACCATCGAAGATGCTGTGCAGCGAGCGCGCAGTCGGCTGGGGCAGGGCGAGAGCCTGACGCACTGCGAGGAATGCGACGCAAAGATTCCCGAGGCGCGGCGGCAGGCCGTGCCTGGTGTCAGGTTGTGCGTCAAATGCCAAACCGAACGGGACAAGCAGGAAGCCAAATTCAGCGGTTACAACCGCCGCGGCAGCAAGGACAGCCAGCTGCGCTGAGTGCGTGACAAAAAAACGCGCCGGTAAGGGCGCACTCGGCGCTCCTGTGCCTGTCACACACCGCGTCCCCACAGGTTCACGGAAGAGGAATATACCCATGATGATTTTCGAAGCGTTGCGCCAAAGCCACGATATCCAGCGTGATCTGTCTGAAAAGTTGGTACAGACCCGCGGCGACAGCGCCGAGCGGCAAGCGATTTTCGCTGAGCTCAAGCACGAACTCTGGGTGCATTCGGTGGCCGAAGAGCGCCATTTCTATATCCCGCTAATGCGTGATGACAGCGGGGTCGACCTGTCCCGTCATGCGATCGCCGAACACCATGAAATGGATGAGATGGTCGAGGCGTTGGAAGCAACCGATCCCAGCAGTCCGAGCTGGCTTGTGCAGGCACGCAAACTGTCAGACAAGGTTCATCACCATCTTCAGGAAGAAGAGCACAAATTCTTCCAGATGGCCGGCAAGATCCTCAGCGATCAGCAAAAGAGTCAGCTAGCCGGTGCGTACCTGGGCGCTTACGACGTCATGAAGGCTGAGCACGCCTAGAGCGCACGCGCTTCGGTGGGCATGCTGAAAACGAAGGTCGTGCCCGCTTCGGCTGTTGATTCTGCGCGCATGCTGCCGCCATGCGAGCGCGCAATTTCATTGGCGATGTAGAGCCCCAGACCGAGGCCGGACTGGCTGCTCGAGGGCTCGCGCCAGTAAGGCTGAAACAGATGATCCAGCCGTTCCGGTGGAATCGGCTCGCCCTGGTTGTTCACCGACAGCAACAGCCATTCATTTTCGATCACCGCGCGGACCTGTACCCGGCCATCCGTTGACCCATGCACCAGCGCATTGGCGAGCAGGTTGGACAGCAACTGCGCGACGCGATCCGCATCGCAGCGGACCCCGTCGAGCGGAGCGATGTCGGCTTCGATTGCGCGTTGCGGATTGACGCTCTGCATCTCCGAAACGATATGCGTCAGGGTGACGTGAAGGTCCTTGCATTCGCGGTTCTGCAGCGGAATGCCATTGCCCAGCCGGCCGCGAGCGAAGTCCAGTACATCGTCAACCAGGCGTGATGCGCGACGGGTCGCAGTGAGCATGTGCTCGGCAATGCCGGTGATCGAGGCGTCCTTGGTGCGCCTCATCAACAGCTGCGCGCCGGACAGAATCGAGGAGAGCGGATTGCGAAGGTCATGCCCGAGCAGGGCGATGAATTGCTCCCGCAGTTCTGCCGTCTGCTGCGCATCGAGCAGGGCTGCCTCGGTGGCTTCGAACTGCTCTTCCGCCTCCAGCTGAATGGCCAGCAGCTTGGCGAACGATTCCATCATCGGCAGGATCGGCATTTCCGACAGATTCGCAGGCAGCGGATCGAGTGCGCAGACGGTGCCGAAAAAACTGCCATCGGTGCGAAACACCGGGGTCGAAATGTAGCTCTCGAAGCCATACATCTTGGGCGTGTGATGGTTGCAGTAACGCCCGTCCTCACTCACCTTGCTGATGATGATGGTTTCGTGAGATGCGCGGATTTCGTGGCACAGCGTAGTGGTCACGTCCAGCTCGCCGCCGACCTGCAGACCGAAGTTGGTCCGGTCGAGCACGGCGCACGCTGTCCAGGAATCTTCGGTAACTCGCGCAACGGCGGCGAACCGTAACCCGGTGGTCTCTGAGATCACCCGGAGGATCGCCGGCACGGCGTTGATACGGCTGATCGCCGAAATGTCGTCGGTTATCGATCGGTTCATGCAATGTCATGGCGGCGCGTGATGATGGCCGTGCACTTTATCACGCACCGTTTCGAAGAGCGGAATCGAGCCGACCACCTGCCGACCCGCCCCGACCCGACCCGTTCAGGGCATTACGCTTGGGTCGTCAGGGGAGGGTTAGCAACGGCCGGAACGATTTGTTTGCGCATCAGCAGGTAATGCACCACGGCGCCAAACAAGGCGCCCAACAACCAGGCGAAGCCCGACAGGCTTTCCAGCCCCGGCGTCCAGACCGACGCAACGGAAAAGATCGAGCTCACGCCAAACGCGATGACCGCTTTACGGTTCCAGCCGGCGTTGAAGTAGTAGGTCGATCCGGGTTCCGCGCAGAACAGTTGTTGTACGTCCAGCCGCTGCCGACGAACCAGGTAATAGTCGGCGACGATGATGCCGTATAGCGGTGCCAGCACGGCGCCCAGCGTATCGACGAAGGCGGCGATGCCCACCGCACTGATGAACGATACCCACAACGCACCGATGAAAAACGCGATAGCGGCGGTGATGAAACCGCCGGTGCGGGCGCTGATGTGTGCTGGCGCCAGATTGGCGATGTCGTAGGCTGGCGGGATGAAGTTGGCGACCAGGTTGATGCCCACTGTGGCGGCGAAGAAGGTAATCGCAGCGATCAGCGTGAGGCCGACGTTGTCGATGCGCGCAACGATGTCGGTCGGGTTGGTCAGCGTCTCGCCGAACACCACAACGGTACCGGCGGTGATCACCAGCGCAATCAGCGAAAAGATCGCCAGACTCACCGGCAAACCGAGAAAATTGCCGATGCGCATCTGGCGCTCGCTCTTCACGAAGCGGGCAAAGTCGCCGTAATTGATCACCACGGCTGCGAAGTACGCCACCATGGTGCCGACCACGGCGGCGAAGGCAGCGATGGGACCACCAGCGTAGCTGCCAGTGCCGCTGAAGATCGTACCCAGCGCGCCAGCAAGGCTGGGGCCCGCCTTGTAGCAGATGGCGATCATCATCGCGATCATCACCAGATAGACCAGCGGCCCAGCCCAGTTCAGAAAGCGCGTCACCCAGTCCACGCCTCTGATGAACAGCGCAACCTGGAAGACGCAGACGATCACATAGGCGATCCAGTCGATGGCGGTCAGTCCCAGCAGCGTGGCTTCCGAGCCAGGGCCCGCCAGAGTGCGGATCAGCAGCGCCACCGCGGTCGAGGCGAAATAGGTCTGCACCCCGTACCAGAAGATCGCCACGATGCCGCGCACCACAGCCGGAAAGTTAGCGCCGCGTACGCCCATGCTGGCGCGCGCCATGACCGGGAAGGGGATGCCGTATTTGACGCTGGGTTTGCCGGTCAGCTGCACCAGCCCCATGACGATGAAACCCGCCAGCACGATCCCGGCAAGCACGGCCCAACCGTTCAGGCCGTAACTGATGAACAGAGTCGCGGCGAGGGTGTAGCCGAACAGACTCTGGATATCGTTCGACCAGACGTTGAAGATCTCGAACCACCCCCACTTGCGTTTGGCGGGGGCGAGCGGGGCGAGGTCTTCGTTGTACAGAGTGGGGTCTATTTGCTTGATTCGGAAATCGTCGTGATTCATAGGTGGGCGCTCTGTGCAGATTATTGTTCGCTTTTTGTATGCAGTTCTTGTTCCGCGTATGGCAGGATCGCGAGAATTTAAGGGTCGACCGATGGTCAATCTGGTCTACGCCTCAACAAAGGTTAGACACGGCGGGAGTTATCGTTAGATTTTTTTGTATACAAAGAATGGTGTGATGCTGAGCGATTCGGTTAATCCTTTGCTCATTCCTGAAGCACGGCGTTCGATGACGCACGCTAAGCGTGCAGTCGGGGGCAATTCTTAGCTGCATGAGCGGGTGTGAATGTCTACGGCACGACCAACCAGTAGCTCTGAGCGTCAACGGACACCGTTGTCGCCCCTGTAGGAGCGAGCTTGCTCGCGATCAGGTGCTGGCGCGGCTTCGTAACAACAGAACATGGATCGCCAGCAAAGACTGGGCGTCCCCCTGGCTCCTACAGATGCCGCGGCGATCATTGCGAACCAAGCACGGCGCTTTTCGTAGGAGCGAGCTTGCTCGCGATCAGGTGCCGGCGCGGCTTCGTATCAACTGAACTTGGATCGCCAGCAAGGACTGGGCGTCCCCCTGGCTCCTACAGATGCCACGGCGATCATCGCGAACCGAGCACAGCGCTTTTCGTAGGAGCGAGCTTGCTCGCGATCAGGTGCTGGCGCGGCTTCGTAGCAACAGAACATGGATCGCCAGCAAGGACCGGGCGTCCCCCTGGCTCCTACAGATGCCGCGGCGATCATTGCGAACCGAGCACAGCGCTTTTCGTAGGAGCGAGCTTGCTCGCGATCAGGTGCTGGCGCGGCTTCGCAACAACCGAACATGGATCGCCAGCAAGGACTGGGCGTCCCCCTGGCTCCTGCGGGGTGGTGTGGCGGGGGGCAGCCCGGACTGCTGCTCTTCGCTGCCGCCCCTCACTACTCAAGATTCCCGCCTGGCTATCTGATCAGAACAGGAAGTACCGCTGCGCCATCGGCAGCACCTCGGCCGGCTCGCACCAGAGCAATTGCCCGTCGGCGCGCACCTGGTAGTTCTGCGGGTCGACCTCGATGTCCGGCGTGTAGTCGTTGTGGATCAGGTCCTTTTTCTGCACCGAACGGCAGCCCTTCACCACGCCGATCTTCTTCTTCAATCCCAGCTGCTCGGGCACGCCAGCGTCGAACGCCGCCTGGCTGATGAAGGTAAAGCTCGATGCGTGCAGCGAGCCGCCGTAGCTGGCGAACATTGGGCGGTAGTGCACCGGCTGCGGTGTCGGGATCGAGGCGTTGGCATCGCCCATCAGGCTCGCGGCAATAGCGCCGCCCTTGAGGATCAGCGTCGGCTTCACGCCAAAGAACGCCGGGCGCCAGAGCACCAGATCGGCCCACTTGCCCACTTCGATCGAGCCCACCTCGTGGCTGACGCCATGGGTAATCGCCGGGTTGATGGTGTACTTGGCGATGTAGCGCTTGGCGCGGAAGTTGTCGTTGCCCGCGCCGTCACCGGGCAGGGCGCCGCGCTGCTTTTTCATCTTGTCGGCGGTCTGCCAGGTGCGGGTGATCACCTCGCCGACGCGGCCCATGGCCTGGCTGTCCGAGCTGATCATCGAGAAGGCGCCGAGGTCGTGGAGGATGTCTTCGGCGGCGATGGTCTCGCGGCGGATACGGCTCTCGGCGAAGGCGACGTCCTCGGCAATGCTTGGGTCGAGGTGGTGGCAGACCATGAGCATGTCCAGATGCTCGTCGATGGTGTTGCGGGTGAATGGTCGGGTGGGGTTGGTGGAGCTGGGCAGCACATTGGGCAAACCGCAGGCCTTGATGATGTCCGGCGCGTGGCCGCCGCCGGCACCCTCGGTGTGGTAGGTGTGGATGGTGCGGCCCTTGAATGCGCCCAGGGTCGTCTCGACGAAGCCGGATTCGTTCAGGGTGTCGGTATGGATCGCCACCTGCACGTCGTACTGGTCCGCCACGTTCAGGCAGTTATCGATGGCCGCCGGCGTGGTGCCCCAGTCTTCGTGCAGCTTGAGGCCGATGGCGCCGGCCTTGACTTGCTCGATCAGCGGCTCGGGCAGCGAGGCGTTGCCCTTGCCGGTGAAGCCGATATTCATCGGGAAGGCGTCAGCGGCCTTGAGCATCATCGCCATGTGCCAGGGGCCGGGTGTCACCGTGGTGGCGTTGGTGCCGGTGGCCGGTCCGGTGCCGCCGCCAATCATGGTGGTGACGCCGCTCATCAAGGCTTCTTCGATCTGCTGCGGGCAGATGAAGTGGATGTGCGAGTCGATGCCGCCGGCGGTGAGGATCATCCCTTCACCGGCGATGACTTCGGTCGCGGCGCCGATGGCAATGGTCACGTCCGGCTGGATGTCCGGATTGCCGGCCTTGCCGATGGCGGCGATGCGCCCGTCCTTAAGGCCCACGTCCGCCTTGACGATGCCCCAGTGATCGAGGATCAGCGCGTTGGTAATCAGGGTGTCGACCACGTCGGCGGCGCACAGCTGCCCCTGGCCCATACCGTCACGGATCACCTTGCCGCCGCCGAATTTCACTTCCTCGCCATAGGTGGTGAAGTCTTTCTCGACCTCAATCCACAACTCGGTGTCGGCCAGGCGCACCTTGTCGCCGACGGTGGGGCCGAACATGTCGGCGTAGGCTTGGCGGGAAATCTTCATTGAATCTCATCCTGTCCGTAGGGTGGACAACGCGAAGCTTGTCCACCAGCAATCTGGGTGGTGGAAAAGCCTTCGGCGTTTTCCACGGGGGTGGCCATCCACCCAACGAAATAACGCTGCGTCAGAGTGCGCCCATCACCCGTCCGGCAAAGCCGAACACCCGGCGGTCCCCGGCCAAATCGACCAGCTCCACGTCGCGGCTCTGACCCGGCTCGAAACGCACGGCGGTGCCGGCCGGAATGTTCAGCCGCATGCCACGCGCTGCGGCGCGGTCGAAGGCGAGCGCATCGTTGGTTTCGAAAAAGTGGTAGTGCGAGCCGACCTGGATCGGACGGTCGCCGCTGTTGGCCACACAGAGGGTCAGAGTACGGCGGCCGGCGTTGAGCTCGATGTCGCCGTCCTGGATCTGGTATTCACCGGGAATCATGAAGACCTCATGGAGAGACGTTTGTAGTAGAGAACGGTGGGGTGATAGGTGCCGTCAGGCCGTGCGGCGTAGTCGGGGATTTCTCCTGCACGTTGATACCCGAGCCGTTGGTAAAAGGCTTCAGCGGGACTGCCCGCTTCTGTATCGAGGTACAGCAAACCGCGTTGCGTGCGTACCGCTTGATGCTCAAGCGCCTGCATCAAACGCGCGCCGATGCCGCGCCGGCGAGCAGCCTGATGGACCAGTAGTTTGTTGACCTCGGCGCGATTGAGTCCGTTGGGTTTGAGACAAAGTGCAAGCTGGACGCTTCCGATGACGCTTTGGCCCTCGGTTGCCACCCACAGGAGAGACTGACGGGCGCGGAGCGCCTGCTCGACCCCGTCGAAGTAGGCGTGCGCCTGTCCTGCCTCCAGATCATCAAGGAAACCGACAGAAGCGCCCTGTCTGACCGCATCAAGCAGCAACTCGACCAGGCCGTCGCGGTACGAGGCGAATTCACCGGCATCCACCGAGACGATGTTGATCACATCGTTTCGATGGCCGACGACCTGGTCGAGCGGAGCAGTCATGGCAGCTTCCTCTCCGGTGTCAGTACCAGCTGCATCAAAGTCAGATCCAGCCAGCGATCGAATTTGCAGCCCACCTGGCGCATCTGGGCTGCATGAGTGAATCCGAGTTGTTGGTGCATATGGACCGACGCGCGGTTCTCGCTTTCGATTGCCGCGACCATTACGTGCTTACCAAGCTGCCGGGCGCGCTCGATAAGGGTCTGCATTAGGCTGCGGCCGATGCCGCTGCCGCGGTGGTCAGGGCTGACATACACTGAATTTTCGACGGTATGACGAAAGCCGTCGTGGGGGCGCCACGGGCCGAACGAGGCGTAGCCCGCGACCTGTCCGTCCTCGTCGATCGCGACCAGCACGGGATAGCCTTGTTCGTGGCGCTCGGCCAGCCACGCGCGGCGGTTGTCGAGGTCGACCGGCTGGTCGTTCCAGATCGCCGTGCTGTTCTGTACCGCGTCGTTGTATATTTCTAGGATGCCTCCGAGGTCGGCGTCCAGGGCGTCACGTATCTGCACGTTCAATTCCTTCCAAGCGTTTCGGGATCATCATCGTTGCGGCTTTCGCCGCAGTAGACATTGACCCGTGTTTCAAGCGATTGGTTGATGTACGGTGACCAGCTTGGTGCCGTCCGGGAAAGTGGCCTCGACCTGGATCTCTGGGATCATTTCCGGCACGCCTTCCATGACCTGATCACGAGCCAGCAGTGTTGTGCCGTAGTGCATCAGCTCGGCGACCGTCTGGCCGTCGCGCGCCCCTTCCAGCAGCGCCGCGGAGATGTAGGCCATGGCTTCCGGGTAGTTGAGCTTTACACCGCGGGCGAGGCGACGCTCAGCCACCAGCCCTGCGGTGAAAATCAACATCTTGTCTTTTTCTCTCGGCGACAAATCCATAACGGCTCCAATCGTGGCGGTGGATATCGCTTTTCGCATCCACCGGCTGGTGGTGGCAACCACACAGCGAATTGCGGGGCGGCCATGCACCTGCTGGCCGGCGTAGGGTGGGTAACGGCGGAGCCTTACCCACCGTAGTTCATGTACTCCAGATCCTCGGTGGCACCGCGTCGCGATCAAGCAGTTCAGGTCGCAACAACCGCCACAGATCGATCAGCCAGGCCCGTGCATGCAACGCCTCGCCAGCCAGGCAACGCCCGACGAGCATGCCCGGCAACTGTGTCAGATCGGCCCGCACCCGGTTCGGTAGTGCACGACAGCGGTCCAGCAGCTCGGCACTGATCTCGCCACTGACAATCATGGTGGCGAATACGGGGTGGCCGTCGAGACCGATCGGCGAGTCCAGTAGCCCGTCGTTGCCTGTTACACGCTGACGCTCGTGCCAGAGCAGTTCGCCGTCGCGGCTGATGTTCAGCTGTGCCTGGAAATGGCCCGCGTCGAAGCGCTCGCCGCTGGCCGGTCGCCCCAGCGCGATGATGTCCCAGTAGAACAGCCGCGCATCGCCTTCTAATTCGATGGATGTGCTCAGCTCGGCCTGCGCTGCGCAATAAACGATGGTTTCTTGTGGCAGCCATTCCAGCGTCGCGCCGGCCTCGACGCGCAAGTGCACGTTCTGAAAAGCCGGGCCGCCAGCGCGATACCACTTCGCCGCGCCAGGACTGGTCAGCTGGGCCCAGGCGCCGCTGCCGACCGTGACACTGATGTCCAACCGATCACCGCCGGCAATCCCGCCCGGTGGGTGCACGATGATGTGCTGACAAACCTCCGGACCCTCAGGATAGAGATGCTTCTGGACCCTCAATGGGCCGCTGTGACGGCGTAATACCGGGCGTGTCCCACCGTCAAAGCGGGCATAGCCCAGTTCGAGTTCGGCGTTCCAGTGGGGCGTGAACAGCGGAGTCAGAGCAGTCATGAACCGTGAGATCAGCAAGTGGTTGAACCAAGCGAGCAATAGTCGTGCCTCTCGCGCCAACGCGGTGCGCTGCGGCGCTTACTAGCCTGGTGGGCGAGTAAGAGTGCCGGTCGATGGTGAGGTCGCCCGCTTTTGATGCCCTCCAATGGTGCGCGCGAAAGGTTTTGCGTGACGAGTGATCCACTTTGGTGCGCTTCAGTGAGGCCTTGTTGCGACGTGCTCGGCTTGATCGAGCGGCGATTCGTTGAAGCTTGATCTGAGCGACCGAGCAGTCACTGGAATAGCTTGTTGCCAGCATCACGCTGCTTTATGGGCCTTTATCTCTTCCGAGCTGCTCGTTTGACGAGGGTGCGAGCGAGTGCCAATGTCAGTCAGGCGAAGAGTCCGATTTGCCCGGCGGCGGTGGCATGTTCGACCGGCTTGACCGGGAGGAATCGGCAGTCGCTCGGTGGCACACATAACAACAAGATCCACGGAGACGCCGCATTGAATCTATTGTTCCAGCAAGTGCTCAACGGCTTGACCCTGGGCAGCATCTACGGTCTGGTCGCCCTTGGCCTGACGCTCGTTTACGGCATTCTGCACATTCCCAACTTCGCCCACGGCGCGCTGTACATGGTCGGCGCCTTCGCGTCCTACTACTTCATGACCGACATTGGCCTGCACTACTGGATCGCCATGCTGGCGTCCGGTGTAGTGGTGGCCGTGCTGGCGGTGCTGTCCGAGCGGTTGGTGTTTCACCCGCTGCGCAACGCGCCACCGATCCACGACAAGATTGCGGCGATTGGCATCCTGCTGTTTCTCGAGGCAGTGGTGCAGATGTTGTGGGGCTCGGACTTCCGCCGCATGGCCTCGCCCTATGGCGGCATCCTCAACTTCGATGGGCTGATCATTCCCGAACAGCGTCTGTTGATCATCGTCG
Source organism: Pseudomonas sp. NPDC047961 (assembly GCF_050272435.1). NCBI lineage: Bacteria > Pseudomonadati > Pseudomonadota > Gammaproteobacteria > Pseudomonadales > Pseudomonadaceae > Pseudomonas > Pseudomonas sp. NPDC047961. Next base: position 339,498 of record NZ_JBNNMD010000002.1, on the reverse strand, counting down.
GCGCGTTCACGCTGATGCTGGCGCTGCACCTGTTCCTGCGCAAGACGATGCTCGGCTCGACCATCATCGCCATGGCCCAGAGCCGTGAAGGCGCGTTCCTCGTCGGCATCGACTCCAACCGTGTGGCGATGCTGACCTTCGCCATCTCCGGCATGCTCGCCGCCTTCGCTGCCACCCTCTATGCGCCAATCAATTTGGTGTACCCAGCGATGGGGCATCTGGTGATCATGAAGGCCTTCGTGATCATCGTGCTCGGCGGCATGGGCAGCATTCCGGGGGCGATCATCGGTGCCATGATCCTTGGCTTCGCCGAGAGCTTCGGCGGCTTCTACCTGTCCTCGGATTACAAGGACATCATCGCCTTCTCGCTGCTGGTGGTGATCCTGTCCTTCCGCCCGACCGGGCTGTTCGCCAAGGGGGCTCACTGATGCATCGTTTCGCGTCCTTACTGACCGGCCGCGGCGCCAAGCTGGTGCTGCTGGCATTGGCCCTGGCCTTCCCGCTGTTCGCCAAGAGCGAGTATCAGGTCTACGTGATGGCCAGCGCCTTTATTTGGGCGATTGCGGTCTACGGCCTGAATATCATTACCGGCTACTGCGGTCAGCTGAACCTGGCACACGGCGGCTTCTTCGCCATCGGCGCCTACACCCTGGCGATTCTAACCGCCGACCATGGCTGGAATTTCTGGCCCGCCTTCGTGGCGGCCGCGCTGGTTTCGGCCGCCGTCGGTGCGCTGGTGGGGATCGTCTCGCTGCGTTTGAAAGAGCACTTCTTTGCCATCTTCACGCTTTGCGTCGGCTTCATCATTTATCTGCTGATCGACAAGTGGGAGGAGTTGACCCACGGCGCCATCGGCATTCGCGGTATCGCGGCGCCGGATGGCTTCGGGCTGGTGGATTTCAGCCAGACGGTGCCGTTCTACTACCTCGCGCTGCTGTTTCTGATCCTGGCGATTTGGTTCGCCGGTCGCCTGGCGTCCTCGCTGCTGGGGCGTACCTTCATGGCCATTCGCAACGGCGATGCGCTGGCCCAATCGCTGGGCATCGACCTGATGCGCAACAAGCTGCTGGCCTTTGTCCTTTCGACTACCTACGCCGGTATCGCCGGTGGGCTTTACGCCTCGATGATCCGCTTCATCGGGCCGGAGGAAGCCAACCCCAACCACACCTTCGACATGATCACCTACCTGCTGGTGGGCGGCTTCGGCACCCTATTCGGGCCGCTGGCCGGTACCCTCGGCGTGGTCTGGATCACCCAGTCGCTGCAGTTCCTCGAGGACTACCGGATGATCATCTTCGGCCCGCTGATCGTGGTGCTGGTGATCTTCATGCCGCGCGGTGTAATCGGCACCTTTCTCGGTTGGAAGCTGCGCAAGGACACCGCAGCAGCGCGGGCCAAGGGCCCACGCGAGGCTACCAAGGTCACCCCAGGCAACGAGGTGAACAGCAATGCTTAAGGTCGAAAACCTGACCAAGATGTTCGGCGGGCTGGCGGCGGTACACGACGTCAGCGTCGAGTTCGAAGCGCGCAAGATCAACGCCATCATCGGCCCCAACGGCGCCGGCAAAAGCACCTTCTTCAACCTGATTTCCGGCGTTCACAAGCCCAGCTCCGGGCGCATCTTGATCGACGGTCACGACGTGTCGCGGATGCGCTGCGACCGCGTGGCTCGGCTCGGTGTTGGGCGGACGTTCCAGACTACGCACCTGTTCGAGCAGGCCACGGTGTTGGACAACCTGATCGTTGGCCATCGGCTGCGTACCCGTTCCGGCCTGTGGGATGTGCTGATCAACTCCAGGCGCCTGCAGCAGGAGGAGCGCGAGTGCCGCGAGAAGGCCCGCGCCGCGCTGGATTTCGTCGGCCTGGCGCATCTGGAAAATCGTGTGGTGCTGGATATCTCTCAGGAGGAGCGCAAGCGCGTGGCCTTTGCCCTTGCGCTAGCCACGGAACCGAAGTTGGTGCTGCTCGACGAGCCGGCCGCGGGAGTCAATCCGGAAGAAACCGAAGGGCTGGCGCAGCTGATCCGCAAGATGCCCGAACACGGCCTGACCGTGTGCCTGATCGAACACAAGATGGACATGATCATGGGCCTGGCGGACAAGATCATGGTGCTCAATTACGGCGAAAAGATCGCCGAGGGCACACCCGCCGAGATCAAGGCAAACCCGGCTGTCATCGAGGCCTACCTGGGGAGTGACTACGATGCTGCAGCTTGATCAGGTCGATGTCTGCTACGGCAGCTTCAAGGCCCTCACCCAGGTTTCTATGACGGTCGGCGCCGGCGAACTGGTGGTGCTGCTCGGCGCCAACGGTGCTGGCAAGACCACCTTGTTCAACACCATCAGCGGGTTGCTCAAGCCGACGGCGGGCAGCATCACGCTGGAAGGCAAGCGCATCGACGGGCTCAAGCCTTCCGGTCTGGTTGCGGCTGGCGTGGTGCACTGCCCGGAGGGACGCAAGCTGTTCCCGCAGATGTCGGTTTCGCAGAACCTCGCCCTCGGCGCCTATCTGCATCGCCGCGACAGTGACGGCAACAAGCGCAACCTGCAGGAAGTGCTCGATCTGTTTCCCATCCTGCATGACAAACGCAACCAGCCGGCCGGCTCACTGAGTGGTGGACAGCAGCAGATGGTGGCGATCGGCCGAGCGTTGATGAGCCGCCCGCGGCTGCTGATGCTCGATGAACCCTCGCTCGGGTTGGCGCCGCTGGTGGTCAACCAGATGTTCGAGGTGATCTCACGCATCAACAAATCCGGCACCAGCGTGCTGCTGGCCGAACAGAATGCGTTTGCCGCGTTGAAGATCGCCCATCGCGCCTATGTCATCGAAGGCGGCAGCCTGGTGATGGAAGGTGACCAGCAGGCCATGCTGGGTAACGAAGCCGTGCGCAAAGCCTATATCGGCGCCTGAACAGTCATGACCCAGGAGATAACAATGAAAACGCTCAAAGCGCTTGGACTGGCAATCGCCGCCGCTCTTACTGCTTCACAGGTGTCCGCCGAGCAAACGCTCAATATTGGTTTCACCGGCCCGCTCAGCGGAGGCGCCGCGCTCTACGGCGAGAACACCCTGTCCGGCCTGCGCATGGCGGTCGATGACGCCAACAAGGCCGGCGGCCTGAAAATCGGCGATGAGACCTACAAGGTCAATCTCATCAGCCTGGACGACAAGTACTCACCGAGCCAGGCAGCGACCAACGCCAAGCGCCTGGTGAAAGAGTCCAAGGCCGCCGCCGTGTTCGTCCCGCACACCGGCGGCGTGTTTGCCCTTCAGGACTTCAACGTCGGCGACGACTTCTTGATCATGGCGTACACCAGCGTGCCCTCGGTGACTGAGCAGGGCAATCCGCTCACCGTGCGCATTCCGCCGGAGTTCACCGGCTACGTCGATGCCTTTTCCGACTATGCACTCAAGCATCATGGCAAGAAGCTCGGCATCGCCGGCGCGACCCACGAGTACGCCAAGATCTGGACTGACATGATGACCAAGGCCTGGGAAGAGAAGGGCGGCGAGATCGCCGAAAGCAATCCCATGGACTACAACAAGTCGACCGACTTCTACACCGGCGTCAGTCGCGTGATCGCTTCCAATCCGGACGTGATGTTTGTCGGCGGCGCCTCGGAACCCACCGGGCTGGTCATGCAGCAGGCGCGGCAGCTTGGCTTCCAGGGCGGTTTCATCGTCATGGATCAGGCCAAGCTGGATGAAATCGCCGCGGTCACCGGCGGCCTGGACCTACTGGAAGGCGCTATAGGCGTAGTACCGCTGTCCGAATACGAGGGCGAGGCGGCCAAGGCGTTTGTCGAGCGTTACAAGCAGGCCCACGGCAAGGTGCCGGGCTCCGAAGCGGCCTACAACTACCTGGCCTTTCATACGTTGGCCAAGGCTATGGAGCTAGCCGGCAGTACCGATCCGCAACAGGTACGGGCGAAGATGGCTGAGGCGATCAGCGCGCTGGACCCCAAGTACAACCTCTATTCGATACAGGGCATCACCGACAAGGGCGGCTTCATTACCCCGACCACCATGGCGGTGGTGGAAGACGGCAAGATCGTGCGCAAGGAAATCGAGTAATCCCTCCATGGCCGGACGGTCCTCCTGGGCCGTTTCGGTGACCGGCTTCTGCAGTCGCTCTCGATCCTCTTCATGCGCTGCAGGGAGACCGGTCTTGCTCCGGTCCCCCCCTGACATCTCTCTCGCTTTCAAGCGAAGCTGGCTCAGCTGCAAGCACCGCTCGGCACAGCTTTTCTATTGTCGAGGTGCCCCATACAGTCGTCGGTAACGGAAGCATCACCGAAGGGTAGGACGCATACGTTCGCCGTTATGAGGCACGTAGCCTAGAGGCGAAACTCACGCATCCCTTTGCGCCGTCTTTACTTGTCCCGATCAATATTGAACGGCGACCAGGCCTGTCGGGTGGGCATGACTTCGAGGCGGTTGATGTTGATGTGGTCGGGCAAGGTGGCCACGTAGAAGATCTGCTCGGCGATGTCTTCGGCGGTCAACGGCGTGGTGCCGCGGTAGAGCTTGTCGGACGCTTCCTGGTTACCCTTGGTGCGAACCAGCGTGAACTCGGTCTCGGCCATGCCGGGGGCGATGTCGGTGACCCGTACGCCGGTGCCCAGCAGGTCGCAGCGCAGGTTGTAGCTGAACTGCTCAACGAACGCCTTGGTAGCTCCGTAAACGTGGCCGCCCGGGTAGGGCCAGTGGCCGGCGACCGAGCCGATGCTGATGATGCTCGCGCCCTTGCCCGTCTCGATCAGACGCGGCAGTAGCGCATGAGTAACGTTGACCAGGCCGGTCACGTTGGTGTCGATCATGGTGTGCCAATCGTTCAGATCAACTTTCTGCGCGGGCTCCGGGGCGAGCGCCAGGCCCGCATTGTTGACCAGCGATTTGACCTGGCGAAAGCCTTCGGGCAGCTCGGTAATCACCTGCTTCACTGCCTCGGCGTCGCGTACGTCGAGCGTGGCGATGTGCACCGGGACTTTGGCCGACAGTTCTTCCTTCAGCGCTTCGAGCCGCTCATGGCGGCGTCCGGTCAGGACCAGCGACCAGCCGGCCTCGGCAAAGCGGCGGGCAGTGGCTCGGCCGAAGCCGGATGTCGCACCCGTGATGAAAACCACGTTGTTCATGCAGGGACCTCTTGTCTGTTCGAGTAGGCAGGCCGCACGCGGCCGACCCAGGGAGCTTACTGCGTCAGACCGCCAAGAGCAGCAGCCAGTTGCCCACCACAGGCGAGTCAGGTTGGGTTAACGGTGTGGCTGGGCTAAAGGTGCAACGAGTCCGACCTGGCGGCATCGGCAGGGCGATCTGTTTACGAAGGGCGTGACGCAGCACCGAGCGCGGCGCCCATCAGCCATGGGCGGGTCAAAAAGGCCTCGCCACCAGGGCGAACTCTCAGATCGCTACCAGGCCGCGTACACCCTCGGTTTCCATCGTTTCGCCGCGGCCTTGCTGGATGATCTCGCCGCGGCTCATCACCAGGTACTGGTCGGCCAGCTCGGCGGCGAAGTCGTAGAACTGTTCGACCAGCAGAATCGCCATGTCGCCACGGGCGGCGAGTTTCTTGATCACCGCGCCGATTTCTTTGATCACCGAAGGCTGGATGCCTTCGGTGGGTTCGTCGAGGATCAAGAGGCGCGGCTTGCTCGCCAGCGCGCGGCCGATGGCCAATTGTTGTTGTTGGCCGCCGGACAGGTCGCCGCCGCGGCGGTGCTTCATTTCCTTGAGTACCGGAAACAGCTCGTAGATGAACTCGGGTACTTCCTTGGCTTCCTTGGCACAGAAACGGGACAGGCCCATCAGCAGGTTCTCTTCGACGGTCAGCCGGCCAAAGATTTCGCGCCCTTGGGGCACGTAGGCAATCCCGGCGTGCACGCGCTGGTGCGGTTTGAAGCCGGTGATCGGCTTGCCTTCCCAGGTCACCGCGCCTTCCTTGGCCGGGATCAGGCCCATCAGGCATTTCAGCAGCGTGGTCTTGCCGACGCCGTTGCGCCCGAGCAGGCAGGTGACTTCGCCGATCCTGGCGTCGAATGACAGGCCGCGCAGGATGTGGCTGCCGCCGTAGTACTGATGCAGTTGCTGGACTTGCAGCATGTGCGACTCCTTCACTTGGTGGATAAGCCTCTGGCGTTATCCACCCTACGATTAGGTTGCGATGATGCGGACGCCGGGGCCGGCTAGGCCTACCGGGTGCGCGTGGAAAAGGCTCCGCCGTTATCCACCTGTGTTCGGCGGGCGTAGGGTGGATGACGCTTCACCCATCCACCATGGGATGTCATGGGTGATGAGAAGGGCGCCATCCACCCTTCGAATCAGTCACCGCCCCAGATACACCTCGATCACGCGCTCATCGTTCTGTACGGTCTGCAGCGAACCCTCAGCCAGCACTTGGCCTTGGTGCAGCACGGTCACGTGATCGGCGATGGTGTCGACGAAGCCCATGTCATGCTCGACCACCATCAGCGAGTGCTTGCGCGCCAGGCTTTTGAACAGCTCAGCGGTGAACTCGGTTTCGGCGTCGGTCATGCCTGCCACGGGCTCGTCGAGCAAGAGCAGTTGCGGGTCTTGCATCAGCAGCATGCCGATTTCCAGAAACTGCTTCTGGCCGTGGGACAGCAGCCCGGCCGGGCGATTGCGCGACGTATTCAGGCGAATGGTGGCGAGCACTTCGTCGATGCGGTCGCGCTGTTCGCCGTTGAGCTTGGCTTTCAAGCTGGCCCACACCGATTTGTCTGTCTTCTGCGCCAGTTCGAGATTCTCGAACACGCTGAGTGCCTCGAATACCGTGGGTTTCTGGAATTTGCGGCCGATGCCGGACTGCGCGATTTCTACCTCGCTCATGCGCGTCAGATCGAGCGTGTCGCCGAAGAAGGCCGTGCCGCTGTCGGGTCGGGTCTTGCCGGTGATGACGTCCATCATGGTGGTCTTGCCGGCGCCATTGGGACCGATGATGCAGCGCAGTTCGCCGACGCCGATGTAGAGGCTGAGGTTGGTCAGCGCCTTGAAACCGTCGAAGCTGACGTTGATGTCTTCCAGGCTAAGGATGGTGCCGTGACGGGCATCAAGACCTTTGGTCTTCACCCGGCCAAGGCCGATGGCGTCGCGGCCGCTGCCGAGTGCATCTGTTGGTTCGATCAGTTCGGGTACGGGTGCGGTTTTCATTGTTCGCCCCTCCGGCGCAGCAATCCGATGACGCCTTTCGGCAGGTACAGGGTGACAACGATGAACAGCGCACCGAGGGAGAACAGCCAATATTCGGGGAAGGCCACGGTGAACCAGCTCTTCATGCCGTTGACGATGCCAGCACCCAGCAGCGGGCCGATCAGCGTGCCGCGCCCGCCGAGGGCAACCCAGACGGCGGCTTCGATGGATTGCGTCGGCGCCATCTCGCTGGGGTTGATGATGCCCACCTGCGGCACGTAGAGCGCACCGGCCAACCCGCAAAGCACTGCCGAAAGGGTCCAGATGAACAACTTGTAGCCGCGCGGATCGTAGCCGCAGAACATCAGCCGGTTCTCCGCATCACGCAGGGCCGTCAGCACCCGGCCGAACTTGCTGCGGGCCAGCTGCCAGCCCAGCAGCAGGCTGCCAGTCAGCAGCAGTACCGTCGCGAAGAACAACGCCGCACGGGTGGCTGGTGCGGTGATGTCGAAGCCGAGGATGCGGGTGAATCCGGTGAACCCGTTGTTGCCGCCGAAGCCGGTTTCGTTGCGGAAGAACAGCAGCATGCCGGCGAACGTCAGCGCCTGGGTCATGATCGAGAAATACACACCCTTGATCCGCGAACGGAAGGCAAAGAAGCCGAACACGAAGGCCAGCAGGCCGGGCGCCAATACCACCAGGCACATCGCCCAGAGAAAGCTGGAGGTGCCGTACCAGTACCAGGGCAGCTCGGTCCAGGCGAGAAAGCTCATGAACGCGGGCAGCCCGTCGCCGGCGCTTTCGCGCATCAGGTACATGCCCATGGCGTAACCGCCAAGGGCAAAGAACAGGCCGTGGCCGAGGGACAGCAGCCCCGCGTAGCCCCAGACCAGGTCCAGCGCCAGTGCGACGATGGCGTAGCAGAGGATCTTGCCAACCAACGTCAGGGTGTAGGCCGAGACGTGAAAGGCGTTGTCTGCGGGCAGCAGGTGCAGCAGCGGCATGGCCAGGAGAATGACGAGCACGAGGCCGAGTGCGACGGCAGTGAGCTTCGGTCCGGCTTTCTGCGCGACGGTGAGGGTGAGTGGCTGGTTCATAAGTAGCACTCCTGCCGTAAGTTGATGACGGGAATGCCGATTCGTAGGCTGACCTGTAGGAGCCAGCTTGCTGGCGATCCTGCGGGGTTGCTGGCTAGCACATTGATCGCGAGCAAGGACTGGGCTTCCCTCATCGTTCCGGCGAGGGAGGGGAAATAAGTCTTCAATCGATCACCCTCCCTTTCAGCGCAAACAACCCCTGCGGACGTTTCTGGATGAACAGGATGATCAGCGCGAGGATGAGGATCTTGCCCAGCACGGCGCCGATCTGTGGTTCGAGGATCTTGTTGGCGATACCGAGGCCGAAGGCGGCAAAGATGCTGCCAGCCAGCTGTCCGACGCCACCGAGCACCACGACGAGGAACGAATCAATGATGTAGCCCTGGCCGAGGTCCGGGCCGACGTTACCGATCTGGCTCAGCGCAACACCACCGAGCCCGGCGATGCCGGAACCAAGACCGAAGGCCATCATGTCGATACGGCCGGTAGGAACGCCGCAGCAGGCGGCCATGTTGCGGTTTTGGGTCACGGCGCGCACGTTCAGGCCCAGGCGGGTCTTGTTCAGTAGCAGCCAGGTCAGCAGCACCACGAACAGCGCGAAGCCGATGATCACCATGCGGTTGTAGGGCAGCACTAGGTTCGGCAGCACCTGCAACCCGCCGGACAGCCAGCCGGGGTTGGCGACCTCGACGTTCTGCGCGCCGAACAGCACCCGCACCAGCTGGATCAGGATCAGGCTGATGCCCCAGGTGGCCAGCAGAGTTTCCAGTGGACGGCCGTAAAGATGGCGGATGACGGTGCGCTCCAGCGCCATGCCGATGGCCGCGGTGACGAAGAAGGCTACCGGCAGCGCCACCAGTGGGTAGAAGGCGAGGGCGTCCGGCATGAGTCGAGCCATCAGCACCTGCACCATGTAGGTGGCGTAGGCGCCGAGCATCAGCATCTCGCCATGGGCCATGTTGATCACGCCCAGCAGGCCAAAGGTGATGGCCAGGCCCAGCGCAGCAAGCAGCAGGATCGAGCCCAGCGACAAGCCGCTGAAAGCCTGGCCGAGCAGTTCACCAATCAGCAGCTTGCGTTTGACCTGAGCGAGACTGGTTTCCGCCGCCTTGCGCACGGTGGCGTCGGTTTCCGCCTCATCGGCCAGCAAATTTTCCAGCCGCACCCGCGCCAGCGGTGCGCCGGTTTCGCCGAGCAGGCGCACTGCAGCCAGGCGCACAGCCGAGTCTTCGGCACTCAATTGCAGGTTCGCCAGGGTCAGGGTCAGGGCTTCGCGCACGACCGGGTCATCTTCGGCTTCGAGGCGCTGCTGCAGGAGTGGCAGCTGCTCCGGTTGTCCGCTGCGTTGCAGGCGTTTGGCCGCGGCGAGGCGTTCGGCCGGGTCGTCGGAGAACAGCTGGTGGCTGGCTAATGCTCTATTGAGCAGGCCACGCAGGCGGTTGTTCAGGCGCAGTTTCTTAGGCGTGCCGACGGGTTCGGCGTCGCCTTCGAGGGCGCGGTAGGCACCGTTTTCTTCAGTGAAAGGGGTCTTGTTCTTGTCGATCACCACGCGGCTGGCGCGTAGCGCTTCGATCAGTGGCAGCCGCTCCGGAGCGGGGGCAATGGCCCAGCTCTCCAGCAGCTTGGCCTGTTTGGCCGGGCTAGCTTTGGCGTAATCGGCTGCGTCTCCGGCCTGGGCTGCGTAGGGCAGGGCGAGCAGGAGCAGCAGCAATAATCGGTGCAGGGCAGTGTTCATTCGTGTGTTCCCCAGGGACCCCGGAGCTCTCTTCGTGGAGCTTGTGATGGTCGACAGGTGGATGAAAAGCGTCGACTCCGCGTCCCGATCCACCCTACGAGTTGAGCCGATGTAGGGTGGATGGCGCTTCATCCATCCACCGTTACCGTCTCGTAGGGTCGGTCGGGCGGCGTTCCGCTTCAGCCCACCTGTGCATTCACTGGTGGGCTGAAGCCCACCCTACGCAGGCGATGCGATTGACGCTTCGCTTAGTTCGACTTCACCGCGTAATCCGGCTTCTTGTCGTTACCCGGGATGTACGGGCTCCATGGTTGCGCGCGGACCGGGCTTTCGGTTTCCCAAACTACGGAGAACTGACCATCGTCCTGGACTTCGCCGATCATCACCGGCTTGTGCAGGTGGTGGTTCTTCTCGTCCATGGTCAGGGTGTAGCCGCTCGGCGCTTCGAACGTCTGCCCGGCCAGGGCATCGCGAACCTTGCCGACGTCGGTGGTGCCGGCTTTCTCGACCGCCTGTGCCCACATGTGGATGCCCACGTAGGTGGCTTCCATCGGGTCGTTGGTCACCGCCTTGTCAGCGCCCGGCAGGCCTTTTTCCTTGGCGTAGGCCTTCCACTTGCTGACGAACTCGTCGTTGACCGGGTTTTCGACCGACTGGAAGTAGTTCCAGGCGGCCAGGTGACCGACCAGCGGCTTGGTGTCAATGCCGCGCAGCTCTTCCTCGCCGACCGAGAAGGCCACGACCGGTACGTCGGTGGCTTCCAGGCCCTGGTTGGCCAGTTCCTTGTAGAACGGCACGTTGGAGTCGCCGTTGATGGTCGAGACCACCGCGGTCTTGCCGCCAGCAGAGAACTTTTTGATGTTGGCGACGATGGTTTGGTAATCGCTGTGACCGAAGGGGGTGTAGACCTCTTCGATGCTCGATTCCGGCACGCCCTTGCTGATCAGGAAGGCGCGCAGGATCTTGTTGGTGGTGCGTGGGTAGACGTAGTCGGTGCCGAGCAGGAAGAAGCGCTCGGCGCTGCCGCCGTCTTCGCTCATCAGGTATTCAACGGCCGGGATGGCCTGCTGGTTTGGCGCTGCGCCGGTGTAGAAGACGTTGGGCGACATTTCTTCGCCTTCGTACTGCACGGGGTAGAACAGCAGGCCGTCGAGCTCTTCATACACCGGCAATACGGATTTGCGCGAAACGGATGTCCAGCAGCCGAAGGTCACCGCCACCTTGTCCTGGGAAAGCAGCTGACGGCCCTTTTCCGCAAACAGCGGCCAGTTGGAGGCCGGGTCGACTACCACCGCCTCGAGCTGCTTGCCGAGCACGCCGCCCTTGGCGTTGATCTCGTCAATGGTCATCAGCGCCATGTCTTTCAGGGACGTTTCCGAAATGGCCATGGTGCCGGACAGCGAATGCAGGATGCCGACCTTGATGGTCTCGGCCGCTTGCAGGGTGAACGGGAACAGACCGCTGAGCATCAGGGCACTGGCGGCGAGGGTGGACTTCAGTAGGGGACGGCGTTTCATTGTGGGCGGCTCCTTGGCTGTCCATGCGCAACTGTGGGGTTGGTCCTTGGGGACGTAGAGCCCTATCGCAGCATCCGTGCCAATTCGCCTGTAAGCCTTCTGTTCCGGCGTTTTGCGGTCAATCATGAAATGCGCCATGGCGGGGCATGGAGGCGGCATTGTCCGATAACGGTGCGCTTGGTGAGGTTATGGCGCACGCCATGCGCCTTTGTGGTGCTGATCGACCGCAGCGGTGTTTCAGCCGGTTCGGTGCCTGTAATAACGCTGGCTTTCACTGCCCCTTGCTGGTCAGCAACGCCCGCCCTAGCATGGCCGGCCTGCCATCAAAGGCTCCGCCATGCCTCGCACCTCTCGTCCCCGTCCACCGCGCCCTGCAGCGGCGCGATCACAACCTCGTCGTGTGGCCAAGGCGCCGCCGGCCGAGCCACGTCTGCTGCTGCTGAACAAACCCTTCGACGTGCTCACTCAGTTTAACGATGCCGATGGCCGCGCCACACTCAAGGACTTTGTGCCGGTCCCGGGTGTGTATCCCGCTGGCCGCCTGGATCGCGACAGCGAAGGCCTTTTGCTGCTGACCAACGACGGGCAATTGCAGGCGCGTATTGCTGATCCCAAGCACAAGCTGCCGAAGACGTATTGGGTGCAGGTGGAAGGCGAGGTGACTGCCGAGCAGCTGCAGCGGCTGCGCGACGGCGTTGAGCTAAACGATGGCATGACCCTGCCGGCCGAAGCCCGACAGCTCGACGAGCCCGAACTCTGGCCGCGCAATCCACCGGTGCGTTTTCGCAAGAGTGTGCCGACCTGCTGGCTGGAGCTGGTGATTCGGGAGGGCCGCAATCGTCAGGTACGGCGGATGACGGCTGCGGTCGGCTTGCCAACACTGCGGCTGGTGCGGGTCAGGATCGGGCCCTGGTCGCTGGACGATTTGCAGCCGGGCGAATGGCGGCTGGTGCCGGCGCATTTGTGAAGCACCGGCCGCTGTGCCCTGTTCAAACGACTTCAGCGGATCAGTGCGGAATACCCTGTGTCACTTCGATCACGTAGCCAATGATCGGCTTGGCGAGAAATGCGAACAGGCACAGCCCCAGGCCCAGAAACAGAACGGCCGTGCCGAGGCGACCGGCTTTCGACTTCTTGGCCAAGTCCCAGATGATGAAGGCCATGAACGCCATCAGGCCGCCGACCAGGACGATCATCATCCACTTCTCAAATACTTCAGGCTCCACACGTTACTCCTGACTGACATCGAAGAATGCGCCCGGGCTGGCCGGGCGAGAAAACGGCGCAGTATACGCCCGTGGAGCGTGCTCAGCTCCCTCAGGCGTTGGACGATTATGAGCTTCAGGGGTTCGAGCGAGAGGCTCTGTTTCGAGCTTTGCTACGGCTGTTAGTAGTGGGATTTGATCACGTCGATGCCCTTGTTGAGCACCACTTGCCAGGCTTCAAGATCCAGCTGTTCCAGCTGCCGATCATGCTGCCTGATGGTCTTGAGCAGGGCGGCTATCCAGAGGTCATAGAGCTCGGGGCGGATGTCGAGATGGGCACGTGAATGGCTCTTGCCCAACGCCTGGAGCTTGGTATCCGGCATGCCACGGGCGAACATGACCAGGTTGAGAATGCCGGCGCGCAGCAGTTGTTTCTGCGCCACCATGTCGGTTTTGACGAACTTGTCCCGCACCGCTGGGGAGCTGGCAAGGAAGGTGGCATAGAACTCGTCGAAGAAGGCGGCACTCGCGCAGCAGCGACCGTAGCTCTGCATGACGCGGTTGGTGTCTTTCATGGGCATTTCCCTTGCACGAAGGCTGATCGCTGCGCTGCCCTGATTTACCTGGCCGGCGGAGCAGAAGGGCGCGGATTATAGGCAATACCCCTTCGGGCTGTGTGGTTTGCAAGTGTGAGCGGCGTCTCAGCCTCGCAAATGCTCCAGCGGCAGCTCGGTACTCGATGAGACCTGCCGCAAGACGAAGCTGGAGCGCACGCTCGACACCCCTTCGATACGGGTCAGGGTGCCCAGCAGGAAGGCCTGATAGTGCTCCATATCCGGCACCACAACCTTGAGCTGGTAGTCGGCATCCATCCCAGTCACCAGGCTGCACTCGAGCACTTCCGGGCATTTGCCGATCACCCCTTCGAAGTGCTCGAAGCGCTCCGGTGTGTGTCGGTCCATGCCGATCAGTACATAGGCGGTCAGAGTCAGGCCGAGCTTCTTGCGGTCCAGCAGTGCGACCTGGCGGGCGATGTAACCGTCGTCCTCGAGCTGCTTGACGCGTCGTGAGCAGGGCGAGGGCGACAGTCCGATACGCTCGGCCAGATCCTGATTGGAAATGCGCGCATCGTGCTGCAGTTCCTGCAGAATGCGCAGGTCGTAACGGTCCAGTTTGCTCATGTTTGGTTACCTGCGGGGTTTGGTTTCGCATAACTATGCATCTGCGCGCAATGATTGCGCAACTGGCGTGAATATGAGCAATTTTAGCAATCATCTGTCGGTGGGCGGGGCGTAAGCTTTATCCAACTTCAGCCCCCGGCAAAACTGACGCGGTACTTACCCCGCCGCGCCAACCGCATACCTTACCGAGGCTATCGGTCCGGGCCCGCACCGCTCACAAGGCGCTGCCGAAGACGTCGTCACAAGCGACTAGCGAATTCAGAGCAGTATTGAAAAAAGACCACGTCTCGCCACGTGGTCTTTTTTTATGGGCGTTCGGTTGGCTCCGGCGGGCGAGGCTTCACCACCTCGAGCGGGTCGGCATGGACCAGAACTTCAGCTCGAGGATACTGGCTGTGGATCGCCGTTTCGACCGCGTCGCACAGCGCATGCGCCTCGATCAGTGGCAGCTCGCCCGGTAACTCAAGGTGCATTTGTACGAACCAGCGGGTGCCCGAAACACGGGTACGCAGGTCGTGGCAGCCCACCACGCCGGGCACGTCGCATGCCAGCTGATGCATGTGTTCGCTGATCTCCGGCGCAAGCTCCGTATCCATGAGCACGGCGCCTGCCTCTCGCACGATGCTCAGGGCGCTCCAGAAGATGTACACCGCAATGGCGATACCGAAGACGGCGTCCAGACGTTCAAGGCCGTAACCGGCCAGCACCAGCGCGACAAGAATGCTGCTGTTGAGCAGCAGATCCGAGCGGTAGTGCAGCGAATCGGCGCGAATCGCCGTGGAGCCGGTTTCTCGCACCACATGGCGCTGATACATCAACAGCGCCACGGTCAGCGCCAACGACAGCAGCATGACTGCGATGCCCAATGTCGGCGCACCCAGCGGCTGCGGGTGCAGCATGCGGTCCACACCCTGAACGCAGACCAGAATCGCACTCACAGAAATGAAGGCACCCTGGCCGAGCCCGGCCAGGGCTTCGGCCTTGCCATGACCGTAGCGATGGTCGTCGTCGGCGGGGCGCAGCGAGTAGTGCACGGCCAACAAGTTGAGCAGCGAGGCGGCTCCGTCCAATAGCGAGTCGGTAAGCCCGGCCAGCAGGCTGACCGAGCCGCTCAGCCACCAGGCCAGCGCCTTGCTGGCAGCAAGCGTCAGTGCCACGGCCAACGCCAGGTGTGTGGCCCGGCGCATCAGCCTTGCGTGCTCGGCGCTGACTCCTTTGCGCTCGCGGGTGTGCTGCATCATGCGGCCGGACGCAGTCCAAAGGCGGCCAACTGCTCGACGCTGCCGTTGTGTTGGATGAGACGCGGGTCATCCAGCGGCAGGCTGCGGCCGGTTTCAGTTTCGATGATGGCCTTGAGCTTGGCCTGGTCGATGACGCCATCCGCGCCAATGGCTTCCTGCAGTTTTTCCGGGGCCATGGAGTAGTTGCTGTCAGGCAGATAGATCGCGCCGGTGGCGAAGTCGATACCAAAGGCGATCAGGCCGGGAATGAGATAGAAGAGCAGGCCGACGGCGTTGGCTACTGCGATTGCCGGGTCGATCTTACCGTCGATCTGGCCACGGCGGTCGGGGTAGAACAGCGTGCCGCAGGCGGTCAGCTGGGTGAACAGGGAGACGGCCAGCACGCCGCCGATGACACGGGAACGAGTACGCATAAGGACCTCCGGGAAAAGTGGCGCAACTATACAAGGGCTGCGTGATGTTTTCTCGATATCAGACACTCCTGCTGCCCGCTCTGTTCGGCATCGTTACTTCACCAGGGGCATAACGCTGTTCGCCGCTGCGCCGAGGCCTGTGCCCGCTATAATCGCGGCCCAGAAACGGAGTCTCCATGATTGCCCTGCCCATCGATGAAGCCCTCCCGGCGCTGCGCCAGGCCCTGCTAGCCCGCGATGAAGCGGTGCTCGAAGCACCGCCCGGTGCCGGCAAGACCACCCGTGTGCCGCTGGCGCTGCTGGATGAGCCGTGGCTCGCCGGGCAATCGATCCTGATGCTCGAACCACGGCGTCTTGCCGCCCGCGCGGCGGCCGAGCGACTGGCCAGCGAGCTGGGCGAGAAGGTCGGCGATACCGTGGGCTATCGCATCCGGCTCGAAAGCAAGGTCGGGCCGCACACTCGTATCGAAGTGGTGACCGAAGGCATCCTTGCGCGCCGCTTGCAGGATGATCCGACGCTTGAAGGTGTCGGGCTGGTGATCTTCGACGAGTTCCACGAGCGCAGCCTGGATGCCGATCTGGCCCTGGCGCTGACCCTGAACGCTCGCGTGCTGCTGCGCGATGAGCCGCTCAAGCTCCTGCTTATGTCCGCCACGCTGGAAGGCGCGCGGCTCTCCACACTGCTCGACGAGGCGCCGGTGGTGCGCAGTGAAGGGCGGATGTACCCGGTGGCCCAGCGCTGGGGGCGCCCGTATCAGACTGGTGAGCGAATTGAGCCGCGTGTGGTTCAGACCGTGCTCCAGGCGCTCGATGAAGAGCCGGGCAGCGTGCTGGTGTTTCTGCCTGGGCAGGCCGAGATTCGCCGAGTGAACGAGATGCTGGCCGAGCAGCTGGCGGATCGGGGCGAAGTGATGCTCTGCCCGCTGCACGGCGAACTGGAGCTGGCTGCCCAGCGCGCAGCCATCGAACCGGCGCCGGCCGGCAAGCGCAAGGTGGTGCTGGCGACCAACATCGCCGAGACCAGCCTCACCATCGAAGGCGTGCGCGTGGTGGTCGATGCCGGGCTGGCACGGGTGCCGCGGTTCGATCCCGGCAGCGGCATGACCCGGCTGGAAACCCGGCGCATCTCTCGCGCCTCGGCAACCCAGCGGGCCGGGCGTGCGGGGCGATTGGAGCCCGGCGCTTGCTACCGGCTGTGGTCGGAAGATCAGCACGCGCAGCTGGCCGCCTATGGCGACGCGGAAATCCTCCAGGCCGATCTGGCCGGCGTGGCTTTGCAGCTGGCGCGCTGGGGTGTCGAACCGGATGAACTGGCTTGGCTGGACCGGCCGCCTGCCGCGGCTTACGCCCAGGCACAGAACCTGCTGCAGCGCCTCGGCGCGCTCAGCCGCAACGCCCGTGGCGGTTGGCAATTGACCGCTCACGGCCAGGCCATGGCCGAGTTGCCCGCGCACCCGCGTATCGCCCATCTCTTGTTGCGCGGCCAGGCGCTGGGGCTCGCGCCCCTGGCCGCAGATCTTGCCGCGCTGCTGGTCGAGCGGGACATTCAATCCGGCGGCCAGCGCGGCGGCGGAGCGGATATCTCCACGCGTCTCGGGTTGCTCGACGGCAGCGCCGGGCGACATGCCGGTGCGCAGCGAGTGCGCCAACTGGCCCGACAGTTTCGCGGCCTACTGCGCGGCTCTTCGGGTGTGGCTACGGCCGATGCGTCCGATCATCGCTGGCATGGCGCGCTGCTGGCGTTCGCCTATCCGGACCGGATCGCTCGTCAGCGACGTGACGGCGGTGGCGAATACCGCTTGGCCAACGGTCGCGCCGCAGTATTCGGCGAACCGGATGCCTTGATGAAAGAACCCTGGCTGGTGATCGCCGAACTGGGCAGCCGCCAGGGCCAGCGCGAGGAACGCATCTACCGCGCCGCTGCGTTGGACCCAAGCTTGTTCGATGAGGAACTGGCTGAGCAGGTCAGCCAACGCGACGAGCTGGAATGGGATGAACGTGAAGGCGTGCTGCGAGCCGAACGGCAGCGGCGGGTCGGTGAGCTGATACTCAGCCGTGAGCCCTTGCCGGGGTTGGATGACGAAGCGCGAGGTCGTGCGCTGCTCGGGCTGGTCCGACGCAAAGGGCTGGAACTGTTGCCCTGGACGCCGGATCTGCGCCAATGGCAGGCGCGTATCAGCCTGCTGAGAGCGCTGGACCTGGCCACTGGCGCTACCAGCGACTGGCCGGATGTGGCCGATGAGGCCCTGCTGGCTCGGTTGGAGAACTGGCTGTTGCCCTATCTCGGCAAGGTGTCGCGGTTGGCTCACTTCGCCCAGCTTGATCTGCAAAGCATGCTAGCGACCCTGTTGCCCTGGCCATTACCCCAGCGCCTCGACGAACTGGCACCGGTCACCATCGCCGTGCCTTCGGGGTCGCGGGTGCGGCTCGACTACAACGAATCACCGCCGGTGCTGGCGGTGCGCTTGCAGGAGCTGTTCGGGCTGGCCGATACGCCGCGTATCGCCGGTGGGCGTCAGGTGGTGAAACTGCATCTGCTGTCACCCGCGCGCCGCCCGGTGCAGGTGACGCAAGACCTGGCGAGCTTCTGGGCGAACACCTACCTGGAAGTGAAGAAAGACCTGAAAGGCCGATATCCGAAACATTATTGGCCCGATGACCCGCTGGTAGCAGAGCCCACCGCGCGCGCCAAGCCGCGCGGCACCTGAGGGCACGGCTGCAAGCCGCCCCTTTCGCAAGGAGGGCGCAGCTAGGCTGGTCATCTCTGAGGCCTGTCAGCACCCATATGCGCGTGCGGCTACTCAGGCAAACTCAGGTCTTCTCCGGCCGCGGCCATCTCGGCATAGGCGCGATCCAACGAATCGACGACCGCCTGGCTGTCTTCAGTGTGGCGGGACACGATGAAGCGAATGGCGACCTTATGCAGCTCCACATGGGGAAGCGCCTCCATGCCGAGGCGATTCAGGGCCTGGCTCACCGGAACCTCGTAGTCGAGCAGATAGTCCGCACGGCGGTGTTTCAACATCTCCAATGCTGAGGTGTGGGTGGCCGTCCGGTGTAGGCGAATCTGCAGCTGCGGGTCGTGCAGCATCTGGTTCACCTGTGGCCAGTAGTTGTAGCCGCCAATGATGATGACGCCGCGTTTGCGCAGGCTGCTGGGCATGGTCGGGCGTGGGGTGTCGGGCCGGTGATAGAGGTTAAGGCTGATTTGGGCGAGGGTTTCCCGGCCCTCCAGCGTGTCGGCTTGCAGCTCAGGTTTGCCCGGCGCGCCGGGCCAGATATCGACAGTGCCGTTCTGCAGGGCCGCGTACAACCGGGCACTCGGCAGACCGCGGAATTGCGCCTGAAAACCTGCGTGGGCGAGTACGCGCCGAGTGAGATCGACCAGGGGGCCGTTGGGGCGCCCTTGGGCATCGCTGTAGATGGCTGGGGGAAAATCGTAGTAACCGACGGTCAGGGTTCTCGGCGCCTCGGACGAGGCAACGCAGGGCCCCGCCAGAGCCGCTGCAATCGGTATCCAGAATAATCGCTTCAAGGTAATTCACTGCCCCTTGTGGTTCGCGCGTAGGCAAAGCATGGGCGCCACGCGCCCGGCTGTCCAGAATGGACACTTGATCGCCGACACGCCGGCGCCGCGACCATGCCGCTAGCAGATAGAAAAGGCTGGCTATGCTGAGGCTAGAGCGTACCGTGCCTATCGGGAGCGGTTACCCGGATGACTCGATGGAGAGGTCTATGTATCGCAAGGTATTCACCAGCAAGGTGTTCGATCGCAAAGTGGTGTTGATCACCGGCGGCTGTGCCGGGATCGGCCGTGCGCTGGCCGAGCGAATGGCCCAGGCCGGCGCCAGGGTCGTGATCTTCGACCTCGATCAGAACGCCATTGACGGGCTGGTCCAGCACCTTACAGACCATCACAACGCCGATGCGCTAGGGCTGCGCTGCGATGTGTCGGATGCGGCGGCGGTGCAGCAGGCCATTGCGCTGGTGGTGGAGCGCTTCGGTGGTATCGACGTGCTGATCAACAATGCGGGTATTACTCATCGCAGCCGGGTCGCCGACACCAGCCTGGCGGTGTTCGAACGGATCATGGCGGTCAACTTTTACGGCGCGCTGCATTGCACCCAGGCGGCCTTGCCGAGCCTGATAGCCCGTGAAGGACAGATCATCGTGCTCAGTTCACTCTCGCAATACGCGCCGGTGCCAGACCGCGGCGCCTACAACGCCAGCAAACATGCGCTGCATGGATTGTTCGAAACCCTACGCAGCGAACTGACCGATACCGGTGTCAACGTGATGCTGGTGTGTCCGGGGTACACCGCGACGGATCTGCGCAAGAACGTGTTGATTGGCGATGGCTCTACCGCGCCACAGCCTGTTTTGACGGTGGGCCGCGTGGCGTCGCCGCAGGACGTGGCGGAATCCATCTATCAAGGCGCGTTGAAGCGGCGACGGTTGCTGGTGCTGTCGAACCTCGACTGGCGGGCTCGGCTGGTGGCGCGCTGCTTCCCGCGCACCTTCGAGCACCTGCTGTTGCCGCGGCTGGCCGGTGCTCGGACTTCATCCGGCGCGGGCTAGGCGGTCGGCGCGTCGCCGTAGAGTTCTTGAGCCCGCTTCATGTCCCAATAGGCGGCTTCGATCTTGTGGCCGTCCAGGTCGCGCACGAAGCAGCCGTAGTACGGCTCGCCATATTCTTCACGCGGGCCGGGAGCGCCTTCATCCGTGGCGCCGGCAGCCAGCGCGGCGCGATGAAACGCATCGACCGAGGCCTTGTCCGCTGCGAAGAAACCGATATGGGTGCCGTTCCCGATGCTGGCTGGTTGGCCGTCGATCGGCGTTTGCAGCCAGAACTCAGGGTATTCACGCCCCCAGGCGATCGCACCCGGATGGGCCATGATGCGCTTACACCCGAGCGTGCTGAGGGTCTGATCGTAGAAGGCAGCGGCTTCATCGAAGCGATTGCTGCCGAGGGATACGTGGGACAGGATGCTGGGGTTCTGGTCGGTCATCAGTGCGGCCTCCTTGACGGGTGGAGACCAAGCCTAGCTCGTCAAATCGCGGTCTGCCGCCTTGCCGATCAACGTTATTGCTTCTGATCGCCGCCCGGTTCGCTGCAAAGCATGAAGCAGCGGAACAGCACCACCGTCGCCAATAGCTGCACCAGCCCGACCACACTGTCGACCACCACGGCGAGCGCTCCAGGCGCTGTCTCCCCCGCCCAGAACTGTGCGGCCACCCAGGCTTCCAGAAGCCACAGCGGCACCAGCACGACGAGGATGCAGCCGAGAATCAGCAGAAAATGGCCGCGGGTCTGCAGGAAGCTTTCCTTCAGTGCCGCCAGCGGACTCAAGCCGCGCATCACCAACAGGTATTCGGCAAAGGCGATCTTGACCATGATCCACAGCCCCGGCAGCACGAACAGCGAGGCGCCGAGCATAACCAGCAAGGTGCCTAGCCCGGCCAGTACCGCCATCGACGGCCACAGCGGCAATGCACGCATCATCACCTCGCGCAGCGGCGGTGCATGACCGCGGCTGCGCGCATCGAGGAACAGGATCAAAGCGGCGATATACAGCGGGTAGAAGACGAGTCCGATCAGCAGCTCCTGTGCCGGCATGGCACCTTTGCCGAACAGATGGTCGATGGCCAGGCGGGCGACGCTCTCCAGCAGAATCAGCGGCAGGCAAAGGCGTGCAATGGACAGCAAATTGCGCGAGTAGAAGAACCAGGCGTCACGGAGGATGGACAGGACATTCATCGCAGGGCGGCAACTCGTGGGAAAAACCAGGCGCGCACTTTAGCAGGCCGTTGGAAAAAGTAGGCGAGGCGGGCAAGACGAGGTGCAACGACCATCGCGAGCAACAGCCGAAGGCTGGCCCGAAGGGCTAGCATGGCGAGTCAAAGCAGCCGAAGGCGCGGAGGGTAGTGTCCTCAATGAGCGATTTGACCGGGCTGGCTATCAAGGCTGTTTTTTACGAAGCATTGCCAACGTAGTTTTTAATGACCTGATGAGCCCAAACGGCCGGCCGGCGACAGCCGCGCTATCGCAGTCCATACTGGCTGGCCATTCCTCCGCTCGGGTTGCCGCGTGAAGAAGATTGCCCTGTTTGCTGATGTGCAGAACCTTTACTACACGGTGCGCCAGGCCCACGGCTGCCATTTCAACTACGCGGCGTTGTGGGCCGACGTCAGTGAGCGCGGCGAGATCGTGGAGGCCTATGCCTATGCCATCGATCGGGGGGACGCCAAGCAGCAGCAGTTCCAGCAGATCCTGCGCAACCTCGGCTTCACGGTGAAGCTAAAACCGTATATCCAACGCAGCGACGGCTCGGCCAAGGGCGACTGGGATGTTGGGATCACCATCGACGTGCTGGACGTGGTGGGGCAGGTCGACGAAGTGGTACTGGCGTCGGGAGATGGCGACTTCGATCTGCTGCTCGACCGGGTGCGCGCTGGCGGCGCCGAGGCGACGGCCTATGGTGCGCCGGGCCTGACAGCCAACTCGCTGATTCGCGCGGCGTCGCGTTACGTGCCCATCGAAGGCAAGCTGCTATTGCGATAGCGCTGTCGGCCCGTCACTCCTGGGGCTGCCGGTGCCGCATGTTCCATTCGGCGGCCAACGGTGGATGGAGAAAGCGACATCCACCCTACGCTCAGCTTCCAGCTTCCTTTCGAGTAAACTGCGCAGCCTGTTTTCGTCCTTCCGGTTACCGTCATGACCTTCGCCTCTTTGGGCCTGATCGATCAGCTGCTACGCACCCTCGAATCGCTTGAATACACCCAGCCGACGCCGGTCCAGGCCAAGGCGATTCCGGCTGTGCTCAAGGGCCGCGACCTGATGGCCGCCGCGCAGACCGGCACCGGCAAGACTGCGGGTTTCGCCTTGCCGCTGTTGCAGCGCCTGCTGCACGAAGGGCCGCAAGTGGCGAGCAACTCGGTCCGCGCGCTGGTGCTGGTGCCGACCCGTGAGCTGGCCGAGCAGGTGCACGAGAGCTTCAGAACCTACGGCCAGGACCTGCCGCTGCGCACCTATGCGGTCTACGGCGGCGTCAGCATCAATCCGCAGATGATGGCCTTGCGCAAGGGCATCGACGTGCTGGTCGCCACACCCGGGCGGTTGCTGGATCTGTATCGACAGAACGCGGTGAAGTTCAGCCAGGTGCAGGCGCTGGTGCTGGATGAGGCCGATCGGATGCTCGACCTCGGCTTTTCCGAAGAGCTGGACGCGCTGTTCAGTGCACTCCCGAAAAAGCGGCAGACCTTGCTGTTTTCCGCGACCTTCTCCGACCCAATTCGGCAGATGGCGCAGGAGCTGCTGCGCGATCCTCTGTCCATCGAGGTTAGCCCGCGCAATGCTGCGGCGAAAACTGTGAAGCAGTGGCTGGTGCCGGTGGACAAGAAGCGCAAGTCCGAGCTGTTTCTGCATCTGCTGGCGGAAAAGCGCTGGGGGCAGGTGCTGGTGTTCGTGAAGACGCGCAAGGGCGTCGACCAGCTGGTGGATGAGTTGCAGGCGCAGGGCATCAGCAGCGACGCGATCCACGGCGACAAGCCGCAGGCGTCGCGATTGCGCGCGCTGGAACGTTTCAAAGCGGGCGAAGTGCGGGTGCTGGTGGCCACGGATGTGGCCGCGCGAGGCCTGGATATCCATGACCTGCCACAGGTGGTCAATTTCGATCTGCCTACTGTTGCCGAGGACTATGTGCACCGTATCGGCCGGACAGGCCGGGCGGGCGCAACGGGCGAGGCCGTGTCGCTGGTCGCCGCCGATGAGGTCGATCAACTTGCTGCCATCGAGACGCTGATTCAGCAAGTTCTGCCGCGCCACGACGAGCCGGGTTTCGTCCCGGATCATCGGGTGCCGACCACCCAGCCGGGCGGGCAGATCATCAAGAAACCGAAAAAGCCGAAGAAGCCTAAAGAGTCGGCTGGCAAAGGCCGTGTTCATCTGGGCAACTGGTTCGATGAGAGCGAGAAACCCAACGCCAAGCCGATCCGCAAGGTGCCGAGCCTGGGCGGAACGAAGCCGACCAAAAAGCGCTGACCGAGGCCGGTGGCGCGCCGTGCGGGCGTGTCAGCTCGTTGCGTGTTTGTCGCATTGAGATGGCAACAATGGATGAACGCCGGTTTGCCTGATTGCTCGTGACGCCGGGCGTCAGATTGAGAAGGCCTGAGGCTTTGCGTTTTTCATACATGCAAGACAGCACAGGAGAGATCGCTTTTGGCACACGCGCAAGCGGAGCTTCACTCGCTTAGCCGAGCTGACGTATGGGCCGGGTTCAGGCAATTGACGCCGATCTCGCTATTCGTTGTGGTGTTTGGTCTGGCCTTTGGCCTGGCCGCGACGCAGGCGGGGCTAAACGACTATTCGATCCTGCTGATGAGCGCGCTGGTCTTCGCCGGCGCCTCGCAATTCGCCTCGTTGGAACTCTGGGGCACGCATGTTCCGGTCGTTCCGCTGGTGGTCACGGTGTTTGCTGTCAATGCGCGGCACCTGCTGATGGGCGCGACGCTATACCCCTATCTGCAGCACCTGCCGCCGGCGAAGCGCTACGCGGTGATGCTCGTTGTTTCGGATGCCAACTGGGCCATGTCCATGCAGGCGTTCAGTCTCGGCAGGCCGGGGTTAGGCATCTTGTTCGGCGGTGGTCTCGCGCTCTGGACGTTCTGGGTGTTGGGCACCTGGCTGGGGCTTTATTTCGGCAGCGCCATCCACGATCCGGTCAGTTGGGGGCTGGACATGGTCATGGGCTGTTTCCTCCTGGCGATGGTCGTCGGCGGCAAGAAGGATCTGCGGATGAGTGTGATCTGGATCGTCGCGGGTGGCGCCTCGATGTTGGCGTACTGGTATCTGCCCGCCAATAGCCATGTGGTGGTCGGGGCGCTTGCCGGTGGTCTGTTGGGCGCGCTGTGGATGGAGAAACCGGCATGACACTGGAAACGGCAGGCTCCGGCACGCTGACCGTCATCCTGATCATGGCGGTGGTCACTCTGGTGACCCGTTGGGGCGGCGTATTCGCCATGTCGTTCGTGCCGATCAGCCGCCGAACCGAGCAGTTCATCAGCGCGATGTCCGGTTCGGTGTTGGTTGCCCTGCTGACGCCCATGGCGGTTAACGGCGACAACGGTGCCCGGCTGGCTTTCCTCGCGACTGCGGTGACCATGCTGCTGCTGAAAAAGCCATTGCCGGCAATCGCAGCTGGAATCATCACGGTCGCGCTGTTCAGGCATCTGGCCTAAGCGAGCGCCGTTCCGTCAGGCACTGGGCGGGCTAGCAATCCCCAACCAGCGCAGAATGCCCACCGCCGCCGCTCGACCACTGGCGAAACAGGCGGTCAGCAGGTAGCCCCCGGTGGGGGCTTCCCAATCCAGCATTTCTCCTGCGCAGAACACACCCGGCACCTGTCGCAGCATCAGTCCGTCGTCCAGCGCCTCGAACGGCACGCCGCCGGCACTGCTGATGGCTTCGTCCAGCGGGCGGGGGCGCAGCAGCTCGATGGGCAGGGCCTTGATCGCGTTCGCTAAACGCTGCGGGTCATCGAAGGCGTCAGTGGGCGCGAGTTCCCGCAACAACCCCGCCTTGACGCCATCAAGACCGAGTTGACGCTTGAGGTGCTTGGCCATTGACTGCGAACCGCGCGGTTTGGCCAAGGCGCGAATGATCCTCTCCAGCGAATGGTCAGGCAGCAGGTCCAGCGTGACTGTAGCGCGACCGTTCTGCTCGATCGCCTGGCGGATCTCGGCGGACAACGCATACACCAGGCTGCCCTCGATGCCGGTGGCGGTGACCACGAACTCACCCTTGCGTGGCGCGCACTCGGCGAGACCGAGGCTGACGGTTTTCAGCGGCGCGCCAGCGAATTTTTCCTGCAGGTGCGAACTCCAGCCTGCCACTTCGAAGCCGCAGTTGGCGGGCCGCAGCGCGTTGACTGCAATGCCGCGGCGTTCCAGCACAGGGACCCAGGCACCGTCGGAGCCCAGGCGTGCCCAGCTGCCACCACCCAATGCGAATAGCACCGCGTCGGCGTCGACACTGATCTCACCCGACGGCGCGAGCAGACGCAAGCTGCCGTCGGTGTTCCAACCCAGCCAGCGATGGCGCGTATGGATTTGCACGCCCGCGTCACGCAGGCGGCGCAGCCAGGCGCGCAGCAGCGGTGCAGCCTTCATGTCCGAGGGAAACACTCGTCCGGAACTGCCAACGAAGGTGTCGATGCCCAGCCCGTGAATCCATTCGCGCAGGGCCTCGGGGTTGAAGGCGTCCAGCAGCGGGCGCAGTTCGGCGGCACGCTCGCGATAGCGCGTCACAAATGGCTCGAAGGGTTCGGAATGGGTGATGTTCATCCCGCCGACGCCGGCCAGCAGGAATTTGCGACCGACCGAGGGCATGGCGTCATAGAGATCGACGGCAACGCCCGCTTGGCTCAGCACTTCGGCAGCCATCAGCCCGGCGGGGCCGCCGCCAATGATCGCAACGCGAGATTTTGGGGTACGCATTGGAACGTCGCCGTGGTTCAGGGGCGGCCATTCTAGCGGCTCGCGATGGGAAGTTTGCAGCGACGATGGAGAGAGCGGGGCGCGGTGTGGAGTAAGAGAATCCCCGGCGCAGGGCGCGCCGGGGTGCAGGCTGTTAAACCGCGTCGGACTGTTTGGGCTGCCGGCGGTAGCCGAACATACCGGCGAACCCAGCAACGGCGCCAGTGATCAACATCGTGATCAGCAAAGCCCAGCTGGCCTGCGATACACGCTTGGCCGCCTGGCCGGCGACTTCACGGGCCTTCTGCTCGGCCTGGGCCTGCAGCTCTTTAAACTTCACATAGGCTTCCTGATACTGCTGCTCGATCTGGCTGACCATCTGCTCGGCTTCCTGCTGGCTCATGTTGCCGCGCTCCTGTATCAGGTTGACCATCGCTTCACGGTCGGCGGCATTTAGAGCTTCCTCACCTTTCTGCTGGATGCGGTCGATTAGTTGCGATATCTGCTCGTCGGCCTGCTGAGGATTCTGCTGGGCTTGCTCGGCGCGATTCTGAGCCTGCTGCTGAACCTGTTGTACGTCTTGCTCAAGGTACTGCGGGGCCAGTTGCGGCTTGCCGGTCTGGCGCAGTGCTTTCTTGATTTCAGCCTCGATATTGCTCAGATCGAGATTAATGTCAGCCTGCTTGACCTGCTGCTTGATCTCACCGCCGATGGCGGGCGCCATGGACGCAACACTGGAGCCAACCGCTTGCAAAGTCGAGCCCGCCACGCTGGCTGTGCCCGAGACAGCCGAACCGACCAGGCTGGCAATCAGATACACCGTGACCAGTGTCGTGACTGCCCACACCAACAAGCCGTGCAACATGCCGTGACGGGGCGCCATACGGCCCGCGATGTAGCCGCCGATGGCCAGTGATATGACACCGGCAAGCACCATCCAGATAATCGCGCCCATGCCGAGGCCCGCAACGGGATTGTGTTCAGTTGCGGGATCGATCGTGGAAGCGCCGATGGCCGTGCCAAGCAAGTGCAGCAGTAGTGAAACCACAAGTGCCAAAGCGATACCTGCAAACACAGCGCTCCAGGAGGTGTGCTTCAAGAAATGGCTCCGGCCGTTGGGGTAGGCGGTGGTGGTGTGATCGGTTTCGAGCATCGGTGATTTCTCGTTGTTATGGTCATTTAGTGCTCGCAAACAGCGGCTTAGTCGTGCTGCATGGGTCAGCCACACATAGACGTGAGGGTTTCGTTGCCGGTTGAAGTTCCGCGCTGCGGCCGTCGTTGTGACCAATGGTGTCAGCCCAGGCCGTGTCGCTGCCAGGCCTTCGCGGCGCTGATGTGCAGCTGCGCATGGCGCCGTGCGAGCAGGGCGCGGTCCTTGTCGTAGCCGCCGCCGATCACGCCAACCACCGGAATGTCTCGCCCCAGACAGTGTTCGATCACGGCGCTGTCGCGCATGGCCAGGCCTTCGTCGCTGAGCTCAAGCAGACCCAGCGCGTCATCACGGTGCACATCGACACCGGCGTCATAGATGACCAGATCCGGCTGATACAGCGGCAGCAGGTAGCTGAGCGTATCGTCGACGACCTTCAGGTAATCCGCATCGCCAAGGCCCGGCGCCAAACCGATGTCCCAATCGCTGCGGGCCTTGCGCGTCGGGAAATTCTTTTCGCAATGCAGTGACACAGTAACGGCGTCCGGAACCTGCTCGAGGATCCGCGCGGTGCCGTCACCTTGATGGACGTCGCAATCGAAGATCAGCACACGACCGACACGGCCGCTCTCCAGCAGCGAAAGGGCGATGATGGCCAGGTCGTTGAATATGCAGAAGCCTGAGGCATGATCGTGATGGGCATGGTGGGTGCCACCCGCCAGGTGACAGGCCAGCCCGTGCTGCAATGCAAGGTCTGCGGCCAGCAGCGAGCCGCCTACTGCACGTACGGTGCGATTCGCCAGTTGCGGGCTCCAGGGCAGGCCCAGGCGGCGCAGTTCGTCGCGGCTCATGTCGCCGCTGCAGTAGCGCTCGACGTAGTTACGGTCATGTGCGAGCGCCAGCATATCGGGCGGGCAGAGTTCGGGGCGCAACAGCGCCGCATTCGTGGTCAAACCGCAATCAACGAGATGGTCGCGCAGCAGGCGGAACTTCTCCATGGGGAAGCGGTGTCCCGGCGGCAGAGCGGGGCTGTAATCGTCGTGAAATACCAACGGCAGAGACATCGAATCGGGCCCATTGAGGTCAACCGCGAGTATGCAGAGCCGTTACCGAAGTCTTCAAGGAAACAGCATGGACGAACCGATGGAACGTATTGAACTGGAAACACCGCGCTTGCGTCTGCGTGCCTGGCGCGATGACGATCTCGATGCATTGGCCGAGCTGTGCAGCGACCCGCTGGTGATGCGCTATTTTCCCGAGTTGCTGTCGCGCGACGAATGCGCGGCGGCGATGGCGCGCTGCCGGATCCATTTCGCGCGGTTCGGCTTCGGGTTCTGGGCGCTGGAGCTCAAAAGCGATGGACAATTCATCGGAATGGCCGGGCTGGCCTGGAGCCGTTTGCAGCTGCCGTTCTGCCCTGCGGTGGAAATTGGCTGGCGGCTCGCCCATGAGCATTGGGGGCAAGGCTTCGCGCGCGAGGCGGCAGAGGCATCGCTGGCGTGCGGCTTCGAGCGGCTGCAGCTTCCGGAGGTGGTGGCCTACACGGCGGCGATCAACGAGCCTTCGCTGGGGTTGATGCAGGCGTTGGGCATGCGGCATGAACCAGCGGGTGACTTTGACCATCCGATGATCTCCGAAGGGCATCCGCTGCGCCCTCATTCGCTGTATCGAATCACGCGGGATGATTGGGTAGCGCTTCGCCGACAAGCGCAACCAGTGGAGCCGCTTCTGCGGAATCCGTAACATTGCGCGCCTGCCTCGTGCCTCGAATACATAAAGGAACTACACCATGAGCGACACCCTAGACACGCTGGTCAACCTGCTGTCGCTGGAGCGAATTGAAGAAAACCTCTTCCGGGGTGCCAGCCAGGACCTGGGCTTTCCCCAGCTTTTCGGTGGCCAGGTGGTCGGTCAGGCGCTGTCCGCGGCCAGCCAGACCGTGGCGCCGGAGCGTCACGTCCATTCAATGCACGGTTACTTCCTGCGGCCTGGGGATTCCCACCAGCCGGTGGTCTATGACGTCGACCGGGTGCGCGACGGTGGCAGTTTCACCACGCGCCGGGTCAGCGCGATCCAGAAAGGACAGACCATCTTTACCTGCAGCGCGTCGTTCCAGGCCGACGAGACCGGGTTCGAGCATCAGTTGCCGATGCCCGACGTGGTCGGTCCCGAGGACCTGCTCAGCGAATGGGAGCTGTTGCACAAACTGACGCCGCTGATTCCGGCGCGTGTGGCAGAAAAGCTGCGCCGTCCGAAACCCATCGAGATCCGCCCGGTCACGCTGCAGGATCCGATCAACCCGCAGCCGATCGAGCCGGTCCGGCATATCTGGTTCCGCGCCGATGGCTCGCTGCCGGACAACCCGGCGCTGCATAAGTATCTGGTCGCCTACGCCTCGGACTTCAGCTTCATCGGTACCGCACTGCAGCCACACGGCGTCAGCTCCTGGAGCAAGTTCATTCAGCTGGCAAGCCTGGACCATGCCATCTGGTTCCATCGCGAAGTGCGCGCCGACGAGTGGTTGCTGTATTCCATGGACAGCCCTTGGGCCGGCAACGCGCGTGGTTTCGCGCGCGGCAGCATCTTCAACCGCGCCGGGCAGTTGGTTGCCTCGGTAGCGCAGGAAGGCCTGATTCGCGTGCGTGAGGACTGGAAGTGAGCCTGGCCGATGCGCGGCACTGGGTGTTCGACATGGACGGCACCCTAACGCTTGCCGTGCACGACTTCCCGGCGATCAAGCGCGCTCTGGATATTCCCGAAGGCGACGACATCCTCCATCACCTCGCCGCGCTGCCGGCTGAAGAGGCCGCGGGCAAGCGCGCCTGGTTGCTCGAGCACGAACGCGAACTGGCCTATGCCGCGACACCGGCGCCAGGCGCCCGTGAACTCCTGCATACGTTGCGCGATCGCAGTTGCCAGCTCGGCGTGTTGACGCGCAACGCACATGAGTTGGCGCTGGTAACCCTGCAGGCAGTGGGCATGGGTGACTGCTTCGCCAGCGATGACATCCTCGGTCGTGACGAAGCGCCGCCGAAACCCGATCCGGGCGGGTTAGTGCATTTGGCGGACAAATGGCGCATCGAACCCAGCGAACTGGTGATGGTGGGCGATTACCGCTTCGATCTGGAATGCGCCAAAGCGGCGGGTGCGCGTGGCGTGCTGGTCAACCTGCCGGAAAACCCCTGGCCTGAGCTGACCGAGCTGCACGCCCGTGATTGCATGGCACTGCGCCAGTTACTTGAGGGCTAGGCGGGAGAACAATCACCCTAGGATCGGCATGCAAAGTTAGCGGGTGGCTCACGTTGTACCGATCCACGGTGGTGTCAGGCGGGACCCGGCGCGTCGATGTCAGTGCAGGCCGGGGCTGGCCCCATTCGCAGACATCAATAAAGCGCCTGGTACAGCTTGCGGCGGTAGGTGGTGACCAGCGGGTGGTCACTGCCGAGCAGGTCGAATACTTGCAACAACGTCTTGTGTGGCAGGCCGTCGGCGTAGCCGCGATTGCGCACGAACAGCTTCAGCAGTCCGTCCAGTGCCGCTTCGTGCTGCTGACGTGCCAGCTGCTGAATGGCCAATTGGTAGGCCGCCTCGTCATCTTCGGCGTTCTGCGCCAAACGGCTCTTGAGGTCGGCTACCTCGGGCAGGTCGTTGGCCTGGCGCAGGAACGTCAGCTGCGCGCGGGCGCCAGCCAGTGCCTGCTTGTGTTCGTCGCCCTTGACGGCATCGAGCACCAGCTCGGCTTCGCCGAGCTCGCCACGTTCAGCCAGGCAGCGTGCGTAGAGGATCAACGCGACAGCGTTCTCGTTGTCTTCAGCCAGCACTTGCTTGAGGAGCTCCTCTGCCTCACCGATGCGTCCCTCGACGAACAGCGCTTGTGCGGTTTCCAGCGAGTCCGCTTCCGGCGCAGCGGGCGCCTGCACGTGGGGCTCGAGCATGGCGCGGATCGCCGATTCCGGTTGGGCGCCGGCAAAGCCATCGACCGGCTGGCCATCCTTGAACAGCACTACGGTTGGCAGGCTGCGCACGCCGAAACGCGCAACCACATCCTGCTCGATATCGCAGTTGACCTTGGCTAGCACGAGCTCGCCCTGATACTCCTCGGTGATCTTCGCCAACAGCGGCATCAGCGCTTTGCAGGGCGCGCACCACTCGGCCCAGAAATCCACCAGCACCGGCTTGTGAAAGGAGTTTTCCAGCACCAGCTGCTCGAAATTGGCGCTGGTGACGTCAAATATGTAGGGAGTCTGGCTCATTGGAATTCTCGGAATGGGCGCATGCGAAATGAGGCGTGCATGTTAAGTGGGGGCGAGCCGATTCGGAAGCAAGGGCGGCGCTGATACCCGCTCAGCGACCGGGGGCAGCCAACGGCCAGCTCGCCAGTTCGCTGTAATGAACACCCGATGAGGTGTGTTCTGAGCAATAGAGACCGAAGTGGCGCACCGGCCAATGGAATGCTGGTGGCTGGATATCAGGCAAGGCGTGAACCTGGCGTGAAAGCGTGACGTGCGGCAGAAACGGCCGTGCATCGAGCATAACGCCGTGTGTGGACAGCCCCGCGTGCAGCTGTTCGACCAGTTGGTTCAACGGCGATGGGCTCTGGCTGGGCATCAGGCAGGCGAAATCCTTGCCGATCGTCCGCAACTGATCGAGCCGCAGCGCAAAGGCATCGATGCGCACCTTTGCCGCAAGCTGCTTCAAGCCCTCGACGGAGGCCGCGGGCTGGTTGCCGAGAAAAGCCAGGGTCAGGTGCAGGTTGGCCTGGGCGACGGGCCGACCCCCTACCTCTTGGCTGTCACGCCAGTTGCAGACGGCCTCAGCGAGGTCGAAAGGGCAGGCCAGGGCGAAGAACAGGCGTAATGGTTTTTCGGTCGGCATGTTTCCTCCTGACGGCAGGCGCTGCTTGTCAGCACATTGCGACGGGCACGGCTTCGCGACGGGCGTGGTAGAGGCTGACCCGGCGAAATTCCGCAGGTTCGGCCAGGTCGGGCCAGGTACAGGCGTCAAGGATGTCCAGGCGCTGATACAGCGGGTGCTGGAAATCCCGCACGCGGGAATCGGCCACCAGCGCGACTTGGCCGCGACTGAGAAACTGATCCAGCAAGGGCAGGTTGGCCCGATCGTAGAGCACGTCGGCAACGATGATCAGGTCGTAGCGGTCAGCCTCGCTGAAAAAGTCTTCCGAATAGTTGAGCTGCACGCCGTTGAGTTCGGCGTTGGCGCGGCACGCGGCAAGGGCTAACGGATCCAGGTCGCAGGCGACAACCTCGGCCGCGCCGGCCTTCGCTGCGGCAATGGCGGCGACACCCGAGCCCGAGCCGAAATCCAGCACACGCTTGCCGCGCACCCATTCCGGCCGTTCGGCCAGCCAGCGCGCCAGGACCAGGCCGCTGGCCCAGCAGAAGCACCAATAGGGCGGCTCGTCGAGGATCCGCCGGGTTTCCTCCGGGCTGAACGCCCGGTCCATATTGGCCGCATCGATCAGCCATAGACGGATATCGGTGCCGGGCAGCGACTCGATACTCAGCGAAGCGTCGCCGAGCAGCTCAGCCAGGGCTTGTTGCAGCGCAGCGGGCGGGGTCAAGGTGCTGGTACCAGATGCAGCGGGCCCAAGGACTGATTGGCCGGGCTGCTCACCTGCACGGCTGGCAGACGCATGATCAACTGCCCCGAACGGGTCACTCGTCCACGCAGTTCCACGTCTCGACCCTGGGGGAATTTCTCGGCATTGAACTTGAGGATGAAGGGCAGCTCGGTTCCGCGACCCTGCAGCTTCACATTGCTCAGCAGGCGGTCTGGCTGGTCACGGCGGTTGACCTCCAGCAGTGCCAGCTCGACTTCGCTGTCGGCGGGGACGCCGATCAGGCTGCCGTGCAGTTCGTGCATCAGGGTGGTGGCCTGGGGCGGTTCCTCGAAGGTAACCGCCGCAGTAGGACGCTGGGATTGCTCACTCGAACACCCAACCAGAACCAGCAGCAAAGCAGGCAGAACAAAGGGGCGTAACTGCACGGACGGCTCCATAACATGATGTTGATGCGCGCCTGTATAGCAACAATCCGCTCGATTTGTCTTGCCGGCGGGATGCGCTACCATGGCTCTCCCGACGTCTGACAGCTCTAGCCCATGCATTGTCCCTTCTGTGGTGCACATGACACCAAAGTCATCGACTCGCGCCTCGTGGCCGAGGGTGATCAGGTGCGCCGTCGCCGTGAGTGCCTCGCCTGCGGTGAGCGTTTCACCACGTTTGAAACCGCCGAACTGGTCATGCCGCGGCTGATCAAGCAGGACGGCAGCCGCCAGCCATTCGATGAAGAGAAATTGCGCGCCGGCATGCAACGCGCGCTGGAGAAGCGGCCGGTCAGCGTCGAGCGCCTCGAAGAAGCCATCGCCCACATCAAGCATCGCCTGCGCGCCACCGGCGAGCGCGAGATCAAATCACGCGTGTTGGGCGAGCTAGTGATGGTCGAGCTGCAGAAGCTCGACGAAGTCGCCTATATCCGCTTCGCTTCGGTTTATCGCCGTTTTCAGGATCTCAACGAGTTCCGCGAGGAAATTGAGCGCCTGTCACGCGAGCCTGCAAAAACCGAATGAGCACCCACGATCACGCCTGGATGGCCCTGGCGCTGCAGCTGGCACGTAAAGGGCTGTACTCCACGCATCCCAATCCACGGGTCGGCTGCGTCATCGTCAAGGATGGCGAGCTCATCGGCGAGGGCTGGCATGTGCGTGCTGGCGAACCGCATGCTGAAGTTCATGCCCTTCGACAGGCCGGCGCCCGCGCCCGCGGTGCCACTGCCTACGTCACCCTTGAGCCCTGCAGCCACCATGGCCGGACGCCGCCTTGTGCCGAAGCCTTGGTCAACGCCGGCGTTGGTCGTGTCGTCGCGGCCATGCAGGATCCGAATCCGCAGGTCGCTGGGCGTGGTCTCGAGCGCTTGCGCAGCGCCGGCATCGAAGTGGCGAGCGGGGTGCTGGAGGCGGATGCCCGCGCGCTGAATGTCGGTTTCATCAAGCGCATGGAAACCGGCCTGCCTTATCTACGAGCGAAACTCGCCATGAGTCTGGATGGCCGTACCGCCATGGCCAGCGGCGAAAGCCAGTGGATCACCGGCCCCGCTGCCCGAGCCGAGGTCCAGCGGCTGCGTGCGCAATCGAGCGTGGTGTTGACTGGCGCCGATACGGTACTCATGGATAACGCCAGGCTGACCGTGCGTGAGTCAGAGCTAGGGCTCGATGCTGAAATGACCTCGCTGGCCATGCAGCATCCACCGTTACGGGTGCTGGTGGATGGGCAACTGCGCGTACCGCTGGGCGCACCGTTCTTCCAGGCAGGCCCTGCGCTAGTGGCAAATACCCGTGCTGATCAGGCCGCGGTTTATCAGGCCGCGGGGCACGACTTTCTGACGTTGATAGGCGATGCGGGGCGTGTGGACCTGCAGGGTTTGCTGCGCGAGCTCGCAGACCGTGGCGCCAACGAGGTGCTGCTCGAAGCGGGTCCGCGGCTGGCTGGCGCCTTTGCAGCGCTGGGTTTGATCGACGAGTACCAGCTGTTCGTCGCGGCCAAGTTCCTGGGGTCGTCGGCCCGACCGCTGATTGACCTGCCTCTAGAGCGCATGAGCGAAGCACGCGAGCTGCAGATAAAGGATATCCGGGCCGTTGGCGAGGACTGGAAAGTCATCGCCGTACCGGCGAACTAACGCACGATCCGGCCGTTATTCGATGCCAACTTGCTGGTCATATAACGTGAATCCGCGAGCCTGGTAGTTCTGCAGCGCGCTTGGATGATCGAGGGTACAAGTGTGCACCCAGACGCGTCGCGTCCCGGGCCATTCCCATGCACTTGTGATCGCATGGCTCAGTAAGCCGCCTCCAAATCCTCGGCCGAAGAAGCCGCTTTCCAGCCCGAAATAGAGTATCTCGACGTCCTCAGCGCTACGGCGCAGCTCGTAATAGCCAGCGATGGCGCCGCGGTGGTAGGCCACCCAAGTGCGAAGACCGGGACTTTCAATTTCCCGCTGCCAGGCTTCGTCGGACTGATCGAGTCGCTCGGTCCATTGCCAGGGGCCGCCGATCAGACGGTAGAGAAACTGATTGAACCGGAACTGCTTGATCTCGCATTCGCTGACCAGCAAGTCCGTCGGTACGGGTTTGGCCCGTAGCTGCGATGGCGCGGTCATTTCGAGGAAATACGTCACCGTTTGATCAGTCAATGTTGAAATCTCGTTGGCAAACCCTGGGCGGTACAGCATACGCGATGGGCTCGCGATTGCTGTGCGGCAGGTGAACCTGGTCGCTGAGATCAAGCTTGTCGGGCGGTTAGTTCACCGGCTTCAGCCCGTTGTGATCGAGCTTGGCTTTTCGCTTGTTGGTGCCCAGCAGGTGCCGTGCGACCAGGCTTTCATGATGCGGATTGCCGAAGTGAAACAGCGCCGTGGCGCGCAGCAACGCGGGATCGCATTCATCATTCGCGTGCAGGCTTCGGTAACCCGAGAACAGGTAGAGATTGCCCGGCTCCAGCTTCAGGCGAATCGGTTTGAGCCAGCCGCGTCGCACCGCAAAAGCGACCAGCTTCTGGCTGGCGGTATTATGCAGCACGGCCTTTTCGATGACGTTGCGCAGGGCGTTGAAGCGGATGCGCCGCACACTGGGAAAGATGATCAGATCGCCGCAGTGCTCGCCTTCCGTCGGGATATACAACGGCAGTAGTGCGGTGACCGCCGTGGCGTCGAAGTGATAGAAGTGCGATTGCTTGAGCCCGCTGCGCCCCTGGAGACAGCGAATGACGGGAAAGATCTGCTCCGTTGCGGCCGGCTCCCGGCCCGTCTGGAGTCGATAGAGTTCTGTCAGTGTCTCCTTGAACGGCTGCGATAGCGCCAGCCCTGCGATCAGGCTGCCGCCCAACGCCTCGATGCCATGAATGGCGAAATATTCGTGGCCATGGCTGGCCGCTTGCTGGTTGATGAAGGCGCGGCCCAGTTCAAGTTGCTCGGGCGAAATGTAGTGCTCAATGACCGTGTAGCCCTTGCGGTCGATCTCGGCAGCGTATGCCGCTGCCGACGGTTCCATAGCCGTAACCTCTGACATACCCAATCCCTCGTGGCACATGTGAAGGTTCGGAGCGTTCGTCCTGATCGTGTCCTGATCTGCGCGGAGGATCGGCATAGTGCGAGCGGATCCTGGCTCGGCGTGTCGGTACGAAGAATGCGGGAGTGACGTTCCTTCCTGATCGTCTTGCGTTGCATCGGGTGCGGCTGGCGGCATCTACGATCGCCCGCTGCGATGCGTATGGACAAACAAGCGCAGCGGTAGTTGCGCTTATTTGTCAGTAATTTTTACGGGCTGGGCTTGAGGTCAAACGGTCGTTTGTCGGCTGCAGAACCGGCGCAACTGTGGTAAAAACTGCGCCGGGCCTTAGCGGCCCACGTTCTCAGGGCGGGGTGAGATTCCCCACCGGCGGTAATAACGATGCGGTTGGCCATGCTGACCATCGTTTAGCCCGCGAGCGCTTGTCTCCGACAAGGTCAGCAGACCCGGTGTGATTCCGGGGCCGACGGTATAGTCCGGATGAGAGAGAGCGGGATGCCTCGACGGGCGCCTTTCGTGCGCGCGTCCACTCCCTATCGATCTGCAGCGCCCTGTTTTATCCAAAACAGGAGTTCGTCATATGCATCGTTTCAACAGCCTTCCACGGGAGGCCGTATGTTCACAGGAATAATCGAATCCATCGGGACCATTGGTGCCATGACGCCGAAGGGTGGCGACGTTCGCGTGCTGGTCGAGACCGGCAAGCTGGATCTGGCGGACGTCAAGCTGGGCGACAGCATCGCGGTTAACGGCGTTTGCCTGACCGCGGTCGAGCTGCCGGGCAACGGCTTCTGGGCCGATGTCAGCCGCGAGACGCTGGCACGCACCGCGTTCGTCGATCTCAAGCCTGGTAGCCGCGTGAATCTGGAGAAGGCGCTGATGCCGACCAGCCGTCTCGGCGGGCATCTGGTCAGCGGGCACGTCGATGGCGTGGGCGAGGTGGTGGCGCGTGAGGAAAACGCTCGCGCCGTTCAGTTCCGCATCCGCGCGCCGCGTGAGTTGGCCAAATACATCGCGCTCAAGGGTTCGATCACGGTGGATGGCACCAGCCTGACGGTCAATGCCGTCAACGGTGCGGAGTTCGAGCTGACTATCGTCCCGCACACCCTGGCCGAGACCATCATGGTCGACTACCGCCCCGGGCGGAAGGTGAATCTGGAAGTGGACCTCTTGGCTCGCTATCTGGAGCGCCTGCTGATGGGCGACAAGGCCGCTGAACCGAATGCCTCGGGCCTGACCGAAAGCTTCCTGGCCGAACACGGCTATCTGAACAAGTAAGGATTGGCCACATGGCTCTGAACACTGCTGAAGAACTGATCGAAGACATCCGCGCCGGCAAGATGGTCATCCTCATGGATGACGAGGACCGTGAGAATGAGGGCGACATCATCGTCGCCTCCGAATGCGTGACCGCCGAGCACATCAACTTCATGGCCCGTTTCGCCCGTGGCCTGATTTGCATGCCAATGACCCGCGAGCGCTGCGAAACCCTGCAGCTGCCGCTGATGGCGCCGCGTAATGGCTCCGGCTTTGGCACCAAGTTCACCGTCTCCATCGAAGCTGCCGAAGGTGTGACCACCGGCATTTCCGCCGCCGACCGTGCGCGGACGGTGCAGGCTGCCGTAGCCCGCGGTGCGAAAGCCGAAGACATTGTCAGCCCTGGGCACATCTTCCCGCTGATGGCGCAGCCAGGCGGCGTTCTGGCGCGCGCTGGTCACACCGAGGCGGCCTGCGATCTGGCGCGCATGGCTGGATTTGAGGCCAGCGGCGTCATCTGCGAAATCATGAACGACGACGGCACCATGGCACGTCGTCCGGAGCTCGAAGTCTTCGCCGAGCAGCACGGTTTGAAGATCGGCACCATCGCCGATCTGATCCACTACCGGATGATCCATGAGCGCACCGTCGAGCGCGTCTCCGAGCAGCCGCTGGATACCGAGCTGGGGCAGTTCACCCTGGTCACCTACCGTGACGACGTGGAAGACACGGTGCACATGGCGCTGACCCGCGGTGAGATTTCCCCGGAAGAGGCCACGCTGGTTCGCGTGCACAACATGGAGCCACTGCGCGATCTGCTGCTGGTCACCGTGCCGGGGCGTTGGAGCCTGCGCGCGGCAATGAACGAAGTGGCAAAGGCCGGTAGTGGCGTAGTGCTGCTGCTGGGCAATCCGCTGACCGGCACGCAGTTGCTGGCGCAGCTCAATCGCCAGCAGTCGCCAAGCCCGGCCACCTACAGCACCGTCGGTGCTGGTTCGCAGATTCTTCGCGACCTTGGCGTGCGCAAGATGCGCCTGATGAGTTCGCCAATGAAGTTCAACGCGATATCCGGCTTCGACCTGGAAGTTGTAGAATACCTGCCTGCCGAATAAATGATGTCAGGGCGCCGCGATGCAACGCGGCGCCTTCGTTCTTTAAAGAGATGAGAAACCACCTATGACACTGAAGACCATCGAAGGTACCTTCATCGCCCCGCAGGGCAAGTTCGCCCTGGTTGTTGGCCGCTTCAACAGCTTCGTTGTCGAGAGCCTGGTGAGCGGCGCCGTCGACGCGCTGGTGCGCCACGGCATCGCCGAAGACGCCATTACCATCATCCGTGCGCCGGGTGCCTTCGAGATTCCGCTGGTCGCACAGAAAGTTGCCCAGCAGGGCGAGTACGACGCGATCATCGCCCTCGGCGCGGTCATCCGTGGTGGTACCCCGCATTTCGAATACGTGGCTGGCGAATGCACCAAGGGCCTGTCGCAGGTTTCCATGGAGTTCGGTGTGCCGGTTGCGTTCGGCGTTCTGACTGTTGATTCCATCGAGCAGGCCATCGAGCGCTCCGGCACCAAGGCCGGCAACAAGGGCGCCGAAGCTGCACTGTCCGCGCTTGAAATGGTGAGTCTGCTGGCGCAGCTGGAGGCCAAGTGAGCCTTAATCACGACGACAGTCAGGACACCCCGCAGCCCAAGGCCAAGGGCAAGATCGCCACGCGCCGTGTCGCGCGCAGCCTGGCGATGCAGGCCCTGTATCAGTGGCACATGGCAGGTCAGAGCCTGAATGAAATCGAGGCGCAGTTTCGCGTCGACAATGATTTCTCAGGCGTGGATGGCAACTACTTCCATGAGCTGCTGACCGGCGTGGCGCGTGCCAAGACTAAAGTCGACGGCGCCATCGTGCCGCATCTCGATCGTCCGCTTGAAGAGCTGGACCCCGTTGAACTGGCTGTTCTTCGCTTGTCTACCTACGAACTGATGCATCGTATCGACGTACCCTACCGGGTGGTGATCAACGAAGGCATCGAGCTGGCCAAGGTGTTCGGCGCCACTGACGGGCACAAGTTCGTCAATGGTGTGCTGGACAAGCTGGCGCCGGTCCTTCGCAGTGCCGAGGTCGGCGCTTACAAGCGCTGAACCTGATCTGCCTGATGGGTGAGTTCGAGCTGATCCGCCACTACTTCGCCGCCGCCGCTTGTGCCAGGGCTGGCGGCGATGTCGTTTTAGGGATTGGCGATGACTGTGCGTTGCTCGCTGTTCCGCCCGGCGAACAGTTGGCAATCTCTACCGACTCGCTGACGGCAGGGGTGCACTTCCCCGATCCGTGCGATCCATACTCACTCGGTCAGCGCGCGTTGGCCGTTTCCACCAGCGATCTCGCTGGCATGGGCGCCACGCCCATCGGGTTTACGCTGGCGCTGACGCTTCCTTCCGTCGATTCCAACTGGCTGGCCGAATTTGCCCGTGGCCTTGACGCGATGGCGGCTGGCTGCGACATGCGTTTGATCGGCGGCGACACCACGCGCGGCCCGCTGAGCATGACGCTGACGGTATTTGGGCGCGTGCCGGCAGGCGAGGCGTTGTTGCGCAGCGGTGCGCAACCCGGTGATCTGCTCTGTGTCGGCGGAGCCCTCGGCGATGCAGCCGGGGCTTTACCGATCGTGCTTGGCGAGCGGGAGGCGGAAACCGTCGATGCGGCAGCACTGCTAAGGCGTTACTGGTCGCCGCAACCCCAGCTCGCGCTCGGCCAGGCGCTGCGTGGCAAAGCAACCGCGGCGTTGGATATCTCCGATGGCTTGTTGGCCGACTGCAACCATATAGCCACTGCGTCTTCTGTTTCGCTGGTAATCAAGCAAGCCCGGGTGCCGCTGTCGGACTCGCTGGTGCGTTTCGCCGGGACTGAGCAGGCCCTGCAATGCGCCTTGGGGGGAGGAGACGACTATCTCCTGGCGTTTACCTTGCCGGTAGATGCGTTACCGACCATGCAGTCCGAAGGATGGCCAGTTCACGTCATTGGCCATGTGGAGGTGGGAGAGGGCGTTCGGTTGGTTGACGCTGATGGGAGGTCTGTGGGCATCGGCCATCGAGGCTACAACCACTTCACCAGCTGAGCCGCCGACGCTCGAACTAACAATGAGGACAACCGTTTGACCGATTCTCTGCAGCCTGCCGCCGAACCGATCCCGCATTCGGTGTGGAGCAATCCATGGCACAACCTGGCCTTTGGTTTCGGCTCCGGCACCTTGCCGAAAGCGCCAGGCACCTGGGGCTCTCTGGTAGCGCTGGCCTTCGTACCGCTGTGGCAGATGCTGCCGGGCTGGGGATACGGCGCGCTCATCGTCGCGAGCATGCTGTTCGGTATCTGGCTGTGCGGCAAGGTCGCCCAGGATCTGGGCGTGCACGACCATGAAGGCATCGTCTGGGACGAGTTTGCCGGCATCTGGATTACCTTCTGGCTGGTGCCTGCGGGCTGGTACTGGCTGCTGCTCGGGTTCGTCGTGTTCCGTCTGCTGGATATCCTCAAACCGTGGCCGATCAGCTGGGTAGATCGGCAGGTCCATGGTGGGCTGGGGATCATGCTTGATGACATCCTCGCCGGATTCGCCGCTTGCGGTGTGATGCACATAGCGGTGCGCTTGTTAGGCTGACTGTCTCGGAGGCTTGGGCTGTGCGTCGGATCGCTGCAATGCCGGAAGGGCTCGTGAAACAATGCGACCTGTCCTGTTTCAAAAGGCCGCCACTGATGCGCCTCGTTTCTTTGCTGCTTGTCTCCACGCTGTCGCTCCTCTCGCTGGCTGTCACAGCTGCACCTCGTGTGCAGGTGGTCGGCCTGTTTCCTGGCGCTGCTGTGTTGAACGTCGACGGCCAGCGCAAGCTCGTACGGGTCGGTCAGGTAGGGCCGGGCGGTGTAGAGGTAATAAGCGCTGATTCGAAAAGCGCGGTTCTGCGGGTGGAGGGCGTCGAGCGCAGCTATGGTCTCTCTCGCGAATTGAGCTCAGGGTTTGCCGAGCCTGATCGCCGGCAGCTGAGCATCGCTCAGGGGCAAGGCGGTCACTACTGGATCGCCGGTTCGATCAATGGTCAACCCGTGCAGTTTCTCGTCGACACCGGCGCCACGTCGGTAGCGATCAATGAGATTCAGGCGCGGCGCCTGGGGATCGACTACCGGGTTGATGGCCGGCAGATCGTCGTCGGCACAGCAAGCGGTACGGCCAAGGCCTGGCGGGTCAACCTCAACAGTGTAAAGGTCGGCGCGATCGACGTGCTCGGGGTCGAGGCCGTCGTGGTGGAAGGCGGCTCACCGACGGACGCCCTGCTTGGCATGAGCTTTCTCAGTCGAGTCAGCTGGCGTGAGGATCAGGGCGTACTAAAGCTCGAATCCAAAATCTAGACCTGGCCATCGCTACGCAATCTTGGCGGTATCGCTTCGTTGGCTGCCGATCTTCCGATACAGCTTGCTGCAGCACTGCTGTTACAATATCCGCTTTTCCGCTTTCTGGAGTCTCTCCGGTGTCAGTCGTGTTCGTCGCCGCTTCCAAACTGCCGACGCCGTTCGGTGTGTTCACCATGCATGGTTTTCTCGATCAGGACACTGGCAAGGAACATGTCGTACTGACTCTGGGCGATGTCGCGGACGGCAAGCCTGTTCTGGGCCGCCTGCATTCCGAGTGCCTCACCGGTGATGCCCTGTTCAGCCTGCGCTGCGATTGTGGCTTTCAGCTCGAAGCTGCGCTGCGCGCGATCTCCGAAGAGGGCCGTGGGGCGCTGCTGTATCTACGCCAGGAAGGTCGTGGCATTGGTCTGTTGAACAAGATCCGCGCCTACGAGCTTCAGGATGCTGGCGCTGACACGGTGGAAGCCAATGAGCGCCTCGGCTTTGCGCCGGACATGCGTGACTACGCGATCTGCCTCCCCATGCTCGAACACCTGGGCATCGCCGAAATCAAGCTGATGACCAACAACCCGCGCAAGGTAAAGGCCCTGCAAGGCTTCGGTATACGCGTGGCCCAGCGCATGCCTTTGGAAATCGCACACAACCCGCACAACGAAAAATACCTCGCCACCAAGGCCGGAAAACTTGGCCACATGCTCGGCGAGATCCATCAGGGCGAAGCCGAGCAGTCGTGAACCGCGCTGCCGCCCGCCGCCAGCTGTCGCTCGACGGCTGGTTCTATCTGCTACTCATCGTTGTGCCTGTGCTCGTTGTCCGCCAGTTTCCACAGGTCGCAGGCCGCTTCGGCGAGCATTTGGCGTTGCCGCTGTTCATTGGCGGTCTTGTCCTGTTGTTTCTCAATTTGCCCCGTTTCAGCGCCTATAAGCACGCCTTGATCGCCACTGAAAAGGATCTCGGCACGGATGCTGAGGCATCGGCCTGGTCGAGACTGCGCAGCGTCCGGCTGCGGGCTTTGCGAACCGCCGCGTTGCCGGCGTGGCTGGGGGCGATAGGCGTGCCACTCGGACTTGAACCGGTTGCCCAGTTGCTGCTGGTCTGTGGCAGCCTGGCGCTGCTGGTGCTCTACCGCCTGCCGCGTCAACTGCAATGACCAGAGTGCTGGCTCTGTTGCTGGCATTGTCAGCATCGCCCTGGCTGGGCGCAACCGAGCGAGTCGTCAGCCTAGCCCCTTCGCTCAGCGAAATCATGCTGGAACTGGATGCCAAGACGCTGCTCGTCGGCGTGCTTGACGGCGGTGAGCGTCCTGCATCGCTGGAGGCGATACCTTCAGTGGGCCGAATGGGTCAGCTGGAAATGGAAAGCCTGCTGGCCCTTCAGCCAACGCTGGTATTGCTCTGGCCGGACAGCATCAGCCGTGCGCAGCGCGACCAGCTCACGCAGTTCGGCATCCCGGTCCTCGTCGTACAGCCTGTATCCTTGGAACAACTGGCCGAGCAGTTTGCACGGGTTGGTCAGCGCATCGGCCGAGGCGAGCAGGGGCGCGAACTTCAACGTCAGTTTTCCTTAGGCCTAGAGCAGCTTCGGCGTCGATACCACCGAGAGCAGCCGTTATCGGTGTTTTATCAGGTTTGGAATCGTCCCCTGTACACGCTCGGTGGACGCCAGATCGTCAGTGAGGCCATCGAGGTATGCGGTGGTCGTAACGTATTCGCCGATCTGCAACTGCCGGCGCCCCAGGTCAGCGTCGAGTCCGTGCTATCGCGTAACCCGGACGTTATCCTGGCTGGCAGCGGTGCTCAGCTGTCCGAATGGAATGCCTGGCCGCAGTTGGAAGCGGTGCGTAAGG
The DNA here is from genome assembly GCF_050272435.1 of Pseudomonas sp. NPDC047961. Lineage (NCBI taxonomy): Bacteria > Pseudomonadati > Pseudomonadota > Gammaproteobacteria > Pseudomonadales > Pseudomonadaceae > Pseudomonas > Pseudomonas sp. NPDC047961. The sequence continues at coordinate 295,764 of NZ_JBNNMD010000002.1, read as the reverse complement.
GACAGCTGTGGGAAGTGCCCGACAAGGGGCTCGAGCGACCGAGCTTCCAGATGCTCGGTGCGATCAGGAAGCTCTGCGAGGTGATGGTGCAGGCGGTACCCGCGCAGCCTTAGAGCGTCGGCGTCCAGGTCACGGCGAACAGCAGCGTGCGGCCGGTTTCACGATAGTCAAGATTCTCCCAGCTTGTTTCGGTGGGACGATCATAAGTGGCCAGTGCGTATTCTCGATCAAACAGGTTGTTGACCTTAGCCTCCCAACGCAGCTCCGGATGGCTTTGCCAGCCAGCGCGCAGATCAAGAACGCCATAGCCGGACAGCTCGCGGGTATTCGCGAGATTGTCGTAGCGGGCGCTGGAAACGTGCCAGCCGGCGCCAGCCGAAAGCGTATCGAAGGTGCGATCAAGGTCGATGCTCAGCGTACGCTTTGCCCGGCGCGCCAGGATATGACCGCTGTCCCGGTCGCGCGGGTCGATGACGCTGATACCGACACTCGCCTGCCAACCCAACAGTTCACGGGCCGCACTGGCTTCGAAACCGTTGATCCGCGCCTGGCTGACGTTTTCCGTCCGGGTTCCACCCCAGGCAATCATGTCTTCGACATCGGTGCGATAAAGGGCGGCTTCCAGCTGGGTCTCGTCCATATCCGCGCGCCATTGCAATTCATAGGTCTTCGAGGTCTCCGGTTTGAGGTCCGGATTTGGCCCCCATAACGGCGGTCCGTAAAGATCGGAGAATGTCGGAGCGCGGAATCCTTCGCCGTAGCTCAGAGTCCAGCGCCGCGACTCGCCCGTTGGCAGGCTGAACGCCACGTTCCAGCTATTGTGGCTACCGAACTGCTGATTGTCGTCGTGACGCAGGCCAAGCTCCGTACCGAAGCGTTCGCCCTGGAAACTGTGCTGGGCGAAGAAAGCCAGGTTGTCGCGGCTGTCCTCTTGAAAGGTAGTCGCAGAATCAAGTTGGTCTTCATACCAGTCGGCGCCGACGCTCAGTTGCTGGCGTTCGCTCAGTTGCAGTCGATTGATCCAGGCCGCCGAATAACGCGTGGTTTCCAACAGGGTGTTGTTCCAAGCGCTGCCGGCACCGACTGCGTGATTGCGATCGAAGCTGCGACCCAGATCCAAGCGACTGTTCCAGATGTCCGTCAGCTGACCGTCCAGATAGCCGCTGTAGCTGCTGACGCGAAACTCGTCCTGTGGTGTGCCCGGCGCGAACTCGTACGCATCGTCGTACTCGTTCTTGCCGCGCTGATCGTTGAAGCTCAGGCCGGCGTTCCAGTCTGCATCGAACTGGTGATCCAGCTTCAGGTGCAGCGCCTTGTTGCGCTGACCATCGTTGTCCCGATCGGCTCCGCGATTGTCCCGGGTGATATCGAAGCCTTCCCGCTCGTCCAGACTGGCACCGAGGTTGACGCGGGTCTGCAGAGTACCGCCAGACAGATTCAGGCTGCGCTGATAGGTGTTATTGCTGCCCGCGGCCAAGCGAACTTCGGGGTTCAGACCCGGCTCACCGCTACGGGTGAAGATCTGGATGACCCCCCCAATGGCATCTGCACCGTAAAGCGACGAGCGTGGCCCCCGGATCACTTCGACACGGTCGATGTTCTCGATGGCCAGGTAGTCGAGGCGGGCGAAGCCGCTGGTGGCAGAAGCGATGCGCTGGCCGTCGACCAGTACAAGCGTTTGTGCGGTACCGGTGCCGCGCAGTGACAGCGACGGCAAGCCACCCGCGCTGCTTACCTGCACGCCGGGTACGCGGCGCAGCAGCTCGGGCACGCTGCGTGCCTGTAGTCGCTCGATATCGGCGCGGGTGAAGACAGTATTGGCGGCTGTGGCCTGGGCGCGGGGTTCGGCCTGGCGGGCAGAGGTAATGAGCATGCTTGGCAGCTCCTGCACGGCAGCAAACACCGGCACGCCAGGCAGCAGCGCCACGGCGAGCGCAAGTTGGGACAGTTTCATCTTGGAATTCCTCAAAAGATCGATCGCAGACTTTTGAGAAGGGCAGGAACAAGCATGCAGTAGGCGGGACGCACGCTTGACGGTGCTGCCCTCCGCAACACCAGTCGAATCCGCCAGGCCGGTCTCCGGGCTTTCGACGCGCACCGCGCTCGCCTTCCCGTGCTGGGCACAGTGGCGGTTGAGCGGGCGGTGATCATTGGATCACGGTCGATTACCGTTGCGGGGGCAGCGCCGGCCTTGCTCTTCGAGCGCACCGGCTTCCCGTTTAATGCGGACCTGGCGGTCGTGCACACCTGGGCGGATAGGAAATCGCGCGAACCTTACGGCCTGGGCTGGGGAAAGACAAGCGAATGAGCGACGCGCCTCAGTGCAAGGCTGCGATAAACAGAGCTGATCGGTTGGGGGCTTAGGAAGCTCTTGGTCCGGGAGGGATAGATCCGCCCGGCCCAGCTACGGCAGCGTTGCGTGGATGATGTTTCATCCATCCCCGGACCCAGCGAAGATCGAGGTATGGAAATTCGACTCCCATATACCCAGGCCGCCTCGCTGTTGCCCGTGGCGGCGCTGGATCCTACGGCTGAGTGTGCAGCCTTCCCAGTCGCGCTTTGACTGCCGCCTCAATACCGGCGGCGTCCAGTCCGCACTCCCTGATCATCTCGCTGGGTTTGGCATGTTCGACGTAGTAGTCGGGCAGGCCCAGCTGGAGGAGCGGTGTGCTCAGGTTTTGCGCGGCGAGGAATTCTCCGACCGCACTGCCGGCACCGCCCATGATGCTGTTCTCCTCGATGGTCACCAACAGCTCGTGGCTGTCGGCTATCTGGCGCACCAATGCCTCATCCAGGGGTTTGACGAAACGCATGTCGACGACTGTTGCGTTCAGGGTTTCGGCAACCTGCATGGCGTCCGGCAGTTGCACGCCAAACACAAGCAGCGCGACCTGCTTACCCTCGCGACGTACCACGCCCCTGCCGATTTCCAGCGGTTCGAGGCCCGGTTCGATCATTGCGTTCGGGCCGGTGCCGCGTGGATAACGCACCGCGGCGGGACCTTCGAAGTGGTAGCCAGTGGTGAGCATCCGGCGCATCTCGTTCTCGTCGCTCGGTGTCATTACCAGCATGCCGGGGATGCAGCGCAAATAGGCCAGGTCGAAGCTGCCCGCATGGGTCGGGCCGTCTTCGCCGACCAATCCGGCGCGGTCGATCGCGAAGAGCACGTCGAGGTTCTGCACCGCGACGTCATGGATCAGCTGATCGTAGGCGCGTTGGAGGAAGGTCGAATAGATTGCCACGACCGGCTTGGCACCCTCGCAGGCCATGCCCGCAGCCAGCGTAACCGCATGCTGCTCGGCAATCGCGACGTCGAAATAGCGGTCCGGATAACGCTCGCTGAAATCGACCAGATCCGAGCCTTCCTTCATGGCAGGGGTAATGCCCATCAGGCGCGGGTCTGTCGCAGCCATATCGCAGAGCCATTGGCCGAACACGTTGGAATACTTCGGGCCGCTGGGTTTCTTCGGCTTGACCGGGCCGCCGATGGGGTCGAGCTTGCTGATCGCGTGCCAGGTGATCGGGTCGACTTCCGCCGGAGCGAAGCCTTTGCCCTTTTTGGTGACCACATGCAGAAACTGCGGGCCGGAGAGGTCGCGCATGTTGCGCAGGGTGCCGATCAGCGTCGGCAGATCATGGCCGTCGATCGGGCCGATGTAGTTCCAGCCGAGTTCTTCGAACAGCGTGCCCGGGACCAGCATGCCCTTGGCGTACTCCTCGGTGCGGCGGGCGATTTCCCAGGCGCCGGGAAGACGCGAGAGGACCTTTTTGCTGCCTTCGCGCATGCTCGAATAGGTGCGGCTGGAGAGGATCTTGGCCAGGTAGTTGGACAGTCCGCCGACGTTGCGCGAGATCGACATGTCGTTGTCGTTGAGCACCACGAGCATGTCCGCACCGACTTCCGGCGCATGGTTCAGCGCCTCGAAGGCCATCCCGGCCGTGAGCGCGCCGTCGCCGATGACCGCGATGGACTTGCGCTTCTTGCCCTGCATGCGGGCGGCGATGGCCATGCCCAGTGCGGCGCTGATCGAGGTGCTGGAGTGGCCGACGCCAAAGGTGTCGTACTCGCTCTCGCTACGGCGTGGGAAAGCGGCGAGGCCGTCCTTCTGGCGCAGGCTTTCCATGCGCTCGCGGCGTCCGGTGAGAATTTTGTGCGGATAGGCCTGATGACCGACATCCCAGACCAGGCGGTCTTTCGGGGTGTCATAGACGTAATGCAGGGCAATGGTCAGCTCGATCACGCCAAGGCCAGCACCGAAGTGCCCGCCGGTCCGGCCTACGCTGTAGAGGAGGTCCTGACGCAGTTCGTTGGCGAGTTCTTCGAGTTCCGCTTCGCCTAGCCGGCGCAGCTGCTCGGGCGTGGCCGCGCGATCTAGAACGGGCGTCGCAGGGCGGACCCGAGGAATCTCATGAAACGTCTTGGGCATCGGGCGAATCATTTTGGCTGAAAAAAGAGCCGCAGTTTACCCGATGGTTACAACGATAAGAACGTCTCAAGCATCAACGGTCGCCGTTATGCCGAACAGACGCAGCGCCGAGCAGTGGCGGTTCGCCGATCAACTGCGGCGTTCCACGATGAAGCAGGCCAGCTGGCGCAGCGGCTCGGCGCTGGGCCCGAACGGGGCGACGGCGTCGAGCGCCAGGTCACGCAGCTCCAGCGCATAGGCCTTGGCGCTGTCCATGCCGAGCAGTGACGGGTAGGTGGGCTTGTCACGCGCGATATCGGCACCCTGGTGTTTGCCCAGCGTAGCGGTGTCGCTTTCCACATCGAGGATGTCGTCTTGTACCTGGAACGCCAGGCCCACCGCTTGAGCGTACTGCTGCAATGCCGCCAGTTTCTGCTCATCGGCACGGCCACTGGCGAGGGCGCCGAGACGTACGCTGACTTCGATCAGCGCGCCGGTCTTGTGCCGGTGCATCAACTCCAGAGCGTTGCGGCCGAGCTTCAGTCCCACCGATCCCAGATCGATCGCCTGGCCGCCGACCATGCCGGCCGGGCCCGCGGCACGTGCCAGGCTGGCCAGCATGTCCAGGCGCAGGGATGGGTCGGATGGGTTGAGCGGGCCGCACGCCAGGGCTTCAAACGCGAGGCTCTGCAGGCCGTCACCGGCGAGAATCGCGCAGGCTTCGTCGAAGGCCTTGTGGGTGGTGGGTTGGCCACGGCGCAGGTCATCGTCGTCCATGGCTGGCAGATCATCGTGCACCAGCGAATAGGCATGAATCAGTTCGACGGCACAGGCTGCGCCATCGGCCAGGGCAACGTCACCTTCGAGCGCTTCGCAGGCGGCGTAGACCAGCAGGGGACGGACGCGCTTGCCTCCGTTCATCACGCTGTAGCGCATGGCCTGGTAAAGACGGTCGAGTTGCGGGCGCGGTGGGGAGAAGAGCGTGTCGAGGCAGTTGTCGACGCGTTGCTGGCAGCGTTTCTGGTAGTCGCCGATCATGCTTCGGAATCCGCCTCGAATGGCGCTTCCTGCAACTTGCCGTCACGCTCCAGAAGGATCTGCACTTTCTGTTCGGCTTGACTGAGCGCTGCCTGGCAGTCACGGGTCAGACCGATGCCCTGCTCAAAGCAGGTCAGCGAGTCTTCCAGCGACAGCTCGCCGCTTTCCAGACGCTCGACCAGCTGCTGCAACTCGGCGAGGGATTGTTCGAAATCGAGGGCGACTTTCTTGCGGGCCATGGCGGAACCTATTCTCTGCGGCTGCTCTGAAACGGGCGCGACACTAGCAGAGCTGGCCGGCATACGCCATAAGCCGAGCGGGCTAGAGGCCTGCCGGTGACGGCCAGTACATGGCCTGGAAATAGTAAAGGGTCATGCTGCTGCCCACCAGAATCACGAACAGACGCAACCAGGTCGCGGGCAGTTTCTTACTCAGCGCGCCGCCAGCGTAGCCGCCAAACGTGGTGCCCACCAGCAGGATCGCCAGCTCGTGGCCGCTCACCCGTCCGGCGATGACGAAGGTCGCTGTGGCGACGCTGTAGATCACGGCCGAGATCAGGTTTTTCAGCGCATTGGCGCGGACCAGCTGATGGCCTTCGATGGAAAACGCCGCCAGCTGCAGGATGCCCATGCCGGCCCCGAAATAGCCGCCGTAGATCGAGACCAGCGCGTGAGCGGCCAGCGATGTCGGGGCATGAGGCGGCACCGCATTATTGTCCTTGCGGCGCGCCGCGAGCCAGCGGCTCAACCAGGGACTGGCGGCGAACAGCGCGGTGGCGAGCAACAGCAGCCAGGGAATCAGCAGGCTGAAGACGTCATCGCCGCTGGCCAGCAGCAAAAGGCCGCCGAGCAAACCACCAATCAAGCCTGCCAGTAGCAGGGGGATCAGGTAGCGGCCAAGAGGGCGTAACGCCGAGCGTGCGGCCCAGGCGCCGGCGAGGCTGGCGGGCCAGAGCGCAACCGCGTTGGTCGCGTTGGCGGTCACTGGCGGCAAGCCTGTGGCAAGCAATGCTGGAAACGAAAAGAAGGTACCGCCGCCTGCGAGCGCATTCATGCCTCCCGCGGCAAAGCCGGCAGCGATCAATAGCAGCATATCGAACAAGGGCATCGGAAAGGCTCGAGGCAAAAAGAGACGAAGATTATCGCTGCCGCTGCGTTGCGCCAAGCACCTGCAATATCAGTCGCCAGCGGTTAGCGTCAGCCACATGCCGACAAGCCACGCGTTAGCGGAGCCGGGCGCGACGCCAAGTGCTGACCGGCGATTGTCAGGTCGCCTAGAACCGACTGCTACGGCTGCGTGGTGCCGGCCTTGATAGCCGCTGGCGAGCTGGTCAGCTCGTTGAGGATGCCGCAGCCATGCATGGCGCGATTGCCGGTGCAGCAGCTGCGTAGTTCCTGTAACTGACGCTCCAGGGCATGGAGGTTTTCCAGTCGCGTACGGACGCGTTCGAGCTGCTCGTCGATCAGGTGGTTGATGTCGCCGCAGCTGGCGTCCGGGTGATTGGAGAATTCAAGCAGCCGGCGAATATCAGCCAGCCCGATATCCAGTGCGCGGCAGTGGCGGATGAACGTCAGTTGCGCCAGCTGCCTGGAGGAATAGGATCGGTAGCCGTTGGAACCGCGCTCCGGGGCGGGCATCAAGCCGATCTTTTCGTAATAGCGAATGGTTTCGACATCGACGTTTGCCGCTGTGCTCAGCTCGCCTATGCGCATCATGGCCCCTGGTGATGGACTGATTTGACAAAAAGGATCTTGACCCTGGAGTTGCTCCAGGGTGTGCAATGGCTCCAAATATAGTTCAGGAGGCATTCCATGTCGTCGAGATGCTGTGATTCCGGTTGTTCAACCCCAGCGGTCAACCCGAGTTTTCGCAAGGCCCTTTGGGTCGCGCTGGCGATCAACCTGATCATGTTTGTCGTGGAGATCATCAGCGGGCTGCGTTCCGGCTCGGTTTCGCTGCTGGCCGATGCCATTGATTTCGCCGGCGACGCTGCCAACTACGGCATCACCCTGGTGGTGCTGTCGATGGGGCTGGTCTGGCGCTCTCGTGCTGCCATGGTCAAAGGCCTGACGATGCTGGCGTTCGGCGTGTTCGTGCTGGGCCGTGCGGGGTGGTCGGTATACGCCGATGTCGTTCCCGAACCGCTGACCATGGGCGTGATCGGCACGCTGGCGCTGATTGCCAACGTCGTCGTCGCGCTGATGCTTTACGCCTTCCGCGAAGGAGATTCGAACATGCGCTCGGTCTGGCTGTGCAGCCGCAACGACGCGATTGGCAACGTCGCTGTGATGATCGCCGCGGCAGGGGTCTTTGGTACCGGCGCTGCCTGGCCGGACCTTGTCGTTGCATTGGTCATGGCGGGGCTTGCCTTGTCAGCTGGCTTCTCGGTCGTCCGTCAGGCCCGTCAGGAGCTGGCCTCGCATCGTTAACGGCCGTTTGAGCAGTGCGCTGTGATCCGATGGGCGACGGTCGAGGCGGCGAAAGGTGCACGTCTCGTTCGGGCTCGCCATACAGGCAAGACGGCCGCTAACTGGCAATGGCGGCCACCACCGCGACGACGATCACTGCGGTGACCGCCAGGCCTCCTGCAGCCAGCTTTCCCACGGTCTCTGAACTCAGCCCCAGGGCTTTGTCTTTCATCTGTTTGCCGAACCGACCTTCGATGCGATGCAGGCCCTCGACCGGCTGGAACAGGTTGTCGGGTTGTTCATCACTGGCCGGCTCGTCGGTCATCTGGCCGCTCCAGGCCTGTTTGGCCATCATCCGGTCGAGCAGGCCGGGCATGAACATGTTGCCGATGATCGCCTGGAGTGAAGCACGCCCCAGCCAGAGCTCGCGCGGGGCATCGGTGGCTGCGCGCAGGATGGCGCGCGCGGCCACCTCAGGCGTGTGAATGGGGGGAACTGGCTGGGGGCGCTTGTTCATCTTGTTGCGCGACCAGTCGAACTGCGGCGTGTTGTGCGCCGGAAGCTGGACCATGGTCAGGCGGATTCGGCTGTTGGTATGAATCAGTTCGCAGCGTAGCGAATCGGTGAAGCCCCTGATCGCGAACTTGGCTGCGCAGTATGCCGATTGAAGCGGAATCGCGCGGTACGACAGCGCCGATCCGACCTGCACGATGGTGCCGCGGTTGCGCGTCTCCATGTGGCGCAGCGCAGCCAGCGTGCCATGCACGAACCCCAGGTAAGTGACGTCGGTGACGCGTTTGAACTCCGCAGCAGTGATTTTGTTGACCGGCCCGAACACTGTCGCCATGGCGGCGTTGACCCAAATTTCGATTGGCCCCAGCTCCGCCTCGATCCGCTCGGCGGCGCGATCGACGGCTTCGGCATCGGCGACATCGGCGGAGATCGCCAGCACCTTCGCCCCGGTCGCTTCCAGTTCTTCGCGCGTGTCGGACAGGCCCTGTTCACCGCGTGCGATCACCGCCACGCGAAAGCCCGCCCGCGCGAACGCATGGGCGGTTGCGCGGCCTACGCCAGCAGTGCCTCCACAGATCACGGCAGTCTGTTCGCGGTCGCTCATCTAAAAGCTCCTGTCTTGATGGGTTAGCGCAGAAGCGCGTTCCAGCCCGCATAGCGGTGGCGGATCGGTCCGCGTGGCAGGCTCAGGCCGATCACCAGCACGCCGGCGATCAAGCTGCCGATGGTTGCCGCGAACCCGGTCCCCTCGAGGAACGAAGGGGCGGCGATCAGCCAGGCGCCGATCGGCAGGTTGAGAAAGCGCATCGGGCGTGCCACTTCGGCGAAGGCCAGCACCGAGACGGTAATCAACAGTGAGCCCATCAGGTGGTCGCTGTTGGCCATGGCACCCTCGGTACCGAAGCTCAGGCGTGTGCACATCAGCCAGACGCCGAGGATACAAAGCAACGCGAGGCCCCACGGCAGGTTAACGCCGCGCAGCCCCTTCAAGGCCATGGACGACAGGCTACCGTCGAACTCGGGTGTGTTGTCCTCCCGCGCACCCTCCATCGCATCGCCCTGCCAGAAGGTTTTCCAGAAAGGTTTGCCGCGCTGACGCGCATCCTTGAGGAACTGCCCCATGGCCACCAGCTCGTCCAGGGCATAGGGCATCATCACCAGCATGGCCAGTGCCTGGATCAGGCAGAGGGTGCACCAGGTGTCGATGAAGATCGGCTGCGCAATGATGAAGAAGATACTCACCGCGCCTAGCGGCACTACCACCACGCCGAATGCGGCGACCATCCAGGGCATGGTTCGCCAGCGTCGTGCATCGCCCATCACCGCCATCAGCAGCTCGATCATGTAGGCCATGACGCCGACACCAGCGTCCGATACCGGCCAGGCGCGGGACATGTCAGAGGTGATGATGGTTTCGGTGCCGTTGGGCTGCGTACCGAAGAAGGGATCCCAGGCATTGGCGGTATGCCCCAGCTGGTAACCGGCCAGATAGCGAGCCAGCAAAATGCCGATAACCGCAAGCAAGGCGATGGGCAACCGCTGCATCCAGGTGGAGGGGTTGTAGTCCCAGCCTGGCGGCACGGCGGCCTTCTGCATCATGCCGCTCATGCTCATGCCGGGCATCATCGGCACCAGTGTCGAGAAGGCGATCACCAGTCCGCCGACCAGAAGGGCGTTGCCGTAGCTGGCGGGCGAGGGCGTCCAGAACAGCAGCGGCGCGAACATCAGCCAGAGACCCATGACGGTATTCGCCCACTGCGCCCAGGCAATACGTTTCAGTGAGAGGATCGAGAACAGTACGATCAAGGCGCCACTGACCACGTCGCTCCAGGTCATCAGCAGCGCGCGGGCGGGCACATCCGGCAGCTCGCGCTCGATCGCCAATCGCGGCAAGTCGAGATCGGTTGGCGCTATGTTCAGGTAGCCAAAGATAAAGGGAGCGCTGAGTACCCAAAAGCCCAGCAGCACATTGACGAAGTGACACCACAGGGTGGCCAGGTGGCGGCGTTCCATCATTTGCATGTGTGCGTCCATGCCCATGTCAGCTGGCATGGCGCCCTGTCTCAGGTATTCACCTTGATGCTCCACGAATCCCCCCGAGGCCGGATTGATCGATGACGCTAACAGCCGCTGGTGCCGCGGTTGCAGCGGCGTTGCTGTTCAGTGGACCGGAGGGGGATGAGGGAGTTGCAACAAAATGAAACGGAGTGCGGACCGATGGCGATCCGCAGTGTTCGTGATTCTGCCGCTTAGGTGTCGGAACAGCTCGGCTCGGTCGTGAAGGTCTTGGATGAATCCACCAGGCCTACCTTTTCCAGAGTACGGCGACCGATCAGAACCGGGTAATTCATCTTGTCTCGATCGTTCAGCGAGAACTGCTCTTCGTACATCTGGTTGCCCAGGCAGACCTTCATCAGCACCACCGGACGTTCTTCAGAGCCGCCGGCGCCTCGCACCTTGATGTCGCGCACCATCTTGCGCTCCAGGCGGGTTCTGACGTCTTTGTCTGTATCCACATCCTCCAGTTCGACTGTGAAGCGCACCCATTCGTCGCCATCTTTTTCAAAACGGTCGATATTTTCGGCGTGCATGGACGAGGTCAACGCGCCGGTGTCGAGCTTGAATTTCACCGCGACCTGCTCAGGAAGGATCAAGCCTTTCTCGACCCACCCGAGTACTTGCGGCGAGCTTGCAAGGGCTGTTCCGCTGACTACGGCAGCCAGCAGGGCGGCCAGGATTGACGGGGTATGGCGGGATAAACGGGAGCGTACCGGACGGCGCATCTGTCACCTCAGAAGTCAGCGAATGCTGTGGATTCCATAGAGTGCTATTGCCGACAGCAGTTCAAGTTGGCTGCGGCTCGAAGCGAAGCGGCGCGCGTAGACCTCGGTCGGTTGATGCTGACTCATTGGCAATAGCCATCGGCATGATTGATAAAAACAATCGGACAGTTGGGCTTTTTTGGACTCCACCAGTAGGGCCGCTTGCATTCAATGCCGTCAGCGGCCCCATTTCACTAAAGGAGGTTGTTTCCAAGGGAAGTCATAAGAATCGAGAGGTGAACCATGTTCGTCCATAACAAACGACTTCAATACACCGTGCGTGTCGCTGCGCCCAATCCGGGCCTTGCAAACCTGATGCTCGAACAATTCGGCGGGCCCCAGGGCGAGTTGGCCGCTGCCATGCGTTACTTCGTTCAGGGTGTGTCCGAGGATGATCCGGGCCGCAAGGATATGCTCATGGACATTGCCACCGAGGAGCTCAGCCACCTCGAAGTCATCGGCTCCATCGTCGGTATGCTCAACAAGGGCGCCAAGGGCGAGCTGTCCGAAGGTGTCGAGAAGGAAGCGGATTTGTATCGCTCGCTGACCGGTGGCGGCAACGATTCGCATATCACTTCGTTGCTCTATGGCGGCGGCCCAGCCTTGACCAACTCTGCGGGTGTGCCCTGGACGGCAGCCTATGTCGACTCCATCGGCGAGCCGACGGCGGACCTGCGTTCCAACATCGCAGCCGAGGCGCGCGCCAAGATCGTCTATGAGCGGCTCATCAACGTGACCGACGATCCAGGCATTAAAGACGCACTGAAATTCCTGATGACCCGGGAAATCGCGCATCAGAAATCGTTCGAGAAAGCGCTGCACGCCATCCAGCCCAATTTTCCTCAGGGCAAACTGCCGGGCGATCCGCAATTTGCCAACGTCTACTACAACCTGTCGCAAGGCGAAGGCGATCTGCGTGGACCCTGGAATCAGGGGCCGGAGTGGGAGTTCGTCGAAGATCCGCAACCGGCGGTGGACGGCGGCGATGGCAAGCCTTCGGTCGATCTGAGCAAGGCCCAGCAGAAAGTGGTCCAGCAGATGGCGGTGCGGACCCAGTCCGATGTCTCCGTTGACCCGCTGACCGGGGCTGATCTCGGTTCGGGCGCTGCGGTTAGCAAAGGCAAGTCTTGATCGGCTAAGTACGCGGCCGATGGCGTCTGCACAGGCGCATGCGCTGCGTATCGTTGATTGATGAGCTGAAAAGCCGGCCATGGGCCGGCTTTTTCGTTGTCAGGTCAGTCCTGTGTCGGAGCGAACCGGTACTCAGCGACGGCTGAGCAACGGCACCACGGTGCGCGAGCTAGGGCGACCTAGTGTTTCGCTGATGGCCACGCTAAGCGTGTGCTGTGTGAACGGCTTTGCCAGTGTGTGCACAGGACGGCCTTCTTCGGCCAGTTCTGCGTAGCCGCTGACCAGTAGGATCGGCAGCTCCGGTCTCTCGCCCCTAACGATCTTGGCCAGCTGGGTGCCCGTCATGCCCGGCATCATCTGATCGGTGATCAGGATGTCAAAAGCTCGCTGCTGGCGCAGAACACTCAGCGCTGCCTCGCCACCATCGACACTGGTGACCTGATGGCCCATGTCTTCGAGCAGCGCGGCGGTGTTGGCTAGCACCAGGGGGTCGTCGTCCACGATGAGGATTGTCAGCGCCGGTACGGGGGGCAAGGCGGGCTCGACTTTGTCATCCGAGGCTGTCACGCCCCGCTGATCGGAGACGCCCAAGGGTAACCACAGCTCGATAGTCGTTCCCGTTTCTGGGCTGCTTTCGATTGTCAGACTCCCGCCCGACTGTTCGACTAGACCGTGTGCCATCGATAGACCAAGGCCCGTACCTTTACCCGGCCCCTTGGTGGTGAAGAAGGGTTCCGTGGCGCGTGCGAGCGTTTCCTGGCTCATGCCGATTCCGGTGTCACGCACGATCAAGGCGACGTATTCCAGCATGCCTTCCGCTGCCGCGCGCAGCTGCCCCTCGATGCAGATGGTGCCGCCCGTTGGCATGGCATCCCGAGCATTGACCACCAGGTTGATCAGCACCATTTCGAGCTGGTTCGCATCCACGTAAGCCGGCGGCAAGCTGAGGGGGAACCGAGTTTCGATGTTGATATTGGCGTTGACAGAGCGGCGTAGCAGCTCGCGCATGTTCAGCACCAGGTCTTGCAGCACGACCGAACTGGGATTCAGCTCTTGTTTGCGCGCGAATGCCAGCATTCGCTGCACCAGGCTCGCACCGCGCTGTGTCGCCAGCAACGCGTTGTCGATCAGGGGGGCGGTACGCGTCGTGTCGTGCGGCAGCCGCTTGCGAAGCAGTTCGAGATTTCCGCCTACTACTGCAAGCAGGTTGTTGAAGTCATGAGCGATGCCGCCGGTGAGCTTACCAATGGCCTCCATCTTTTGCGCCTGACGCAGCGCCGCCTCGGCGTGGCGGCGTTCAGTAATGTTCACCAGGCCACCTATGATGAGAGGGCCTTGGGTTGTCTGCTCGAGCCGGGTTGAGGCCAGGACGTCGATGAACGCACCCGCTCGGGCCACCAGTCGGTACTCGGCGTTAAGGAATTCGCCTGTTTTCAATAACACGGGCCAGTCCTGGCTAAGCATCTGCCGTGCGGAACGCTCGGTCATGAAGTTGATCAGCGGCCGGCCGATGACGTCCTCACGGCGATGGCCCATCAACACCAACCAGGCATCGCTTACCGATTCCAGCCGACCCTGTTCGTCCAGCGAATGCAGCGGCAACGGCGTTTTGCTGTACAGCTCGCGAAATCGCTCTTCACTCTGGCGCAGCGCCGCGGCTTCGCGCTCGCTGAGGCTCGCCATGCGCCTGTCGTACATCGAAGCAGTAAGCCCCAGAAAAAGCACGACAAAGGTTGATCCGGCAACCGCCAGCGCTAGCGTCAGCAGGTCCAGGCCACCACCCGGAAGCGCTGGCGTCGCATCGTCCAGCGGCGTGAAATGTGCACCAGCCATCGCGGAGTAATGCATACCTGCCACGGCGAAGCCCATGGCAACGGCCGAGATGGCCTGCAGCGACAAGCGCCGGCTTCGAGTGGAGAGCCAGAGTGCAACGGTAGCTGCGCCGATGCCGATGCCGAACGAGATGGTCACCCACAGCGGGTCATAGGAAAGCTGCGCATGCATCGTCATCGCAGCCATACCCATGTAATGCATTGCGCCGATCCCGAGCCCCATGAACAGGCCGCCAATCCCCAGCGTGGTACGAGTCAGCCCGCGGCTGGCCACAGCCAAGAAGCTTACGGCTGTGACTACTATGGGGACGACCAGCGACCAGAGCGTCAGGGGTATGTCGTATCGAATCTGCATGCCGGGCATGCCGAACGCGAGCATTCCGACAAAGTGCATCGACCAAATGCTGCCGCCCATGCACACAGCCGCTGCGCATAACCAGGCGTGGCTAATCCAGTCTGCCGAGGCACGAGCTCGGCTGGCCAGGTCCAGCGCGGTGAAAGAGCCTGCGACCGCGATTAGGATGGACAGGCTTACCAATGCGACGTTGTAGGTGGTGGTCATCGCAAATCCAATATGACTTCTAGAGCTGTTTCTTAGGTATTGCACGGGATGACGAGTAAAACCATGCCGCTAGTCTAGCGGTCATTACCCACCGTTCTACGAAATCACCTCTGATAGACAGTCCGCAGCGGGTTTTGTGTGATCTGGTGTCGATACTTCGTCGGACAGGTTGCTATTCGGCGGCTGATCGTTGCCCTGCGGCGTGCTCAGGCTTCGCTTGAGACGTGCCTCAGAAGCGTGTCCAGCTGCAAGCGGTACGGATTGGTCAGCGCTGATCAATTTGAGGGTGCAGGGGCAACAATACGCCCACGGCGTCAACGAGAGTCGCGTAGCCGGCGATGTCGTCACCAATGCACGTACTGGCTGGCCTCTGCTGGACTGCGATCAGCGCCGGGAGGCTCATTTGGGCGTCGTTAACCTTTTCGGCCGCGACTACTACGACAATCTGCCAATCAACGGCGGCTTCGGTCGTTATTACCAACTCGCGCCGGGGCGGACGGTTGAAAGCCGGGAGCAAGCTCACGTTCAAATAAGGTAGTACGAAAATCGAGGCATAAAAAAGCCGGCTTGTGGCCGGCTTTTCTTCAGTGCTTCGGCTTACTTCTGATAAGCCTCGGCAGCTTTGATGATGGCGGCGCGGGCGGCATCGGCGCCTTCCCAGCCTTCGACCTTGACCCACTTGCCCTTCTCCAGATCCTTGTAGTTCTCGAAGAAGTGCTTGATCTGCTCGATCAGCAGCGGCGGCAGGTCGGTGTATTCCTTCACGTCCACATACAGCTGGCTCAGCTTGTCATGCGGGACGGCGATCAGCTTGGCGTCGCCGCCGGCTTCGTCGGTCATGTTCAGCACGCCCACTGGACGGCAGCGGATGACGGAGCCTGGGGCAACCGGGTAGGGCGTCACGACCAGTACGTCTAGCGGGTCGCCGTCATCGGCCAGGGTGTGCGGGATGAAGCCGTAGTTGGCCGGGTAGAACATCGGCGTGGCCATGAAGCGGTCGACGAACAGGCAGTCGGTGTCGTGATCGATTTCGTATTTGATCGGCGCGTGGTTGGCCGGGATTTCGATGGCGACGTAGATGTCGTTTGGCAGGTCTTTGCCGGCCGGGACTTTGCTGTAGCTCATGAACATTGCTCCGTGGTCGGCCGAGGCGGCCTGGGGCGAAAAAAGTGGGCGCGATTATAGGCGCAGTGTCGGGCGTTTTGCCATGCCGGCGGTGGCGAAGCTCCCTGGTCCGGCAATGCGCGTATTCGACGGTCACAAATCAGTGAGGTTCCGCGTATTGCGGATGGTCGCCTTACAGTTGCTGCAGGCGTGTTAGCGGGTCCTGTCGATAGAAGGCCGCCAGCTGTCGGTAGACATCAGGATAGGCCTCGTGCAGCACATCCGGTGCGCTGAAAAAATACTCGCTGGTGACGGCGAAGAACTCTGCTGGGTTTTCCGCGGCGTACGGATCGATTGCCGTGTGGGCATCAGAATCGGCGTCCAGCGTGGTATTGAGCGAGTCGTAAGCGTTTTGCATTGCGTGGGCCCAATCCTCGATACGCATGTTGCGGTGCAGCGGGGGCAGGCCGTTGGCGTCGCCATTGAGCATGTCGAGTTTGTGCGCAAGCTCGTGGATCACCAGGTTGTAGCCTTCCCAGGTGCCGCTCTGCTGGACCCCCGGCATGGCCAGAATCACCGGCCCCTGCAACCAGGCTTCGCCGCTGTGTTCGCCATCCCACTCGTGCATCACGCCAGCGGAATCGCGGTGCTTCTGCGGACTATGGAAATCATCGGGGTAGATGACGATTTCATGGAAGCCCTGATACCAGTCCAGATCAGCCAGGCGCAGCAAGGGCAGCTCTGCCTGTGCGGCCAGACGCAGGCGACTTGTAAGGTCTAGCTCGACTCCGGGCAGCGCGGTCAGGCGCTTGGCGTGCAGAAACAGCAGGCTGCGCTCGCGCAAGCGCTCGGTCTCCTCGACGCTTAAACCCTCGAGAATCGGCAAGCTGTCGAGCACGCTTTGCCAGAGCGCCGGCTCGATGGCGAGACGGGCGAGGATGCGCTTGCGGCGCCAGTCGCGGAGTGACCACATGAAGGAGTTTCCTGCCGGGAGGGCGTCAACCTTAAGCGGGGCGCACGGCGTCAGCAAGCCGCATAGATGCTCCAACCTATCAGCCGCGAACCACGGGGCGTCATGCTGAACGTACTACCCTCCAGATCGGGGCCTATCGGCACTCAATCTAACTTGATGAACGGGAGCACCAATGAGCGAATCGGACGTTTCACCCAAACCGACGTTGATCAATCCGCCCGGACTCTACGATCCCGCCCCCAACGGTTATTCCCACGTAGCGCTGGTGCCAGGAGGTACGCGGCTAGCGTTTATCGCAGGGCAGGGAGGTGAAACGGTGGACGGTCGGCTATCCGAAGATTTCCGCGACCAAGTCCGTCAGGCGATGGCGAACCTCTTGATTGCCATCGAGGCGGCAGGCGGGCTGCCCTCGCAGGTAGCCAAGCTGACGGTGCTCATTGTCGATCACTGCGAGCAACGCTTAGGCATTCTCGGCGATGAACTGGCGCGGGCGTTCGGAGCGCAGATGAAGCCGGCCTGCACGCTGATACCAGTGCCTCGCTTGGCGTTGGATGGCATGTTGTTCGAGGTGGATGCCGTGGTGGTATTGCCGGAGGCGTGACCATCATTGGGCGGGAAGCGCTCTGCTGGAGAGGCTGGCAGCGCTGGCGAGAGCTGGGTGGCCATCCATCAGAAAGGCACTCAGCCCAGCAGGAAATTGCTGGCTTTTGGCGAGTCGTCCTCGAGGCTGAGCACTTCCGCTTCGTCCTTCAGCGTCACCCCTGAGAGTTGGCGGCGGCAGGCTTCGCGCATCAGGTGGATCAGGCGGTGCGCGGCTAGGTTGTAGCTCAGGCCCTCCAGGCGGATGTTGGAGATGCAGTTGCGATCGGCATCGGTACGGCCGACCTTCGGGTCGTATGTGAAGTACAGGCCGAGGCTGTCCGGCGAGCTCAAGCCTGGGCGTTCGCCCACGAGCATCACCACCATTTTCGCCTTGAGCCGCTCGCCCACTTCATCGCCCAGCGCGACACGGCCCTGTTGCACCAGACTGATGGGGGCGAGGCTCCAGCCATCCTTTTCGATCTGTTCTTCGATGCGCTGAAGCAAGGGTAGGGCGTGGCGCTGGACGGCGAGCGCTGACAGGCCATCGGCAATGACGATCGCCAGGTCGTAGCCCTCGGCGTGTTCAGTGGTGTGGTCTGTCAGCTGTTCGGCGGAAGGCTCGTCCAGCCGTCGTCCCAGGTCCGGGCGCTGGAGGTAAATGTAGCGGTCAGCGGCTGCGGAGCGCAGTTGCAGGGTCCTGAACCCTTTGTCCTGAAGCTGATGAGCCAGTTCTTCGGTGTCGAGGGACAGATGCACGGCGTCGCGTGCCTGGGCATGAGCGAACTGGAAATCCAGCTGGGCATCGGTGGGCAGGCTGGTGCCGGCACGGCCCAGGGCGATGCGCGCTGGCGTGAGCTGGCGCAGGTGAGCCCAGGGGTTGGTGATGGCGGTGGGCTTATCAGGCATGGCGACCTCCGAAGGGTATGCATGCTCGGTTTGCGAGCAAGGAGTGTGCATTCCCCGCTCCGGCAGGTCTTCGCATGGGGTTGATCGCCAGCAAGCTGGCTCCTACGAAACGCGGGCCGTGCGGTATCTGTAGGAGCCAGCTTGCTGGCGATCCGAGGCATGCACGGACATGGCCAGACTTCAGCGGGCTGCATGGGCTCGACGGCGTCATGCCAGCCGCTCCGGCGCCTGGCCGAAGGCCGGAGGTGGCTCGCTGCCCATCTGCGGCCGTCCGCCTTCCTGGCGCAGCTCCGTAGGATGGGTTGAGCCTGCGATACCCATCGTCGGCCAAGATTTGATGGGTATCGCTTCGCTCAACACCATCCTACTGGTCGTCACACCAGCCGCTCCAGCGCCTGGCGAAAGGCGGGCGGGAGCTGTTCACCCATCCGCAGCCGTCCGCCGTCCTGGCGCAGGATGTCCATCTTCGCCAGCCATTCCTCGAACTCCGGTGCGGGCCTGAGTCCCAGGCTCTGGCGCAGATAGAGCGCGTCGTGGAATGAAGTGGTCTGGTAGTTGAGCATCACGTCGTCCGAGCCCGGAATACCCATGATGAAGTTTATGCCGGCGGTGCCAAGCAGGGTCAGCAGCACATCCATGTCGTCCTGATCGGCTTCGGCATGGTTGGTGTAGCAGATGTCGCAGCCCATGGGCACGCCGAGCAGTTTGGCGCAGAAGTGGTCTTCCAGCCCAGCGCGGATGATCTGCTTGCCGTTGTAGAGGTACTCCGGGCCGATGAACCCGACCACGGTATTGACCAGTAGCGGCTTGAATTTGCGCGCCACGGCGTAGGCGCGGGCCTCACAGGTCTGCTGGTCGACGCCGTGATGCGCATTGGCCGACAAGGCGCTGCCCTGGCCGGTCTCGAAGTACATCAGGTTGTCGCCAACCGTGCCGCGTTTCTGCGACAGGCCGGCCTCGTAGCCCTCTTGCAACACCGCCAGGTTGATGCCGAAGCTGGTGTTGGCTGCCTCGGTGCCGGCGATGGACTGGAACACGAGATCCAGCGGCGCGCCACGGTTGATCGCCTCAATGGAGGTGGTGACGTGGGTGAGGATGCAGCCTTGGGTTGGGATTTCATAACGCTGAATGATGGCGTCGAGCATCTTCAACAGTTCGCAGATGCCGCTGGTGCTGTC
The DNA here is from genome assembly GCF_050272435.1 of Pseudomonas sp. NPDC047961. Taxonomy (NCBI): domain Bacteria; kingdom Pseudomonadati; phylum Pseudomonadota; class Gammaproteobacteria; order Pseudomonadales; family Pseudomonadaceae; genus Pseudomonas; species Pseudomonas sp. NPDC047961. The sequence continues at coordinate 276,309 of NZ_JBNNMD010000002.1, read as the reverse complement.
GGTGGCCGGGTTGATGCCGATCACCGCATCACCGTTGCCGTAAAGCAGGCCGTCAACAATGCTTGCGGCAATGCCGGCGGCCTCGTCCGTGGGGTGATTGGGTTGCAGGCGGGTGGACATGCGTCCGCGCAGGCCAATGGTGTTGCGAAAGCGGGTTACGACGCGCACTTTCTGCGCCACTAGGATCAAGTCCTGCACGCGCATGATCTTCGACACCGCGGCGACCATCTCCGGCGTCAGCCCCGGCGCCAGGGCTTTCAGCGCCGCCTCGTCTGCAGCATCGCCGAGCAGCCAGTTGCGAAAATCGCCCACGGTCAGATGGCTGACCGGGGCGAAGGCTTCGACGTCGTGGCTGTCGATGATCAGGCGGGTGACTTCATCCGTCTCGTAAGGAATCAGCGCTTCGTCGAGGAAGCGCTTGAGCGGGATCTGCGCCAGGCACATCTGTGCGGCGACGCGCTCGGCGTCGCTGCCCGCGGCGACTTCCGCGAGGAAATCACCGGAGCGCGCCGGGCTGGCCTTGGCCATCACCTCGCGCAGGCTGTCGAAGTGCCAGTTGGTGCCGCCTACGCTGTGCGTGTATCCCGCCATGCTCGCCCCCCATAGCAAGCTGTGAAAACTACCTGCGTTGGCATTCCTGCGTTAAAAGCGGCCTCGGTTGCGAGCCCAGTCGGCAGGCTCATTTCCAACGTAGGCTCGTACGCGAACCCGGTCCGCTTCAGTCCGCCCATGATGCGCACGGTTCGGTGGGCTAAAGCCCACCCTACTAACTACTTCAACGCCGCCTCGGCGTTCTCGATCGCTGCGAATTCTTCTTCCGGCGTGCCCGCGACCAGATGGTGACGGCTGTAGATCGCGAAGTAGGCGATGAAGACGCCATAGATCACCGCGGCGGCAATGACGACACGCGGGTCGACGAGGAAGCCCGCCACCACCGCGATGCAGGCCAGCACCAGCGCGACGCCGGAAGTCAGTACGCCACCGGGCGTCTTGTATGGGCGATGCAGGTCCGGACGGCGCATCCGCAGGACGATGTGTGAGGCCATCATCAGCACGTAGGAGATAGTCGCGCCGAACACCGCGACGAGGATCAGCAAGTCGCCCTGGCCGGTCAACGAGAGCAGAAAGCCGATGATGCCGGGGATGATCAAGGCCATAACCGGCGCCTTGTTCTTGTTGGTCAGCGACAGTTTGCGCGGCAGGTAGCCGGCCCGCGACAGCGCGAAGATCTGCCGCGAGTAGGCGTAGATGATCGAGAAGAAGCTGGCGATTAGACCGGCCAGCCCGACCAGATTGACGAAGCCGCTCATCCAGGTGGACGACCCGTAGGCGGTGGTCAGCGCCTCGACCAGCGGATTGCCGGATTCCACGAGGGTGCTGGAGCCGGCACCACCGGGCCCGACCAACAGGATCAGGCCGGCAAAGGCCACCAGAATCAGCATGGCGCCGATCAGCCCACGTGGCATGTCGCGCTGCGGGTTCTTGGTTTCCTCGGCGGCCAGCGGTACGCCCTCGACCGCAAGGAAGAACCAGATCGCGTAAGGGATAGCTGCCCAGATCCCCACATAGCCATAGGGCAGAAAGCTGCTGGCGCCGGCGGCGGTGGTCGGCGCGATGTCGAGCAGTTTATCGACCGAGAAGTGCGGCACCATCGCGACGATGAAGACGCCCAGCGCTAGCGCGGCGACCGCGGTGATGATGAACATCAGCTTCAACGCCTCGCCGACGCCGAAGATATGGATGCCGATAAAGATGATGTAGAAGGCCAGGTAGATCGCCCAGCCGCCAATGCCGAACAGCGATTCGCAGTAAGCGCCAATGAACACGGCGATGGCCGCGGGGGCGATTGCGTACTCGATCAGGATCGCCGTGCCGGTGAGAAAGCCTCCCAGCGGGCCGAAGGCGCTTCGGGCGAAACCATAGCCGCCGCCTGCTGTGGGAATCATCGAAGAGAGTTCGGCGAGTGAAAAGCACATGCACAGGTACATGGTCGCCATCAGCAGCGTGGCGATGAACAGCCCGCCCCAGCCGCCCTGAGCGAGGCCGAAGTTCCAGCCAGCGTAGTCGCCGGAAATCACGTAGGCGACGCCCAGGCCCACCAGCAGCACCCAACCGGCGGCGCCTTTCTTCAGTTCGCGTTCCTGGAAATAGGTGCTGCCAACTGCTTCGAAATCGATGGCGTGGGAAGGGGGTGTCGCACTGCTGTGTTCGAGAGCCATGGGAATCATCCTTTGATGGGTTCGGGTACGGCAGGATCGTTAAAGCAAGCGCTGTGCCTTTGCGGTTTCTACGGCGTTGGGGGATCTCTTGAGTGAAAAGGCAGCCACGCGTGCACCAGCCCGACGCCTTACGGCGCGGGCGGGCACTGTTTATGGGCTAGAAGAAACCCAGCGGATTGATGTCGTAGCTGATCAGCAGGTTCTTGGTCTGCTGGTAGCTGTCGAGGATCATCTTGTGGGTCTCGCGACCGACGCCGGACTTCTTGTAGCCACCGAACGCCGCGTGCGCGGGGTAGAGGTGGTAGCAGTTGGTCCACACACGTCCAGCCTTGATCGCGCGGCCCATGCGATAAGCGCGGTTGATGTCGCGGGTCCAGACGCCTGCACCCAGGCCGTACTCGGTGTCATTGGCGATGGCCAGGGCTTCGGCTTCGTCCTTGAAGGTCGTGACGCCGATGACCGGGCCGAAGATTTCCTCCTGGAACACGCGCATCTTGTTCGTGCCCTTGAGCAGGGTCGGCTGGATGTAATAGCCGGTGGCGAGCGAACCTTCGAGTTTCTCCACGCCGCCGCCAGTGAGCACTTCGGCGCCTTCCTGCTTGGCGATTTCCAGGTAGGACATGATCTTGTCGAACTGCTGCTGGCTGGCTTGGGCGCCGACCATGGTGTCGGTGTCCAGCGGGTCGCCGCGCTTGATCTGCGCGACCTTCTTCATCACCGCTTCCATGAACGGCCCGTAGATCGACTCCTGCACCAGCGCCCGCGACGGGCAGGTGCAGACTTCGCCCTGGTTGAAGAAGCCCAGTACCAGGCCTTCAGCGGCTTTCTCGATGAACGTCGGCTCGGCCTGCATGATGTCTTCGAAGTAGATGTTCGGGCTCTTGCCGCCCAGCTCAACGGTGCTCGGGATGATGGCCTCAGCGGCGCGCTTCATGATGTGCGAGCCGACCGGGGTCGAGCCGGTGAAGGCGATCTTGGCAATGCGCTTGCTGCTGGCCAGGGCTTCGCCGGCCTCACGGCCGTAACCCTGAACGACATTGAGCACGCCCGGGGGCAGCAGATCACCGATCACTTCCATCAGCACGGCGATGCCCAACGGCGTTTGCTCGGCCGGCTTCAAGACCACGCAGTTGCCCGCGGCCAGCGCAGGGGCGAGTTTCCAGGCGGCCATCAGGATCGGGAAGTTCCAGGGAATGATTTGTCCGACCACGCCCAGCGGTTCGTGGAAGTGATAGGCCGCGGTGTGCTCGTCGATCTCGGCTGCGGTGCCCTCCTGGGCGCGGATGCACCCAGCGAAGTAGCGGAAGTGGTCTGCAGCCAATGGGATGTCGGCGTTCAGGGTTTCACGCACGGCCTTGCCGTTATCCCAGGTTTCGGTGATGGCGAGCATTTCGAGGTTCTGCTCGATGCGATCAGCGATCTTCAACAGGACAAGAGAGCGCGCCTGCGCGCTGGTCTTGCCCCAGGCATCGGCGGCGGCATGCGCTGCGTCCAGGGCTTTTTCGATGTCGGCGGCGTCGGAGCGGGGGAATTCGGCGATCGGCTGGCCGTTCACCGGGGACAGGTTGGTGAAGTATTGCCCGTTGGCTGGCTCGACGAACTCGCCGTTGATGAAGTTGCCGTAACGGGACTTGAAGGAAACGACAGCGCCTTCGCTGCCGGGATGGGCGTAACGCATGATGAGTCTCCGGGACTTGTAATTGTGTGGGACTGCTGTGATGCAGCGTAGAACAAAGTCCGTTCGTCGGCTGGCGAGGCGACGTGCGGTGTACCGCTGGTCGGGCATTGGCAGCGCCAGTGCTGTGCTAATCTGCGCCGCAGTTTTCGGCGCCGACAGGCGTGGCTGTGCCGCCTGATCCGATTGCCCGGCGCGGCGCTTTTCAGAGGTCATTCATGCATATCCATATTCTCGGCATCTGCGGCACCTTCATGGGTTCGCTGGCGGTGCTGGCCAAGGAACTGGGCCATCGCGTCACTGGCTCCGACGCCAACGTCTACCCCCCAATGAGCACCCAGCTCGAAGCTCAGGGCATCGAGCTGACCCAAGGCTATGAGCCAAGCCAGCTCGAGCCCGCGCCTGATTTAGTGGTGGTCGGCAATGCACTATCCCGCGGCAATCCGGCCGTCGAGTACGTGCTGAACAAGGGCCTGCCCTATGTGTCCGGCCCCCAATGGTTGGCCGATCACGTGCTGCAGGGGCGCTGGGTGCTGGCCGCCGCCGGTACCCACGGCAAGACCACGACGAGCAGCATGCTCGCCTGGGTGCTGGAACATGCCGGGATGAGCCCAGGTTTTCTCATTGGTGGGGTGCCGCAGAATTTCGGTATATCCGCGCGCTTGGGCGGCACGCCATTCTTCGTGGTCGAGGCGGACGAATACGACAGCGCCTTCTTCGACAAGCGCAGCAAGTTCGTCCATTACCGTCCGCGCACGGCGATCCTGAACAACCTCGAATTCGACCACGCTGATATCTTCCCCGACCTCGCCGCCATCGAAAGGCAGTTCCATCATCTGGTACGCACCGTGCCCAGCGAAGGCCTGATCATTCATCCCGAGTCTGAAACGGCGCTCAAACGTGTCATCGGCATGGGCTGCTGGACGCCGGTGCAGACCACCGGTGACGGCGGGCAATGGCAGGCCAACCTGCTCAGCGCTGACGGTTCGCGCTTCGAGGTGATCTTCGAGGGCGCCGTACAGGGTGTGGTTGACTGGGAATTGACGGGCCTGCACAACGTCAACAACGCGCTGGCCACACTCGCGGCGGCGCGGCATGTCGGCGTGCTACCGAAGCAGGGCGCCGAGGCGTTGAGCGAGTTCCTGAGCGTCAAACGACGCATGGAGAAGGTCGCCGAAGTCAACGGTGTGACCATCTACGACGATTTCGCCCATCACCCGACTGCCATCGCCACGACCCTTGACGGGCTGCGCAAGCAGGTGGGCGATACGCCGATCATTGCCGTGGTCGAGCCGCGCTCCAATTCGATGAAGCTCGGCGCTCACCGCGAGGGGCTGGCCGAATCCGTAGCGCTGGCCGATCAGGCGATCTGGTACGCACCGCCGAATCTTGGCTGGGATCTGGCCGCTACGGTCGCCGGCTCGCCTGTGGAAACGACTGTGTGCGACTCACTTGAGGCGATCATCGCCAAGGTCAAAGCCGATGCCACGCCGGGAACGCAGGTGGTGGTGATGAGCAATGGCGGTTTTGGTGGATTGCACGGCAAGTTGGCTGAAGCGCTGGTGTAAAGCTGGTTGGTGGGCTGAAGCCCACCCTACGGTGCTGATGCGATAGGTTCGATTGAAGTTGCGGCTCCATGCGGGCGGCGATTTTGTAGGGTGGGCGTCAGCCCACAAAAAGGAAGCACGACGCGATAGCGCGGAGAGAACTACGAATGAGCGGCCCCGAACGCATCACCTTAGCCATGACCGGAGCATCCGGCGCGCAGTACGGCCTGCGCCTGCTCGACTGCCTGATCCAGGAAGACCGCGAGGTCCATTTCCTGATTTCCAAGGCGGCGCAACTGGTGATGGCAACCGAGACCGATGTCGTGCTGCCGGCCAAACCACAGGCCATGCAGGCGTTTCTCTCTGAATACACGGGCGCCGCGGCCGGGCAAATCCGTGTGTTCGCCAAAGAAGACTGGATGGCACCACCGGCATCCGGTTCAGGCGCACCGACTGCCATGGTGGTGGTGCCGTGCTCGACCGGCACCCTATCGGCAATCGCCACGGGCGCCTGCAACAACCTGATCGAGCGCGCTGCGGACGTGGCGCTCAAGGAGCGTCGCCAGCTGATTCTGGTGCCTCGCGAAGCACCATATTCGAGCATTCACCTGGAGAACATGCTCAAACTGTCCAACCTCGGCGCCACCATTCTCCCGGCGTCTCCGGGCTTCTATCATCAGCCGCAGACCATCGACGATCTGGTGGATTTCGTGGTCGCGCGCGTCCTTAATCTGCTCAACATTCCACAGGACATGCTGCCGCGCTGGGGCGAGCACCATATCGTCAGCGACGATTAAGCACGGCCGCACCTGCGTTCGCCCAACCCATGAGGACGCGCCGATGAAACGATCGACTATCCGGCTCGGCTCAACGCTGGCGCTCGTCCTACTGCTCTCCGGTTGCGCCACGGTGCGCACCCTCGATGCTGCCAAGCCCGGCGCGCCTGTCGTCTACTCCGGCACTCGCCTGGACTGGTACAGCCTCAACGGCGGTTGCTGTCCGCTGGACCGTTTCGGTGCCGAGCCACCCAGGCATGCAGCCATCGACCTGCCGGCCAGCGCGTTGCTCGACACCCTGCTGTTGCCCTTCGCTCTGGCTGCGGTGCTCGGCATCGGGCTTGGTGTCAGCGGCGGTCTCTGAAGTGCCAGAGGTGGCAGTTAGGTTGGCTATTACTGATCTGAGTCCAGCGCGGCTGTTCTGAAGGGGGCATAGTCACCGGTAGCCAAAACGTGTGCGCTTGGTTGGCGATACAAGGAGAGCAGGGTGAAAGAGAAAGCCGGATTTCATGTCAGCTATTGGATGTTCGCCGTTTTGGCGTTTCTCGGCATCCAGTACCTGCTGACGGCACAGCAGGAAGTGGCGACGATCCCTTACAGCGAGTTCGAACAGCACCTCAAAGACGGACGCATCGATGAGCTGGCGATCACCGAGCGGCGTATCGAAGGGTCGTTCAAGGAACCCTTGCCCAGCGGCCAGCGACGCTTCGTCAGCAATCGCGTCGAACCGCAGCTGGCCGAACACCTGCAGCAATATCCGGTGCGCTACACCGGCAAGGTGGAAAGCACGCTGGTGCGGGACCTGCTGTCGTGGATCGTCCCGGCCGTGTTGTTCTTCGGCATCTGGCTGTTCCTCATCCGTCGCCTCGGCAGCGGCCTGGGTGGCGGCGGCATGATGCAGATCGGCAAGAGCAAGGCGCGGGTTTACGTCGAGACCGACATGAAAGTGAGCTTCGCCGACGTGGCCGGCGTCGACGAGGCCAAGGACGAGCTGAAGGAAATCATCGAATTCCTGCGTGATCCGAAAACCTACGGCCGTCTCGGCGGACGCATGCCCAAGGGCGTATTGTTGGTCGGCCCGCCCGGCACCGGCAAGACGCTGCTGGCGCGCGCCGTGGCCGGTGAGGCAAGGGTGCCGTTCTACTCCATTTCTGGCTCAGAGTTCGTCGAGATGTTCGTCGGGGTGGGCGCGGCGCGGGTACGTGACCTGTTTGAACAGGCGAGGGCTCAGGCGCCGGCAATCATCTTCATTGATGAGCTGGACGCCCTTGGCCGCGCTCGTGGCGCCGGGCCGATGTCCGGCGGGCACGACGAGAAGGAGCAGACGCTCAACCAATTGCTGGTGGAGATGGACGGTTTCGATACGTCCAGTGGGTTGGTCTTGCTGGCCGCCACCAACCGGCCGGAAATTCTCGACCCGGCATTGCTACGTGCCGGCCGGTTCGACCGTCAGGTGCTGGTGGATCGGCCGGACAAGGTCGGGCGGGTGCAAATTCTCGAGGTGCACTTGAAAAAAGCGCGGCTGGACACCGATGTCGATCCCCAGGCCATCGCCGCGCTGACGCCAGGATTTACCGGCGCCGACCTGGCCAATCTGGTCAACGAGGCGACGCTGCTGGCGACTCGGCGCAATGCCGAGGCGGTGGCCATGACAGATTTCACCGCCGCCATTGAGCGCATCGTCGCCGGTCTGGAGAAGCGCAACCGTTTGCTGAACCCGCGCGAGCGCGAAATTGTCGCGTATCACGAGATGGGCCACGCACTGGTCGCCATGGCACTGCCGGGTGTCGATCCGGTGCACAAGGTCTCGATCATCCCGCGCGGCATGGGCGCGCTGGGCTATACCATCCAGCGGCCCATCGAGGACCGCTTCCTGATGACCCGCGAGGAGCTCGAAAACAAGATGGCCGTGCTGCTCGGCGGGCGCGCAGCGGAGTGGCTGGTATTCGCCCACCTGTCGACCGGTGCGGCGGACGACCTGGCCAAAGTCACCGATATTGCCCGGGCCATGGTCACCCGCTATGGCATGTCCCGGCGGCTCGGGCACATGGTGTTGGAGCGCGAGCCCAATTCTTTCCTGGGCAACGAAGCGATGCTCGGCCTCAAGCCGCAGCATGATTACGCGGAAAGTACTGCCACGGCGATCGACGAGGAAGTACAGGAACTGGTGCAGGCATCCTTCCAACGCAGCCTGACGCTGCTCGAAGCGCGCCGGGAGCTGCTGGAGCGCAGTGCTCAGCGACTGCTGCAGCAGGAGACCCTGGACGGGGAGGCATTGCTTGAATTGAGTGCCGCCACAGTGGTTGCTCCGGCGTAACCTGTGTGCCGGCTAATCCTCGGTATGCGGAAGAGCCGGAGGCCGTTGCTCATGCTGCGCCAGCGCCCATTGGACATGCTCGCGCACCAGCTCAGAGGGGTCGTCGCGGCGCGCCTGCAGGGCTTCGAGCACCGGAATGCTCGACGGCGCGTTGCCCAGCCCCACGGCGAGATTGCGCAGCCAGCTCTGATAGCCGGTGCGGCGCAGGGGCGAACCCTCGGTGCGGCTGAGAAACTCTTCTTCGGTCCAGCGGAACAGGGACGCCAAGTCGGCATTGTCGAGGCTGTGGCGGGGCTGGAAGTCGGTCTGCTGGGTCGGCTTGGCGAAGCGATTCCAGGGGCAGACGATCTGGCAGTCATCGCAGCCGAACACGCGGTTACCGATCTTCGACCGTAGCTCGACGGGGATCGGACCTTTCAGCTCGATGGTCAGGTAGGAAATGCATTTGCGCGCATCCAGCACCCGTTCGCCGACGAACGCATCCGTTGGGCAAACGTCCAGACAGGCATGGCAACTGCCGCAATGGTCGCGATCGGTTGGTTCGTCGACGGGGAGGGCGATGTCGACAAACAACTCGCCGAGAAAGAACCAGCTGCCCGCCTTGCGGTTGAGAACCAGGGTGTTCTTGCCGATCCAGCCGAGGCCGGCCTGCTGCGCCACCGCCTTTTCCAGCACTGGCGCGCTGTCGACGAAGGCGCGAAAGCCGAAGGGGCCGATCACGTGCTGGATGCGCTCGGCCAGCTGTTGCAGGCGTTTGCGGATCAGTTTGTGATAGTCCCGGCCTAGCGCGTAGCGCGACACATAGGCTTTTTCGGGCTGCGCCAGTTGCTCGGCCATGCGGGTGTCGCCGGGCAGGTAATCCATGCGCAACGAGATCACCCTTAACGTGCCTGGCACCAGTTGCTCCGGGTGGGAACGTTTGCTGCCATGGGCAGCCATATAGTCCATCTCGCCTTGATAGCCGGCCGCTAGCCAGCGCTCGAGGTGCGCTTCATGCTCGCCCAGATCGACGCCAGTAATGCCGACCTGCTGAAAGCCAAGCTCGCGGCCCCACTCCTTGATGGAGTCGGCAAGAGCGGCTGGGTCGAGGGTGGTGCTGGACATGGCGTAGAGTCGTCGGCGTTGCGGCAATGTAAGGGCGGGCTGCGGTTTTGGCCTGGCGAACCGGCAGCTGTTGAACCCGCCGCGCAGCTCGCTCTCGGGCGGCAATCTTTTCTATCAATCCGCCGCCGACTCGCCACGGGCGGCCGGGCAGGCGCATGCGTATAATTCTGCCAGATATTCGCACGGGTGATTCATGTCCCAGACCACCGATACACTTCCCAGTCGTCTCTACTCTGCCGCTCAGGTACGTGAGCTCGACGCCCGGCTGATCGCGGCGGGGACGCCTGGTTTCGACCTTATGCAGCGTGCCGCCCATGCCGCCTGGCGCGCATTGCGCCGACGTTGGCCGGACGTTGAGGAAATCACCGTGTTGGCCGGGCGCGGTGACAACGCCGGCGATGGGTATCTGATCGCTACGCTGGCGCAGCGTGCCGGTCGTCAGGTTCGGGTCATTGCAGTCGGCGATCCTCTGCAATTACAAGGCGATGCCGCACAGGCCTTTGCTGAAGCCCGGGCAGCCGGCGTCAGCGTGACGCCTTGGACGTTCGATGCCGATCTGCGCGGTGTGCTGGTCGATGCGCTGCTAGGCACTGGAATCACCGGAGAGGTTCGCGAACCCTACGCGAGCGTCATTCGCGCAATGAACGACAGCGCGCTGCCGATCCTTGCGGTCGACCTGCCGTCGGGGCTGTGTGCCGACACGGGGCATCTGCTCGGGGAGGTTGTGCGGGCCGAGCTGACTGTGACCTTTATCGGCCTCAAACTCGGTCTGTTTACTGGCCAGGGTCCGGATCGAATCGGAACGCTGATATTCGATGATCTGCAGGCCGATGCGCAGGTCATCGACCAGATCGAGCTGTCCGCCCTGCGCTTGTGCGAGGCGAACTTGCCGACCCTCGCACCCCGCTCGCCAACTGCTCATAAAGGAAGCTTTGGTCAGGTGCTGGTCATCGGCGGCGATCTCGGCACTGGCGGCGCCGCGTTGCTCAGTGCCGAAGCTGCACTGCGCTGTGGTGCCGGCATGGTGACCCTGGCGACACGCCCGGAACATGTCACCGCCTCGCTGGTGCGGCGCCCGGAAATCATGTGCAGCGGCGTCGAGTCGACTTATGCATTGACGGCGCTGGCCCAACGGGCCGATGTTCTGGTGATCGGGCCAGGTCTGGGGCAGGCCCCGTGGGGGCGCAGCTTGCTGTCGCTGGCACCGCAATATCACGTTCCGCAGGTGTGGGACGCCGATGCGTTGAATCTGCTAGCCGCCGGCGCGGTGGACCTTCCTAGCGATTGCTTACTCACGCCGCATCCCGGTGAGGCCGCACGATTGTTGGACATCTCCGTGGCCGAGGTGCAGGCCGATCGACCAGCCGCCGCGCGCGCTCTTGCTGCGCGCTTCGGTTGTGCCGTACTGCTCAAGGGCGTTGGAACCCTGATCGCCGACCGCGACGGCCGGCTTGCACTGTGTGATCGCGGGCATCCAGCTATGGCCAGCGCGGGGCTCGGCGATGTGTTGGCGGGTGTGGCTGGTGCATTGCTGGCGCAGGGGCTGGCGCCTTTCGAGGCGGCCTGTCTTGCTGTCTGGCTGCATGCGGTGGCGGGTGAGCGTCTTGGTGCCGCAGGCCGAGGGCTAGTTGCCGCCGATCTGATCCCGATGGTCCGCCAGTTACTCGAGGAGCATTCGCCATGTCTGACGTAACGCTATTTGCTGCCGACGAAGACGCCATGCTATTGCTAGGCGCGCGCATCGCTCAGGCAACCGGCGGTCGGGGCGTGATTTATCTGCACGGCGACCTCGGCGCCGGCAAGACCACATTGTCGCGCGGGTTGATTCGTGGGCTTGGGCATGAGGGCAAGGTCAAGAGCCCGACCTTTACCCTGGTCGAACCCTATGAAACCCCGGCTGCACGAGTGTTCCATTTCGACCTTTACCGTCTTGTCGACCCGGAGGAACTGGAATTTCTGGGCATTCGCGACTATTTCGAAGGGGACGCTCTGTGCCTGGTAGAGTGGCCGGAACGTGGCGCCGGCATTTTGCCAAAGGCTGACCTGGACATTACCATTACGCCGCACGGGGCCGGTCGTATGCTGCGCCTGACGCCACGAGGCGAGCGCGGTGAAGGCTGGTGTTCCATCCTGACCGTTGGCAATCAATGAACATCATGGGGTTGGGTATGCGCATGCGCGCGCTGGTTAGTGGTTTGGCATTGATGCTCGCGGCCATGCAGGTCCTGGCGGCTTCCGACGTCCAGAGCGTCCGTCTGTGGCGAGCGCCTGACAATACTCGGTTGGTCTTTGACCTGTCCGGGCCGGTCCAGCACAAGGTGTTCACTCTGACGGCGCCGGATCGCATCGTCATCGATGTCGATGGCGCCAATCTGGCCAAGCCATTCGATCAGCTGCCGCTGCAGAACACGCCCATTTCTGGATTGCGCGCAGCGAAATACGACGCCGACACCTTGCGGGTGGTCATCGACCTGAGTGCCGAGGTTTCGCCAAAGAGCTTTACGCTCACGCCGAACCAGCAATACGGCCATCGGTTGGTTGTCGACCTGTTCGACAATGCTGCCGATGCGGCAGCGGCGTCCACTGCCAACGTTCCGGCGACCGCCACGCCGAGTACCCCGACTGCACCCGTTTCGCCGACCCTGTCGGCGATCAAGTTGCCTCCACTGCCAAGCAGCAAGCGCGATATCGTCGTGGCGATCGACGCTGGGCATGGCGGAGAAGATCCGGGCGCTATCGGTCCGGGCAAGGTGTATGAGAAAACGGTTGTGCTGGCTCTTGCCAAAGAGCTGCAGCGCCAGATCAACGCCGACAAGGGCTTTCGCGCCGAGTTGGTGCGCACCGGTGATTACTTTATCCCCTTGCGTAAACGCACCGAGATTGCCCGCAAGAAGGGCGCGGACCTGTTCGTCTCTATTCATGCCGATGCCGCGCCGCGGTCGTCAGCCTATGGTGCTTCGGTGTTTGCATTGTCGGATCGCGGCGCGACATCGGAGACTGCGCGTTGGCTGGCCGACAGCGAAAACCGGTCTGACCTGATTGGCGGCGCCGGCAATGTGAGCCTCGGCGACAAGGACCAGATGCTAGCGGGCGTGTTGCTGGACCTGTCGATGACTGCCTCGTTGTCTTCCAGTCTCAACGTCGGACAAAAGGTGCTGAGCAACATGGGCCGAATCACGCCTCTGCACAAACGCCGCGTTGAGCAGGCCGGGTTCATGGTGCTGAAATCACCCGACATCCCTTCGATCCTGGTGGAGACCGGATTCATTTCCAATCCATCCGAGGCGCGCAAACTACAGACTGCGGCCCATCAGCAGGCGCTGGCGCGTTCCATCCATAGTGGGGTGCGACAGTTCTTCCATGAAAATCCCCCGCCCGGCACCTACGTTGCCTGGATGCGCGACTCCGGCAAGATTGCCAGCGTGGCTCGTGAGCATGTCGTCCGTTCTGGCGAAAGCCTGGCGCTGCTTGCCGAGCGCTATCAGATCAGTCTGCCTGCGTTGCGCAGCGCCAATAGCTTGAAAAGCGACGTGATCAAAGTTGGGCAAACGCTGAACATTCCCGCTACCACGCTGGCCTCGCAGCCATGATCGAGGCAGCGCGCATCCAGCTGCTGAGTCCGCGGCTGGCGAACCAGATTGCTGCGGGTGAAGTGGTCGAGCGGCCAGCTTCGGTGATCAAGGAGCTGCTGGAAAACAGCCTCGACTCCGGTGCCACCCGTATTGAAGTGGACGTTGAACAAGGCGGGATAAAGCTGCTGCGGGTGCGCGATGATGGTTGTGGTATTCCAGCCGATGACTTGCCGCTGGCCCTGGCTCGGCATGCGACCAGCAAGATCCGTGACCTGGAAGACCTTGAGCGTGTCATGAGTCTGGGTTTTCGGGGCGAGGCGCTGGCGTCGATCAGTTCGGTCTCCCGATTAACGCTGACGTCGCGTACGGCTGATGCTGCCGAGGCCTGGCAGGTCGAGACCGAAGGTCGGGACATGGAGGCGCGCGTTCAGCCGGCTGCCCATCCGGTCGGAACCTCGGTCGAGGTGCGCGACCTGTTCTTCAACACGCCTGCACGTCGTAAGTTCTTGCGCACTGAAAAGACTGAGTTCGACCACTTGCAGGAAGTGATCAAGCGGCTGGCACTGGCGCGGTTCGATGTCGCGTTCCATCTTCGCCACAACGGGAAGGTGGTGCTTGCGCTGCATCCGGCCAGTGATCCTGGGTCTCGGGGGCGCCGCGTCGCGTCGGTGTGCGGCCCCGCCTTTCTGGAACAGGCGTTGCCGGTCGAGATTGAGCGCACCGGTCTGCATCTTTGGGGCTGGGTCGGTTTGCCGACGTTTTCCCGTAGCCAGGCGGATCTGCAGTATTTCTATGTGAATGGACGCATGGTGCGCGACAAGCTGGTCGCCCATGCAGTGCGGCAGGCGTACCGCGACGTGTTGTTCAATGGTCGACACCCGACCTTTGTGTTGTTCCTCGATGTGGACCCAGCAGTGGTGGACGTCAATGTCCATCCGACCAAGCATGAGGTTCGCTTTCGCGACAATCGCATGGTGCATGATTTCCTCTACGGCACCTTGCACCGCGCGCTCGGTGATGTCCGTCCCGAGGATCAGCTGGCCGCGCCAGCCAGCGTGGCGCCGGTAACCACGGTCTCTGGTCGTGATGCTGGAGAATTCGCCGGACAGAACGAAATGAGCCTCGCTGCCAGCGCGCTGGATCAGCCAACGGCAGCACAGCCTGCCTGGCGCGGTGCCGGCGCTGGCTATCAGGCTCCTCGGCCGATGCCGACTGGCAGCGTTGCAGAAGGGCAGGGTGCCTACCGTGAGTTCTTCTCGCCATTGGCAGAAGTGACTGCTGCGGCCCTGCCGGAAAGCCGGGATGACGTGCCGCCGCTTGGCTACGCACTGGCGCAGCTCAAGGGTGTCTACATTCTCGCCGAAAATGCCCAAGGTCTGGTCCTGGTGGACATGCACGCCGCCCACGAGCGGATCATGTACGAGCGGCTGAAAACGGCAATGGCCAGCGAAGGTCTGCGTGGTCAACCGTTACTGGTACCGGAATCGATCGCCGTCAGTCAGCGTGAAGCAGATTGTGCCGAAGAACATGCGCAGTGGTTCCAGAGGCTTGGTTTTGAGTTGCAACGGCTGGGTCCTGAGAGTCTGGCGATCCGCCAGATTCCCTCCCTGCTCAAACAGGCCGAAGCGACCCGGTTGGTGCAGGATGTGCTGGCCGACCTGCTTGAATACGGCACTAGCGACCGTATTCAGGCGCACCTCAACGAGCTGCTTGGCACTATGGCGTGCCACGGCGCGGTGCGTGCAAACCGACGCCTTACCGTGCCGGAAATGAACGGCCTATTGCGCGACATGGAGCAGACCGAGCGTAGCGGTCAGTGCAATCACGGTCGCCCGACCTGGACCCAGCTGGGCATGGCCGACCTGGATAAGCTCTTCCTCAGAGGGCGATAGTTGGTCTGCCCGGCTCGCCGGGGCCAGCCGTCGCCCGCGATACCTTTGTATGAGCATTCAATGTCCCGACTACCTCCTGCGATCTTTCTCATGGGTCCGACCGCTGCCGGCAAGACGGACCTGGCAATCGAGCTTGCTCGGACCTTGCCGTGTGACCTGATCAGTGTCGATTCCGCCTTGGTTTACCGTGACATGGACATCGGCACTGCCAAGCCTTCACCCGGACTGTTGGATGCCTTCCCGCATCGTTTAATCGATATCAGAGACCCTGTGCAGAGTTACTCGGCTGCTGAGTTTGTGGCTGACGCCCTGGTGGCCATGGCGCAGAGCACCGAAGCAGGACGCGTTCCGCTGCTCGTAGGCGGCACCATGCTCTACTTCAAAGCATTGCTCGAAGGGCTTGCGGATATGCCCGCCGCTGATGCTGAGGTGCGTGCGGCGCTCGAAGCACAAGTGCAGGCGGAAGGCGCGGCGGCGCTGCATCGCCAGCTCAGCGAAGTCGATCCTGTATCAGCTGCTCGGATCCACCCGAACGATCCGCAGCGTCTGATCAGGGCGCTTGAGGTCTATCGGGTCAGTGGTATCAGCATGACCGAGCATCGCTCCCGGCAAACCGCTCAAAAAGCCGGAGCCGGCACGCCAGACGGCTGCGTCTTGCCTTATACTGTTGCGCAGTTGTCCATAGCGCCTGCGCAGCGGCAGGTCTTGCACCAGCGTATCGAGCGGCGTTTCGTTCAGATGGTTGAACAGGGCTTTGTCGCAGAGGTCGAATCTCTTCGCAGGCGCCCAGATCTGCATGCCGAGCTGCCGTCCATGCGGGCGGTTGGCTATCGTCAGGTCTGGCGCTATTTGGACGGTGAGTACTCTGCGCAGGAAATGGTTGAGCGTGGTGTGATCGCTACCCGGCAACTGGCCAAGCGTCAGCTCACTTGGTTGAGGGGATGGGAGGGGGCTCACTGGCTGGAAAGTTCGGCCTGTGACAATCTGCCGCGAGCATTGAAATACTTGGATAGGCTCGCCATATTGAGCTGACACTGCTATTTGACCGGCTATTCTCAATCATTGATCGGCCGTGTTCGATTTCGAATAATTAATGAAAAGATCCTCTAAGGAGTGCGGCACATGTCAAAAGGGCATTCGCTACAAGACCCTTACCTGAACACCCTGCGTAAGGAGCGCGTTCCGGTTTCGATCTACTTGGTCAACGGTATCAAGCTTCAGGGCCAGATCGAGTCGTTCGATCAATTCGTCATTCTGTTGAAGAACACGGTTAGTCAGATGGTGTACAAGCATGCCATCTCGACTGTCGTTCCTGGCCGTCCGGTGCGCCTGCCTGCTGCTGGCGACGCTGAACAGTCTGAGTCGGGTAACGAATAAAGGGAGCTTTCATTGTTCTTCGAACGTCCCGGTGGTGGTGAGCGGGCTATCCTGGTTCATCTGGATGCTCAGGATCCAGCGGCGCGTGAAGACCCCCAAGAGTTTCGTGAGCTGGCGCGGTCAGCTGGCGCCGAAACAGTTGGCTTCGTCAATGTTGCCAGGCATCAACCTTCCGCCAAGTTTCTGATCGGCAGCGGCAAAGTCGAAGAGCTGCATGACCTTGTCAAGGACGGCGAGGTCGAGCTGGTCATTTTCAATCACACCCTGACGCCCAGCCAAGAGCGCAACCTCGAGCGAGCGCTCGAATGTCGTGTGCTTGATCGGACCGGACTGATTCTGGATATCTTTGCTCAGCGCGCGCGTACGCACGAAGGCAAGCTGCAGGTTGAGCTGGCTCAGCTGGATCACATGAGTACGCGGCTGGTGCGGGGCTGGACTCACCTTGAGCGGCAGAAGGGCGGTATAGGCTTGCGCGGCCCGGGCGAGACACAGCTTGAAACTGACAGGCGCTTGCTGCGTGTGCGTATTCGCCAGATCAAGCAGCGGCTGGAAAAGGTTCGTAGTCAGCGTGAGCAGGCTCGTCGGGGCCGCCGGCGTGCTGATATTCCGCTTATATCCCTGGTGGGCTATACCAACGCTGGCAAGTCCACCCTTTTCAATGCTTTGACCGAATCCGAGGTTTACGCCGCTAACCAGCTTTTCGCTACGCTGGATCCAACCCTGCGTCGTCTGGATCTGGATGACCTTGGACCTGTGGTGATTGCTGATACGGTGGGCTTCATCCGTCATTTGCCGCACAAGCTGGTCGAATCGTTCCGGGCCACGCTCGAAGAGTCGAGCAATGCTGATCTGCTGCTGCATGTCATCGATGCTCACGAGCCTGAGCGCGATCAGCAGATCGAACAGGTGCTGGCGGTGTTGACCGAGATTGGCGCCCATGAGCTGCCGATATTGGAGGTCTACAACAAGGTAGATCTGCTCGAAGGCATCGAGCCCCAGATCCAGCGCAATGCTGATGGCGTACCGCAGCGGGTCTGGGTCTCGGCACAGCAAGGGTTGGGCTTGGATCTGTTGAAGCAGGCCATTGCCGAACTGCTCGGTAACGATCTCTTCGTCGGGACGCTTCGGTTGCCGCAGCAGCTCGGGCGCATGCGTGCGCAGTTGTTCGATCTAGGGGCAGTGCAGTCCGAGGTCCATGATGACGACGGTGTCAGTCTGCTTGACGTGCGTTTGCAGCGTGTCGAACTGCATCGTCTTATCAGTCGCGCGGGCCTTGAGGCGGAGCAGTTTTTCGAGCAACACACTTTGCAATAAAGCTCGGGGGGCTTTTAAGCCGTTCGTTCCGGGCTTTGGGTAGCATTGGTGGACGCGCCGCTGGCGCGTCTTTAGCTTTATTTGAATGGAGAGCGCTATGGCTTGGAATGAGCCGGGTGGCAACTCGAACAACCAGGATCCCTGGGGTAGCGGTGGCGGCGGTGGTCGTCGCGGCGGTGGCGGTGGCGATCAGAAAGGTCCACCGGACCTGGATGAGGCTTTCCGTAAATTGCAGGACAGCCTCAATGGCATGTTCGGCGGCAAGAAGCGCAGTGGCGGATCCTCGGGTGGCGGTGCTGGTCGCCGTGGCGGGTTCGCGCTGCTCTGGATTGGTCTGGTGGTGCTGCTGGCCGTCTGGCTGTTCAATGCTATCTATATCGTGGATGAGCAAGAGCAGGCCGTGGTTTTGCGCTTCGGCAAATATCACGAGACCGTGGGGCCGGGTCTGAATATCTATTTCCCGCCGTTTGATAAGAAGTTCCAGGCAAACGTCACACGGGAACGCTCCTACAGCAAGCAAGGGCAGATGCTTACCGAGGATGAGAACATCATTGAAGTGCCTCTGACTGTGCAATACAAAGTCAGTGACCTTCAAGCATTTGTCCTGAATGTCGAAGATCCGGAAGCGTCCTTGCAGCATGCGACTGACAGTGCTGTACGTCACGTAGTCGGCTCGACGGCGATGGACCAGGTCCTGACCGAAGGGCGTGAGGCGATGGCGGCTGAGGTCAAGGAGCGCCTGCAGCGGTTTCTTGACAACTACGGTACGGGCATCATCGTGACTCAGGTGAACCTGCAAAGCGCAGCGGCGCCGCGCGAGGTGCAGGAAGCGTTTGATGACGTTATCCGTGCCCGAGAGGATGAGCAGCGCGAGAAGAATCAGGCCGAGTCTTACGCCAACGGTGTGATCCCTGAGGCGCGCGGTCAGGCTCAGCGCATGCTGGAGGAAGCCAGTGGTTATCGTGACGCGGTGATCTCACGCGCCCAGGGTGAGGCGGATCGCTTCTCCAAGCTGGTGGCCGAGTATCGAAAGGCGCCAGATGTGACGCGTGAGCGCCTGTATCTGGAAACCATGCAAGAGCTCATGAGCAATACCAGCAAGGTGCTGGTTACCGGCGAGCAGGGTCAAAACAACCTGCTCTATCTGCCGCTGGACAAGATGATCAATGGTCGCGGCGCTGCTTCTGGACAGTCCCCTGCGGCGTCTGCGTCAGGCGCTTCGACGCAGACTACAAGGCTGCCTCCGGAGCTTGATCCGCGTGAAGTGCGTACAAGGGAGGTCCGCTAATGAGCAATAAATCCCTGACCGCACTCATTGTGGGTGTGGTGCTGGCGATCGTGGCGTGGAACAGCTTCTACATCGTGTCCCAGACAGAGCGAGCGGTATTGCTGCGATTCGGTCGTATCGTTGAGCCCGACGTAAAGCCGGGCATGCACCTGAAAATTCCTTACGTCAATAGCGTGCGCAAGTTCGATGCGCGTCTGATGACGTTGGATACCACCACGTCGCGCTTCCTGACGCTGGAGAAGAAGGCGTTGATGGTTGACTCCTACGCCAAATGGCGTGTTGATGATGCCGAGCGCTTTTATACGGCGACTTCAGGCATGAAGCAGATTGCAGATGAGCGACTCGCGCGCCGTCTCGAAGCTGCGCTGCGAGACCAGTTCGGTAAGCGGACTTTGCACGAGTCTGTATCCGGTCAGCGCGACGAGCTGATGAGTCTGGTGACCAATAGTCTGAATCGTGCTGCGCAGCAGGAGCTCGGGATTGAGGTGGTGGATGTCCGAGTCAAGGGCATTGACCTCCCGCGCGAAGTGAACCGTAGCGTGTTCGAGCGGATGAGCTCTGAGCGCGAACGTGAAGCACGTGAGCATCGCGCTAAAGGTAAGGAGCTGGCTGAAGGCATTCGTGCCGATGCTGACCGGCAGCGTCGAGTGCTATTGGCTGAGGCGTTCCGTGAGGCCGAAGAGTTGCGCGGTGACGGCGATGCGCAGGCGGCGTCCATCTATGCTGCGGCGTATGGGCAGGATCGGGAATTCTATTCCTTCCATCGCAGCCTCCAAGCCTACCGAGAGAGCTTCGCCAACAAGGAAGATGTTCTGGTGCTAGATCCCAATAGCGATTTCTTCCGTTATCTGGAATCCGCAACAGCGCAGTGACTGCTAAAGGTTGTCCGGCGGGCTGAGTGCAGTCCGCCGGGTGACCCGTTGGCGAAACGTTGTTATGATCCGCGAGCCGGGAAAGCCCGGCTTTTTTGCGTCTGCGCCCCGGAGGTAGCAGGCTGATCCGGGCATGGCAGCCATGCCGATCCCCTTGGTGGGGCGTGGCGCTGTCGCCATGGTTCCAACACAATCGCACGCGACCGATGGGCGGCCCAGGCTGTTGCCCCGGCGTTCGTCTGCTTGACTAGGCTTGCCGTATCGAGAGGTGATTGGCGAAATGGCAACGATAGACCGCTGGCTTCTGCCAGATGGCATTGAAGAGGTGCTGCCGCCCGAAGCGGCGCGTATCGAAACTGCACGGCGTCGTGTGCTGGATCTTTTCCAGTGCTGGGGCTATGAGTTGGTTATTACCCCTCATGTGGAGTTTCTCGAGTCGCTCCTGATTGGCGCGGGGCAGGACCTTGATCTTAAGACCTTTAAGGTCGTCGATCCGTTGTCAGGGCGGCAGATGGGCTTGCGAGCGGACATCACGCCGCAAGTGGCGCGGGTGGATGCCCATACGTTGCGCCGCGAAGGGCCCAGCCGCCTGTGCTATGCCGGCAGCGTCCTGCATGCCAAGCCGCAGGCCCTCGCCACGTCGCGGAGCCCGATTCAGCTGGGCGCCGAACTTTATGGAGACAGCAGCACTTCCAGCGATCTTGAAGTGATCAGCTTGATGCTGGAAACCCTCATTCTCGCCGATGTGCCGGACCTGCACATGGATCTCGGCCATGTGGGGATTTATCGCGGGTTGGCGCGGGCCGCCGGTCTCTCTGGGGGCGCAGAGCAGCGCCTCTTCGATGCCTTGCAGCGTAAGGCGATGGACGAGATCGCAGCGCTGACCGCCGACGTCGAGCCCGCCTTGGCGAGCATGTTGCGTGCATTAGCGCGGCTCTGTGGTGGTCGCGAGACGCTTGACGCTGCTCGCGAGGTGCTTGCCGGTGCGCCTGCTCCGGTTCTTCAATCGCTCGATGGCTTGGCGCATATCGCCGAACAGTTGGCGATGCGGTATCCCGAGCTGCCGTTGTATTTCGATCTTGGCGAGCTACGCGGCTATCACTACCACACTGGTGTCGTCTTCGCGGTATTCGTCCCGGGCGTCGGCCAGTCGATCGCTCAGGGTGGGCGTTATGACGACATTGGTGCTGATTTTGGGCGGGCGCGTCCGGCGACCGGCTTTTCGACGGACCTAAAGACGCTGGTCAGGCTGGGCAATGCCGAGCTCGCCGGCCCATCGGCTGGTGTCTGGGCGCCGTACAGCACCGATCCGGCTTTATGGCAGGCTATCCGTCGGCTGCGTGAGCAGGGTGAGCGGGTAGTGCAGGCCTTGGAAGGGCAGCAGGGTGACGTCGCGCCGGGTGTTGGCTGTGACCGGCAGCTACTGTTGCAAGAGGGTTCCTGGGTTGTAACGCCGCTGGTCCGGTGATAGGGCTGTGCCAGACAGGTTTTCAGTTTTTTTCGCCGGTCATAACCGGTAATGCTTCGCCAAGAGGACAAGGTTTATGGGTAAGAATGTCGTGGTCCTGGGCACCCAATGGGGTGATGAGGGCAAGGGCAAGATCGTTGATCTGCTGACCGACCAGGCTGCGGCCGTGGTGCGTTTCCAGGGCGGTCACAATGCTGGTCACACGCTGGTCATCGACGGCGAAAAAACTGTGCTGCATCTGATTCCGTCTGGAATTCTGCGTGAGAACGTACAGTGCCTCATCGGTAATGGCGTGGTCGTGGCGCCGGATGCCCTGATGCGTGAAATCACCAAGCTCGAAGAAAAGGGTGTCCCTGTTCGTGAGCGCCTGCGCATCAGTCCAGCCTGTACTCTCATTCTGCCGTATCACGTCGCTCTGGATCAGGCGCGTGAAGCTTCGCGTTCCGAAGGCAAGATTGGTACTACCGGTCGTGGCATTGGGCCGGCCTATGAAGACAAGGTTGCCCGTCGTGGTTTGCGCATCGGCGACTTGTTCAACCCTGAGCGTTTCACGGTCAAATTGCGTGAGCTGCTCGAGTATCACAACTTCATCTTGCAGAATTTCTACAAGGTCGAGCCTGTCGATTTCCAGAAGACGCTCGATGAGGCGCTGGGCTACGCCGATATCCTCCGGCCGATGATGACGGACGTCTCGGCGCGACTGCATGAGTTGCGCAAGCAGGGTGCGCGCATCATGTTCGAGGGTGCGCAGGGTTCGCTGCTCGACATCGATCATGGCACCTACCCCTATGTCACCAGCTCCAGCACCACGGCGGGGGGCACTGCCACTGGTTCCGGTTTTGGTCCGCTATATCTGGACTACATCCTCGGCATTACAAAGGCCTACACCACGCGCGTCGGGTCCGGCCCTTTCCCCACTGAGCTGTTCGATGAGGTGGGTGCTCGTCTGGCCGAGCGTGGTCATGAGTTCGGCTCGACCACTGGTCGCGCCCGTCGCTGCGGTTGGTTCGATGCGGTCATCCTGCGCCGCGCAATCGAGATCAACAGTGTCTCAGGTATCTGTCTGACCAAGCTGGATGTACTGGACGGCCTGGAAACCATCCGTATCTGCGTCGCTTACAAGGACCGTGATGGGGAGGTGCTGGTTGATGCGCCGACCGACGCGGACAGCTATCAGGGCTTGCAGCCAGTATACGAAGAGCTGCCTGGCTGGAATGAATCCACCGTCGGGGTCAAGTCGCTCGAGGCTCTGCCTGCTAATGCGCGTGCTTACATCAAGCGTATCGAGGAGCTTGTCGAGGCGCCGGTCGATATCATTTCCACCGGGCCGGACCGCAACGAGACCATCGTGCTGCGTCATCCCTACGCCTGATCACTGGCGTGAAATACAAAGACCGCCCTGGGGCGGTCTTTCTTTTGTGCGCGGCAGTCTAAATGTTGGCCGTGTGATTATATTAGCGGGGCTGTTGCGTGTGTTGAGCCTAAGCAGAAACGAAAAAACCGAGCCAGTGGCTCGGTTTTTTCTGAAGAGTGGTGCCCAGGAGAAGACTCGAACTTCCACGATGTTGCCATCGCTAGGACCTGAACCTAGTGCGTCTACCAATTCCGCCACCTGGGCACATTGCGATGATTGCTCACCGACTTATGTCTATTGTTGGTCAAGGTCGACAAACCTTGTGTCTATGAAACGCTCGCTGTCGCAAGTGTCTCATCGGATAAATGGTGCCCAGGAGAAGACTCGAACTTCCACGATGTTGCCATCGCTAGGACCTGAACCTAGTGCGTCTACCAATTCCGCCACCTGGGCACTGCAAACGATGATACTTCGTCGTTTCCGTGTTACAACGTCTACCAGACATTGTGGGCGCGAACTATACGGGCGGGGTTATGCCTTGTAAAGCCCCGTCCAGGAAAAATAATTCGCGTGAAAGCTGCCGTCGGACGGCGTTTCGCGCTTCAATAGATATAGGGCGTTCTGCCTCTATAAATGAATGAAAGGTGACATCTCTTAATGGCCGATTGGCAATCCCTCGATCCCGAGGCCGCACGTGAAGCGGAAAAGTACGAAAACCCCATCCCCAGCCGCGAATTGATACTCAAGCATCTGAGCGAGCGCGGCTCGCCAGCGGCCCGTGAGCAGCTGGTGGAAGAGTTCGGATTATCCTCCGAAGATGACATTGAAGCTCTGCGCCGCCGTTTGCGCGCGATGGAGCGTGACGGTCAGGTGATCTATACCCGGCGTGGCACCTATGCCCCGGTCGACAAGCTGGACCTTGTTTGCGGTCGCGTCAGCGGCCATCGCGACGGTTTCGGTTTTCTCATCCCTGATGACCGCAGCGACGATCTGTTCTTGAGTCCAGCACAGATGCGTCTGGTATTTGACGGTGATCGCTGTCTGGCTCGCGTGGCCGGGCTTGATCGCCGCGGCCGCCGCGAAGGTGCGATTGTTGAGATCATCGGTCGTGCCCACGAAACCATCGTAGGCCGCTACCAGGAAGAAAGTGGAATCGGCTTTGTGATGGCTGATAACCCCAAGATCCAGCAGGAAGTGCTGGTCACGCCGGGTCGTTCCATGGATGCCAAGCCGGGTCAGTTCGTCGAGATCAAGAT
Source organism: Pseudomonas sp. NPDC047961 (assembly GCF_050272435.1). NCBI lineage: Bacteria > Pseudomonadati > Pseudomonadota > Gammaproteobacteria > Pseudomonadales > Pseudomonadaceae > Pseudomonas > Pseudomonas sp. NPDC047961. The sequence continues at coordinate 252,278 of NZ_JBNNMD010000002.1, read as the reverse complement.
TACCCACTGGCCGACTCAGCGGTTTCAGCCGCAGGGCGACGTGGTCGAGGTGATCGGCAACTACATGGCTCCCGGTATGGAAATCGATGTCGCGCTTCGTAGCTTCGACATTCCGCATGTCTGGCCGGATGCGGTAAAACGCGAAGCCGCCAAGCTCAAGCCGGAAGTCGAGGAGAAGGACAAGCAGAAACGCGTCGACCTTCGCCACCTGCCGTTCGTCACCATCGACGGCGAGGATGCGCGTGACTTCGATGATGCCGTTTACTGCGAGAAGCTCAGTGGCTGGAAGCTGTTTTCCGGTGGCTTCCGCCTGTACGTGGCGATCGCCGATGTCTCGCACTATGTAAAAGTCGGCTCGGCGCTGGATCAGGAAGCTGAAGTACGTGGTACCTCGGTGTATTTCCCCGAGCGGGTCGTGCCGATGCTGCCGGAAGAATTGTCGAATGGGCTCTGCTCGCTAAATCCGCATGTCGACCGTCTGGCGATGGTCTGCGAAATTACCCTGAGCAAGTCGGGGAAGATGACGGATTACCAGTTCTATGAAGCGGTGATCCATTCCCACGCACGACTGACCTATAACAAGGTCAGCAGCATGCTTGAACAGCCATCTTCGGCTGAAGGCAAAGGCCTTATCGGCGAGTACGGTGAAGTGCTGCCCGACCTTAAGCAGCTCTATGCGCTCTATAAGATATTGCTCAAGGCGCGGCATGCCCGCGGGGCGATCGACTTCGAGACGCAGGAAACCCGCATCGTTTTCGGCGCTGGTCGCAAGATCTCGGAAATCAAGCCGACCGAGCGCAACGACGCGCACAAGCTGATCGAGGAGTGCATGCTATGCGCCAACGTGGCCACTGCACGCTTCCTTCAGGATCACGACATTCCGGGCTTGTATCGTGTGCATGATGGTCCCCCCCTTGAGCGTCAGGAGAAACTCCGAGCGTTTCTCGGCGAGCTGGGCCTGACCTTGCACAAGGGCAAAGAGGGGCCAACGCCTAAGGATTACCAAGCGCTGCTGGAGCATATCCAGGGCCGTCCCGACTTCCATGTGATTCAGACGGTAATGCTGCGCTCCCTCAGTCAGGCGGTTTACAGCCCTGACAACAATGGCCATTTCGGCCTGAACTACGAGGCATACGCACATTTCACATCGCCGATTCGCCGCTACCCCGATCTGCTGATCCATCGGGCAATTCGCAGCGTGATCCGCTCCAAGCGCGACACGTCGCACGTTCGCCGTGCGGGCGCTACCAGCATGCCCAAGGCGCGCATCTATCCGTATGACGAAGCCGCATTGGAGCAGTTGGGCGAGCAGTGCTCAATGACCGAGCGCCGCGCCGATGAAGCGACCCGTGACGTCGTGAACTGGCTGAAATGCGAGTTTATGAAAGACCGGGTCGGTGAGCATTTCCCTGGCGTTATCACGGCCGTGACCGGTTTCGGCCTGTTCGTCGAGCTGACCGATATCTACGTCGAAGGGTTGGTGCACGTGACGGCGATGCCGGGCGACTACTACCACTTCGATCCGTTGCATCATCGCCTGTCCGGTGAGCGCAGCGGTCGCAGTTTCCGTCTTGGCGACAGCGTCGAGGTGCGGGTCATGCGTGTCGATCTCGATGAGCGCAAGATCGACTTCGAGTTGATCGGCGGTGGCAGCAAGACCGGAGCCGGCGAGCGCGGAGCCCCGGACGGCCGCGGCGGACGTAAAGACGGTCGCGGCAAGAAAGGCGCTGATGCGTCTTTGTCGAAGGGCAATGAGTCGGTCAGCGATGACGTTCGCAAGAGCCGTGAGATCAAGAAGGCACTGTTAGGCGACGCCAAGGCAGGCAAAACCTCAAAGAGCAAGCCAAAGCGCAGCGGCTCGAAACCGAAGTCGGCCGCCGGCAAGGCCGCGCTGAAGCCTGAGGGCGCCGCGCCTCGTAAGCGCAAGGCCAAACCATGAGCGATCTTGAAAAGGTTTATGGTCTTCATGCCGTCGAGGCGTTGCTTCGCCATCATCCGAAGCGAGTCAAACAGATTTGGCTGGCAGAGGGGCGGGATGATCCGCGCGTGCAGAATTTGCTCCAGCTGGCTGCCGAGTCGAAGGTTCGAGTCGGCCAGTGCGAGCGCCGCGAAATGGACGCCTGGGTCGAGGGCGTGCATCAGGGCGTGATTGCTGACGTCAGTCCCAGCCAGGTTTGGGGCGATGCCATGCTTGAGGAGCTGCTTGATCGCACCGAAGGCGCGCCACTGTTGCTCGTGCTCGACGGCGTCACAGACCCGCATAATCTAGGGGCCTGCCTGCGAACTGCCGATGCGGCCGGCGCACTGGCCGTGATCATACCCAAGGATAAATCCGCGACGCTGAACGCTACGGTGCGCAAGGTGGCCTGCGGTGCTGCCGAAGTCATTCCGCTGGTAGCCGTCACCAATCTCGCCCGGACGCTGGAAAAACTGCAGCAGCGCGGTTTGTGGGTCGTCGGTACGGCTGGTGAGGCCGAGCAGGAGATCTACGATCAGGATCTCAGCGGGCCGATCGTTATGGTGATGGGGGCCGAGGGCAAGGGGATGCGGCGCCTGACCCGTGAGCACTGCGATTTCCTGGTGCGCTTGCCCATGGGTGGCAGCGTCAGCAGCCTCAACGTCTCCGTCGCTACCGGAGTTTGCCTGTTCGAGGCCCTGCGCCAACGGCGCTCGGCCCGCTCCGCGAGCTAGCGTCTACTTCGCTTGGCCTCTACTGTTAAGACCTTTGCTCTTCAGCGGAAACGGATCGTTTTCGCTGCGGTCAACTGTCCGTTCTGATTCTGACGCTCGAGCCGTCACTTTATTGGTTTGACTGGGCGTCCGGCGTAGACCTGGCGCCAGCTTTTGATCGCGACCAGCGCCAGGCTCGCATCATGGAGGTGGTATGCCGCAACGCCCGTCTTTCGAGGCTCTGTTCAGGGTTTCGCCAAATGCCTACCTGCTGCTGGATCCCGATCTGGTAATTCTGGATGCGAACGCGGCTTACCTGGAACTCACCGCACGCAGCATCGAGGAAATCGCTGGGCGGCGAATTCAGGACGCGTTTGCCGCCGACCCGCAATTTCCCGAGTCGACTCATGTCGACGAACTCCTCGACTCCTTTGCTAGGGTCCTGCGTACGAAGGCTTTGGATACCTTGCCCGTTATCCGATATTCCATCGCGGTCAGCTCCGGCAGCGGTGCGGCATATGAGGACCGCTACTGGAGCGCGACGCACACACCGTTGTTGGACGATAACGGCGAAGTCATCGCCATCCTTCAGCACACAGTGGATATCACTGAACTGCAGCAGCTGAAGGACTCCTTGCGCTCGGCAGAGCCAGCTGGTCAGCCGGCTCAACAGATCGAGGCGGCGATCATATCCCGAGCGCGGTTCATACAGGATGAAGGCAATCAACTGCGCCGGTTGTTTGCCCAGGCACCTGGTTTCGTCTGCTTTCTGCGTGGTCCCGAACATGTGTTCGAGCTGGTCAACGAGGCGTATCAGCAGCTTACCGGCCACCGCCAGCTGCTCGGCAAGCCTGTGCGTGACGGGCTGCCCGAACTGGAAGGCCAGGGTTTTATTACGCTGCTCGATGACGTGTATCGCACCGGCGAACCCTACACCGACAAAGGCATGCGGGCACTGCTGCACCGCCGTCCAGGTGCCGAACCGGAGGAGCTGTACGTCGATCTGGTGTTTCAGCCAATCATCGAGCGCGACGGCCGAACGACCGGTATTTTCGTGCTCGGCAGCGACGTTACCGAGCAGCATCGCAGTCAGCAGGAGTTGCGTGAGTATCGCGAACATCTCGAAGAACTGGTGCGTGAGCGCAGCCGCGAATTGCTTGACAGCGAGTCCGCACGTCGCACCGCCCAGGCAGCCCTGATGCAAGCGCAAAAGCTTGAGGCTGTCGGCAAACTCACCGGGGGCATCGCGCATGATTTCAACAACATGTTGCAGATCATCGGCGGCAATCTGCAGTTGTTGCGTCGCAACCTGAGCGGTGACGAAACGGCCCAGCGGCGGCTGGAGTCGGCTGTGGGCGGTGTAGAAAAGGGCGCTCGTCTGGCGTCACAACTCTTGGCCTTCGCAAGCCGTCAGCCGTTGCAGCCACAATCTGTGGATGTCGGTGAATTGCTCGGTCAGATGAGCGAGTTGCTCAACGGTGCCCTGGGGCGCGCAGTCCAGGTTGATGTCGATGTCGCATCGGACCTGTGGCCAGTACTGGCGGATGTCGGCAATCTGCAGGCGGCGATACTCAACCTGGCCGTCAACGCGCGCGATGCGATGGGCGATGGCGGGACTCTTTGCCTGCGCTTGCGCAACCGTAGCCTGGACGCAGCTCAGCTCGCGGGACAGCCCGGCGCCGATCCTGGTCCGTACGTTGAACTTGCGGTCATCGATCAGGGAGAGGGCATGCACCCGGAAATCCTCGAACGCGCGTTCGAGCCATTCTTCACCACGCGCAAAGATAAAAATGCGTCTGGCCTTGGTTTGAGCATGGTCTATGGCTTCGTCAAGCAGAGCGGCGGATTCGTTGTGCTGGAAAGCGAAGAAGGCGAGGGTACGTCGGTCCGGGTCTACTTACCGAGCCGCGTTGCGCTGGGTGAGCAGGGGGGGCGTGTTGCAGCGATTTCCGAGCAGTGCGACTCGGCATCAGCTTCATCCGAGCAGGTCGAGCCGACATACGCGTCAGGCCTTAGGATTCTGTTCGTCGAGGATGACCCGACACTGCGCATGCTCACCGGAGAAGTCATGGACGAGCTGGGACACCAGGTCAGCCTCTGCGAGTCGGCCGAGTCTGCGCTGAAGCAGCTCGAGCAGCATCCGTTCGACGTGCTGCTTACCGATGTCGGTCTGGCTGGCATGAGCGGTATCGAGCTGGTTCGTGAGGCCAGGTCGCGCGATGCGAGCCTGAGTGTCGTCATTGCTTCGGGCTACGCCGTCGATGCGCGGGACGTGGGTCTGGACGACCTGCGCACCATGCTCAAGCCCTACGATATCCATCAAGTCAGATCGTTGCTCGAAAGCATTCAGGCCGAACGGACCATCGCAGGGCGTAGCTAGTCGTTGGTTGGTTAAATATTCACCAAATCGCCTTGCGTGGTCGTCCGGGCTTCTCTAGAATTGCGCCCCTTGTCCGGATGGCAGGCGTTTGCGCGCCTCTCTGGCTGGCAAGACAACATAACTGATTCACTCCTTGCCTGATCCGCGTGGTGCGGCAGGCTGCAACCCGTAAGGAGCAACAATGCGTCATTACGAAATCATCTTTCTGGTCCACCCCGACCAGAGCGAGCAGGTTGGCGGCATGGTGGAGCGTTACACCAAGCTGATCGAAGAGGACGGTGGCAAGATCCATCGTCTGGAAGACTGGGGTCGTCGTCAGCTGGCTTACGCCATCAACAACGTCCACAAGGCTCACTACGTGATGCTGAACGTTGAGTGCAGTGGTAAGGCACTGGCTGAGCTGGAAGACAACTTCCGCTACAACGACGCCGTCATCCGTAATCTGGTCATCCGTCGCGACGAAGCCGTGACTGAACAGTCCGAGATGCTGAAGGCTGAGGAAAACCGTAGCGAGCGCCGTGAGCGTCGTGATCGCCCTGAATCTGACTCTGCCAATGAAAATGACAGTGACAGCGACAGCCGCGACAACAACGCTGACGAGTAATCCACGGACCTATTGAGGAGCCTATTTCATGGCACGTTTTTTCCGTCGTCGTAAGTTCTGCCGTTTCACTGCAGAAAACGTGAAAGAGATCGACTACAAGGATCTCAACACGCTGAAGGCCTACATTTCCGAAACCGGCAAGATCGTTCCTAGCCGGATTACCGGAACCAAAGCACGCTATCAGCGCCAGCTGGCTACCGCTATCAAGCGCGCCCGCTTCCTGGCCCTGCTGCCCTACACCGACAGCCACGGCCGTTAATCGAACTGTTAGACAGACGTAAAGGATAGATCGCATGCGCGCCCTGGCTGAGTTCATCATGCGCGGCCGTATGCAGGCAATTGTTGTTGTGGCTGGGTCTGCAGCGCTGCCGATGTTGTTCTGGTTGTCTGCTGCGGCGGGAAGCCTGGTGTTGCTGCGTCGCGGGTTGAATGATGCACTGGGCGTATTGGTCTGGGCTGTATTGCCCTCGCTGGTCTGGTGGTATTTCGGTGATCCGCGGACATTGCTGGTGCTTCTGGGGTCGTTCGGGTCAGCGCTGTTGTTGCGCAATCAGAGCTCCTGGTCCCGAGTAATGCTGTGTAGCGTAGGGCTCGGGTTGTTGTATGCCTGGGCGCTGGGAATGGTTTTTGGCGAGCCAATTGCGGCACTCGCCACCGAGTTGCAAAAAGTGCTCCCCGACATGTTGTCGGATGCCTATCAGCAACTTTCGGTGGATGAGCAGGCCCGGTTGGGAGCATTGCTGGCACCGGTTCTGACCGGTTTGTTGGCGGGGCTACTGCAGATCACCACGCTGCTCAGTCTGATGCTTGGTCGGTACTGGCAGGCATTGTTGTACAACCCCGGTGGCTTTGGTCTCGAGTTCCGGTCGCTGCGTTTCTCAGCGTTGCCTGCGATGGTGTTGTTGATGGGCATGCTGCTGGGACCCAGTCTCGGTGTGCAGGTGGCGATGCTGGCACCGTTGTGCAGTGTTCCGCTTGTGTTTGCCGGCATCGCGCTGGTGCACGGGCTGGTCGCAAAGAACCGGATGTCTCGGTTCTGGCTGGTGGGGCTCTACGTCACGCTGGTGCTGTTCATGCAATTGATTTATCCGTTACTGGCCGTTGTGGCCATTGTCGACAGCTTGTTTGATTTTCGCGGTCGGGCATCTCGTGATGACGATGCGGGACCTGCGAACGGTGAAGGTTAAGTTAAAGAGGTAAGACTCAAATGGAAGTCATCCTGCTGGAAAAAGTCGCAAACCTGGGCAACCTGGGCGACAAGGTAAACGTCAAGTCTGGTTACGGCCGCAACTATCTGCTGCCGCAGCGTAAGGCTACTGCTGCAACTCCGACCAACATTGCCGAGTTTGAAGCTCGCCGTGCTGATCTGGAAAAAGCTGCTGCTGATCGCAAGGCTTCTGCCGAAACTCGCGCTGCTCAGCTGGCTGAACTGGAAGTCACCATCACCGCTACTGCGGGCGATGAAGGCAAACTGTTCGGTTCCATCGGTACTCACGACATCGCTGACGCGCTGACCGCCTCTGGCGTGGAAGTGGCGAAGAGCGAAATCCGTCTGCCAAACGGCACCATCCGTCAGGTTGGTGAGTACGACGTTGCTGTGCACCTGCACACCGATGTTGAAGCGACCGTAAAGCTGATCGTAATCGCTGGCTGATACCGGCTATCGTCTGGCACCTCTGGTGCCTGACGGTTACCATCGGGCACGTTTCCACGCGAGTGGAACGTGCCCTTTGTTTTTCTGAATGCCAAGAATTTCGAGTGCCATGAACGACATCAGTGTGCCCCAGCAATACGACCTGGAAACCGCAGCGCTCAAGGTGCCGCCACATTCCATCGAGGCCGAACAGGCCGTGCTGGGCGGCTTGATGTTGGATAACAATGCGTGGGAGCGCGTGCTGGACCAGGTGTCGGATGGCGATTTTTACCGCCATGACCACCGACTTATCTTTCGCGCGATTTTCACCCTCGCCGAGCGCAACTCCCCGTTCGACGTGGTGACCCTCTCCGAACAGCTGGATAAAGAAGGGCATCTGCCGCAGGTCGGCGGGCTGGCGTATCTGGGCGAGCTCGCAAAAAACACCCCATCGGTTGCGAATATCAAGGCATACGCGCAGATCATTCGTGAGCGCGCCACCTTGCGTCAGTTGATCGGCATTAGTAACGACATTGCCGACAGCGCTTATGCGCCGCAGGGGCGCACGGGAGATGAAATCCTCGACGAAGCCGAGCGGATGATTTTCCAGATCGCCGAAGCGCGCCCCAATACCGGTGGGCCGATAGGGATCAACGATATTCTGGTCAAGGCCATCGACCGGATTGACTCGCTGTTCAACGCGGGCGAGGACATTACCGGCCTGTCAACCGGCTTTGCCGATCTGGACGAGGCGACTAGCGGCCTGCAGCCGGCTGACCTGATCATCGTGGCCGGTCGTCCTTCCATGGGCAAGACCACGTTCGCGATGAACTTGGTGGAGAACGCAGTCTTGCGCTCCGACAAGGCGATCCTGGTCTTCTCGCTGGAAATGCCCGCCGACTCCATCGTGATTCGTATGCTGGCCTCTCTTGGCCGGATCGATCAGACCAAGGTGCGGACGGGTAAGCTCAGCGACGACGATTGGCCGCGGCTGACCTCAGCGGTCAATCTGCTCAACGACCGCAAATTGTTCATCGACGATACTGCCGGTATCTCGCCTTCGGAAATGCGCGCGCGTACGCGACGTCTGGCCCGGGAGCATGGCGAAATCGGCATGATCATGGTCGACTACCTGCAGTTGATGCAGATTCCTGGTTCCAGTGGCGACAACCGAACCAATGAGATTTCCGAGATCTCCCGCTCGCTGAAAGGCCTGGCCAAGGAATTCAATTGCCCGGTTATCGCGCTCTCCCAGCTCAACCGCTCGCTTGAGCAACGCCCCAACAAGCGCCCGATCAACTCGGACCTTCGTGAATCTGGTGCTATCGAGCAGGACGCCGATATCATCATGTTCGTCTACCGGGACGAGGTGTATCACCCCGAAACGGAATACAAGGGCGTCGCCGAAATCATCATCGGCAAGCAGCGTAACGGTCCGATTGGGACCACGCGTCTGGCGTTCCTTGGTAAATACTCTCGCTTCGAGAACCTAGCGCCGGGCAGTTACCAGTTCGACGACGAATAACCGGCAGATGCCGCACCCGCTTGCGGGGCTGACAGAAACCGCCGGACAATAACGGCTCACTTCTGTCCTGAAGGGCTCTCCATGCGTCCCCTGGTTGCAACGGTCGATCTTGCCGCGCTTCGTCACAACTATCAGCTAGCCAAACAGTGCGCTCCAGGGCGTAAAGCCTTCGCCGTGGTCAAGGCTAACGCTTACGGGCATGGTTCGCCCGCGGCAGTCGAGTGTCTGCGCGACTTGGCGGACGGGTTCGCCGTGGCGTCGCTGGAAGAGGCGGAGCAGGTTCGATCGGTCGATTCGAGCGCGAGGCTACTGTTGCTCGAAGGCTGCTTCGAGCCGAGCGAATATGTCGCAGCGGCCGAGCTTGGGTTGGACGTCGCCGTTCAAGGCGAAGCTCAGCTGGACGCCCTGCTGGCTGCACATATCGAGCGGCCGTTGAATCTGTGGCTGAAGCTCGACTCTGGTATGCACCGCTTAGGTTTCAGCGCCGATGCGTTGCGCTGCGCCCATGCTCGCCTGCAAGGCGCGACGCAGGTTGCAGAACTCAACTTGATGAGCCATTTCGCCTGTGCCGATGAGCGGGGCCATCCACTCAACGAGGCGCAGCTGGAGCAATTCACTGGTCTGCTGGATCTCGAATTCGACAACCGCTCATTCGCTAACTCCGCCGCTGTGCTGACCATGTCTGCTGCACACATGGATTGGCTGCGCCCCGGAATCATGCTGTACGGTGCTTCGCCATTCGCCGAGTTGAGCGCTAAGACCCTGGGGCTGAAGCCGGTAATGACACTGACGGCTTCGATCATCGCGATCCGCGAGGTTCCCTCGGGTGAAAGTGTCGGCTACGGCGCCAGTTGGGTGGCCCAGCGTCCTTCGCGTATCGCCACGGTTAGTTGTGGTTATGCTGATGGGTACCCGCGTACGGCGCCGCCCGGGACGTGCGTGGCGATCCGTGGCCAGCGTGTTCCGCTGGCTGGTCGGGTTTCGATGGACATGCTCGCGGTCGACGTCACTGATCTGCCTGCCGCAAGCCTTGGCGATGCAGTGCAGTTATGGGGCAACGAGATCCCTATCGACGAACTGGCGCAGGCCTGCGGCACCATCGGCTATGAGCTGCTGACCAAGGTTACCCAGCGCGTGCCTCGGCGCTATATCGAGGGCTAGGCGCCGTTTCGTTTACCCAGCATCAGTAAAAGCCGACTAATCTGGTCGGCCTTCCTGATCATTTTTTGTGCTATATTCCGCGCCCGTTTTCGTTGCCCCGGTTTCTAGCCATGCACGCAGCCAAGCCCCTTTTTGACTATCCCAAGTACTGGGCCGAGTGTTTCGGTCCGGCGCCGTTCCTGCCGATGAGCAGGGAGGAGATGGATCAGCTCGGCTGGGATTCATGCGATGTCATCATCGTGACGGGGGACGCTTACGTCGACCATCCGTCGTTTGGCATGGCCATCATCGGGCGTCTGCTGGAAGCCCAGGGGTTTCGCGTTGGCATCATTAGCCAGCCAAACTGGCAGAGCAAAGACGACTTCATGAAGCTCGGCCAGCCGAATCTGTTTTTTGGCATCGCTGCCGGCAACATGGACTCGATGATCAATCGCTACACGGCTGACCGCAAGATCCGATCGGACGACGCCTACACCCCGGGCGGGCAAGCCGGAAAGCGCCCTGATCGGGCGAGCCTGGTCTACAGCCAGCGCTGCAAGGAAGCCTACACTGACACTCCAGTCGTGCTCGGCGGTATCGAAGCATCGTTGCGCCGCATCGCCCACTATGACTACTGGCAGGACAAGGTGCGCCGCTCGATCCTGATGGACGCCACTGCTGACATCCTGCTGTATGGCAACGCCGAGCGGGCTATTGTCGAAGTGGCGCAACGCCTTGCGCGTGGTGAGACAGTTGAGCAAATCACCGATGTTCGCGGTACTGCATTTGTTCGGCGTGACGCGCCTGAGGGCTGGTTCGAGATCGACTCCACCCGTATCGATCGTCCGGGCAAGGTAGACAAGATCATCAACCCCTATGTGAATACGCAAGATTTGCAGGCCTGCGCCATCGAGCAGGAGAAGGGGCCAGTCGAGGATCCGAACGAGGCGAAGGTCGTCCAGCTTCTGCCCAGTCCGAAGATCGAACGTGACCGAACCGTGATCCGCCTGCCGTCGTTCGAGAAGGTTCGTAACGACCCTGCGCTATATGCCCACGCCAATCGGGTGCTGCATTTGGAAACCAATCCAGGCAACGCTCGCGCTCTGGTGCAGCGTCACGGCGATCATGACATCTGGCTGAACCCGCCGCCGATCCCCTTGACCACCGAAGAGATGGACTACGTATTCGCATCGCCGTATGCGCGCGTGCCGCATCCCGCCTATGGCGGCGAGAAGATCCCTGCTTACGACATGATTCGCTTCTCGGTGAACATCATGCGTGGTTGCTTCGGTGGATGTACCTTCTGTTCCATTACTGAGCACGAAGGCCGGATCATCCAAAACCGCTCGCACGAGTCGATCCTGCACGAGATCGAAGAGATGAAGAAGCTGCCGGGCTTCACCGGCGTGGTATCGGACCTTGGTGGGCCGACCGCCAATATGTACCGCATCGCCTGCAAGAGCCCTGAGATCGAGCAGCATTGCCGCAAGCCATCCTGCGTCTATCCGGGCATCTGCGAGAATCTCAATACCGACCACAGTTCCTTGATCGAGCTGTACCGCAAAGCGCGTGCGTTGCCTGGTGTGAAGAAAATCCTGATCGCATCCGGGCTGCGTTACGACCTGGCTGTGGAGTCGCCGGAGTACGTGAAAGAGCTGGTCACCCACCACGTCGGCGGCTATCTGAAAATCGCGCCTGAGCATACCGAGCGCGGTCCGCTGGACAAGATGATGAAGCCGGGGATCGGCAGCTATGACAAGTTCAAGCGGATGTTCGACAAATATTCGAAGGAGGCGGGCAAGGAGCAGTACCTGATTCCGTACTTCATTGCGGCGCACCCTGGCACCACTGACGAGGACATGATGAACCTCGCGCTGTGGCTGAAAGCCAATGGTTTCCGCGCCGATCAGGTTCAGGCTTTCTATCCGTCACCCATGGCGAGCGCCACGGCGATGTACCACAGTGGCAAGAACCCGCTGCGCAAGGTTACCTACAAGAGCGAAGGCGTGCCCATCGTCAAAAGTGAGGAACAGCGTCGTCTTCACAAGGCCTTTCTGCGCTATCACGACCCCAAGGGGTGGCCGATGCTGCGCGAAGCCTTGCAGCGGATGGGTCGCGCCGATCTGATCGGTAGCGGTAAGAATCAGCTGATCCCGGCGCATCAGCCTGCGACCGAAGGCTATCAGAGCGCCCGTCGCAAGAATTCGACCCCGGTCGGCAGCAAGAAGGCCGGACAGGGCGGCAAGATTCTCACCCAGCACAACGGTTTGCCTCCGCGCAGCCACGATGGCAATGCATGGGACAAGCGTGAAGAGGCAAAGGCGGCAGCCGAAGCGCGGCGTAAGGCTGCAGCCGGTGGCGGCAAGCCTAGCGCAAAGGGGCGTAAGCCTTCCCAGCGTCCCGCTGTCCCTCGTTGAGCCATAACTGGCGCCCATCTGAGGCGCCAGAGCTTCTATACGACTGCGTTCAGCCTTTGAACGCCAGTGTCGCCTGGTTCAGCTCGCTGGCCAGGTGCAGCATCTGTTCACTCTGCTCACGGCCACGGCTGATATGCGTCAGGTTGCTATCGCCGAGCTGATGAATACGTTCGCTGTGGCCACGGATTTCGCTGACCGCTTCGCTCTGCTGGGCGGTGGCTAGCGCGATCTGTGCGGCCATCTGCTCAATGGAACCGATGGTGACCACAATCTGATTCAGCGCCGAATCCGCCGTCTCGGCCAGCTGGGCTGTCTCTTCGGCGTGATTGACCTGGATGCGCATGGCTTGGACCGATTGATGTGCAGCGGTCTGCAAGCTCCCGATCAGCAGCTGAATCTCCTCAGTGGCACCACTGGTGCGTTGCGCCAGGGTACGTACTTCGTCAGCTACGACGGCAAAGCCACGTCCCTGTTCGCCTGCTCTTGCGGCCTCGATCGCTGCATTCAGAGCAAGCAGATTGGTTTGCTCTGCGATCGAGCGAATGACGGTCAGTACCTTGCCAATCGTTCCGGTTTCGTCAGCCAGGCGTTCGATGGCCAAGGCGTTGCTTTGCACTTCGCTAACCAGGCCGTGCAGTCCGGTCAGGCTTCTGCCGATGACCTGCTGTCCCTGAGTTACGGCGTGGCCCGCAGCGCGGCCGGCCTCAGCCGTCTGGTCTGCGCTGGTAGCGACATCCTGGATGGTGGCTTCCAGTTCACCCAGCGCGTCCCGGATCTGCGCGGTGTCGCTGCTCTGACGGCTGGCACCTTGGTGCAGATCATTGCTCATTTCCGCGAGGCTTCGACTATTGCCGGTCACCTCTTGTGCATGTTGTCGCAGCGTGCCGACAAGCGTGAGCAGGTAGCTGCGTAGCTGGTTGAGCGACGTGCCGATTTCGACCAGCTCAGGCGTTTTGGAGCGGATATCGATAGGTTTTTCGAAATCGCCGCCGGCCCAGGCGGAGAGCGCCGGAGCCAGTTGCCCAAGCGAGCGCGTGAGTTGGCGCTGCAAACGATCAATGGCAAGTGCAACCAACAGAATCAACGCGATGATGGTGCCCTGAATCAGCCGTACTTCTGCTTGGATACGGCCATGTTCTGCGCGGATCTCTGGCTCCAGGTCGTCGAGTGCCATTTGTAGGGATGCGACTTTCTGCTCGGTGCTGTCCATCAGTTTCAGGCGTTGCTCGATCAATCCGCGTGTGCGTTGCAGTTCTCCCGGATATCGTTTCAGGAGGCTGGAGAGGTCGCGCTTGAAGGCGATGCCTTGGTCTTCAGCTGTCTGCGCCGGGGCTTGCTCGTCGAGGTCCAAGAGCGCAGCGAAGGTGCTTGCGCCGGATTTTTGCGCACTTGCAACACCGAGCAGCGGTAGGGCTTGCAGCGTTTGCGCTTCCTTCGTTATTGCTTGCAGCGCTTGCTCTACCTCGGCCGCCAACTCGCCGTTGCCGCTGGCCGTCAGCTTGGCTCTCGCGTGGCTGAGGCGAAGCAGTTGTCGACTTGCTTCGAACAGTGGCTGTTGATAAAGAGTGACGGCTTCATGCTGACCTTGCGCGGCATAGCGATGCAGCTGCTCCAGTACGCCTGCTATCTCACGCTCGGCCTGCAGTAGCAGGCCTTGAGGATCGCCGGCCAGCTTGCCTGCGGCGAGCAGCTCAGTAGCGGCGAACTGGTGGAGCTGTTCCAGGCTCGGCTGCAGACGATTGGCGAACGGGCCGGGCAGGGCGCTCACATCTGCTGCAAGCCCCTCTAGTTCGGTCAGGGCGGCCTTGTGTCGTAGGGCGTCGCCACTGCTCAGGTAGGTCTGGATATTGTCGGCGACCTGATGTTGAAAACGCTGGGAAAGGCTCAGGTACTGACCCATCAGCTGGTACGGACGCTCCAGCGCACGCTCCGACCACCAAAGCGTTGCGCCCAGGGCAAAGCAAATGGCGACGAGCAGCAAGGTGTTCAGGGTGGTAAGCGACTTCAGGCGCATCCTGGCCTCCGGGGATTCTGGAGGCTAGAAGATATGGCTGTTTGATGTCAGTTCTGTGACGGTCGGAACCTATCCACTCGGTTTCGTCCAGCATGTTTGGCGTTGTACAGCGCTTCGTCTGCCTGCTGCGTCAATGATTTGATATCCGCGCTCGGGGTGAGCTCGGCAATGCCGCAGCTGAACGTGCAGGACAGGTCGACTGGCTGGGCCGGGTAGCGAATTTCGGAGAAGCGTTCGCGTATTTCGTCCAACACCTTCGCGGCATTCTGCGCGGTGGTGTCGGGCATGACTACTGCAAATTCCTCACCACCATATCGGCCAATATGATCGGTTTTGCGCAGGCGTTGCTTGAGAAACAGGGCGAGGCTCTTGATCACCCTGTCTCCCATTGGATGGCCATAGGTGTCGTTGACCTTCTTGAAATGGTCGATATCGATCATTGCGAAGCACAACGGTTGCCCGTCGCGGCGGGCACGAGAGCTGGCGTCTTCGAGCAGTTGAAGGCTGTGCGTATGGTTGTAAAGGCCGGTCAGGCTGTCTCGGACGATCCTGGCTTTCAAGCTGCGGGCCCGCTCAGCGCGGGTGCGAACCGTGGCAATCAGATGGCTGGGTTTGATCGGTTTGGTCAGAAAATCATCGCCGCCTTCGTTCATGGCGTCGAGCTGCTTGTCGAGGTCGTCTTCGGCCGAGAGATAAATGATGGGCACGCTGACGTAGCGCTCATGCTGTCGGATCACCTTGGCCAGTTCAGTACCCATGCACTCGGGCATGTACATGTCGAGGATGATCAGATCCGGCTGGAATTCGGCGAGGTAAGTGATCGCCTGAATCGGCTCATTGAGCGTTTGGGTGATGATCCCCGCGTTGTTCAACACCCTTTCGGTGTGTGTCGCCTGGGCTCGCGAGTCGTCAATGATCAGGACGCGGAAGGGTTCGTAGTGCGCGGTACGGGTGAAGATTTCGATTTTTTCCAGAAGGCACGACGCATCAATGGTGCCTGTGAAGAATTCCAGCCCTCCGGCGCGCACGGCCGCCAATCGCATCGGTGTGTCGGTTTCCTGATGGCTGAAGAAAATCAGCGGCAGCTTTTCATCCAGTCCTTGCTGAATTCGCTCGGCAAGCCGCAGGCCTTCACCGGGCCCATTGAAATCGACGTCCATGACGATCGCCGCCGGGTGCCGCTCATGCATCGCTGCGCGGAATTCCCCATCGCTGGCGAAAGCCTGCGCATTCATGCTGAAGAATTCGAGCTGGCGAACCACGTGTTGGGCGCGTTGGTGGTCTTCCAGTGCGATGTAGACGGGTTTGCTCAACGGCGGTACGTACGCAGACTGCCCGCGCGGATCGCCATGGCGTAGACCCGTGCGTGCAAGACGGTAGACCAGCTGGCTGAGGGTGGCAATGGTGTCGCTGGACAGTCTTCCGCGATTGTCACGAATGTCGCCTAGGCAATCTTCGATGCCAAGCGCGAGCAGTCGATGTTCGGTTTGCTCGAAGCGCTCGGCAAATTTTCGTAAGCGCTGATTGGCATCAGCCAGAGCAGACCGGTAAGCGTCATTCCATTCGCTGCGTTGCAGTTGCTGCCAGACTTCGAGCACCTCCCGAGCCTGGTGGATGACCCGTTGGGCGAAGTGCTGTTTAAGTTCTTCTTGGTCCGACATGTCCGGTTCCCTGGCCCGCTGCGGCAGTGCTCTCAGAGGCCACTGTGGTGGCCCAATGCTACCACCTATCAGTTATTAGCAATGGCTCTGGATAGGCGGCCTAGTTCTCATTATGAGGCTTGCCGCCGACCGGCTGCGTTATAGTGGTTCACATGCCGCACGCTCCGCGTGACCGGCGATCGAATCTTTGAATTTATGAAGAGAAGGACAGACGCCCATGTTGGATTGGAAGAATCGCTTCGGCCGCCTCGGCTTGTCGGGAAACTCAGCCAGAGCGGATGGGGCGACTCGCAATCCGCTATTGCTGGGGATCGCCCTGTTGATCGGCCTCTACTTATTGGTAGCCCTCTTGGTCGGGTGGTACTGGAGCTCCGAACCTGACCGGTTCCCGGTACAGCAGCATGTCCGGCAAGCCGCTGATGCTTCGCAGCAGCAGATTGTTAATGGCTACACGACGGTCGAAACCCTTAAACAGGTCGCGAGCACCTTGCTCGACAAGCCAGGCGGCTATCTGAGCAACGACATCGCGCCCCCCGGCATTTGGCTGGACAATATGCCAAGCTGGGAATACGGCGTGCTGGTTCAGGTCCGCGACCTCAGTCGCGCGCTACGCAAGGATTTCGCGCGTTCTCAATCCCAGTCGACGGAAGACCCAGATCTGTCCAAAGCCGAACCGCTGTTCAACTTCGACAATCGCAGCTGGGCTCTGCCCGCCAGCGAATCGGAATACCGCAACGGTATTCGTTATCTCAACCGTTACCTGGCGCGTTTGAGCGACCCGACCGCCAAAGCGCAGTTCTACTCGCGTGCTGACAACTTGAATAACTGGCTTGGTGATGTAGGGACCCGGTTGGGGTCGCTGTCTCAGCGTTTGTCGGCCAGCGTTGGACGTGTCCGTCTGGACGGGCAGGTGGCGGCCGAACTTGAGCGCGAAGGCGTCAGGCAAGTGGTTGAGGAAGAGCGTGTCGAGACGTCCTGGATGCAGATCGATAACGTGTTCTACGAGGCGCGAGGACAAGCGTGGGCACTGTCGCATCTATTGCGCGCCATTGAAGTGGACTTTGCCGACGTGTTGGCGAAAAAGAATGCGGCGATCAGCGTCAGGCAGATCATCCGCGAACTGGAAGCTGCGCAGGAACCGCTGTGGAGCCCAATGGTGCTAAACGGCAGCGGTTATGGCGTGCTCGCCAACCACTCGTTGGTCATGGCGAATTATATTTCACGAGCCAACGCGGCGATTATCGACCTGCGTAATCTGCTGTCGCAGGGATAACGGGCGCTCCGCGGCCCTTCGGGGCCGCGGTTTGTGTGCTCAGTCCAGCCCAAGCTTCTTCAGCCGATACCGCATGGAGCGGAACGACAGCCCCAGCCGTTGGGCGGCGGCGGTGCGATTCCAACGGGTTTCTTCCAGCGCCTGCATGATCAGTTTGCGCTCGACCTCTTCGAGGTGGTCTTCAAGATTGTCGATCTGCGCCAGGCTTGCTTCGCCATTCTCCGGCATGCCGGGTGCATCGGAAAGCCGTAGGTCGCTGGGTTTGATTTCTTCGCCTTCACAGAGCGTGTAGGCACGCTCAAGCATGTTTTCCAGCTCGCGCACGTTGCCGGGGAAGCGATAACTCTGCAGTTTTGCCAGCGCATCGGGTTGCAGCCGGGCCGGCGTGTGGCCGCATTCCTGGGCGAGGCGCCGAAGCATCACCTCAGCCAGCTGGGCAATATCCTCGCGGCGCTCGCGCAGGGGCGGCACGCGTAACTCGATGACGTTCAGCCGGTAGTAGAGGTCCTGCCGAAAGCGTCCCGCGGCGACTTCGCTTGCCAGGTCCTTGTGGGTGGCGCAAAGAATCCGCACATCGACCACGACTTCCTTGGCGCCGCCAACGGAGCGCACGGCCTTTTCCTGGATCGCCCGCAGCAGTTTCACTTGCATCGGCAGAGGCAAATCGGCTACTTCGTCGAGAAACAGCGTGCCGCCATTGGCCGCCTGGAACAGCCCGGGCTTGTCTTCCATCGCCCCGGTAAAGCTGCCCTTCTTATGCCCGAAGAATTCGCTTTCCATCAGCTCCGAGGGAATCGCCCCGCAGTTGACCGGAACGAATGGCCGCTCGTGACGGGGCCCTTGCTCGTGGATCAGCCGCGCGACCAATTCCTTGCCACTGCCGGATTCGCCACTGATGTACACCGGTGCCTGGCTGCGCGCCAGTTTCCCGATCTGTTTGCGCAGCACATTCATCGGCGGCGAGGCGCCGAGTAAGCGGCTGTCGACTGTAAGTTCGTTTGGGTTCGGCGTGCGCAGCCGCAGCGCGGTATTGACCAGTTCGCGGAGCCGACCGAGATCCACCGGTTTGGTGAGAAAGTCGAAGGCCCCGGCCTTGAGCGCCCCAATGGCCGTGTCCAGACTGCCATAGGCGGTGATCATCGCGACCGGCAATTGCGGGTACTGCTGCTGAATGAACTGCACCAGCTCCAAACCGCATCCGTCAGGCAGCCGCATATCGGTCAAGCACAGATCGTAGTGCTCGCGCGCCAGGCACTCCTTGGCTTCCTTGAGGTTGCGGGCGCTGCGGGTGTCGAGCTTCATGCGTCCGAGGGTGATCTCCAGGAGCTCACGGATATCGGGTTCGTCATCGATGATCAGTGCTTTCTGGCGAACGGTCATGGTCTCGGTCTTCGACATGGTAGTGCGGGTCCGCAATGTTAACGCTACATGACCTAGGTTGTACCGCGGCCGTGGCCGATGTGTGACCCGTTGCCTTCTCGGCGGGCTCAGCTCAGCTTGCGCGGATGAGCAAAGACGATACGAAAGCAGCTGCCTCCCTCGTCTCGTTCACGGTAATCCAGCCGCGCCTGATTGCTTTCGCAGAGCTCGCGCGAGATATACAGCCCCAGCCCCGTACCCTTGTTCTCGGTGGTGAAGAACGGCTCGAAGATATTCTGGACCTGCTCGGCCGGCACGCCTGCACCATCGTCGAGTACCTCCAATACGGGGAGGTCGCTCGTCTCGTCTCGGAAGAGTTTCAGCCATACCTGTGCCTGGTCATGTTTCTGGCCGCTGTAGCGCAGGCCGTTCTGCACCAGATTGGTTAGCACTTGAATCAGTTGATTCGGGTCCATGCGGGTCTGCAGTGAGCTGCCCTGAGTATCCACGTGGACAATCTGCTGAGGCGGTAGCGTCTGGCGAAATTCGCTGGCGAATCGATGCACCCAGTATTTCAGGTCGAGCAGTTGTGGCTCGGCCTGGCGTCGGCGCGAGAGCTGCAGCACGTTCTCGATGACCAGGTTCATGCGCCGCGAGTGATCCTGAATGATCTGCGTCAGCCGTAAATCCGCAGCGTCCAGCACCTCTGATTCCTGCAGCAGCTGGGCGGCATGGCTGATCGCCCCGAGCGGGTTGCGGATTTCGTGGGCGATGCTGGCGGTCAGCCGCCCGAGCGACGCGAGTTTTAGCTGCTGGGCCTTCTGTGCGATCTGCGAGATGTCTTCAAGAAACACCAGCGTGTCCTGCTTCACGCCATGCTGCAGCGTAGCGAAGCTCGGCTGCAGCGTAGCGCCGTCAGGCGTGGCCTTGAAGTTGCGCGGCCGCAGGGTCGGATTGTCACGCCAGCGTTGCAGGCCCTTGATAATTTCCGGACAGCGCGGCGCTAGCCGTTCGCCAGTCAGGGCTTCTTGTCCGAGCAGCTCGAGAGCGCCCTGATTGGCAAGCAGCACGCGTTCCTGTGCATCGAGAACGAGGATGCCAGTGCGCATACGCTGCAGAATCTGGGCATTCAAGGCTTCAAGATTGGCGACCTCTTCGGCGCGCTGGCGGGCAAGGGTTTCGCTGTCCTGAAGTCGTCTGGTCAGGCCCTGCACCAGCAACGCGGCAGCGAAGCACAGCGTGCCAAGCGCGGCGGCCTGAACATACTGACTGCTCGCCGCGCTGTCGCTGAGGCTGAGGTAGAACGTCAGGTAGATGAGGCCGGTGGCGGCGACTGCAGCGATGAAAAAGCCGACGCGGCCGTGCAGCAAGATATTGGCAATGGCGACCGCTACGATCAGCAGGTTACCGATACCACTTGGCGTACCGCCCGCGAAGTAGAACAGCGCGGCCAGCAGCGTGACGTCCACCAGCGCGAGCGCCAGTACCGGCAGCTCTCGCTTGGGGTTCTGCAGCAAGACGGCTGCGAAGACGTTGAGAATCAGATAGAGCCAGGCGCCGTAGTAGAACGCCGTCGGGTTGGTCATGCGCATCAAATCGTTGTGCAGGTCGCTGCTAATGAGCAGAACCAGCACCAAGCCGATTACGACGCGATAGAGATGATAGAGCCGAAGGATTCGTCGGCCCTTGTAACCGAAAAACGTCAGGCGTTCAGTTCCCACCCGACTTGTTGTCCTGTTCCAGATGCGCCTGGCTGCAATACCACCGATCATGGCTCTGAAGTGCCTGCTCTCGTGGCAGATGCACGCCGCATTGAACACAGCGAACTGTCATGACCGTGGTCTGTTGCGGTTTGCCTGCTGCACGCTTGCTGGTCAGGCGACGCCAGAGCCAGAACGCCGCTGCAATCAGGATGATCCAGAACAACAGTCGAAACAGGCCCATATCTCTACTTCCTGGCTAAGCCGTGCGGGCCTGCCGTTCAGGCAGGCTGCGGTTGGGTACTCAGTCGAACAGGCCGAAGGTCAGATAGCTCCACCAGGAGCGGTCTTCGCTTTGCTCTTCCTTTGCAGCTTCGGTTTCCGCTTCCCGCAACACTGGGCGCAGTTCATCCGGGAGATCCTGGGCAGCATTCTCATACTGACGAACCACGTCTCGGTTGGATTGCGAGCGGTCCGGGGCTTTGTTCTCGGTATCGATCAGGCCGAGTGTGGCGCGGGACAGCCAGCTGCGGTTGTCGGCCTCTTCCTGGCTAGGCACGAACTCACCCTCTTCCAGGCTGGGGTGTTGCGGGTAGTTGAGCTTGAGCGTTTCCAGGCTGGTGCTAGCGAGCTCCTCGAGGCCAAGGCGTTGGTAGGCTTCGGTCATGACGGCCAGGCCATCACCGACTGCGGGCGTGCCTTGGAAGTTTTCCACTACATAGCGACCGCGATTGGCGGCGGCCACGTAGGCCTGGCGGCGCAAGTAATAGTCAGCGACATGGATCTCATTCGCCGCCAACAAGTTACGCAGATAGACCATCCGTGCCTTGGCATCCGGGGAGTAGCGGCTGTTCGGGAAGCGAGTGGTCAGCTGGGCGAACTCGTTGAAGGAATCGCGGGCAGCGCCGGGGTCACGCTTGGTCATGTCCAGCGGAAGAAAGCGCGCCAGCAGACCGCGATCCTGGTCGAATGAGGCCAAGCCCTTCAGGTAGTAGGCGTAATCGACACTGGGATGCTGCGGATGCAGGCGGATAAAGCGTTCAGCCGACGAGCGGGCGGCTTCCGGCTCGGTGTTGCGGTAATAGGCATAGATCAACTCGAGCTGTGCCTGTTCGGCGAAGCGGCCGAAGGGGTAGCGGGACTCGAGAGCCTTCAGCTTGTTGATCGCACTGGTAAAGCTTTTATTGTCCAGGTCGGCCTGTGCCTGCCGGTACAGTTCCGCTTCGCCGAGGTTTTCACTGATGGTTTCGTTGGACGAACAGGCAGCGGTAAGGGCGAAAATGGCGATCAGCAGCAGGTGTTTCACTTGCATGGCGGCTTGCGTCCCTGTGACGGCTGGCTGTCTTGCGCTGAGCCGTCCTGTTATGATGGGCGCCCCGGCTGACCGGGACAAAGACGCGGTATTTAAACACAAGCGTGTTGCTGAAACCAAAGGCTGCACCCGTGTCGCTGTCGAGGGGCTGCTCAGACTCAGGATCTACCCATAGGCCTCCGGCCTGTCGATCAGAGCATCTCCCCCCCTTTCTTATGTAGCGGCTCATCGCCTGTCGCAATCGGTGCGAATTGCACGTTTGCCTCTCCAACTATTGAAGCGCCCTTAATTATGTCCACGATCACCACCCAGGCCATTCATCTCCGCGCCGAGGTGCCCTACGACCTCGGCGGGCAGCGCCTCGATCAAGTTGCGGCACAGCTGTTCTCCGAGCATTCCCGTTCGCGTCTCGCTGCCTGGATCAAAGAGGGTCAGCTCACCGTCGACGGCGCTGTCCTGCGTCCACGAGACACAGTGCATGCGGGTGCCGTTCTGGAGCTTTCCGCCGAGCAGCAGGCTCAGGGCGAATGGGTGGCGCAGGACATTCCGCTGGATATCGTTTTCGAAGACGAACACATTCTGGTGCTGAACAAGCCGTCCGGGTTGGTGGTCCATCCTGCTGCCGGGCACGCCGACGGCACGTTGCTCAATGCCTTGTTGCACCATGTTCCCGATCTGATCAACGTGCCGCGTGCCGGCATCGTGCATCGCCTGGACAAGGACACCACTGGCCTGATGGTGGTCGCCAAGACGTTGCAGGCGCAGACGCGTCTGGTGGAACAGCTGCAGGCACGCAGCGTCAGCCGTATCTACGAGGCTATCGTCATCGGTGTGATCATCACCGGCGGCACCATCGATGCAGCCATTGGTCGGCATGGGCAGCAGCGTCAGCGCATGGCGGTGGTCGAGGGCGGCAAGCCTGCCGTGAGCCACTATCGGGTGCTTGAGCGCTTCCGGTCGCACACTCATGTTCGGGTCAAGCTTGAAACCGGGCGTACGCATCAGATCCGTGTGCATATGACGCACATCGGTTACCCGCTGGTGGGTGACCCGCTTTATAGCGGTCGTTTTCGTATCCCGCCGGCAGCGAACCCGACGATGGTACAAACGCTGCGCGATTTTCCGCGCCAGGCATTGCATGCGCGCTTTCTGGAGCTCAACCACCCGATTAGTGGCGAGCGGTTGAAATGGGAATCGCCGTTGCCGGATGACTTTGTCTGGCTGCTGACGTTGTTGCAACAGGATCGCGAGGCGTTTAGCGGGTGACCGATTGGCCGGAGAGCTGGATCCGTCCCGACTGGCCTGCACCTCGGCGTGTGAGAGCGTGCGTGACTACGCGCAGCGGTGGCGTGAGCCAAGCGCCTTTTGATGGCTTCAACCTGGGCGACCATGTCGGGGATGTGCTCGAGCGGGTGGCTGCAAATCGACAGCACTTGCAGCGGCTGCTCGGTTGCGAGCCTGCCTGGATGAGCCAGGTTCATTCGAATTGCGCTGTTGAAGCCAATCCGCGCAGTTGCCCTACCGCCGATGCCTGCTGGACGGGTGAAGCGGGTATTGCCTGTGCAGTACTGACCGCCGACTGCCTGCCGGTATTGTTCTGCGACCTCGACGGGACGCGTGTCGCGGCTGCCCATGCAGGATGGCGTGGGCTAGCTGCCGGCATGTTGGAGGCTACCGTAGCGGCCATGGCGGTGCCTGGGCCGCAATTGATTGCGTGGCTCGGTCCTGCAATAGGCCCTGCGGTATTCGAGGTGGGCGGCGAGGTGCGTGATGCGTTCATCTCTCGCCACCCCGCGTGTTTCGAAGCCTTTACCCCCGGCCATCGCGCGGGTCACTTCATGGCCGACATCTACCAGCTCGCCCGAATCCGTCTGGCTGCGTGTGGCGTTACGGCTGTCTTCGGCGGCGGTTTCTGTACCGTCAGCGATCCCCGTTTTTACTCCTATCGCCGTGCTGCCCGCACAGGGCGCTTCGCCAGCCTGATCTGGCTGGTCTGAGTCGCGCGGCTCACGGCCTTGGCGTCTCGCATCTGGCCTGCGTTAAACCAACGACATGACCTGCGTCAAGGTCGCATGGCTTGAATCTCCAACAATCAACCTCATCTAAGGTCCATCTCGCAGGCTTTCGTTCGAGTGCGTTTCAGTGCACGGCCTGCCTTACCTAGAAAGGTGATTACATGCGTATCGATCGTTTGACCAGCAAGCTGCAGCTTGCGCTTTCCGATGCTCAATCCATTGCTGTTGGTTTCGACCATTCGTCCATTGAGCCCCTGCATTTGATGCAGGCGCTGCTTGAGCAGCAGGGTGGGTCGATCAAACCGCTGCTGATGCAGGTAGGCTTCGACATCAATGGGTTGCGCCAAGCGCTGACCAAAGAGCTTGATCAGTTGCCAAAACTGCAAAACCCGACCGGCGACATGAACATGTCTCAGGATCTGGCGCGTTTGCTCAACCAGGCTGACCGCCTCGCGCAGCAGAAAGGCGACCAATACATCTCCAGTGAACTGGTGCTACTCGCTGCTTTGGATGGCAGCAGTCGTCTGGGCAAGCTGCTGCTCGACCAGGGTGTGAGCAAGAAGGCTCTGGAAAACGCCATCAGCAATCTTCGGGGTGGTGAGGCCGTCAACGACCCCAACGCCGAAGAGTCGCGGCAAGCGCTGGACAAGTACACCGTCGACATGACCAAGCGCGCCGAGGATGGCAAGCTCGATCCTGTGATCGGTCGCGATGACGAGATCCGCCGGACCATTCAGGTGCTGCAGCGGCGCACCAAGAACAACCCGGTGCTGATCGGCGAGCCTGGGGTGGGCAAGACCGCCATTGTCGAGGGGCTGGCTCAGCGCATCGTCAATGGCGAGGTGCCCGATGGCCTAAAGGACAAGCGTCTTCTCTCGCTGGACATGGGGTCACTGATCGCTGGAGCGAAGTTTCGCGGCGAGTTCGAAGAGCGCCTCAAGGCGGTGCTCAACGAACTGAGCAAGCAGGAAGGCCGGGTCATCCTGTTCATCGACGAGTTGCACACCATGGTAGGCGCCGGCAAGGCTGAGGGCTCGATGGACGCGGGCAATATGCTCAAGCCGGCACTGGCTCGTGGAGAACTGCATTGCGTCGGCGCGACTACGCTTGACGAGTACCGTCAGTACATCGAAAAGGATGCGGCGCTGGAGCGACGCTTTCAACGTGTGCAGGTCGATGAGCCGAGTGAAGAGGACACCATCGCCATCCTGCGCGGCCTGAAAGAGCGCTACGAGGTGCACCACGGTGTCTCCATCACAGATGGTGCAATCATCGCGGCGGCGAAACTATCGCACCGCTACATCACCGATCGGCAGCTGCCGGACAAAGCCATCGACCTGATCGACGAGGCGGCCAGCCGTATCCGTATGGAAATCGACTCCAAGCCGGAGGAGCTCGATCGTCTCGATCGGCGTTTGATCCAGTTGAAGATCGAGCGCGAAGCACTGAAGAACGAGGATGACGAAGCGACCAAGAAGCGTCTGGCCAAGCTCGACGAGGAAATTGTCAAGCTCGAACGCGAATATGCCGACCTCGAGGAAATCTGGAAGTCGGAGAAAGCCGAAGTACAAGGCTCTGCCCAGATGCAGCAAAAGATCGAGCAAGCCAAGGCGGATCTGGAAGCGGCGCGGCGTAAGGGCGACCTGGCGCGCATGGCTGAGCTGCAGTACGGCATCATTCCTGACCTCGAACGCAGCCTGCAGATGGTCGATCAGCACGGCAAGACCGAGAACCAGCTGCTGCGTAACAAGGTGACCGATGAGGAAATTGCTGAAGTTGTCTCGAAGTGGACCGGTATTCCCGTGTCGAAGATGCTCGAAGGCGAGCGCGAAAAGTTGCTGAACATGGAAGGCCTCCTGCACCAGCGTGTGATCGGCCAGCACGAGGCGGTCGTATCAGTAGCAAATGCCGTTCGCCGTTCGCGGGCCGGATTGGCCGATCCGAATCGTCCCAGCGGCTCTTTCCTGTTCCTCGGTCCGACCGGGGTGGGCAAGACCGAATTGTGCAAGGCTTTGGCCGAATTCCTCTTCGACACCGAAGAGGCCATGGTCCGAATCGACATGTCCGAGTTCATGGAGAAACATTCGGTTGCGCGCCTGATTGGAGCACCGCCGGGCTATGTGGGCTATGAAGAGGGCGGCTACCTGACCGAGGCCGTACGGCGCAAACCTTATTCAGTGATCCTGCTCGATGAGGTGGAGAAGGCGCATCCCGATGTGTTCAATATTCTGCTGCAGGTGCTTGAGGATGGCCGGCTGACCGACAGTCACGGGCGGACCGTGGATTTCCGCAATACCGTAATCGTCATGACCTCGAACCTGGGGTCGACCCAGATCCAGGAGCTGGTAGGCGATCCTGATGCGCAGCGTGCAGCAGTGATGGATGCAGTGAGCCAGCACTTCCGGCCGGAGTTCATCAACCGTATCGACGAAGTGGTGGTCTTTGATCCGCTGGCCCGCGATCAGATTGCCGGCATCGCTCGCATCCAGCTGAGTCGACTGCGCCAGAGACTGGCTGAGCGTGAGCTGAGTCTGGAGCTAAGTGACGAAGCCATGGATAAACTGGTCGCGATTGGCTACGACCCGGTCTATGGCGCTCGGCCTCTGAAGCGGGCAATTCAGCGTTGGATCGAGAATCCGCTGGCACAGAAGATATTGTCCGGCGCATTCGAGCCAGGCTCGAGTGTATCGGGCACCGTACAGGGAGATGAGATCGTCTTCGCCTGACGCTGGTGATGCAGGCACCCTTCTATCGAGCGGTGCCTGCGGCCTCTTTATTAAGCGGAACGGGGTCGCGTCACCGAGTCGTGCAAATCATTGTAGTAAATCGTATTTTTTCTGTTGACAGCCGCGCCGATAACCGTAAAATGGCGCGCCTCTGAGGGGGGAAAGCAAGCGGTAACGCAGACCACCTGAGGAGCTGGAAATGAAGTTCCGCGATAGCTCAGTCGGTAGAGCAAATGACTGTTAATCATTGGGTCCCAGGTTCGAGTCCTGGTCGCGGAGCCAAATTCCATATCGGGGTATAGCGCAGTCCGGTAGCGCGCCTGCTTTGGGAGCAGGATGTCGGGAGTTCGAATCCCCCTACCCCGACCATTTTTGGGTCGTTAGCTCAGTTGGTAGAGCAGTTGGCTTTTAACCAATTGGTCGTAGGTTCGAATCCCACACGACCCACCAAAATCGCCTCGTTAAGAGACGTGAGAAACCGGGAGATCCGAAAGGGTCTCCCGTTTTTTTTTGGCCTGGATTCCTCTCGTTTTTCACTTCTGTCGCCGGAAAGCTATCCGGTACAGCCAGCGCTTGTCCTCATAATGGCGCTGGCTACCGGCTCAATCAATGAAGCTTGAGGCGTGGCACTGTGCTGGTGCTGAGTTTGTCCCCGATCATCATCAGGCCGGTACGAGCCACGCCGTATAGCGCGATCTGATGCATCCGATACAGGGAAACGTAAAACATCCGCGCTAACCATCCTTCCAGCATCACATTGCCGGTGAGGTTGCCCATCAGATTGCCTACGGCTGAGAAGCTCGACAGCGATATCAGGGAGCCGTAATCGCGATACCGATAAGTGGGCAGGTCTTTGCCCTCGAGTCGCCGGGCAATCGATTTAGCGAGTAGCGATGCTTGCTGATGCGCCGCCTGCGCTCGCGGTGGTACGTTGCGATCGCTGTCCGGTTGTGGGCATGCGGCGCAATCGCCGAAGGCGAATATGTTTTCGTCTCGGGTGGTCTGCAGTGTGGGAAGCACCTGCAGCTGGTTGATTCGATTACTTTCCAGTCCGTCTATGTCTTTTAGGAAGCTTGGCGCTCGGATACCGGCAGCCCACACCTTCAAGGTGGCGGGAACAAAGTTGCCATCCTTGGTATGCAAGCCTTCATCCGTCACCTCGCTCACTGCGGCGTCAGTGAGTACCGTAACGCCCAGATCTTTGAGCGTTTGGTGCACCGGCTGGCTGATCCGCTCCGGTAGCGCCGGCAGCACCCGTGGGCCAGCTTCAATGAGCGTGATATGGACGTTTTCCGGCTTGATGCCGTTTAGGCCATAGGCGGCGAGCTCTCGTGCGGCGTGGTGAAGCTCGGCGGCAAGCTCGACGCCTGTGGCGCCAGCACCGACGATCGCCATGTTGATGGTGCTTTGATGGCCTTCAGCGGCATGGGCGCGCATGTAGTGGCTCAGTAGCAGGCGGTGGAATCGTTCTGCTTGCTCACGTGTGTCGAGAAATATGCAGTGCTCGGCGGCGCCCTTGGTGCCGAAATCATTAGTTGTGCTACCGACTGCGATCACCAGCGTGTCATAGCTCAGCGTGCGAGCCGGCACCAACTCGACTCCATGCTCATCGAAAGAGGCTGCAAGGTGTACGCATTTGCGCTCACGCTCCAGACCGCTCATACGACCCATTTGGAACTCAAAGTGGTTCCATTTCGCCTGCGCTACATAGTTGAGCTCGTCAGCGGACGAGTTCAGCGAGCCGGCGGCCACTTCGTGCAGTAAGGGTTTCCAGATATGCGTCAGGTTGGCGTCGATCAAGGTGATACGCGCCTTGCCACGCTTGCCCAGGGTTCTACCCAGGCGGGTGGCAAGCTCCAGGCCGCCGGCGCCGCCGCCAACGATTACGATGCGATGTGTCATGGAATGAACTCATAGGCTTTACGGAATTCGGTTCGGCGCCTTGTGGCGGTCATAGGACCAGGCGGCTAAGGAGGCGGCTCAGCAGCCCCAGGCCGAGTACCACTGCCAGGACCAGCACAAGGAGCAGCCACGGCCGAAAAGGCCGGCGCTCGACTTGGTGCTGAGGCGCGCTGAGGTAGTGGTCAACGCGTTCCTGGTCTTCGGGTTTAAGACGGCTGGGCATACGCACCTCGAAAGGGGATGCAGGCATTCTAGCGGTGCGAGGGCAAAAGCCAAGCGTGACGATGCTTGGCAGTTGGTTCTGGTTGGCTGGATGACAGCGTGGGGCGGGCTACTGGGGCAATCGCGTGGGGCAGGGTTTCACCCGTCCCACTTGTCTCTATCGCCCATTGTTGTGTTTAAGGCTCCGAAGATTGCCAATGACCGATTCCAGGGCGCGGTCGAAGAGCAGCGCATCGTTGAGCAGGCGTATTGCACCACGACGGAATTCTATCGCGAGACCCATCCGGGTTTTCTCCAAGACTTTCATGCCGGTGCGGTTGACGAAAATATATTTGCCCGTGGGCTTTATCACCGCAGCAAGCTTGCAGCGGAGCTTGTGCTCTTCGTCCTCCTGAAACTCGACCCAGCTGCCGACTCGCAGGTTATCGACCTGCATGAGCGCTTCGTCGTTGTCGTCCAGATTGATTTCCGGCTCATGCTCCCGGGTTTCACCTGGGGCGAGTAAAACGATCTCCTCGTTGACCTCAACCATCGCTGAACTGGCCGGTTCGTTGACGGGATCTTCGCGCGGAGGCAGTTCCAGCTTCTGGTCGGCTGTAGAACTACCAAGGTCGAGTGGTTCGCTGGCTGGCGCAGTTTTGGCCGGTTTGTTGAGCTGCTGCAGAGTCTGCACATGCAGCGCTTCGAGTCGGGTAAAGAAATCGCTGGTAGAGAAGGGGTCAAACGCCGCGCTTACCAGGCCGTCGCGAAGGTTCTTCAACAGGCTTGGAACAAGCTCCAGTAGTCGCGCGCGGGACTTGAGATCTTCGTGTGGCGCAACGCTCCATATAAGGTCATCCATAGTGGCCAGCGCAGCCTGCCACTGTTCGGACTGAGTGCCATGCTTCAGGCAGGTTAGCAGTAGAACCTTGCTCCACGCTTCTTGCAGCAGTCGAACAACAACTTCGGGCAGGGTTTTGCCGAGCAGGCGCTGATTAAGCGCATGTTCGACCTCCTGGCGCGCCATTTCGGCTTTAGCGCGTCCTTCTTCGGCGTCCCGCGTGCGCTGTTCTAGCAGTTCGCTACGGCGTCGCTCGTCGCCGGTGAAGGCGAGGAAGTCGGCGAGCAGTTCGGAGAAGATGGCAGGATCATCGACAAAATCGTTCAGCAGGCGCGCCACAATCTGCTCGATTTTCTGGTACAGGCTGTCGCGCTGGACTTCGTCCTGATCGGCCCAGCCCATTGAGGCTGAGGCGATCTCATTAAGCAGACGTCGGGCCGGGTGACTGCCTCGGCTGAAGAAGGTCTTGTCCAGCACCGCGACTTTTAGCACCGGGATTTGCAATCGTCCGATCAGTGCCTTGAGTGAGTCGGGCAGGGTGCGGTCGTCGAGAATGAACTCGAACAGCATCGACACAAGGTTTATGACGTCTTCGTCGACTTCGCCGACCACGCGTGATTTGCCGCTCTTGGCGCTGACCCGATGCAGCAGTTGCTCTAGCTGGTCCTGCAGATCGAATTCATCGACCTGCTGCGGTGCGCGTGACTGCAAATGCGAGAGCAGCCGCATCAGGTCGTTGCTGGAGATCGGAATGGCGTCGCTGGGCAGGTTACGGGCCGGTAGCGCACTTCCGCGCAGTTCCGAAAGCAACGCCTGCAGGCTGCCGAAAGCTTCCTGAACGCTACTGTCAACGTATGCGGGTGCTTCGCTGAAACCCGCTCCAGACCTTGAGGGGCTGTTTCCTGGCGCGACTGATCGGCTTGACGAGCGGCGTGGCTGCGCTGATTGCAGTTCCGGCAGGACGCTCGCCGCCACCAGTATCTGGTTGGATTCGGCATACAGCTGCTCAAGATCGGTCAGCACGTAACGCTCGAACAGCTTGAGAATGATCAGCTTAACCTTGATCTCGACGCCCAGGCTGCGGCAGGCCTCGAGGAAATACTCACAGAGTTGCTGGGGGCCCAGCGGATTGTTCTTGTCGTCGAGCTTTTTGCTGACGAGGACGTTGATGCGGGTTGTGAGGTGGCTGAGTGGCTGACTGGCACGGCTCATTACCTTGGCGACCATGGTGTCGATCGCGACCGACTCTTCCAGTTCGTCGTTCTGCACCAGCGCCAGGCTCTCAAACGATGCTTCCTGCGGCGCGGGCTTACCGATTTCGTATTGGTTGAGTTTGGAAAAAGACTCGAAAACCTGTTGCAGGAAGCTGCGCTCGATGCCGCGGCGCTTCATGCGCAGATCACGCATAGCTTCAAAAAAGGCGTTCTGTTCGGCGTTGCTGGTGGCGCGGTCGGCAATCTCAAAGAGCGAGTCGTCAGCGTTGTCGAACAGTGTCTGCAATGCCAGGCGCAGCTGCTGGGCGGCTTTATCGCGCACGCTGATGAGCGCGACAGGTAGTCTACCTGCCGGCGAGGTGGGCTTTTGCTCGGCGCTGGCCTTGAGGTGCACCACTTTCGCATCGGTTCGCATCGAGACTCTCCGGTCGCCTGTGATTCAAGCGCTGTACATTTGTAGC
Source organism: Pseudomonas sp. NPDC047961 (assembly GCF_050272435.1). Classification (NCBI taxonomy): domain Bacteria; kingdom Pseudomonadati; phylum Pseudomonadota; class Gammaproteobacteria; order Pseudomonadales; family Pseudomonadaceae; genus Pseudomonas; species Pseudomonas sp. NPDC047961. The sequence continues at coordinate 221,230 of NZ_JBNNMD010000002.1, read as the reverse complement.
ATGCCGCTGATTTTAGGCGGGGGCAACGGCCGAAATCGCTTGGGCTGGGCTCGCCATTTCTGTGGCGCCAATTTATGAGTCCATTATATGCCGCTTGTTCACTAGCCTAGCGCGGTTTTGTTTTGGACATGAAGCAGCTCACAGATACTCGCGTGTTTCCTACAGGTGGTCGGAAAATGCCGAGCGCACCAAGAGCCACATGACGTTTCATCCGGTTCGGTTCATGCGTCATGACCAGCGCAAGCTTTATACTTTGCTGAATTATCTGGGAGCCCATCGTGACCAATATCACTCTTGCAGACCTGTCCGCCGAAATCGAAACCAATGTACGCAAGGCGCTGATGGAGGATGTTGGCGCCGGCGATATCACCGCGCAGTTGATCCCTGCAGAGCGGCTCGCCCAAGCGGTGATCATCACTCGCGAGGCGGCCGTTATCAGTGGTACGGCTTGGGTCGACGCGGTGTTCCGGCAGCTGGACCCGCGGGTGGCTGTGCATTGGCGTGTGGTCGATGGCGAACAGGTTGCGGCGGACCGTGTGCTGTTTCAACTGGAGGGCCCTGCACGTGCGCTGCTAACTGGCGAGCGCGCGGCGCTGAATTTCCTGCAGACGTTGTCGGGGGTTGCGACTCGTTGCCGACATTACGCCGATCTCGTCGAAGGCACTGGTGTGCGGCTGCTTGACACGCGCAAGACTATTCCTGGGTTGCGTCTGGCGCAGAAGTACGCAGTTACTTGTGGCGGTTGCCATAACCATCGAATCGGGCTGTACGACGCCTTTCTCATTAAGGAAAACCACATCGCTGCCTGCGGCGGGATCGCTGAAGCCGTCACAGCCGCACACCGCATCGCTCCGGGCAAACCGGTCGAGGTCGAGGTCGAGAGTCTTGACGAGCTGGAGCAGGCCCTGCGCGCAGGCGCTGATGTGGTAATGCTTGATGAGTTGAGTCTGGCGGACATGCGCACCGCGGTTGGCATTACGGCGGGGCGGGCGAAACTGGAGGCGTCGGGAGGGATTGATGACGGTACGCTGCGTGCGATTGCCGAGACCGGCGTGGACTATATTTCCATCGGCGCGTTGACCAAGCATGTGCGTGCAGTTGACCTGTCCATGCGTCTAACGCAATAACGCAACACGAGGCGGCACCAAAGTGCCGCCAGTCAGGCTCAGTGCTTGCTTTTCAGGCCGAAGTTTTCATGCAGCGTGCCGGGTACATCCGCGTCTTTGGGCGCGTAATCCTTCGGCGGCTCGGTGAATGTCGGCGAGCTGAGGCGCTCACGGTGGCTATGATTCTCCTCGCTGTGCAGCGCCGCTTGCAGGCGCTGGCGAGTCTGCTCGTCAAGCGCCAGCTTGTCCGCACCTTCTGACAGGTGATCCTGCATGTCCTGATAGCTGTTAGTCAGCTTGCGCAACAAGCTGGCCGTGGTATTGAAATGGGTCACCACTTCGCTTTGATAGGTGTCCAGGCGCTCTTGCAGTTCGTCCACCTGGCGCTGTGTACTATTCGGCGCGCTGTTTCGCGCAATCAGGTAACCAATGACGATGCCGACGATCACGCCGACGATCGGGAGCAACCAGGTCGCGAAGGTCTGTTCCACGAATACTTCCTCTATAAAAACGGCTGTGCTGTTCAGCAGCGAAACCTTGCGCTGGCGGTCGGGCAGGGCGACTGTCGGGCCGGGACGCAGCTGCTATGCGCGGGCGCACCGCCTGATGCGGTGGTTTTTCCACGGCTTGATACGTTAACGTCTCGTTCCTGCCCTGTATACCGCAACACGCTATGGCGATCACCGCGCAGGGTGTAAGCAAGACGAGCCAATTAGCCCCAAGGTCACGGAGTTACTTTGTTGAAACGCGAAAACCCCATATCCATAGAGGGTCCGGCCGGCGTGCTGGAGGGCCTGCATTTCGATCAGCCCGAAGCGTGCGGACTGGCGCTGATCTGTCATCCCAACCCGGTCAAGGGTGGGACCATGCTGAATAAGGTGGTGTCGACCTTGCAGCGCACGGCTCGCGATGCGGGTTATGCGACGCTTCGGTTCAACTTTCGTGGGGTTGGCGGCAGTGCTGGGCACCATGACATGCACACCGGCGAAGTCGACGACGCCGAGGCCGCGCTGCGCTGGTTTCAGGCGCAGCACCCAGGATTGCCGCTGACATTGTTGGGTTTTTCCTTCGGTGGCTTCGTTGCGGCGGCGCTAGCGGGGCGGCTCGAAGCCCGAGGCGAAGCGTTGGAAAGACTGGTTCTGGTCGCGCCCGCGGTTTCGCGTCTTGTTGATCAGCCATTGGCTGAACGCTGCAAGTTGACCATCATCCAGCCCGACGATGATGAGGTCATCGAGCCAGCGTCGGTACATGCGTTTTCAGCCGGACTTCAACATCCTCATGAATTGCTGAAAGTGGCAGAATGCGGCCACTTTTTTCACGGCAAGCTGGTAGAGCTGAAAGAGCTGGTCGCGCCGCGATTGGGCTAGCGGTGAGCTAGTCGCCGCACGTGCTGCACGATCACTCGAACTGGCCGTGGCTCGCTCCATTTTCAACGGAACGCCAGCAGGTTTGCCGCTGGCGTCGACCGAATCGAGATCAACCTATGAAAACCCGAATTCTCACCGGTATCACCACCACCGGCACGCCTCATCTGGGCAATTACGCCGGCGCCATCCGCCCGGCCATCTTGGCTAGCCGGGAGGCCGATGCCGACTCCTTCTACTTCCTGGCCGATTACCACGCGCTGATCAAGTGCGACGACCCGCTGCGCATCCAGCAGTCGCGTCTGGAAATTGCTGCAACCTGGCTGGCCTGTGGCCTGGATGCGGATCGGGTGACCTTCTACCGCCAGTCCGATATTCCCGAGATACCCGAACTGACCTGGCTGTTGACCTGCGTCGCCGGTAAGGGACTGCTAAACCGCGCCCACGCTTACAAGGCGTCGGTAGACAAGAACGTCGAACTCGGTGAAGACCCTGACGCGGGCATCACGATGGGCTTGTTCAGCTATCCGGTGCTGATGGCGGCCGACATCCTCATGTTCAATGCACACAAGGTGCCGGTCGGGCGCGATCAGATTCAGCATGTGGAAATGGCACGTGACATCGCCCAGCGTTTCAACCACTTGTTTGGCAACGGCAAGGAACTCTTCACCCTTCCCGCAGCGGTGATCGAGGAAAGCGTGGCAACACTGCCTGGCCTTGATGGACGCAAGATGTCCAAGAGCTACGACAACACCATTCCGCTGTTCGCCAGCGCTAAAGAGCTGAAAAGCACCATCGCGCGCATTGTCACCGACTCCCGGCTGCCCGGTGAGCCTAAGAATCCAGACGACTCCCACCTGTTCACCATCTACCAGGCATTTGCCACCCCGGCGCAACTGGCCGAGTTCCGCGCCGAGCTGGTCAGCGGTCTGGCCTGGGGCGAGGCCAAGCAGCGCTTGTTCGACCTGCTCGATCGCGAGCTGGGCGAGGCGCGAGAGCGCTACCACACCCTGATGCAGCGCCCGGGAGATCTGGAGGATATCCTGCAGGCAGGTGCCGCCAAGGCGCGCAAGGTCGCAACGCCGTTCCTCGGCGAATTGCGGGAATCGGTGGGGCTGCGGAATTTCCGCAGCGAAGTGGCCAGTGCCGCGCCGGTGAAGAAAAAAGGTGGCAAGGCCGCTCGCTTCGCCAGTTTCCGCGAAACTGACGGCAGCTTCCGTTTCCGCTTTTTTGCCGCCGATGGAGAAGAGTTGCTGTTGTCACGGCCGTTCAGCGATCCCAAGGCGATTGGTGCGCTGAGTCAGCGCCTGATCGCGCAGGGCGTGGATGCCCTGGAACTCCGAGCGGATGAAGACAATCAATTTACCCTGTGGCTAGACGGCGATTGCATCGCTGACAGCCCCAGCTACGCCGATGAGCAGGCTTTGGAAGCAGCCATGCTGCGTCTGCGCCAGGCATTGGCGACGCTTGCTGCGTAACTCCCGCACCGGATGCGCCGATCGTGGTCGGCGCTTCCCTGCTGATCTCATACGAGGCTCCAGCAATTGAACGACCTGAGTAAATTGCCAACCACCCAGGGCGCGGCTAAAGTGTCGGCCCCGTTTCACTACCCAGAACCCGCCATGACCCCTCTTGAGCGCTATCAGGAAGACCTGAAACGTCCTGACTTTTTCCACGATGCCGCCCAGGAAACCGCGGTGCGACATCTGCAGCGTCTGTATGACGATCTGGTCGCAGACGACCGCAACAAGTCCGGGCTGCTTGGCAAGCTGTTCGGCAAGAAACACCAGGAGCCTGTGAAAGGCCTGTATTTCTGGGGCGGCGTTGGCCGCGGCAAGACCTATCTGGTCGACACCTTCTTCGACGCGCTGCCCATTGAGCGAAAGACCCGTACGCACTTTCACCGTTTCATGAAGCGCGTGCACGAAGAGATGCGCACGCTCAAGGGTGAGAAGAACCCGCTGACCATCATCGGCAAACGCTTTGCGGATGAGTCGCGGGTGATCTGTTTCGACGAATTCTTCGTGTCGGATATCACTGACGCGATGATCCTTGCGACCTTGCTGGAAGAGCTTTTCAAGAATGGCGTCAGCCTGGTCGCAACGTCCAACATTGTGCCGGACGGGCTCTACAAGGATGGCCTGCAACGTGCGCGCTTTCTGCCAGCGATCGAGTTGTTGAAGAAGCACACCGAGATCGTCAACGTCGACAGCGGTATCGATTACCGTCTACGTGCGCTCGAACAGGCCGAGCTCTACCACTTCCCGCTGGATGCCGAGGCGGAGCAGAGTCTGGAAAAGAGCTTCCGCAGCTTGCTGCCGGAGAAGTGCCGGGTTCAGGAAAACGAACCCTTGATGATCGAGAACCGCGAGATCGTTGCGCGCAAGGTTGCCAGTGGCGTGGCCTGGTTCGAGTTCCGTGAACTCTGCGACGGTCCGCGCAGCCAGAACGACTACATCGAGCTGGGCAAGATTTTCGATGCAGTGCTGGTTTCCAACATCGAGCGGATGGACGTTTCCAAGGACGACATGGCACGTCGGTTCATCAACATGGTTGACGAGTTCTACGACCGCAACGTCAAGCTGATCCTGTCGGCCGAGGTTGAGTTGAAAGACCTGTATGCAGGCGGCCGGCTTGAGTTCGAATTCCAGCGGACCCTGAGTCGTCTGCTGGAGATGCAATCCCACGAATATCTGTCGCGCCCGCACAAGCCCTGATAACGCCCATGCGACACACGCGGCAAGTCTGCTTCTCGCACGACTTGCCGTTTGTGTTTTATGGGTCAGGCGCTTTTATGGCGATACTGCTGTCGATACTGATTCGGCGACAGTTCGGTGTGCTGGCGGAACAGGCGGGCGAAGAAGCTCGCGTCGTCGTAACCCACTTCGTAGCTGATGGTCTTGATGCTTTTTCGGGTCGTGGAAAGCAGCGTCTTTGCCGTTTCGATGCGTAATCGCTGGAGATAGTGCAGCGGCTTGTCGCCAGTGGCCGTCTGGAACCGGCGCATGAAATTGCGAATGCTCATGCCGTGATCGCGCGCCACATCTTCGAACCGAAATTTCTCCGCGAAATGCTCCTCAAGCCATTCCTGGATCTGCAAAACCCGGGTGTCCAGGTGGAGCTTCTGTCCGCCGAAGCCTATTCGCCCCGGGTTGTAGTTGCGCCGGACCTCGAACAGGATGTCCCGCGCCATGCCTTGAGCGATATGGGCGCCGCAGTAGCGCTCGACCAGATGGATATAGAGGTCGCAGGCTGACGTGGTGCCGCCTGCACAGTAAAGATTATCGCTGTCGGTCAGGTGCTTTTCCTGAGTGAACAGCACGCGCGGAAACCGTTCGACGAATTCATGGGCGAAACGCCAGTGAGTGGTGCCCTCACGGCCGTCAAGCAACCCCGCAGCAGCCATCCAGAAGGCCCCGCTGGCCTCGCCGCAAATCGCGCTGCCGGCCGCATGCCGCTCCTGTAACCAGGGCGAAACCTGCGGATAGCGCTGGCAGATAGCGTCAAAGTCGCCCCAGAACGCTGGTAGGATCACGGCGTCTGCCTCATCCAGGGCTCCGTCCACTTCAATGCGTGGGCCGCTGAATGTACTGACCGACAGCCCGTCCGGGCTGACCAATGACGTCTCGAACGCGGGGTTGAGATCGAGTCCCAGCTGCTTGCCGTAGCGCAGGCTGGCCATGTGGAAGAAGTCCTTGGCATGGAGCAGGGTGGAGGCGAACACACCGTCTGTTGCCAGAATACTGATACGTTTCAAGGGGGGGGCGGTGAGCATGCGAGATCAGGCTGTTCCGATTGTTATTGTTTGGGGTAAAGCAGGGTAAAACTGCCGCAGTCCGGCGGGAGCGTCTTATTTTTTCGCGTGACTGTCCAGTCCCAATGCGGTGCGGCTGTGGAACCGTACCTGCTAGCGACCGTCAGATCAGGCTGAGGAGCACCATGACAGAACCTAGATCGCAACCTCGCGCTGACCTTCAGCGTTGGAGCGGAAGCACTGCTGATGCCCGCGCAATCCAGACCCAGCTAGCCGACAAGGTCGTCCTTGCCGATGAGTTCGGTCCGTTAAAAGTGATCGCCGGCGTCGATGTGGGCTTCGAGGACGGCGGCAAGATCACCCGTGCTGCGGTCGTACTTCTCGATGCCGAAACCCTCGAACCGCTGGCCCAGGCGCTGGCGCGAATACCGACTTGTATGCCTTACATTCCGGGGCTACTGTCGTTTCGCGAACTGCCTGCCGTGCTGCAGGCGCTCGACTCCCTCGATCAGACGCCCGATCTGATTTTTTCCGATGGGCATGGCATCGCTCATCCGCGTGGTCTTGGCATTGCGGCTCATCTGGGAGTCGTTACCGGGCTGCCGACCATCGGCGTCGCGAAGAAGATCCTGATCGGGACGCATACGGCGCTCGGCGAGCAGCGGGGCGAGCAGGTCGATCTGTTGGACAAGGGCGGAAAGGTGATCGGCACGGTTCTACGCAGCAAGGACAAGGTGCGTCCGCTGATCATTTCACCGGGCAACCGGGTCAGCCTGGAAACCGCACCGCAATTAGTCATGCGTTACGTCACCCGCTATCGGTTGCCCGAGCCAACCCGGCTGGCCGATCGCCTGGCCTCGCGCCGCGATGAGAAGAGCGCCGGTGCTCAGCAGTCGATGGAGTTGCGATAGCCTGACTGCTTGCAGCAGGGTGGTTGCAGGCGCTAGCCTTCAGACCCGCAGTTCAACCAGGTTTCGCCGTGATGCAGCTGGATCATGCGACAGGATGGTGCCGAAGTGTACGCCATTGCCCTTCGCCCAACTTCAACCAGCGTCCGGATGGCGAGATTTCGCTGCTGGTCATCCACAACATCAGCCTGCCGCCTGGCCAGTTCGGGACCGGGAAAGTCCAACAGTTTTTTCAGAACTGTCTGCCGTGCGACGAGCATCCCTTCTTCGGAGAAATAGCGAACCTGCAGGTGTCAGCGCACTTTCTGATCGAACGTGATGGCGCGATCACTCAGTTCGTCTCTTGTCTGGAGCGCGCCTGGCACGCCGGTGTTTCCTGTTTCGGTGACCGGCAAAGTTGCAACGATTTCTCCATTGGGATCGAGCTGGAGGGCACTGATGAAAAGCCGTTCAGCGAAGCCCAGTACGACAGCCTGATCTCACTGTGTCGCCTGCTTCAGCAAGCCTATCCGGCGATCACGCCGGAGCGCGTCTGTGGCCATAGCGATATCGCGCCGGGACGCAAGACGGACCCCGGTCCCGCATTTGATTGGCAACGTTTGCGCACGGCCTCGATCGTTGCCTGAACTGCCCTGACAGGATTCGATAGATGATTTTTCTCGTGGTGTTCTTGGCCCTGGTCATCGATAAGCTAACCGATTGGCGGCGTGCGGTGCAGGATGACGGGCCCTGGCTGCGCCTGCTGGAGCGCGTCGAGGGCGGCACGGAGTCGAGGCGCGGTCCATGGCTAAGTCTGGCCATTCTGGTGCTGCTGCCGGTGCTGTTGCTTGGCCTGTTGTTGATGGCGCTCGAGCCGCTGGCCTATGGCTGGCTAAGCCTGCCCTTGCACCTGCTGGTGCTGCTTTACAGTCTGGGTCGAGGCCAGGGCAAGCGTGAGCTCGGGCCGTTCCGCGATGCCTGGCGTCGTGGCGATGACGAAGCTGCAGCACTGGTCGCCGAGCGTGACCTGGGGCTCAGCGCGGCGGATGCGCCGGGCCTATTACGTGCCGTGGAAGCACAGCTGCTCTGGCGCAGCCATCAAGGCTTCTTTGCCGTGATCTTCTGGTACGTACTGCTTGGTCCCGTGGCGGCGCTCGCCTATCGGCTGCTTGCGTTGACCATCGAGCACGCCAAGGCCGAGGCCATACGCGAGCGGGCGGGCCAGTTCAGGCATGCCTTCGACTGGATACCGGTGCGGGTGCTGCTGGCCAGCTTCGGCTTGGTCGGCAATTTCGTTGCGGCTAATCGCGCCATGCTGGCTGATTTGTTGCACTGGGGTGTTCCTGCTCGGCAGCTCTTGGCCGAGGTCGGCCCAGTGGCGGCTGACCTGGACGAACCCTACGCCGGGCAGGCGGGCATCGGGCGCCTCGACAGTCTCGCCGCCTTGCTCGTGCGCGCTCGCATCCTCTGGTACGCGGCAATCGCACTCTGGATTCTGCTCCTCTAGCGAATCGATGCCGCTCAGCGCTGGGTAGAGACACTCCGCACAATAGGCACTCCGCATAAGTGCGGTGGATATGCCGGAATCGGCGTGTCTTCTGCCAGTTGTCGGGGTGTCACTCTGCCATTACCTTAAGTTACATGAGCCCCGTCCGATATCCCGTATAAGTTTTCTCGCACCCTTCTCTGACGAGCCCTGCCGCAGTCTCGACGCTGATGGCAATACAACAAAAAATTGGGAGACGTCTTTTGAAAAGTCTGTTGTATCCGGCCATCGCCCTGATGAACCGTCTGAGCTTCGGTATGAAGTTCAGCCTGATCAGCGTTCTGTTTTTCGTCCCAATGCTGCTGACCAATTTCTATCTGGTGCGCGACTCCTACGAGGAGTTCGTCGGCACCCGCACTGAGTTGCGCAGCCTGGAGCTGCTGGGCACGGCCTTGCAGCTACGCCGGGAAATGGAAGACTGGAAAGATCTGGTCGAGATCGAAGGCATTATCGGGCAGACCGGTGAAGTGCAGGCGCTGATCACCCGACTGGCCAATGCCGAACGAGAACTTGCCGCGCGAATGCAGAACCTGACGCCGGTCAGCGATAACCCTGAGCAGGTCGCCGAATTCGAAGCGCGCCGGGATGAGCTCAATGCTGCACTGCGTGAGGCTCAGTCGCAGCAGTCCTTGCAAGCAAAAGCCGCTATGGCGCGGGCGGTGTTGGCCAAGGCGCAGGTCATGATCAAGCTGATCGCCAGCCAGTCGGGCTTGAGCCAGGACAGTCAGCGTGATGTCCGCTTACTCTCTGAGCTTCTGACCTCGGCGACGCCGACCATCACCGCTGCGCTCGGTGAAGGTCGGGCGGTGGGCTCTTACACCTTTGGTCAGGGCTATTTGAACTCCGATGCCAGCAACAAACTGGACGACCTGCTGCTCGAGCTGGAGAAGCAGCAAGCGCAATACGGTGCCCAACTGCATGACGTGCTGGGCAGCAGCCCCGCCGCCCAGAGCCAACTTGATACACAGGCAAAGGCGAGCCGCGACTCTCTGCAGTCCAGCAGCGATATCTTCCAGGATCAGGTGATCATGGCCGAGGCGCTGGATCAGCCCTGGGAAAATTTCTACGACCTGATCAGCGCCGAGATGGCGAAAACCTATGCGCTCAACGACGCCATCCTCGGCTTCCTGGAGGACCAGCTCGAGCAGCGCCTGGAGCAGAAGCAATTACTGATGGTGTTGCTGCTGGCCGCACTGGCAGTGGTGTTTGTATTGATCGTCTACCTCTACAGCGCGTTCTACATGTCTACCCGCGCATCGCTGCGCAGCCTCGGTGCCACCATGGACCGAGTGGCGGCAGGGGATATGACAGCGCGTTTCAAGGTGCAAAGCCGCGACGAGCTGGGCGAGCTGGGTCAGGTGTTCAACGAGACGGTGTCGAAAATCCGCGAACTTATCGAGCGCGTCGGACATACAGTCGGGGAAGTGGAGCGTCAGGCTTCGCGCGTGGAAACCGTCTCTGGCGAGAGCAACCAGACGGTGTCGGAGCAGCGAGGGCAGATCGAGCAGGTCGCCACGGCAATGAACGAGATGTCCGCGACCGCGCAGGAAGTGGCCACCAGTGCTGAAGCCGCAGTGGGCAGCGCTCAGAGTGTCAATGAGGAAACCGTCAGCGGTCGCACCCTGGTCGAGGCGCAGGTGAGCGGCATCGGCCTCCTGGCCGCCGAGATCGAACAGTCGGTCAGTGTGATCAACCAGCTGGCAAGCGACAGCAAAGCCATCAGCCAGGTATTGGATGTCATCAAGGGCGTAGCCGAGCAGACCAACCTGCTGGCGCTCAACGCGGCAATCGAGGCGGCACGCGCAGGCGAGCAGGGCCGCGGCTTCGCTGTTGTGGCTGATGAAGTGCGCAGTCTGGCCAAGCGCACCCAACAATCCACCGAAGAAATCGAGCAGATGATCGGTCGCCTGCAGGGCGGCGTCGGTGCCGCGGTCAAGACCATGCACTCCAGCCACTCGATGGCTGAACAAACGGTCAGCCAGTCGGCCCAGGTTCAGCAGGCACTTGAAAATATCCTTGGTGCGGTCGGTGTCATCGTTGACCAGAATCACCAGATCGCCGCGGCCGCCGAGCAACAGACCGCCGTTGCTCATGACATTGATCGCAACATTGTCGCGATCAACGAGGCTGGGCAGCGCACCGCCGAGGGCGCAGGCCATACCGAGCAGGCAAGTCGCGAGCTCACCGAGTTGGTCGGGCGGCTGCAGCAACTGATCGGTGCGTTCCGCGTCTGATCCTGCCGCTTGTTAAGTGGCGCCCAGTCGCTTGTCGGCGTTGTGCCTAGGCAGTGATTTTGGGCAGAGCGGGCCTGGACTGAGCGCGATCACTTCCAGCCAAACAACTCGCAGCTGTTGCGATAGCTTGCGTCCGCCAGCTCTTCCGGGCTGATGCCGCGCAGTTCGGCCAGCTCTCTGCAGATGTCCGGGAGGAATTCCGGGCTATTGCGTTGACCGGCGTGGCTGTGGGGTGTGATGTCCGGGGCGTCTGTTTCCAGGACGATGCTCTCGAGTGGCAGTTGCTGCAGCACACGGTGCATGCGGTGCGCCTGGGGCCAAGTACCGGCGCCGCCCAGACCGAGCTTGTAGCCGAGCTTGATGTACTCCCGCGCTTCTTCCCAGCTGCCACTGAAGGCATGTGCGATGCCGGTGCGCTTGAGATTGTAGCGCTTCAAGGCGGCGATCATCGGCGCGTGGGCGCGGCGAACGTGAAGCAGTACCGGCAGTTCAAATTCATTGGCCAAGTCGAACTGTGCTTCGAGCAGCTCTTGCTGGCGATCCTTGTTCGGGTTTTCGATGTAATAGTCGAGGCCGATCTCGCCGATGGCGCAGAGCTTGTCTTGGCCGCGCAAGCGCTGCAACCAGTCGCGCAGCGCGTCGATATGCTCCGGTCGGTGATCCTGCAGGAATACTGGATGCAGGCCCAGCGCGGCATAGACGGCTGGCTCGTCCAATGCCATCTGCCAGACCCTGTCCCAGTTCGCCTGATGCACGCCAAGCACCAGAACGCGCTCGACTCCAGCCGTGGCGCAGCGGGCTAGCACCTCACCACGGTCCGCGTCGAAGGGATCGAAGTCGAGATGGGTGTGGGTGTCGATCAAGGGCAAGGCTGGCTCTCCTTCAGTGGGTGCGTGGCAGTGCGTCAGCGGTGTAATTCTTCTTCGATCTGGATATCGCTGACGCCCAGTTCGGCCATGCGGCTGTGCTCGCTGGCGCGTTCCGGGATTTCCCAGGGCGCGTCGACGCTGGCGCGGGGCTCTTTGACGTGGTGCAGCAGGATCTCCAGTTCGGCTTGCTCGATGGCGGGCGCTTCGAAGGCGCTCATTGTCAGCGAGGCGGGTTCGCCATTGATCAGGTAATGGATGCGGTAGCGTTTCAGTTCGGTCATGGCTGGGCTCTTTGCGGTGGCATGTGAAGCATCCGACCGCTAAATCGCTCTCAGGCTCCCGATTCATCACGCTCCGAGTCGAGCAGGGCGGCTTTTCGCTCGACACCCCAGCGGTAACCGGTCAGTGCCTGGTTGGCGCCCACCACGCGATGACAAGGCACCAGCAAGCCCACCGGGTTGCTGGCGCAGGCACGGGCTACAGCGCGCGCATGACTGCCAAGGCTTGCTGCCAGCTCACCGTAACGTCGGGTCTCGCCCGGCGGAATGCTCCGCAACGCCTGCCAGACTTGTTGCTGGAATGCAGTACCACGCAGGTCCAGCGGCAGCTGCGCGGCGCGGGTGGGCTCTTCCAGCTGGGTGATGATCGAACGCAGCCATTCGCCGAGCCCAGCCTGATCGGGCAGCAGATCTGCTGCCGAGAAACGGGAGCGCAGTTCTTCAAGTAACGCCTGCCGTTCATCTCCGAACAACAGTGCGCATATCCCCTTCTCGCTGGCCGCCACCAGCAGCAGCCCCAAGGGGCACGGGCTGGTGGCATAGCGCAGGGTTTCGCCGGCACCTTTGCGTCGGCGCTGGGCCGGGCTGATCGCGGCGGTGTGCTGATAGGCGCCGCGCGTGCTGCCGTAGCCGGCGTCCAAGGCTGCGCCAAGCACTGACTCGGCATCCGGCAGCTGCATCTCCAATCGCTCTCGTCGGCGCGCTGCGGCCCAGGCGCGAGGCGTCAGGCTGGTTCGCGCCTTGAATGCGCGCGCCAGATGCGACGATGACAGGCCGATACGGGCAGCCAGCTGCTCCAGGGTCATCGGTTCGACGCTCTCATCCAGCAGGCGGCAGGCGGCGATTACCAGCTCATCGAGCTGTTCGGCGAGGCTCTTGCCTTGAGGCGAACAGCGTCTGCACGCGCGGAAACCGGCGGCCTCGGCCTCGTGGATGTGGCTGAAAAAGCTGACACCCTCGCGCCGGGGACGACGTGCCGGGCAGCTCGGACGGCAAAAGATTCGGGTCGAATGCACGGCAAACACGAAGCGCCCATCGAAGCTCGGATCGCGATCGCAGAGCGCTTGCCAGCAGTGGTCGAAATCGAGCATTGCAGTGCTCCCTGGGTGAATGAGCGCGATTGTCCGCCCTGGCCGGCTCTGATGCCAATCCACAGTACGCTTTCAAACTTGCGGGCGAGCATGGAAGCCCGTTCGTGATTGCCGTAACCTGCAGATCTGCATAGTCAAATAGGGTCTGTAAGCCGCTGATGAAAACGCCAAAACGACTCGAGCCGTTGGTCGAGGATGGGCTGATCGACGAAGTGCTGCGCCCGCTGATGAGCGGCAAGGAAGCAGCGGTTTATGTAGTGCGCTGTGGTGATGAGCTACGTTGCGCCAAGGTCTACAAGGAAGCCAACAACCGCAGCTTCAGACAGGCCGTCAAATACCAGGAAGGCCGCAAGGTTCGAAGCAGCCGCGATGCTCGCGCCATGGCCAAGGGCTCCAAGCATGGGCGCAAGGAGAAAGAAGAAAACTGGCAGAACGCTGAAGTGGCCGCCTTGTTCAGGCTGGCGGATGCGGGCGTGCGTGTGCCCAAACCGTATGACTTTCTCGATGGCGTGCTGCTGATGGAGATGATCTCCGGCGAAGACGGCGATGCCGCGCCACGTCTCAACGACGTCGACCTGCACCCCGACGATGCGCGGGAATTTCATGCGTTCATGATCCATGAAGTGGTCAAGATGCTCTGCGCCGGGCTGGTGCATGGCGACCTCTCCGAGTTCAACGTGCTGCTTGATGAGCATGGGCCAGTGATCATCGACCTGCCTCAGGCAGTCGATGCGGCGGGTAACAACCACGCCTTCGAGATGCTCGAAAGGGACGTTGGCAACATGTCCGCCTACTTCGGGCAGTTCGCGCCCGAACTCAAGTTCACCCGCTACGCCAAGGAAATGTGGGCGCTGTACGAAGACGGCAAGCTCACGCCTGAGTCCGAGCTCACCGGGGAATTCGCCGAGCCGGAAGACGCGGCGGACTTGGATGCCGTGATGCGGGAAATCAAGGCGACCCTGGCCGATCAGGCGCGCAAGGAAGCCCTGCGCAACGCAACGGACGAGCCTAGCGACGAGCCGCCCACGCCGCCCTGGATGCGCAACTGAGCGGCGCCTGGCGGGGCTTGATCGCTTGATCTCAGACACGGAGGGACGCTATTCGGGCGTCCCACTTTGGAGCGATCACTGTTCAGTGTCCGCGTGATGCTAGCTGCCTATTAGCGTCGGGATCGCCAGCAAGCTGGCTCCTACAGAGCGAAGGCGTTCCGGGCGCTGAGGATCGCAAGGCTGGTCGGCGGTCCGCTTTTCGTAGGAGCGAGCTTGCTCGCGATCATCGCCCGGCGTTCCCCCAGATGCTCGCTGCCTGTGCGAGTCCTGATCGCCAGCAAGCTGGCTCCTACAGAGCGAAGGCGTTCCGGGCGCAGAGGCTCGCAAGGATGGTCGGCGGTCCGCTTTTCGTAGGAGCGAGCTTGCTCGCGATCATCGCCCGGCGTTCCCCCGGATGCTCGCTGCCTGTGCGAGTCCTGATCGCCAGCAAGCTGGCTCCTACAGAGCGAAGGCGTTCCGGGCGCTGAGGCTCGCAAGATTGGTCGGCTTTCCGCTTTTCTTAGGAGCGAGCTTGCTCGCGCTCATAGCCGGCGTTCCCGGGGTGCTCGCTGCCTGTACTAGTCCTGATCGCCAGCAAGCTGGCTCCTACAGAGCGAAGGCGTCCCGGGCGCTGAGGTTCGCAAGGCTGGTCGGCGGTCCGCTTGTCGTAGAAGCGAGCTTGCTCGCGATCAGCGCCCGGCGTTCACTCTAGGACAGTCGCAGAACTACTGCTCCGAATGCTCCGGCTGCTCCGGCGCTTCGCTCGTGTTGTCTGCATCCGACACGGCGCTCGGCTTCATCTCCCAGCCGCCACCCAATGCCACGAACAAAGCCACCTGCGCAGTTGCCAGAGCGGTTCGTCCCTGCAACGCCTGCTGGCGAGCCTGTAGCGATCCGCGCTGGGCATCGAGCACCTCGTTGAGGTTCGCCTCGCCCAGTCGATAGCTCTTCTGCGCCAGCTCATAGGCGTAGGCACGATGGCGGAGGGTGGTGCGCAGCGACTCAAGGCGGCGTTGTTGCCCGTCGATGCGCACCAGTGAGCGCTCCACGTCCTCCAGTGCTTGAGCCAGTGCCTGCTGGAAGCCCAGGTAGGCGCTCTCGCCCTCTGCATCGGCTAGGTCGATCGCCGCACCGCGCCGGCGGTAGTCGAGAAAGGGCAGGCCGAAAGTCGCACCGAGGCGGGCGAAATTCGACGCGGTGGAAAAGGCATCGCCCAGCGCCAGGCCGGAACGCCCCAGAGCCGCCTGTAGCGCCAGGGTCGGGAACAGGTCGCGGCGGGCGGCCAACGATTGCAGTTGAGCTGCCTGCAGTTGCGCCGCTTCGGCAATCAAGTCCGGACGTCTTCGCAGCAGGTCCAGGGGTTGTCCGGGCGGGATGGGTTTGTCTGCCAGCGGAACCTTGGCGTCGGCTGTTAGCCGCCGGGCGATGCTTCCCGGTGGTTCGGCGAGCAGCGTATCCAGAGCCAGCCTCGCTTCGGCCAGGTTGATTTCCAGTTCGTCCAGATCCGCCTGCAGTGAGGCACGCTCAGCGGCGCTGGATTCGACATCCAGCCGAGTGACCTCGCCCGCCTCGAATAGTCGGCGGGCGATGTGTTCGAGGCCTTTCGCCAGCTCGATCCCCTCAACCAAAAGCGCGCGTTGCCCCTCAAGGGCGCGCAGTTGCATGTAGCCCTGCGCCATGCTCGAGGCGACCGCCAGCCGGGCTGCAATGGCCTGGGCCTGGGCGGATCGGATCTGCTGGCGCGCACTTTCGGTTCGCGCGCGGGTGGCGCCGAAGATATCCAGCTCCCAGCTGGCCTGTAGCGCCAGTTCCCAGTTATCGAAGGTGATCACGTCTTCATCTGGAATAAATTGGCCGATGGGGCTGTTGGGGTCCTGCTCGTTGTTGTTCTCGATCCACTGGCGGCTGGCCGAACCGGGCAGATCGAAGGTGGGGAAGAGTCCCGCGCGGGCCTGCCGCAACTGCGCACGTGCGGTGTCGACGCGCAGCATGGCCAGGCGGATGTCGCGGTTGTTCTCCAGCGCCTGGCGCACGAGCCTTGTCAGCACTGGATCATCGAATCGCTGCCACCAGTCGGCAAGCGCCTCGGCATCGGCTGGCTGTTGGCGCACTGCATGGAACCAGCTATCCGGCACGTCGGGCGCCGGGCGCTCCGGTACGCTGGAGCAGGCGCCAAGGGCCAAAGCCAGTGCCCAGACCAGCGGCGTGCGGGGCAATCGGCTCGGCATCAGGTTTCCTCCGGTTTGACGCGCATGAACAACAGGTACAGGCAGGGCACCGCCAGCAAGGTGAGCAGGGTGGCGAAGCCCAGCCCGCCCATGATGGTCACGGCCATGTTGGCGAAGAAGGGGTCGAACAGCAGCGGCACCATGCCCAGTACCGTGGTGCCGGCCGCCATCATCACCGGTCGCAGGCGCGAAGCGGAGGCTTCGATGATGGCCGTCAGTCGAGGGACCTCGTCTTCTATCTGCCGGTCGATCTCGTCCACCAGCACCACGGCATTCTTGATTAGCATGCCCGTCAGGCTGAGCAGGCCGAGCAGGGCCATGAAGCCGAACGGTTGGCCGGTCACCAGCAGCCCGAGCGTGACGCCGCACAGCGCCATCGGCACCACCAGCCAGATCATCATGGGCTGGCGGACCTTGGCAAACAGCAGCACCGTGACCAACACCATCGCCAGATAGGGCACCGCGAGCGTGCTGGCCAGCGCCTGCTGGGCATCGGATGACTGTTCGTGGTCGCCGCCCCATTCCAGCGAATAGCCGATCGGCAGTTCGATGTCTTCGATCAACGGACGAATGCGCTCGAAAGCGACGTTGGTGTTCTCGCCGTCGCGCGGTTCAGCACGGACGGCGATGGTCCGTTCGCGGCCGTAACGGCGAATCATCGACTCCTCGGTCGTAGCCTCAACGCCGTCCGCAACCTGGGCCAGGGGCACATAGCTGCGGGTGGCCGGGCTCCAGATCAGCCGTTGCAGCAGATCGCCTGGTTCGACGCGATCCTCCGGCGTGGCGCGCAGGAGGATCGGGATCAGCTCGTCCTGATCGCGGAACACGCTGACCTGCTGGCCCTCGCTGGCCACCGACAGCGCCTGCGCCACCTGTTGGCGGGTCAGCCCTGCATCGGCCAGGCGGTCCAGGGCCAGCCGCGGACGCAGCACCGGCACAGGCGAGCGCCAGTCGTCGCGGATGTTGAAGACCTGACCCTGCTCCTGAAGGATTCGCTGACCTTCGGCCGACAGTCGGCGCAGCTCGTCAATGTCGGGGCCGCTGATCCGCGCTTCGAGCTTGGCTTCGGCGTTAGGGCCGAACATGAATTGCGCGGCGGCGGCGTCGGTAGAAGGATAGCGGCCCGGTAATGTCTGGTTCACCTCGCGAACCAGGTCGGCGATCACCTCGGCATTTTCGGTGCGTACCAGAAAATGCATCAGCGCCGGGTTAGGCTGTTCTGGCGCGTAGGTGAGCATGAAGCGCGACGCGCCCGCGCCGACAAAGGTCGACACATCGGTTACGCCGTCCAGCTGCTTCAGGTAGGCCTCAACATCTTCGGCAGTGCGGCTGGTCTCGCGCATATGCGTGCCCTGCGGCAGGAACAGGTTCACGTAGAAGATCGGTGTACTCGACGGCGGAAAGAAGCTCTGCGGCACGCGGCTGAAGCCCAGCACGCTGAGGACTGTGAGCACCACTAAGATGCCCAGTGTCAGCCAGGGGCGACCCAGCACTCCACCGGCGATACGGCGGTAGCGGTTGTAGATCGGCCCGCTGTAGGCATCGTCCGGGTCGGTGTCATCGTCCTCTTTATCGCCCTTGCGCTCGAGCAGGTAGTGCCCGAACAGCGGCACGACCAGCAGCGCAAGCAACCAGCTGAGCAGCAGCGAGGCGGCGATGACGAAGAACAGCGAGAAGAGGAATTCACCGGTTGTGTCCTGGGACAGGCCGATCCCGGCAAAGGCCAGGATGCCGATGATGGTTGCGCCCAGCAGCGACCACTGCGTTTGCTGCAGCGTCTTGCGAGAGGCTTCGAGAATGCTTTTGCCGCGCTGTTTCTCGATCAGCATGCCGTCGCAGACCACTACGGCATTGTCCACCAGCATGCCCATGGCGATGATCAGCGCGCCGAGGGAGATGCGTTCCAGCTCGATCCCCCCGATCCACATGAGCAGCAGCGTGCCGAGCACGGTGAGAAACAGCACGGCGCCGATGATCGCGCCGGCGCGTACACCCATGGCCAGGCACAGCACGCCGACGACGATGGCCACCGACAGGAAGACGTTGAGCGCGAAGCTGTTGACCGATTCGTTGACGATGCTGTGCTGCTGATACAACGGATGCAGTTCGGCGCCCAGCGGCATCAGGTACTGCATGGACTCCAGCTTCGCCTCGACGCTACGACCGACTTCGACGATGTTGCTGCCCGACACACCGCTGACGCCGAGGGTCAATGCCGGCTCACCGTTGTGGCGGATGATCTGGCGCGGGCGTTCGGCGTATTCGCGTTTCAAGGTGGCGATGGAGCCCAGGTCGACACTTTGCTGGCCTTGGCCCACTGGCAATGCACGCAGCGCATCCAGGGAGTCGAACGCGCCGGTCGGGCGGATGTGGACGAAAAACTCGCCGGCTCGCACACCGCCGGCTTCCACCGCGGCGTCGGCATCGGTCAGTGCCGCAACCAGCTCTTGTGGAGACAGCTTCAGTGCGGCCAGACGCGCCTGATCGACTTCCACCAGAATTCGCTCTTCACGCACGCCGGCCAGTTCGACCTGACCAACGCCGTCCGCCGTGATCAGCCCGCGGCGCAGGTCCTTTGCGACTTCATGCAGCTCTTCCAGCGTCAGGCCTTCACCGGTCAGGGCAAAGAAGATGCCGTAGACATCGCCAAAGTCGTCGTTAACCAGCGGTGGGTCCAGGCCGGGAGGCAGCTGTTGTCGAGCATCCTCGACCTTGCTGCGCAACTGGTCCCAGATCTGATCGAGCTGTTCACCCGAGTAACGGTCCTGAATTTCGACACGGATTTCCGCCAGGCCGATCATCGAGCGCGAGCGGATCTGCTTCACCTCGGAAAGCTCCTGGATGGCGCTTTCCAGGGGTTCTGTCACTTCCTGCTCGACCTCGAGCGCCGTCGCGCCGGGATACTGCACCGTGACGATGGCTTCTTTGATGGTGAATTCGGGATCTTCCAGTCGGCCCATTTCGAAGAACGCGACGACGCCCCCGACCAGGCAGATCAGGACCAGAACCCAAATGTTGACCGGTTTGCAGATGGCGTAACGAGCTAAATCCATCCGCTTACTTCCGCCGTTCGGCTTTGATCGGCTGGTCTTCCGCCAGCTTGCTGCCGCCCGCTACCACCACCAGCATGTCGTTGTTCAGCTCGCCGCTGACCACCGCGTGATCGTTTTCGATGCGCTCGAGCTGCAAGTCCTGGCGCTGGGCATGGCCGTCAACCGCTAACCAGAGGTAATGGCTGCCGTTCGGCGCTGTTTGCACGGCGTTGAGCGGCAGGCGAAAACGCGGCGGCGTATCGCTTTGCGAGGCGGCAGGCCGCTGGAGGCGAACCCGCATAGCCATTCCCGGCAGCAGGTTGTAGTCCGCCGGCGACTCGCCCTGCAATGTCAGATTGTAGGTGCGTGAGCCCTCGCGAGGCTGGGTGCTGTGTTCCTTGTAGGCCAATGGCAGGGTCAGGTCGGCGATGACCAGTTCGCCCACGGCCTCCAATGTGCTGTTCAGTGGAATGCTCAGCGCCGCGCTCTCTGGCAGGTCGACCGCGACCTCGATGTGCTGGTTGTTCTGCAGTTCCAGTACGGGCGAGCCTGTGGCAACCACCATGTCCGGTTCGACCAGCCGGCGCGCGACCACACCGTCGAACGGTGCCTCCAGCGTGCTGTGATTGACGTTACGAAGGGCGCTGTCACGGGCGACCCGCGCCGCCACCACATTGGCCTGCAGGGGTTCGACCGCGGCGGGAGCGAGAATCCCCTCGGCCAAAAGGGCGCGTTTACGGGTCAGATCTGCCTCCAGCTGGCGCAGCCGCGCCTCGGCTTCGCGCAGTTGCAGCTCGTAGTCGGTGTCATCGAGCTTGGCCACCGGCTGACCTTTTTCAACGCGTTCGCCCTCGTCGACGAGGATCCGCTCGACGCGGCCCGGCACCTGGAATGCCAGCTGCGTGCTGGTCACGCTGTCGACCACCCCCGGAAAGCGTAGCGCCTCGGGGCCGTTATCAATGCGCTGCAGGGGCTCGACGAAAGCGACGCGTGGCGGGACTTGCGCAGGTTCCGTGTCCTCGGAGCAGCCAGACAGCGCCAGCAACATGCAGATCGAAGCGGTGATATTGAGATGCGGTGAGTGGCCTCTCGACGATAAAAGCGGCATCCGTTCTCCTGGACGATAGGGGCGAGCAAGACGTCGCGGTGCCAGTGCGAAACGCCGCGACAGAACCAGTAGAACCCCGCTCTGGCTCGGGAGTTCGACCTATGCTGAAGTGACCCGCTGGTCAGCCGTTTTTGCCTGCGGCAATGGGGCTGCGGTCAATCTGCCGCCGATTGGGCGTATCATTGCCCGGCGTTCAAATGTCAGTGCAGGAGAGAGTCGCAATGCAAGGTCAGCCACAGGTCATCGAATATTTGAAAGAACTGCTGCGTGGGGAGCTGGCGGCGCGCGATCAGTATTTCCTGCACTCGCGGATGTATGCCGATTGGGGCTTCACCAAGCTCTACGAGCGAATCAATCACGAGATGGAAGAGGAAACCCAGCACGCCGACGCGCTGCTCAAACGCATCCTGTTCCTTGAAGGCACTCCGGACATGACGCCCGAGGCGATGCATCCAGGCCAAACGGTCCCTGAGATGTTGCGAGCCGATCTGGCACTCGAATACAAGGTGCGCGAAGCCTTGGCCAAAGGCATCACGCTGGCCGAGCAGCATGGCGATTACCAGACGCGTGAAATTCTAGAATTGCAGCTGATGGACACCGAAGAGGATCACGCCTACTGGCTGGAGCAGCAGCTCGGCATGATCGATCGTATCGGCTTGCAGAATTATCTGCAGACGCAGGCAAGCTGATCGCGCAAACGATTCACCACGAGGCCAGGCGCAATGCCTGGCCTCGTTGCATCTGGACGGCGTTGAGTGTTCATCGCCGGGGCAGGCTTGCCAGATGTGCCGTTAAGCGCAACACCCGCCGGACTCAAGGTCCTTGAGGATCGGGCAATCCGGCCGGTCATCGCCCTGACAGGTGTCGACCAGCTCTTGCAGGGTGTCGCGTAACCCCACCAGTTCAGCGATCTTCTGATTGAGCGCCTCGATATGCGCCCCGGCCAGGGACTTCACGTCAGCGCTGGCGCGATGGCGGTCCTGCCAGAGGGTGAGCAGTTTGCTCACTTCATCCAGCGAAAAGCCCATGTCGCGCGAGCGCTTGATGAAGGCGAGGCGGTGCAGGTCTTCATCGCCGTAGTGGCGATAGCCGTTGGCGCTGCGTCCGGCGGGTGAGATCAGGTCGATGGACTCGTAGTAGCGAATCATCTTTGCCGATAACCCGCTTTTCATTGCTGCTTGGCCAATGTTCATGTGCGCATCCAGACGAATCGGTGTGAGGCTGTTGTGTGCTGCGTCGGCGCGTTACTCCATGCGTCCCGCCGACCACAGCCCGCGCGCGGCGGCACGCTAGTCCTTCGGCTCCCAACGCTTTAGCAGCAACGCGTTGCTGACCACGCTGACACTCGACAGCGCCATCGCAGCGCCTGCTACCACCGGGCTGAGAAAGCCGAACGCTGCCAACGGAATACCCACCAGGTTGTAGATGAACGCCCAGAACAGGTTCTGCTGGATCTTGCGGTAGGTGCGGCGGCTGATCTCCAGTGCAGCGGGCACCAGGCGAGGATCGCCACGCATCAGGGTGATGCCGGCGGCATGCATGGCCACATCGGTCCCGCCGCCCATGGCAATACCGACATCGGCTGCGGCCAGCGCTGGCGCATCGTTTATGCCGTCGCCGACCATCGCCACCACCGCGCCGCCTTTTTTCAGCTCGGCGACCGTGGCCGCCTTGTCTGCCGGCAGCACTTCGGCATGCACGCTGTCGATCTGCAGGGCCTCAGCCACAACGCGCGCACTGCCGCGGTTGTCACCCGTGATCAAATGGCTGCGAATATGCCGGGCGTTGAGAGCTGCAATCGCTTCAGCGGCGCCTTCTTTGAGGCTGTCGCCAAAGGCGAACAGGCCGAGCACGCGAGGTTGCGGTGCAGTCTCGATCAGCCAGGACAGCGTGCGACCTTCGCTTTCCCAAGCTTCGGCTTTGCCCGCCAGCTCGCCCGGTTGCAGGCCGCTGTCGTCCATCAGCCTGCGATTACCCAGCGCCAGCGAGCGGCCATCAAGGTCGCCCGAGATGCCGCGACCGGTTAGCGACTGGCTGCGCTCAACGTCGGCGACCGTAATACCTTGTTCTGCGCAACGGTCGAGCACCGCCTGAGCGAGTGGATGTTCGCTGCCGCGTTGCAGTGCTCCAGCTTGTTGCAACAGCTCGGCTTCGTCGCCGTCCACGGCATGCAGATGCACGACGCGTGGCTTGCCGGAGGTGAGTGTGCCGGTCTTGTCGAAGGCGACGGCTGTCACGGCATGGGCGACTTCCAGCGCCTCGGCGTCCTTGATCAGAATGCCGTGGCGGGCGGCGACGCCGGTGCCCGCCATGATCGCCGCAGGTGTCGCAAGGCCCAAGGCGCAGGGGCAGGCGATCACCAGCACCGCAACCGCGTTGATCAACGCAACTTCAGCCGGAGCGCCGACAAACAGCCAGCCGGCGACCGTCATAAGGGCGATGACCAATACGGCCGGGACGAAGACCTGGCTGACCTTGTCCACCAGCTTCTGAATGGGTGCTTTGGCGGCCTGAGCGTCCTCCACCAACCGAATGATGCGCGCCAGCACCGTTTCGCCGCCGAGGGCCGTGGTGCGCACCAGCAAGCGGCCTTCGCCGTTGATCGCTCCACCGGTGATGCGGTCGCCCGGCTCTTTGTTCACCGGCAGGCTTTCACCGCTGATCAAGGCTTCATCGGCCTGGCTCTCACCTTCGACCACCTCGCCGTCCACCGGGAAGCGCTCGCCAGGCTTGACCAGTACCAGGTCGTCCAGGCGCAGGGCGGCGATGGCAACGTCCTCTTCACGACCGTCGACCACCCGTAAGGCGCGATCCGGCCTGAGCGCCTCCAGCGCACGGATAGCCGCGCTGGTCTGACGTTTGGCGCGGCTTTCCAGATACTTGCCCAACAGGACGAGGGCGATCACCACAGCCGACGCTTCGAAATACAGATGCGGCATCTGCCCGGCCTCAACGGCCCACCACTGGTAGAGGCTCAAGCCGTAACCGGCGCTGGTGCCGATCGCAACCAGCAAATCCATGTTGCCGGCGCCAGCGCGCACGGCTTTCCAGCCGGCCAC
Source organism: Pseudomonas sp. NPDC047961 (assembly GCF_050272435.1). NCBI lineage: Bacteria > Pseudomonadati > Pseudomonadota > Gammaproteobacteria > Pseudomonadales > Pseudomonadaceae > Pseudomonas > Pseudomonas sp. NPDC047961. Next base: position 197,646 of record NZ_JBNNMD010000002.1, on the reverse strand, counting down.
ATAAAAACGCGCCCCGAGGATGAATTGCACAGGTGTGGCGAGCAGAAATTGAATCCAGGGTGGCAGCATCCAATGCAGCCCCAGCAGGTCGCCGAACATCGGGATCACCAGCGGCGCGGCCAGCAGCAACGCGGCGATCACTGCCCAGCGTTCGCGGCGCAGACGGCTTTCGCCTGTGTCTGCGGCGGGCTCGCTATCGCTGCTGGCCTGTGCCTTGTAGCCGGCTGCTTCGACGGCCTGGATCAGTACCGTTGCGTCTACCGCGCCGAGCACCTCGATGCGTGCGCGTTCGCTGGCCAGGTTCACCGTCGCGCTGCGTACGCCCGGGACTTTGAGCAGGGCGCGCTCGATGCGGCCGGCGCAGCTGGCGCAGGTCATGCCTTCGATAGCCAGCTCCAGCGTCTGCACCGGCACGCCGTAACCCGCCTTTTCCACGGCTTGTATCAGCGCGGCGATATCGCCTTCATGGGTTTGCACGCGGACCTGCTCGGCGGCGAGGTTCACCGCCGCATCGTCGACGCAGGGCACCTTCAGCAGGGCGCGTTCGACCCGCCCGGCGCAGCTGGCGCAGGTCATGCCGGTAATAGGCAAAGTGTAGGTTGCGCTGGTCATGGTTCGCTCCGAATGGGCCTGATGCCGATGATGATCAACCTTCACCTTATGGGAAGGTCAAGTCGAGTAACAGGTTGTCGCAGCCAGTCTATTGACCTTATCAGTATGGCAAGGTTGAGCATGCTGAAGTTGTCAATAAACGAGAGGAGCACCTGATGCAGACGTTCAACGTGACAGGCATGACTTGCGCGCATTGCCAGCGCGCCGTGACCCAGGCGATTCAGTCCCGAGATCCCAGTGCCAAGGTTGATGTCGATCTTGAGGCAGGTGTGGTGCGAGTGGAGGGTGGGCTGGACGAGGCGGCTATCCGCGAGGCCATTGAAGAAGAGGGCTATCAGGTCCAGTGACGCGATACGCGGCAGCCGGTGCTGCCGCGTTTTTATGCGATAGGTCAGTGGGCGACGGAACTGTCCCAGTCCTTCACCAGGCCACGGAACACCGGGTCGATCAGGGCGGCGCAATCCTTTTCCGGATCGAACAGGGTCGGATCACGGGTCCAGTCGCTGAACACACCGACGATCAGCGCGTGCAAGGTGCGCGCGGCCAGTTTTGGCGTGATGCCTGGATAGAGACTGTCGGCGGCACTCTCCAGCAGTTTCTCGCATAGCTCGATAAACAGATTGATGAACGCGTGGTGGCGTTCTTCCGCTTCGCGCAGTTCTTCCGTGAATTCGCAGCGGTGCAGGAGAATGGTCATCACGCGGCGCTTCTGCTCGTCCCGGCCCAGTGCACTGATGCCTTCGATGCAGAGTTCATGCAGCGCTCGCAACGGCTGCTGCTGGGTGCAACTGCAGAGTCGCTCGGCCATTTGCTCCGGCGGCAGGCGAACCTGGTTGAGCATTTCATGAAACAGATGTGCCTTGTTCTGGAAATGCCAATACACAGCGCCGCGAGTCACCCCGGCGTCGCGGGCAATCTGATCCAGGCTGGTATGCGCCACACCCTTGTCGAGAAATAGCCGCTCGGCAGAGGCGAGCAGGGCGATACGGGTCTTTTCGGCGTCTTCTTTGGTTCTTCGCATGTGAGAGCTACGGCAGCCTGACGCTGCATTGATTAAGGCCTTGGCGGGCGGGCTATGCGGAGTTTGTCCTTCAACTTCTGCAACTTTGGATGTTTACAATCGTCTGTGTATGTAACAGCATCTGACCTTCTCTGTAAATGATCGATCTCTACTGCGGCTTCCCTGCGCGTTGACGCTTCGGCTTTTTCCGCTTCGCGAGTTCTCTCCATGCCCCTTCCGATTTTGCTCATCCTGGGCGCTCTTAGCGCCTTTGGCCCGCTGGCCATCGACTTCTATCTACCCGCGTTTCCCTCGATTGCGCGCGCTTTTGCCACAGACGTGGAACACGTCCAGCTGTCGCTGGCGGCTTACTTCATCGGCCTGGCCCTTGGTCAGCTGATCTATGGGCCCCTGGCGGATCGGTATGGCCGGCGTTGGCCGCTGTTGGTGGGCGTGACGCTGTTTACTCTGGCGTCGCTGGCGTGCGCGTTCGCGCCGTCGCTGGACTGGCTGATCGCCGCGCGTTTCGTCCAGGCGCTGGGTGGCTGTGCAGGCATCGTGGTGACCCGCGCGGTTGTGCGTGACAGCTGCGATCCGGTCCAGGGCGCCAAAGTCTTTTCCCAACTGATGCTGGTGATGGGGCTGGCGCCGATCCTCGCACCACTGGCGGGTGGGCTGTTGATGAACGTCTTTGGCTGGCAGGCGATCTTCGTCTCGCTGACGATATTCAGTGCGCTGTGCGGCGTTGCAGTCGCGATGCGGCTGCCGGAGACCTTGCCGGCTGATGCGCCCAAACACGCTCTGAGCGGAACCTTCGGGCGCTACGTCGCCTTGTTTCGTGACGGCGAATTCATCGCCTTCGCGCTCTCCGGCGGTGTAGCCATGGCGGGCATGTTTGCCTATATCGCCGGGTCGCCCTTCGTCTTCATCGAGCTTTATGGGGTTCCGGCCGAGCACTACGGATGGCTGTTCGGCAGCAATGCGGCTGGATTCATCCTCGTTTCGCAGATCAATGCACGGCTGTTGCGCTTGCGCGGTCCGGGTTTCTGGTTAAGGCGCCTGGTTTGGTTCTACTTCGCTTGCGGCGCGGCGCTGTTGGTGATCGCGCTGAGCGAGCCCGATGCGCTGTGGCCGTTGCTGATCCCCTTGTTCGCCGGGCTGGCGAGCCTTGGCAGCATCCTGCCCAACGCGACTGCTTGTGCCATGGCAAAGCAGGGCAAGCAGGCGGGGCTGGCGTCGGCCTTGATGGGCAGCATGCAGTTTTGCGTCGCTGCCTTTGCATCGGCAGCGGTGGGTTGGATGCATAACGGCACCGCGGTGCCGATGGCCCTGGCGATCACGGTGTGTGCTGGCCTGGCGGCGTGTCTGGCCTGGTACACCGGCCAGATCGCGATTTCGCAGCCCAACCAGGAGGCCGCCTCGTCCTGAGGCGGCACGCCAGCCGACCAGAGGTCAGAAGCCTTCGAGGACGATCTTGCCCTTGGCTTTGCCGCTTTCGATGAAGCCATGGGCGCGACGCAGATTTTTGGCGTTGATCGTGCCGTAGTGCTCACCCAGCGTGGTTTTGAGTACGCCGCTGTCGATCAGCTCGGCGACCCGGTTGAGCAACTCGTGCTGGGCGATCATGTCCGGCGTCTGGTACAGCGAACGGGTGTACATGAACTCCCAGTGCAGCGACAGGCTCTTGCGCTTGAGCAGGCTGATGTCGAGGCTTGCCGGATCGTCGATCAAGGCCAGGCGCCCTTGAGGCTGCAACGCCTCGACGATCTGCGCCAGATGCACGTCGGTGTGGGTCAGGCTGGCAACGTGGGTGACGTCGGCGATGCCCACTCGTTGCAGCTCGGCGGCCAGTGGCTGGCTGTGATCGATCACTTCATGAGCGCCCAGCTCTCGCACCCAGTCCTGGGTTTCGCTGCGCGAGGCCGTGCCGATTACCTTCAGTCCGGTCAGCTGGCGCGCCAGCTGCGTCATGATCGAACCGACACCTCCTGCTGCACCGACAATGAGTAGACGCTGGTCACGCTCATCTTTGCTTTCGCTGATTTCCAAACGCTCGAACAGCAGTTCCCAGGCGGTGATCGACGTCAGCGGCAGCGCCGCTGCAGCCGCGAAATCCAGTGTTGCGGGCTTACGGCCGACGATGCGCTCGTCTACCCGATGCAGCTCGCTGTTGGCGCCGGGGCGGTCCAGCGCGCCGGCATAGAACACCTCATCGCCGGGCTGGAAGAGGGTGACTTCGCTGCCTACCGCGCGCACCACGCCGGCGACATCCCAGCCGAGCACCTGATATTGACCGGCTTCCGGCTGCACGCGCATGCGGATCTTGGTATCCACCGGGTTCACCGAAATGGCGCGGACCTCGACCAGCAGGTCGCGCGGGCCGGGTGTGGGATCAGGCAGTTCGATGTCGATCAGTGAATTCACGTCGTCGACTGGCAGGGAGTGTTGGTAGCCGATGGCTTTCATCGTGAGTCTCCTTCTAGAGCTGAGAATTGAATACCGCCATGTTCGGCTTTCGCGCTGCGATGAAAAACCGCATATTTCGCAGAGACTCTTTCAATGGAATATTGAAAATGCTGCGTAGCGATGACCTACAGGTATTCGTGCTGACCGCTGAACTGGGGAGCCTATCGGCCGCTGCTCGGCAGCTGGAATTGTCGCCGGCCGTGGCCAGTGCGGCGCTCAAGCGACTGGAAGCGCAATTGGGTTGCCGCTTGCTGGTGCGTTCGACCCGGAGCCTGAGGCTGACGGGCGAAGGCGAGCTCTATTTGCCCCATGCGCGTTCGGCCTTGCAGAGCCTGGTCGAGGGTCAACAACTGCTTGCGGGCGGTAAAGCGACTATCAGTGGCACGCTGCAGCTGTCAGCGCCGTCAGATTTCGGCCGCAATGTGCTGCTGCCCTGGCTGGACGAGTTCCAGCTGCAGCACCCGCTCTTGAGCCTTCGACTGTTATTGGCGGATCGCAATGCCGACCTGTTTCGGCAGTCGGTCGATATCGCGCTGCGCTATGGCCAGCCGGAAGATTCCAGCCTGGTGGCGGTCCCGGTGGCGGCGGCCAATCGGCGCGTGCTCTGCGCTTCGCCGGGCTACCTGGCGGCACATGGATCGCCGCGCACGCTGGCCGATCTCGTCGACCATAATTGTCTGCGATTCATGTTGGCCGGGCGGGTGCATGAGCGCTGGTGCTTTCTCGACGACCGCCGCCGCGAGCTGGAGCAGCTGGTGAGCGGTGATCGCGTCAGCGACGATGCCGATGTGGTGCGCCGCTGGGCGCTGGCCGGGCGGGGCGTGGTGTATAAATCCTGGCTGGACATCGCTCAGGATGTGCAGTCGGAGCGACTGGTGGTGCTGTTGCCGGAGCTGCTGGGCGAGCCGACGCCGCTGAACCTGATCTGTGCCCATCGTGCACATTTGGGCGAACGGGTGCGGCTGTTACGCGAGCACCTGGTTGAGCGATGCCAGAGGCTGATCCAGCTGGCGCCGTTCGCCCCTTGACGGGCCGCGCACGGCGGCCCTTATCGATCACTTGGCCAGGCGGGCGTCGAGGCTGTTCTGTGCCAGCCGGCGAGCCTGACCCTCGGTCATGCCCAGGCTTTCATGCAGTGCCATGAAGTTCTCCGTTACGTAGCCGCCGAAGTAGGCCGGATCGTCGGAGTTCACCGTCACCTTCACGCCCTGTTCCAGCATCTGCAGGATGTTGTGTTGGCTCATGTCATCGAACACGCAGAGCTTGGTGTTCGACAGCGGGCAGACCGTAAGCGGAATCTGCTCGGCGATCAGCCGTTCAATCAATTTCGGGTCCTCTGATGCACGCACGCCGTGGTCGATGCGGCTGACCTTGAGCAGGTCCAGCGCTTCCCAGATGTATTCCGGCGGGCCTTCTTCGCCGGCATGGGCGACGGCGAGGAAACCTTCAGCGCGGGCCTTGGCGAAGACTCGCTCGAACTTGCTCGGTGGATGTCCCATTTCGGAACTGTCCAGGCCAACCGCGAAGAAGGCATCACGGAAAGGCATCGCCTGTTCCAGCGTCTTGAAGGCTTCCTCTTCCGGCAGATGACGCAGGAAGCTCAGGATCAGGCCGCTGCTGATGCCGAGCAGCTCGCGACCATCGGCCAGCGCGCCACTGATGCCGCGCATCGCGACCTCGAACGGGATGCCGCGATCAGTGTGAGTCTGCGGATCGTAGAAGGGCTCGGTGTGCACGACGTTCTGCTCTTCGCACTTCTGCAGGTACGCCCAGGTCAGGTCATAGAAGTCCTGCTCGGTGCGCAGCACATCGGCGCCGGCGTAGTAGAGATCGAGGAACTCTTGCAGGTTGCCGAAGTTATAGGCGCTGCGCAGCGCATCGACGTTATCCCAGGGCAGGGCGATCTTGTTGCGTTCAGCCAGGCGAAACAACAGCTCGGGTTCGAGTGAGCCTTCGAGGTGCAGATGAAGCTCGGCTTTCGGTAGGGCGTTTAGCCAGTCGTACATGAGAGATTCCCCATCTGGAAAAGGCGCATTTAATCACGCTGGCCGGATTGACCCCAGGGTCAGATGCCAGCCGCTGCGGGTAGGGTGGGCTTCAGCCCACCGTTTTTCCGCTTATGGATTTATGTCACCGCGTTGCACGCTCAGTTCGTCACGTGCCGTAAGAGCTGTGCAAAAAATGAGCAAGGTCGTCGAAGCGAGAGCGGGCGCGGTTAAGCGCGCTCAGCCCAACGGTTATCCACAATCTTGTCCACCTGTTCTGCGGATAACCAAACAGATGCGTGGTGGCGACGTGAAATCATCCGTCCAAGCTGATTTGAAGCGTAAAAAATGCTTGCGAATCAATGGTTTTTCGCATCTCGACGGGCTGCTAAAGCGTTTCGGTTAAAAAATGAACGAAGGTGCCCAGGCCGCGTCGCCGTTGGGTTTGCCGCATTGTTCCCAGTGTTATCCACAATGTGATGCACACGAACGGTGGACAACCTGCGGACGAAAAAAAAGCCACGCTTGCCTGGGGCAGCGTGGCTTTCGAGTGCAGGCGCGCCGATAAGGCGCACGCCTCTACTATCTGTCAGTTCTGAGTGGGGGCGGGTGCGCGTGGCTCCACGGGTTCACCTACGTCCGGCTCGTCGTCGTCGGGCATGGTGACATCGACATCAGGCACTGTGACGGTCTTTTCCTTGGTGCCTACGTCCACTTCTGGCGCATCCACGTCATATTCCGGCATGTTGCCGCCTTCGACTTCAACGTCTGGGAGCGAGCCTTCTTCGGTTTTTTCGACGTCGCAGCCTGCCATCCCTAGGGTGGTGAGCAGTACGGCGCCGGGGATCAGCCACTTATATTTGCTTTTCATTCATCAGACTCCTGTTTCGCAGCGGAATGCGTGTCTCGGCACTTCCACTCGTTTGTGTTGGGGCACGTACGCATGAATGCGCCGACCCAACGGCAAGTGCCGCTGTTATAGGGACTTCTCTGATATCGCGCAGTTCAACGGGGAACGATGCTCAAGGGTCAAGCGGGTGCAGTTCCGAGCGGCCACGGCTGATGTCGGACAGGAGTTTCTGCACCTGGGGTTGTTGCGCTGCGGGGAAGGCCAGCTGCAGCTCGGCGCCTTCCGCGTCGAAGGTTTCGCTGTCGATCAATGCGTCAAAGTCGCTCAGGCGCGACTTGAGCAGCGCCAGCTCGGCAAAGCGGCAATGACAGCTGCAGCGAACCCGGGCGACCAGCTCTACGCGCTCGCCAGTCTGCAGGCATTTCGCCGCCGAGCCGCCGTAAGCACGTGCCAGGCCGCCGGTTCCCAGCTGGATGCCGCCGAACCAGCGAATCACTACCACCACCACCTGGTCGCACTCCTGCCCTTCGATCGCGGTCAGCATGGGTCGCCCGGCCGTTCCGCCGGGCTCGCCGTCATCACTGAATCGGTACTGATTGCCAACCTTCCACGCCCAGCAGTTATGCGTGGCGCTGGCGTCGCTGACCGCCTGGATGAAAGCCTGAGCCTCCTCGGCACTGGACACGGGCGCAGCCTTGGCCAGGAAGCGGCTCTTGCGGATGGTTTCTTGATATTCGCAAGGTGCGGCGAGGGTGGAGGTCATGTGCATCGCGGAACTGGCAAAGGGATCGGGAATTGTAGCGATGACCGCAGCCGAGCGGGGACCCGATGCGCAACGCGCTGTGGGGTGAATGGACCATTGGGTCGATCAAACTGAACTTCGAGCGGTGTACCCGGCACGAACTGTATGAAGGGGGCGATTCGCTCTCACCCATTTCGCGAACATCGACCTTGGAGGAACCCCAATGCTTAATTCCAAGTACGAGGCTTGCATTCAGGCCTGTTCCAACTGCGCCATCGTATGCGAAACCTGCGCCGCTTCATGCCTGCGCGAAGACGACGTCAAGATGATGGCTCGCTGCATCGAGCTCGACCGCGACTGCGCCGACCTTTGCGCACTCGCCGCCACGCTGATGGCACGCGACAGCAAGTTGGCCAAAGAGATGTGCCGTATCTGTGCTCAGGCCTGCCGCGAGTGCGACGAAGAGTGCGGTAGCCATCAGATGGACCACTGCCAGGCCTGCGCCGAAGCCTGCCGCAAGTGCGCCGAAGAGTGTGAAAAGATGGCTGCCTGATCGAAATGAGCTACATCCCCAAGGGCCGATTAGCGCAGCTGTCGGCCCTTTTTCATGCCAGCCAATCGAGCGTCAGGATCAGCCGCTTGTTTGCCGGAGAGGTCAGCGGTGACCGGTGGATGATGCCGGCGCCTTCGTTTCCGGTCCATTTCTCGCCTTTGAAGAGCGCGACCTCACCTGCTAGCAGTTGCTGAATGTCTCGGCTGTCATGCGGTTCAGCGGCCGGCTCGCCCAGACGGTGACGCGGCATGGCACCTTCGTGCAACCACTCGCTGCCGGGGCCGGCATAGGTGGTGATCAACCGCAGCGGCACGTGATCGACATGGAAGCGCGGGCACATGGGCTTGTCCAACACACGCAGGCGCACCCCGATGCGCCGTGTTCCAAGCAGGCACGTGAAGGCGCTGACAAGCCACGCTACATCGGCGACGAATTCGCTGTGACCGGTGATGCCACGGTAGGCTGCCGCCAACGATGGCATCGATACGGTGCCGCTTGCGTCTGGCTCGACGGTCAGTGATTCGGAAAAGGGCTCTTCCAGCGCCCGCAGCGCCCCGGCGAACTGGTCGATTGGAGACGGTAACTGACGTTGCCAGGCCGCGAGGTTGACACCATCGATCAGCGCATCGGCGAGTACGGCAGGAGTCTCGCCAAACACCTGCTGCGGTGATCCCCAGGCCAACTGTCTCGCCAGTATCATGCGACCTCCTCGAGCCAGGGAGCGAAGGGATCATCCATGCGCAACCAGTGCTCGGGGCCAAGGTTCCATTCGTAGTCGCTTAGCAGGCAGGTGTCGAGTTCTGCGCGCAGGCGGTGAAAGTCGATGTTCTGGCCGATGAACACCAATTCCTGTCGGCAATCACCGCATTCGTCGGTCCATTTTTGCTGGATCGCGACGCGTGACGCTTCGTCTTCCGGCCACTGGGCCTCGGGTGTGAATCGCCACCAGCGCCCTGCATAGTCGTAGCGCATCAGCCCGCCGGCCTGGGACCAGCTGCCGGCTTCCTGCGGACGACTGGCCAACCAGAAATAGCCCTTCGAGCGAAGCAGGCGGCCATTTGTCCATTCGCGGCTTAGGAAGTTGTGAAAGCGCTGCGGGTGGAAGGGGCGCCGCGCGAGGTAGGCCGTCGAGGCAATGCCATATTCCTCGGTCTCGGGGACGTGCTCGCCGCGCATTTCCTTGAGCCAGCCCGGCGCCTGGGCGGCCCGCTCGAAATCGAAGCGGCCGGTATCGAGGATCTTTGCCAGCGCCACATTGCCCATGCTCATGGGCAGGATTTCGGCATGGGTGTTCAGGCGGCCCAGGATCGCGATGAGCTCCTCGCGCTCGGCGCTGGAGATCAGATCGATCTTGCTGATGAGGATGACGTCAGCGAACTCCACCTGCTCGATCAGCAGCTCAGTGATGGAGCGCTCATCGTCCTCGCCCAGTGTTTCGCCCCGGCTTGCCAGGCTTTCGGCTTCGTGGAAGTCGCGCAGGAAATTGACCCCGTCGACTACCGTGACCATGGTGTCCAGACGTGCAAGGTCGGCGAGGCTCTGACCCTGCTCGTCGCGGAAGGTGAAGGTCTCGGCCACCGGCAGCGGCTCGGAAATGCCGGTGGATTCGATCAGCAGATAATCGAAGCGACCCTCGCGGGCGAGCTTGCCGACCTCTTCGAGCAGGTCCTCGCGCAGGGTGCAGCAGATACAGCCGTTGCTCATCTCGACCAGCTTCTCTTCGGCGCGATTGAGGCTGACGTCGCGCTGGACTTCGGCGCCGTCGATGTTGATCTCGCTCATGTCGTTGACGATGACCGCGACGCGGCGACCTTCACGGTTCTTCAGGATGTGATTGAGCAGCGTGCTTTTGCCGGCACCGAGGAAGCCGGACAGCACAGTGACGGGGAGGCGATTCATGGCGATCTCTCAGGCGGTTCGTTGGTGTTTTTCGCGTTGTTCTTGGCGCTCTTTGGCTTCGATGCTCAGCGTCGTAGTGGGGCGCAGCAGCAGGCGTTTCAGGCCTATGGGCTCGCCGGTTTCATCGCACCAGCCGTAGTCGCCCCGGGCCAGGCTATCGAGGGAGTCGTCGATCTTGTCGAGCAGCTTCTTTTCCCTTTCCAGCAGCCGCAGCTGCCACTGGCGCTGTTCTTCGGTGGTGCCGATGTCGGATGGGTCGCTACTGGGCTCGTAGTGGCGCAGCAGCTGAAATTCCTCGGCAATGCGCGCGTGCAGCTCCGTGCGTTGGCGCAGCAGCAAGTCACGAAAGAAACTTTGCTGAGCCTCGTTCATATAGGCGTCGGCAGGGAGGGCGAGGAGTTCGGCTTCGGTCATGGCAGGTGCACAGCGAATTGAGTGCGATAGTTATAACATAACATTCTCTTTGCGGTGCAACATGAGGGGTGTCTATACAGCCAGCTGGAGATCAGTTGATTGAACGCAGCGTTTGAAACAGGCGCAGGACAGAATGTGAGTCGGCCTGAAAGGCTGCCTAGCGATCCGTGGTATAGCCAGATCAGTCCATGCGCTGCTCTGACGCTGCGCCCGTTGAGCAACGATAAGGTCGACCGTCGGCATTCCTGCGCGCATGCTTCGCCTCGCGCTACAGTAGCGGCCCGTTTGAGCCCGACCGGTAGCGATGTGACAGACCAGACCCCCGTACCACCACGCCGACGCCTGACCGCCAGCAAGACCGCCAAGATAAAAGGCTCGGCACGCGAGCCCAGCGCCAGCGCAGTCGACCGCCGTTCACGCATGATCGAAAGCAAGCGTGCGACCGTCATCGATGCCGCACTCGGCCTTTTCTCCCGCTTTGGCTTGTATGGCACCAGCCTCGATCAGATTGCCACCGCGGCCGACGTCTCCAAGACCAATCTGCTGTATTACTTCGACAGCAAAGAAGAGCTCTATGTCAGCGTCTTGCGGCAGTTGCTGGAAGTCTGGCTGCAGCCCTTGCAGACATTCGCTGCGGACCAGGACCCGATCGAAGCGATAAAGGGCTACCTGCGCGTCAAGCTGGAGCTTTCCCGCGATTATCCTGCTGAGTCGCGGTTGTTCTGCATGGAAGTCATGCAGGGCGCGCCGCTGATGCTTGCCGAGTTGGAGCAGCCTTTGCGCGAGCTCGTCGAGAGCAAGGTCGCGGTCATTCAGGGCTGGATAGACGCCGGGAAACTGGCTCCGGTCGAGCCCCGTCACCTGATCTTCTCGCTGTGGGCCACGACGCAGCACTACGCCGACTTCCGCGTGCAGATCGAGGCCGTTACAGGTAAGACGCTGGACGATCCGGTGTTTTTTGAAGAAGCGCTGACGAGTTTGCAAGCGCTGATACTCGATGGGATTCGGCCGCGCAGCTAGCGCACCTTGCTTATATGCAGCGACCGCAGGCTCCTCTCACGCTGGCTGCCGTTGCCGATAGGCCTCGGCGAGCTGCACCAGCAGTACCAGCGCGACGATCGGCAGCATGCCGATGTTCACCGCGGCCCACCCCGCCTGCGCGATCAATGCACCCGAGGCGAATGACATCACGGCGGCGACACTGCCGTTGCAGAGTTCCATCAAGCCCTGTGCCCGCGCTCGTTCCTGCGGCCCGTGCCCCTGCCCCAGCTGCGTGGTGCCGGCCACCAGCATCAAATTCCAGCCGATACCGAGCAGGCAGCTGCTGATCAGAAAATGCAGATGGCTGACACCGAGCAGGGCGACCAGCGCGCTCGCGATAAGCAATCCGCCGCCCAGGCAGGCCACCATCCTGCTACCCAGCCTGTCCACCAGCGGCCCGGCGATGAACGCCGGCAGGAACATGCCCAGCATGTGCCACTGGATCACCTGGCCGCTAACCTGCAGGTTCATGCCTTCGCCGTGCATTGCCAGGGGCGTTGCGTTCATCACAAGAATCATCAACCCGTGCCCAGCAGCGGTGGTCAACACGGCAGCTCTCACCACTGGCCGGGCAAGGAGGTCGCGCCAGGACACCGCGGAGGAGGCTGCCGGTACGGGTGCGCTAGCCTGGCTGCTCTTTAGTCCTGCCAGGATGAAGAATCCCACCGCAGCCAGTGCTGCAATCATCAGATAGGCGCCAGCAAAGGGCACGGAGACCAGGCCGCGTGCGGCGTCGCCAAGCGCGGGTGCAGCCAGCGCAGCGACCACGCCACCGCCGATCACACATCCTGTGGCTCGGCCTCTTAAGGCTTCACTCACCGCCTCCATGGCGGCAAACCGGTAATACATCGCCGACGCCTGATACGCGCCGATGGGCAGTGCGCCGAGGCAGAGCAGGGTGAAGCTGTCCAGCCAGAGCGACAGTGCACTTGTCAGACCGCCCAGCACGCCGGCCAGGGTGCCAACGAGAAAGCCTATCGTGCGGCCGCGGCGCTGCATTAACCACGCAATAGGCTGCAGAGCGAGCAGGCCGCCGAGCATCAGCACTGCAAGCGGCAGGGTCGCCAGGTCTGCAACGGGCGCCGGATGCAGGCCGACAATGGAGGTCAGGATGATGCCGGTCATCGAGCATGACCAGAACAGCGCCTGGGCGATGAACAGGCGCAGTACCTGGCTGTTGCTGAACAGTAGAAGCATGGGGTCGGCCCTTGTCATGAAAAGCGGGCACAGCGGAGCCTGGCAATGAGCCGGGTTGCCGTGAGCGATAAGTTGGGAGCTGGGAGGGCGCGCTAGCCGAAGCGCTGGAAGAAATCCCGGGGCCGACTGCAAGGTGCTTCTGGAAGCTGCGCCTGAGGTTTTCCGGGTGGCCGAATCCGGTCAGCCGCGCCACCGTCGCGATCGATGCCTGGGCATCGAGCAACAGGTTGCGGGCCGCCTCGAGCCGTACGCGTTCGACGTACTGCCCAGGGCCCATGCCAACCTCCAGGTTGAACAGTCGGCACAGGGTGCGTGGCGTGATGTGCGCCTGCTCGGCCAACGCCTCGATGGACAGGTCTTCGCCCAGGTGTCCGGAAATCCATTCAAGCAGTTCGGCGAGGCGGGCCACGCTACCGGTCGGCGCGGCCAGCATCGGGCTGAACTGGGTCTGCCCGCCTGGCCTGCGCAGAAACATCACCAGTCGTTGCGCCACTCTGAGGGCCAGCGCGCGCCCAAGGTCTGCCTCGATCAGCGCCAGTGCCAGGTCGATGCCCGCCGTGACGCCGGCCGAGCTGAACAGGTGAGCGGACTCCCGGTCCGTCGGGTCGTAGGTATGCAGCCGGTCGCCTTGTACCTCAATGGTGCTGTATTCACTTAAGGCTGCGAGGTCCGCCCAGTGAGTGGTCGCCTTGCGGCCGTCGAGTAGCCCGGCTTCGGCCAGAATAAGCGCGCCAGAACATACCGAGCCCAGACGGCGTATCTGCGGTTCGGCACAGCGAAGCCAGTCCAGTAGCGAGCGGTTGTGCATCTGCACCTGTACGCCACCGCCTCCCGGAACCAACAGCGTGTCCAATCCCGCGGGATCCATGCTGCCCCACGGGGCATCCGCAACCAGCTTGAACCCCGCGGAAGTGGCAAAGGGACCGGCCTGTTCGCCAATCAACAGCAGCGCATAGTGGGCGGCCAACCCCTGTCGTTGGCGCTCGACGTTGGCTGATGCAAACACCTGCATCGGCCCGGTCACGTCCAGGCTCATGACGTCGGGGTAAACCAGGCAGGCAATGGTGCGAGTGGCGTCCATGGTGCACCTCTCAGGAAGATGCCTGCAGTCTGCGGCTGCTATGGCCGTGTCGCAATGACAAGGACCCCACGGATCTTGCCATCGCCTGTGAGCTTACTTCTTCCCCGGCTGGGCTTTGCCGGACGGCACAGCTGGATGGCCGCCGCGTTCGCATGCGCTTGAGATGACCGTGAGGCGCGGGCATGCCGATCTGTGTGGACAGGTAATTCGGCGCGTGAAGAGCCAGGAGTCTTACCTCTCCGCGATCTTTACCCGGGCCCGATATTGCCCCGGCGTCATGCCGACCACCGTCTTGAAATCGTGGATGAAGTGCGCCTGATCGCTGTAGCCGCAGACCATGGCGGTATCCAGCAGTGGCTGGCCGGCGCGTAACTGGTTGCGGACCAGCGCCACACGCTGGATACGGCTGAATTGCTTGGGCGTCAGACCGACCTGATAGCGGAACAGCCGTTCCAGCTGGCGGTGGCCGAGCGGCACGGTCTGGAGCAGGTCCGCCAGCCGCGCCCGGCCCTGGTTGGTGGCGATCTGTTCCAGCAGCTGCTGCACCGGGGTGCGCCGCGCCTGGAGCGCACCGAGACGACCGAGCAGGGCCCGTTCAACCAGTGCCTGCTGCGCGTCCCGTTCCAATTCGGCCAACTGGTCAATCAGATGCGCGAGCGCCAGCCTGGGCCAGTCAGCGTCGTGAAGACCGGTCAGTTCGTCGAGGCCGATGCCGAACACGGGGGCACCCATGCCGGGAAGAAAACGTACGCCCATCATCTTGACCTGGCCGAGCAGCTGCAGCCGGGTGCTGGCCACTTGCGGCCCGGCGATCAGGGCCCGTCGCTCTCGCGGGGTGCCATCGAAACGCAGCGGATCAGCGAAGTTGAAGATCAGCCCGCTGCCGCCGTCCGGGTGCAGCATCTGCTCGTCATAGATCTGCGAGCCGTCGCCTTCCAGCCACCAGAAACGCTGGACGTATGCGGCCAGCGCCGGGCTCGGCGGGCGGGTGACGAAGCCCTGCAGGGAGGGCGGGCGGCCGTGCAAGGAAGCGGACATGGCGGGCGCTCAAAGATGTCGAAAATCTACAATAGCGCAGCGTGGCGGCTGCGTAGCCTGGGTTGCACATTCAACCGAGGAGTGACCACCATGCGTATGAACTACCAGACCGCCGCACCTGACGTGATGACCGCCATGATAGGGCTGGAAACCTATCTGGCAAGGCAGAGCCGCCGCGAGGATGGCGTCGACAAACCGCTGATGGAGCTGGTGAAGATTCGTGTCTCGCAGATCAACGGATGCGCCTTCTGCATCGACATGCACACCAAAGACGCTCGCGCCCTGGGCGAAACCGAACAGCGCATCTATGCCCTGAGCGCTTGGCGCGAAACGCCGTTTTTCACCGACCGCGAACGTGCTGCGCTGGCCTGGGCCGAGGCCAATACGCTGCTGCCTCAGGGTGTGTCGCAGCGGTTGTTCGAGGAGGCGCGCGAGTATTTTACCGAGGCCCAGCTCGCTAACCTGACCCTGGCCATCGTGACCATCAACGCCTGGAATCGCTTCGGGGTGTCCTTCGCGCCGGTGCCGGGCAGCTACCAGCCGGAGTAGAGCAACTACCTAGCACCGCTCGGCTGGAAGGACGAGCGGCTCAGGGCATGATCTGCTGGTTGCCCATGGCGCAGAAGCGATGCGCCTGCCGGGCAGCCGGCAACGCCCGTAGCTGCGTCATGCATTGGGCCTGGCTCGAGGTCCGTTCTACGTTGAGCTTCGAATGTTCGTCGACGCCAATCAGGTACGACCGGTTGTAACGTGGGCCGTCTTGCCAGCTGCTGAATTGCTGTTCACTGGTTGCGCAGCGGTATTGCATGTGGCCGGAGAAACCCTTGAAGCGGTCGCTGCGGAAAATGTGATGGTATTTTTGCCAGTCACGGTCGCGCTGGCCCGCGCGCACCGCTTCGCGGCAGCCTTCCAGTTCGGTGATGCCTGGTTCATGCAAGAAAATGCTCTGTGCCAGGCTGGAGCCGTCGAGCTGCATCGTGGCCACCAAATAGACCCGCTGTTCGGCTGCCTGTGTCGGTAGCGCCAACAGCAAACCCAGCGCCAACATCCCTGTTCTGATCAATCTGCAATGCTCCTGAAGGGCTGTCTCATCGAGGGCCGCACCCTAGCCGAGGAGTGTGTCGGGAAACAAGTGTGAGGAGTATCTAGGCAGACGGGTTGGCTCGCTGGCCCGTTCCGTGGTCGTGAACTCCCTTGAAGGCTGCTGTCGAAATCAGTGTCCTGCGCGAGCGTTCGAATGGGGAAATCAAATGTTGCAAGCCCATCGCGGTCATCAGCTAACCCCGGGCAGCTTTGCTGTAAATTGGCCTGCCATTGGCAACGAAACCTCCCTTACATGACCCTCCTGATAGCGTTCGCTGTCTTATCCATCCTCGTTTCATTCATCTGCTCGATCCTGGAAGCTGCGCTGCTCTCGCTGACGCCTAGCTTCATCGCACACCAGAAGACGTCCCGTCCGAAGCTTTACGAGCGCTTGAAACAGCTCAAAGACAAAGTCGACCAGCCACTTGCGGCGATCCTGACCTTGAACACCGTTGCCCATACCGTCGGCGCGACCGGCGTTGGCGCTCAGGTCACCGTGGTGTTTGGCAACGGCTACGTCGGAATCGCTTCAGCGGTGATGACGGTGCTGATCCTGGTGCTCTCGGAAATCCTGCCCAAGACCATCGGTGCCCGTTACTGGCGCACCCTGGCGCCGTTCCTGCCGCCGGTGCTGAGTGGCATGATCTGGATCCTGAAGCCGTTCATCTACCTGTCCGACATGATCATGCGGCTGGTCGGCGGCAAGGAGCCGGAGCACGACATCCGCCAGGAAATCAAGGCGCTGACGGTGCTAGGACGCGAGAACAAAAGCCTCGACGAGGACGAGCAGCGCGTCATCAGGAATATCCTCGACCTGCACGAGATCAAGGTCCGCGACGTGATGACGCCGCGAACGGTTTGCGACCATACGGCGCCAGAGACCAGCATCGGCGCATTCAAAGAGCAGGTTGCTGACAGCCAGTTTTCGCGCTACCCGGTGATTGGCGACAACGAGAGCCCGCTGGGTGTCGTGTTCCGCTATGACGCGCTGTCAGCGACGGACGACGAAGCCCCGGTCTCTTCGATCATGAAGCCGGTGAAGGTTTCGCCGGAGCTGACCAGTGTCGAGAACCTCATGACCCAGCTACTGCACGAGCGTCAGCATATGTGCCTGGTCTACGACGAGTTCGGCAGCTGGCGCGGCCTGGTGACGCTAGAAGACATCATGGAAACCATCATCGGCCAGCCGATCATGGACGAAACGGACGACATCCCGAACATGCGCCGCTTCGCCAAGCGCCGTTGGGATCACCGCATCAAGCGCGCTCGCGAAAGCTGAGCGCTGCTGCGGAGCGGGATTGCCGCTCCGCAGGCAATCTCAGCGCTTGATTGTGCCGAGGCGCATGAAGCGCGTCTCGCCGCTGGCGTCTTCCACGCCATCGTTGTCAGTGACGACGAACAGACGGCCCTGTTTGTCGACTGCCGCGCCTTCGACCTTGTCCAGCACCCAGCCGCCAGTGCTCTGCAGATCAGGCAGCAGATCGCGCTCCAGATGCTTGCTCACCACTGGGAAGCTCTGGCCTTCGGCTATGGGCTGCACGCCGGTCAGGTCGATGCGGTACAGGCGCTTGATTTGCGCTGCCGGGCCTTGCTGGTTGTCACGTTCGATGACCAGGAACTGACCGTTACCGATGGACGTCAGCTCGGACAACCCGACCCAGCCGCCTTCGACAGCCGGGTCGAGCGGGTAATGGACGAAGCCCCATTCGCCGCTGCTCGGATTGAATACGCCGATACGCACCTTGCCGGCCGGGTCGTTCTTCCACTCGCGCTGGAAGGCCACATACACGCGGGTGCTGGCGCCTTCGCCGACCACCGATACGCCTTCGAATCCATTGCTGGTGCGCTGTGCCGAGACGGCTTTCGGGAGCGCGTATTCGGCCAGCACGTCGCCTTTTGAATTGGCATGGATCAGCAGGTTCGGCTTGGCCTTGCCGTTGCCTTCGGAGGCCAACCAGAAGTCGCCATTGTTGGCTCGGGCAATGCCTTCAAGGTCATAGTTGACGGTCTCGCCGTCCTTGCGCAGTTCGGTCTGCCCGTCGATGACTGCAGGTGTTTGACTGGTGTCGATGTGGAAGATCCGGGAGGCCTTGTAGTAGCTATCCGGTACGGCATACAGGCGATCAATCTGCGTACCGTCCGCAACCAGGCCGCTGAGCGCTCCCCAGGGGATCAGATCGCTATCGCTGGAGCGGATCTCCGGATAATTCGCAGTCCCGGCGCCGTACTGATAAATCGAAATCGTCGAGCGATAGCCGTCTTCGGCCGAGTCTTCTTCACTGCTGACCACCAGTAAGTTGCGCGCCGGGATCGGCAGGATGCCTTCGGGGCCCATGCCGGCCGGCAACAACTGATGCATCACGGGTGCCCAAGGGCGCGCGACGTCGTACACCGCGACGGCATTGCCGCGCTCGCTTCCGACGAAGAGAAAATCCTGCTTGTGGAAGCTCCCCGCCGCGATGCCTTCCGGCTCGATGCCTTTGTTCTTCGAGCGATTCTCCGGATAGTGGCCCGCGCGGATGAAGGCGTGTTCCATCGAGACTCCGGCGTCGTGCCAGACTTGGCCGTTGTAGTCGAAGAGGGTGAATCCGCGACTGCCACCTTCCTCGCCGTTTGCATCCTCATAATCGCCTTCGTTGGCAGTGGCCAGCAGCGCACCGAGCCACGCGATGGAATCCGGCTCGCGGCGTTTGCCTTTAAGGACGCCCACCGGCTCGATGCGGTCGTTCTCCTCAACGTCCACGCCTTCAAGATCGACCTGGCCGGCGGTGAAGTGTCGGATCACCCGACCGCTACGCAGGTCGACCAGCACGATGTGGTTGTTCTCCTGCAGCGTGACGGCCGCAACGTCTTGGTCGTTGATGCTGACGTATTCCGGCTCCGGATCCTCCGGTGCTACTTCGGCTAGGCCCGTCAGGCTCACGTCGCGCGTAGTCCATCGCGACGGCTGGCCCTTGAGATCGACGATCTGCAGAAAGCCGCCCGGCAGCTGCGGGAGCAGGCCGTTGTTCAGATCCTCGTCACGCTCGTTCTCGATCACCACGGCGGCATAACGGCCCTTCGGGCTGACGGCGATGGAATCCGGTTGGCCACCCATGGGCAACGTGGCGACGCGCTTGGGCTGGGCGGGGTTGCGAATGTCGAACACCGCCAGCACACCGTCGGGCTGGGCAAAGCTGGCCGAAGTGTTGACCGCCACCAGTACAAAGTGGTGATGCACTGCGACCGAGGTCGGCTCGCCTTCGAGCTTCACGAAGCCTGCAGGCTTTGGCGATTTCGGGTCATGAATGTCGACCAGACCGATCCGCTCGCCGGGGCTGTCGGTGTAGATCAGCGTACGGCCGTCGCGGCTGACAGCGGTGATCTCAGCGACGGTCTCGCGGGAGGCGTCTTCGTCCGCACCGAGGTTGCTGTACACCGGAAACGTTGCAACCCGCTCGAAGTATTCCGCGGCGCGCGATGAGGCAGCTTGAGAGGCGAGCGGCAGCAAGGCCAGTGTTAACGCAGTGGATAGCGCGGTACGGGTCAGGCGGGTCGGTGTTCTCATGCGAGCCTCGGCGATTGGCGATGGGGTTTGGCCGAAACACGCTAGGCGGGGATTGTTACGAGGGCGTTACGAGCGGATTTGGTGTGGATAGCCTCCTCAGACCGTAGCAGCTACGTGCGTAACGTGGCTGGTTACTGTGGTATCGCTGTTTTCTTGGAACAACAGAGGTAAAGCAGTCCTCGTAAGACGAGCCGCATCAGGCTGCTTGCAGTGAGTAGAGGAATGCCTAGCCCTAGTTCGATCGAGACGTTACCTGTCGCTAAGCGGCCTGTTTCGTATTCGAGGCGTGCGAACAAACAGAGCCACAAACCAAACCAAATTACGAGCCATGCCACACCAAACGGTCTCTTCCAGGGCGCGAGCAATGGGAATAGCACCAGTAGCGCTATAAACACGAGGAAGAACGGACTGGGCATTTTGACTACAGGTGATTGATTGATTGATTGATTGGTTTGGCTGGCTGGACGAAGCCGCCTGAAGCGGCCCCGCATAGATTGAACCTATTTCGGGCTGAGCTCCAGCAAACGCCCCCCATCCCCATCTTCCAGCAGCCAGATGCTGCCGTCCGGGCCTTGCTCGACTTCGCGAATGCGCGCGCCCATGTCGTAGCGAGCGGCCTCGCTGGCTTCTTCGCCGTTCAAAGTGACACGGACCAAAGCCTCGGCCGACAGGCCGCCGATAAACGCATCACCTTTCCAGTCGGTAAACCGTTCGCCGTCGTAAATGATCAGGCCAGCCGGGGAGATCACCGGCGTCCAGGAAATCTTCGGCGCGATGAACTCGGGGCGCGTGTCGTGATCGGGAATCGGGCGGCCGCCGTAGTGGTTGCCGTTGGAGACTTCGGGATAACCGTAGTTGCCGCCTTTCTGGATCAGGTTGAACTCATCGCCGCCTTCCGGGCCCATCTCGTGTTCCCACAGGCGACCCTGCCCATCGAAGGCGATGCCCAAAGGATTGCGATGCCCGAGCGACCAGATCTGCGCCGTCACGCCGCCTTTGTCCGCGAACGGATTGTCAGCCGGCACGCTGCCGTCTTCGTTCAGGCGGATCACTTTGCCGAGATTGGCGTTCATGTCCTGCGCAGGCGTGAATTTCTGCCGCTCCCCGGAGGTGATCCACAACTTGCCGTCCGGGCCGAATGCGAGACGATGCCCGTAATGGCCTTTGCCGGAAACCTTGGGCGACTGTCGCCAGATCACTTTAGGGTCTAACAGCTCGCCGCCGTCGGCGCTCCGCTTCAGGGTTGCGCGGGTGACCGCTGCGCCCCGGTTGCCGTCCTCACCATGCTCGGCATAGCTGAGGTAGATGACGTTGTTTTGTGCGAAATCCGGATGAAGGATGACGTCACCCAGCCCGCCCTGACCGCCATAGGCCACCTCTGGCACGCCGGTGATCTCATGAACCGTTCCGGTCTTTACGTCGACGTGCTTGAGCGCACCGCGCTTTTCCGTGACCAATGCCGTGCCGTCCGGCAGAAAGGTCATGGCCCAGGGTTCGGAGAAGCTGGCTCGTGGCGTCACGCTAAATGGCCACTGGCTCTTCTCAACCGTAGCGGGTGCGGCAATGGCGAGGGAAGCCGCGCCGGCAGCCACAGCGCTAAGGATCTGCAACGAAAGCTTTTTCATCGCCGTCTGTCTCCAAAAATCAGGCCCCAGTAAAACCGCACTGGGGCCATTCGAGCTGTGCTGGAACCTGTGTTGGCCGTCTCGCCCAGCGCAGCCGGTCGTGGGCACTACTGTGTCCGGGTCACCCGCCATACGATGTTAGCCAAGTCGTCCGCGACGATGAGCGCCCCCTTCGGATCGACCGTCACGCCCACCGGCCTGCCGTGCGTTCCTTCGGCGGTGCGAAACCCGGTCACGAAATCCACCGGTTCGCCCGAGGGTTTTCCGTTCCTGAAGGGCACGAACACCACTTGATAACCGGACGGATCTTCGCGATTCCAGCTGCCGTGCTCGCCGACGAACACGCCTTCGGCGAATTTTTCACCCATGACTGGTGACGAGAAGTCCACGCCCAGCGCCGCCACGTGTGGGCCTAGCGCATAGTCGGGTTTGATCGCCCTGGCGACCAAATCCGGGTCTTGTGGGCGCACGCGCTCGTCGACATGTTGGCCCCAGTAGCTATAGGGCCAGCCGTAGAAGCCGCCTTCCTGTACCGACGTGAGGTAGTCGGGGACCAGGTTCGGTCCAAGTTCGTCCCGCTCGTTCACCACCGCCCACAGCTGGTCCGTGTCGGGGCGAAACGTCAGTGCTGTTGGGTTGCGCAGGCCCGTGGCGTAAGGCTTGTGCGCACCTGTCTCCGCATTGATCTGCCAGATCATCGCCCGGTCGACTTCAGCCTCCATCCCGCGTTCGGTGATGTTGCTGTTCGAACCAATGCCCACATACAGGAAGCGTCCGTCCGGGCTCGCCGTCAGTGCTTTGGTCCAGTGATGGTTGATCCGGTAGGGCAGGTCGGTGACCTTCACCGGCTCGCCACTGGCCTCGGTCTGACCTTCCTGATACTCGAAGCGCACCAGCGCATCCTGATTGGCGACGTAGAGGTTGCCGTTGGCCAGCGCCAGGCCATACGGCGCGTTTAGGTCGTCCGCAAACACTTTCTGCAGTTCATACACGCCATCGCCATCCGCATCCCGTAGCAGGGTCAGGCGATTGCCGCTTTTGACCGAAGTCGTGCCCTTTGCCTTGATGTAACCGGCGATCACATCCTTAGGCCTGAGCTTGGGCGCATTGCCTCCGCGGCCTTCGGCCACAAGGATGTCTCCGTTCGGCAATACGAGGGTCTGCCGTGGGATTTGCAGATCGGTCGCGATCGCGCTCACCGTGAAACCCTCGGGAACGGTTGGCTTTCTATCGCCCCAGCCGACAGGGTCAGCAATCGTCATGCTGGGCAACAGTCCGCGCTGAGGCTTGTCTAGTCTGGGGTTTTCGCCTTTTACCGAGGCGATGTCCTGCTCCGCGCCGCCGCAGGCGCTCAAGAACAGCGCCACGGTCAGGGCGCTCAGTGGGCCTGCGTAGTTCATGCTTCACCTCCCGAACGTAGATTGGTAAAGCCGATCCAGGTCGCCGCGCAGGCCAGAAGTGTCACGATCACTGACAGGATCAGGCCGGATGGCATGCTCGCCCAGGCGTCCTTGGCGTGTACCAGCGCGTTGAAAAAGCCCAGCACCCAAGTGGCGACCAGCAACAGCAGATAGATCAGCGGCCGCCCATTCTTATGCGTGGCTTTGACCAGATTAACCAGCGCGAACACGATCGCCAATCCGCAGAAAACCAGGCCGCCAGCAACCAGCCACGACGCGAAATTGGTCCACTGAATCTCATAGGTCTGGAAGTAGGCGATATCACTTAGCAGGCCGCCTAGAAACAGCGGAACGGTCCCTGCGAGCAACGTCGCGTGAACCGGGCTCGGTACATGACGGGAAATACTGTGTGTCGTGTGGTGCGTGCTGTGGGTGATAACGGTCACGGAGGCATCCTCATCGCTGGGCGATCCGGGCCTGATGCATCGCGCGGATGCGCCTGCTGCCTGGCTCGCTCTGACTGTGCATTAATGGGGATCGTGCCGTTGGGGGGTAAGTTCACTTTGGATGGTCTCGATCGGCCTGGATCGAGGCGGGTGGGCGTGCTGATCGGCCTGTTGGCACGCAAGGAACCGCTTCAGCCGGCGAATCAAGCTCAGGCGGGACCTCAACCGGTGCGCTCGGTAGCTAAGTGTTATCCCGTTTGTTTTTTTGATAGTTAAGTCCAAGTTATCTGTACATCTGTTACGACGCTCTGGTGAATCTGCTGCGACCGCAAGAAGATGGTTGATTTCTGTCTAACAGCATCGGATTCTAGTTTCGGTGGTATTAATCGTGAGTCTTATATTGGTATTAACTAGGGCTTGTATACTCGCTCTAAAGATTGATTGTTTGGTTTTGCTCTGTTGTTATCCTTCCGCCGGCTGTAGTGCGTGCACAAAATTGAAACATAAATATAGAAAAATGCACCGTCCTGGCCGTTTTGAGCACTGTTCAATGGCTCTACAAGCAGGATTCATATGTTTATAGAATTGGCATTGCATCTGCATAATTTTGTTTTGAGTTAGGTTGAGGCAGGTGCCGCTTCGGTAAAAGGGCGGTTGAGAATTCAAGGTGGCATTAAAATATCAGCTCCGTAGTTTTTAGGCGGACCCTGCGGTAGCCATGCATTTAGCTTGTTGGCCTTGAGTGGCGCGAGTACCAAGCCAAGCCATAGAGCGTCCGGATGGGATTGTCTAGTCGCATAAGCCTGTCGGGCTTGGCTTTGACAAGTCAGCTACGGAACGTAGTTATCGCTTATCGATAATCGGCGAATATATTTAGCTTTATTTGGATAGCGTTTCGTTTGTTTGTTAACTGTCCGCCCCGTTAATGGGTAGCGGTCTTGCGGTAGCCTTGGCTGAAAAAAGGCGAATGAACGTTAGTGGTTGGGTTGATAAAGGAAAATTCTATGTATACGGACAAGTCTTCAAACAGGAGTGAAGAAGATGGGCAGGAAATCAACCCGGTTCAGATACTTGCCATTGTTATAGATAACTGGCGGTTCATCACGCTCATTACGGGGCTGTTTGGAGCCCTCGCGCTAGCCTATTTGCTGTCTGCGAGGCCCTTGTTTGAAGCGATATCGATGCTTGAGGTCGAGCCGAAGAGCCCTGGCGCTGCGAGCTTCTCCGAGCGCCACGAAAGCGTTGCACTGAATGTCCCGCCCGCCATTGCTCAGACGCATGTGATGAAGTCGGCCGCCGTGCTCGGGGCGGCCGTGGACGCCTTGGAACTGGATATCTCGGTTCGGCCGAAGGCAATCCCAGTTATCGGTGAGTTTCTTTCACGCCATTTCATATTCGATGCAAGTCAAAGTGAGCTTCCGCTTATTGAGCAACTGGATGTACCTGAGAAGTTGCGCGATCAGCCACTCAGACTGCTGATTGGCCAGGATGGTGCGTTTCAGTTGTTCGATCCCAAGGGGCGCGAGCTGCTGTCCGGCATCGGCCCGCATGGCGCGAAAAGCGCCGACGATGCGGTGCAATTGAAAATCAGCCGGCTCGATGCCGAGCCGGGTAGCGAATTCGTATTGACCAAGGAGCCGCGCCTGGCAGCGTTGCTGCGACTGCAAAATCAACTGGAGATTGACGAGGTGGAGGAAGGTTCAGGCATCTTTCTCCTCTCGATCACAGATACCGATCCAGAGCGAGCGGTCAACATTCTTGCTGAGGTGATGAAAGCCTACGTGGCACAGAACATTGAGCGCGCTGCGGCCGATGCCAGTAGCGGATTGGAATTCCTCACCACAGAGTTGCCTGCCATGCGGGCAAAGCTCGAACAATCGGAACTGGCGCTGAACCGCTTCCAAACACAGGCGGGTTCTGTCGACATCAGCCTTGAGATCGAGGGCTATCTGAATCAGCTGGTCGCGCTCGATTCGAAAATCTCAGCCTTGCGGCTGCAGCAGACGGAGCTAGCGAGTCGCTTCACCAGCGAACATCCGGCTTATCAGACGCTGGTCAACCAGATCGAGAGCCTGACGCTCGAGCAGCAGTCATTGGCCAGGAAGATTGGCACCCTTCCCGAGACCCAGCAGGAGCTGGTTCGTTTGAGCCGCGACGTAAAGGTCAACAATGAGATCTATCTGTTGATGTTGAACCGCGCCCAGGAGCTGGAAGTGATGCGCAATGGGATCGCCGGCAACGTGCATGTGCTGGATCAACCCGTAGCGGACACCATCAGCCCGGCCTGGCCGAATCGCAAGCTTGTGGTGTTGGGAGGTCTGGTTTTCGGTTTCGGTCTGGCGTTGGCGATTGTCTTCATTCGCCGCAAGCTCTTCCCGAGTATCGAGAGCATCGAAGAGATCGAGCGACTGGGGTTGCCGGTCCTTGCAGCAGTGCCAATGTTTTCTGCAAAGCAGCTTGATGGTGTTGTGGACGATCGTGCGACGGCGAAACAGCCGGCGGTGCTGATGCGCGCAAATGATCCATACACAGAGGCCCTCCGCAGCCTGCGTACCTGCCTGCGTTTGTCCCTGCCGAACCGACGTAACAACCTGATCATGCTCAGCGGTCCAAGTCCGGCCGTGGGGAAAAGTTTCATCTCGCTAAATCTTGCGGTCCTCGCCGCCCGTGCCGGACAGCGAGTGTTACTCATCGATGCAGACATGCGGCGTGGGCATCTGCACGAAGCGTTGGCTCTAAGTGAAGAGAATGGCTTCGCTGAAGTGCTGCAAAACCAGAGCAGTGTGACGGAGGCGATCCGCCTCACAGCGGTCGAGAATTTGTCTTTTCTGCCGCGTGGCAAGCCCCCACTGTGGCCTGCAGAACTATTGCTGCAGCCTATCCTGGAGAACGTTTTACAGCGCGTCGGCGAGCTTTTCGATCTGGTCGTAATCGACACGCCACCTTTGCTAGCTGTATCCGATGCGTTGATCATCGGTCAGCACACTGGGGTCAATTTGATGGTGTTGCGCTTCGATTTTACTGCCACACGCGAGGTTGAACTCGCCTTGCGCCGCTTCGAGCAGAACAATACGGAGTTACATGGAGCGATCTTCAATTCAGTGGAAGAGCGGACGTCCACGCGGTATGGGTACAGCAAGAGCTGCTACCGGCTGGACTACCGCACAGTGCACTCCTGATCGCGCCGGTTGCCCGTCGCTACGCTGGCGAGTCATGGAGGTCTAATGAAGACATTGTTAGCACGAGGCGCGCAATGGAACTGGGCGCTGCTCGACCAAGCACTGGTCAGTGGCACCAATTTCCTAATGGGTGTGCTGCTGGTGCGCTACCTCGGTTTCGAGCAATACGGGTTGTTTGTACTCGCTTGGATGGCGGTGCAGTTCGTGATGGGCGTGCAGAACGCATTGATTGTCTCGCCGATGATGTCCATCGCGCCTAAGTTGAGCGGCACCAGGCGCAGCGGCTACTACGCCGCGACATTCAGACTGCAAACGCTGCTGATCGCACTTGCCGCCTTGCTGGTCGCGGCGCTGTCATTAATTCCGACCGTTTATCGGCCGCAGTGGCTTGCTGATGGTGCCACTCTGCCTTTGGTCAGCTGCATGGTCTTCCTGCAACTGCAGGATTTTTTACGACGCAATCTTTTCTCGCGGCTGGCATCGCAGCGGGCTTTCTATGTCGACCTGATTGCCTACGGCGCACAACTGCCATTAATGCTCATGGTGGTGGCAGTGTATCCGTCATTCCAGGCGGCTCTATTGAGTATCGTCGCGGCCATGCTGGTGTCGATTCTGGTGGGCGGACGCTGGCTGCCTAGGGCTGAAGGGCAGGCGCTGAATACCCGCGACGTGGCCGTTAGACATTGGCGTTCATCGCGATGGTTGCTGGGCTCGACACTGTTGCAGTGGCTGTCCGACAACTATTTTCTAATCATCGCTGGCGTCGTGCTCGGCCCGGCTGCGGTGGGAGCGATCCGGGGCGCGCAGAACCTGTTGGCGTTGACTCATATCTTCTTCCTCGGGCTGGAAAACGTGGTGCCGGGCGAGGCCAGTCAACGCTTTCATCAGGGCGGGATCCCTGCTCTGCGCAGTTATTTGGTGAGGATCGGTCTGGCCCTGCTGGCCAGCACAGGGCTAGTCGCGGCGCTGGCGGCCCAATTTTCTAGGCCCTTGCTGAACCTCGCTTATGGTGCCGCCGATCCGGTCAGCATTGAGGCGCTGGGATGGTACGTGCCGATCTACCTGCTGGTGGCGCTTGCTTTGCCACTGCGCGCAGGGCTGCGCACTCTGGAGCAAACGCGGGCAATCTTCTTTGCCTATGTGTTGGGTACCACCTTTGCGCTGCTGGCAGCTCGAGCGCTAGTAACAGACTTTGGGGTAGCCGGCGTGATGTTTGGCATTTTGTTCAATCAGGTGGTGATGATGATCGTGCTGATGACTTCTCTGGGGCTGGCGTGTCGCAGCGAGCGTCCAGCGTTGGAGCACCGATAGCGAGCACCACCCACGCTCAACTGTAACTGCCTTCTTCTCATTCGCGGAAAACCTTCTCGATGACTGAGTGAGCTCATCGCCGGTTGAACGGGCGTGCGTGCCTCTACACGCCCCCGCTTTGTCGCTACCGCCAGCACCTCGCCCGGACAGGGCTGATCGATTTCCAACGCAGACGCTTTCTGGCGTGACTCGAGTTGTGTCCGACCGGTTGGTACCTGCCTAGACGCTTGCAATGTGCATCTTCAACGCAGAGGGATACCTACATGGGAAAACAACAGTCGCCCGACGGATCCGTATGTTCGGTGATCGGACTGCCAATAAACGCACTGAGTTGGCATACGGCACTGTCTCTTCTGGCGCAATGGTCAAGCCGGCGTGAAAGCCGATACGTGTGCATTTGCAATGTGCACTCATTAGTGACAGCGCGCGGTGATGCGACGTTCGCCAAGGTCATTCACGAGGCGGACATGGCGACGCCCGACGGTGCACCACTGGCCTGGATGTTGCGCCGGCTGGGCATGGTGCGGCAGGAACGGATTAACGGCCCGGACCTGATGTGGCGGTACTGTGCGGAAGCGGCCCATCGCGATGAGTCGCTTTTTCTGTTCGGCGGCAAGCAGGAGACGCTTGACGCGCTGCAGCGCGTGTTGCTGCAGAACTTTCCGTCGCTGCGTATTGCTGGTGCCTACTCGCCACCCTATCGACCGCTCAGTCAGGAAGAAGACGACGCAATCGTAGCCCTCATTAATGCATCGGGTGCCGGCACTGTCTGGGTCGGGTTGGGGTGCCCCAAGCAGGAGTTGTGGATGGCAGCTCACCAGGGGCGGATTCAGGCCGCGATGATCGGCGTGGGCGCTGCTTTCGACTACCACGCCGGAACCATCAAGCGAGCACCCATGTGGATGCAACGCGGCGGCCTGGAATGGTTTCACCGGTTATGCAGCGAACCGAGACGGTTATGGAAACGCTATTTCGTCACCAATTCGCTGTTCATCGTCTATGCCGGTCGCCAACTGCTGGGGCTTCTTCCTGCCGCGTCGATTGCGCCGACGCCAGCACCGGCAGCAGGGGTGGTCAACCTAGAGCACAAGGGCCGGGAGTGGAAGTTTGCCTTGGGCAACATGCTGTGGGTTGTGCATTTCTCGCGTATCCGACGGCATTGACCTCACCGACCCGTATAGCCAGCGACCGGGGCGTACGAGGTTGTTAGCCGAGGCGGTCATAGCTTCTGCGTACCAATCAGCTTGCCGAGCTGGCGACACAGCTGGCCAAAGGACTAACGATGAGAGAGACCATACTCGTGACAGGAGGAGCCGGCTATATCGGCTCTCACACTACCCTGGTGCTCATGCTTGCCGGCTATGAAGTAGTAGTGTTGGACAGTCTGTGCAACAGCTCGGTCGAGTCGCTGCACCGGGTCGCCACGCTTTGCGGCCGGATGCCCATATTCGTGCACGGCGATATTCGTAACGCTGCTCTGCTAGATAGCCTTTTCGCCTGTTACCCGATTACTGCCGTGCTGCATTTTGCCGGCCTCAAGGCTGTTGGCGAGAGCGTACGCAAGCCGCTCGAATACTACGCAACCAATGTAGGTGGCAGTGGCGAGCTTTACCAAGCTATGGCTCGGGCGGGGGTTTATCGCTTGGTATTCAGTTCTTCCGCTACGGTTTATGGCGAGGCCAGCCAGATGCCGCTGCGCGAAACTACTCCCACCATCTGGCCTACCAACCCTTATGGACGGTCCAAGCTGATCGTCGAGGAAATGTTGCGCGACCTGGCTGCATGCGACCCACGTTGGAGCATCGCCCTGTTGCGCTATTTCAACCCAATTGGTGCCCATGAAAGCGGTCTGATCGGTGATGATCCCAACGGCATTCCCAACAATCTGCTGCCCTACCTTAGCCAGGTGGCAGTCGGTCGGCTGGCAGAGCTTTCAGTGTTTGGCGACAACTACCCGACCCGAGACGGCACCGGCGTACGTGACTACATTCATGTCATGGATCTTGCTGAAGGACACGTAAAAACGCTGGACGCCTTGCGCGAGCGCCGAGGGGTTTCAGTCTGGAATTTAGGTACTGGCGTAGGCCATAGCGTTCTGGAGGTTATCGCAGCCTTTGAGCGTGCAAGCCAGCGCGCCATACCGTATCAAGTGGTCGATCGCAGGCGCGGTGATGTAGCCGAGTGCTGGGCCGATCCGGCGCTCTCCGCCCTCGAGCTTGGGTGGAAAGCCAAGCGCAGTCTTGATCAGATGGTGCGTGACGCTTGGCGCTGGCAGTCCGCGCACCCCAACGGCTATGCGTGTTCCGTCGAGGCTGCGGTTGCTGCCGAGGCTGGCTGATAACGCAGGAGTGAATTCTGCAGTCGCCCCTGCGTTGCGTCTGTTATTGACCAGTAACTGGCGGGCCTAACGGCAGCGGCTGACTACCAAATAGCGCCTCTGTCAGTTCAGGGATAAGACGGTCGCCGTGTTGGCCTACTGAGTTCTGCTGAAAGACGTTGAAGTCACCGAAGGCCTGATGCACGACCCAGCCTGCGAACCGGTTTGCTTCGGTTTGCTCGCGGATCTTACGCATGAAGTGCGCGCGTGAGGCTACATCTTTCAAGGCAGGTGTTCCGTTGTAATTGAACTCGGAGACGACGCCGAATTCTCCGGCGATGATTCGCTTGGGGTTGATCCCGCTCGAAACTACCCATCGTTCTAGCTCGGACCAGTCTTCCCAGCGCGAACCGTTGTCATACCACAAGTCATTGATCAGGCGGCTGTAGCGGGTTATCTCAGAGTTTTTCTGCTCTGAACTCAAGCGCGGATCTGCATGAACACGAGCGCTGACGTCGGCCAACATCTGTGTCTTGCCTCCGACATAGCGAGTGATTGGCATCGGTACGTTATATAGATGAGGTTGGCTTCCTATGCCCTGATGGGTGAACTCGCCCGGTGCGTAAGGGTGGAAGGAGAACATAGTGTTTTCGTCGAAGTCGCTCAGGTTGAAGCGACCCAGAGCGCCATGCCAGCCGGCCTCAGGCTGCAGGATGATGGTCATATCCGGAGCGGTCGAGCGGCAGGCGGAATACCATCCCGGTGCAGCTGAGCGGTAGTAGCCCGGGGTGAGTTGTTCTCCCGGTGGCTCGTTGATCATTTCCAGCGCCACCTGCTGCTTCGAGAAGTAGCTGCCCATGGCTGAGCAGAGCCTGTTGAGAGCGTAATGAAAGCGAGCTTGCTGAGCTGGTTCGTTGACCAGGGCGATGCGTTCGTCCCAAGTCGAGGCCCAGGCAACATGTACGCGGAATCCGGTTTGTGCGGCCCGATCTATATAGCCAATCCAACGCGACAAAGTGGCCTCCATGCTCACCGGCGGAGCCAGGAATTCGTCAAGCGAAATCCAGATGCGCAGGGTATTGAAGCCAGCCGCCGTCAGTGCGGTCAGCCGCGTCTGGGTCATGCCGTAGGCGGGTGCTTCCCAGTCATTCACTGGCGGTGTGATGTCGATACCCTTGATGTCGCCTCGGGCCATGAATGCAGGAGCGGCAGAGGCCGTTGTGGACAAGAGATTTGACGTCGCGGAAGGTGAGGTCACGCTGCGCGGTGCTGGCACTGTGCTTACCGTGTTTGGGGCGCCGACCTTGTTGCCGTCAAGGAGTCCGCCTTTGACGTAGATGCTGAGGTTGACACCGACTCGAAACACCTTGCTGATCTCGCGCAACTGCCCATCGGCGAAGCGTAGATGTACGCCGGGTTTGAATGCGTCGATGCTCGCCTGAGTGGCAGGAACCGAAAGCCCTGCATATTGGCGCCAGATACCGCGCAAGAAGTCTTTACTGGTGAACGAGTTGATCTTGGAAACAAATGCGGTTTCCGTAGTGACCGAAGTGGTTGCGTGGGCTTGAGTGATTGCAAGGGGTGCACAGCACAGAACTGCTGACGCAACGGACAGCACCAGCGCCCGACGCGTTTGGTAAAAAAGGGTGTCAAACATGATGGCTCTCTGCGACCTAATACTTCCAGGCGTATTGCCGTGGAAAAGTAGCGGGAGTGGATAACAGGGTGTGCGAATCGGAACGGCGATTAGTTCAATTGATATAACTAGAAATAAGGTTCTCCTGAAGAAACCCTGTGCGGGTTTGGCTTTGGTCGTTTGCGGGCTTGAGAATAGTTGCATTTAGGTCTGTTAGGAATATCCGCGAATTCCCTTGACCACCAGCCTGGTAACAGCTTTAGACCATGCGCCACTGTTTTGATATTTCGTAAGAATTAAGCCTAACGGTGTGTTTAGAGATTTCAGGTAAAAAAGATGTGCTCGGATGTCATCGAAAGATGGCACTTGAATATCACTTAACTTCCGACGATTGGTTATTCGCCAGCACTTTCAGAGTTTCTTTTCATCAGCACGGTTTCCAACTTCTTATTAATGCGCCTCAGGAACCGAACCATGTTGGCTTTCCGAGAATATGCATACGCCTTGGTCTCGCTGCTCATAAACGTACCGGCCGCCGTTGCGGACACCAGTGAACCTGCATTCACCCGTAGCGGGCCTATCAAGGGAATCGGAGTCAGTCCGCCGATTAGCAACTGGGAAGCGCCGGCCTATGGCCTGACTCAGGCACGGCTGGACGCCCTGGAGCAGGCTGGGTTCAACACGCTGAGGATCTGGATCTCGCTGGAAGAATTCCTGGCCCCGCCGGTCAGTATGGAGGCCACCCTTTCGCGCTGGACCGGCTATATCAGTCGCGCGGCAGAAACCGGTTTCCGGGTACAGGTTTCCTGGGCTTCTACCTGGGAGCAGCGCATTGCTGTGATTAACGAGCCGACGACAGGTGCGCGCTTTGAGAGGGCTCTCGGTACCCTGTGCGGCGCCCTTCACGGATCATTTTCGGAAGAGCAGGTTGCGCTGGAGATGCTTAACGAGCCTCCTGGCGAACAGCTGGCACCGAGCTATTACATCTCAGTTGCGCCGGGTTGGTATTCGGCCTGCCGCTCCAAGGCACCGAACCTGACCATCATTCTACAACCGGAAGCCGGCTGGCATGGCGCGCTCGGGTACTTCAACCTGAGCCAGTACGATGCCAACACCATGTTCGCTTTCCATCCTTACGCACCGGGCGAGTTCACTCATCAGGGCACTGGCAGCCAGCCGCACCTGTACAACGTTCCGATGCCGATTACCCGCTACGCTGGCGGCAAGGTGCAAATGCTGGCGGACGTCAGCGCGCGCATAGAAGCGGATACAACGCTGACGCCCGAGCGCAAGGTCGAAGAAATCAGCCGTTACGGGCGCATCATCGATCACCTGTGGTGGAACGATGGAGCGCGCTGGGAGGACTGGACAGAGTTGCAACGTTGGGTTGATTCGAGCGGGATCAATCCCAGGCGGATCATCGCCGGCGAATTCGGCGTTGTTTCCGAGTTCAACTACAACGGACCCCCCGCACTGCCGGATGTCGCTTCACGCGCCTACTTCATGCACAAGATCCGCGTGCAGACTGAGGCAAACAATTTCGCCGGTTGGGTCGTACATCAGGCTTTTGGCGACTTCAACCTGTTCCAGCAAACCTCAGTGGGTGAGCATGGCGAGCACCTTATCCCCGAACTCGTCGAGGCGCTGTTTTAGGGGCGCCGGTGGCTGTTGGTGTGCTTTCCGATGCAGCGGCGGAATGCGTTGAAATATCGCTATTGCGACGGAACGAAGCGCAGCTAGGCAGGACCAAGCTGCGTATGGCACGGACAAGCTTTTGCCTGTAGCTGCTCCAAAGCGACGAGCACCCTGGGGTTGGCTTTGCCTGGGTGCCATCTGGCTACAGACCAGCCAGAAAAAAACCTGGATGGCACATCCGGAAACGGATGTCGGTGCATTGATGCACGACTGAGAGCGCTCAACGATGAAGAAGCTCGGCTACCTGGTAGCACTGTGCCCGATCGGGTTCATTGACTCCGTGATTGCGTTGCGGATCTCTCTGCTACTTTTGTTGCTTTCCGTGGTTATCAATAGGCGTTTGTCGCTGGTTGACTGGCTGCTGCTCGGTCTGCTCGGTATCACCGCCTATTCCTGGCTGACCGTGGATGGCTATGAGCGCAGCTTCATCGTGCCGCAGATTTCTTCCTACTATGTGTTTCTGTTCAGCCTACGGTTCTTCTACGTCTGTCGCGATGATCTGCTGAACTTCATCACCAATCTGCCGCTGTTCCACTATCTGCTTCTGTGCGTTGTTTACCTCGTTGTTCAGGTCAAGGTCGGCTACACCTACGAAGTTGGCGTATTGGAAGCCTTCATGCTGATTCGCCTGGCGCTCCAGGCGCGCCAGCGCGGTTTGATGTTGGCGATGCTGCTGGCTTACCTGGTGCTGATGTTTCTCATCTCGACCCGCACAACGCCTTTGGGTATCGCTCTGCTGGTTGCCGGCTGCTGTCTCCTGAAACCGCCGAAGCCGGTGCTCAAGGCGGTTGTCGTGAGTGTGATCTTGCTAACGCCAGTGGCCGGTTTCTTTCTGATGGGCCTGGATCTGTCTACCAGCATGGCGGATGTCGATGACAACGCCGAGATCCGCCTGGAAATGCTCAAGGGCGCCAGCTCGATGATTGGTGTTGCCGAATTCCTGCATGGGATCGGATTTGGCGGCCCCTATCGTGACGTGAGCTTCGAATATGCCTTCTGGCATCCGCTGCTCGATACACGATTTCTCGCGCATCAGGTGTCTAATCACAACTCGTTGTTCGACGTGTTCTTTCGCTTTGGGATCTTCGTTTACGCACTGTTTGCCGTTGTGTTCCTGCGCGTCATCTGGCTAGACAAGATGACCAACCATTACGTCTACGCCCTGTTGTTCGTCACCCTGTTCTCGCTATCGGTGAATGCGTATCTGGACTCAACGCGTCTATCGCATGCCTTCGCCGCTTTCATTATCGGGCTGATGCTTCTGATACCGCGCAGGATCTTGCGGCACCAGCGCTCGCCCAATGCCGCAGTGGTGCGGGTCGGTTCGCGCACTGCTGATGTTGCGAAGTCGCCAGGCTGACAATTCTCCTAACGCTCACCCGCTGAATTCTCATCCGCATGTCAGTACAGGAAGTGCCCATGAAAGATTGCGTTTTGATTTCCGCGTTTGCCTGCGACCCGTCCATGGGTTCAGAGCCCTACGTAGGTTGGAACTGGCTCAAACAGATCCTGACTGTCTCCGACGGAAATGTCGTGCTACTCACTCGCCGGATGCATGAGCGGCCAGTGCGCGAGGCGCTCGAACCGACCAGCCGCGCGCGTCTGGATATCGTTGCTTTCGATTTGCCCGGCTGTGCCGGTATGGCTCATCACCACAGCCTGATGAAGCCGTACTACGTGTTCTGGCAAGTAGCCGCATTGTTTGTCGTGCTGGCCTACCAGCTGCGTCATCGTTCGCTCGCGGTAATACAACAGTGCACCTACAACGTGGTGGATATGCCTGGGTTGCTATGGCTGGTTCCTGGAACGCGGTTCATCTGGGGGCCGGTGGGTGGTGGTCAGATACCACCAGCCTGGGCGAAACCGCTCTATGGGCGGGGTTGGATCAAGCAGCGCTGGCGCACGCTGATGAAACGCACGTTGCGGTTCAACCCGTATATCTGCCTAGCATCGTACTGCTCATCGTCAATCCTGGTGGCCAACCAGGACACCCTCGAGATGCTGCCTCGCTTCGCGCACCGCAAATGCATCAAGACGCTTGAAACAGCGGTGAGCGGCGTAACCGCTAGCCCTGCGGCGCAGGAGCCGAAGGAAAGTTTCACGTTGCTCTGGGTCGGTCGGCTGGAGCCCCGCAAGGCTCTCAAGCTGTTGCTCGACGCCATCGCACAGATCAAGGCAGATCAGCCTCAGGCCTACGAGCGATTGCGGATCAAGGTGCTCGGTACTGGACCTGATGCACAGAAGACCGAGGTGGAAGTAGCTGCGCTAGGGTTGGCCGGCAAAGTCGAGTTGCTCGGCGCGTTGCCTTTCGCCGAAGTCCAGCCGCTCTACGAGGGCGCCGACCTTTTCGTCTTCACCAGCGTTCAGGATACCTCCGGTAACGTGCTGCTCGAATCGCTGGCCAGCGGCCTGCCAGCTATAGCGCTCAATCACCAGGGCCCCCGAGAAATCCTGCAAAACGGGGGCGGACGGTTGATCGATGCGCACTCCTATAACGAGGCGGTCAGAGAGTTTGCACGCGCCATACTTGAGCTGATGGATGCGCCGCAATTGCTCAGAGCATACGCACAGGCGGGACTGGAGAATATTCAGAAGCATTGCCTGTGGGAGCAGAAGGGAGAATTGTTCCGTGCGCTGCTGGATGCGCACGGCAAGTCTGCGAAAAGCCATCTCGCCTCAGATCAAGCTTGAGCGAACGCCTCAGGTTCCCTCGTATTTCTGCTCGCGCTACGGGCGCGGGCGATCTATCTAATGCATGAAGGAGGCGAATATGATTCCAAAGATCATTCATTACGTCTGGATCGGCGATGCGCCAAAGAATGAGCTGCTTCTGCGCTGCATCGAGAGCTGGAAAAAATATCTGCCGGACTACGAAATCAAGGAATGGGGCAACTCGCAAATCGACGGAATCGACATTCCCTATGTCCGTCAGGCGCTGGAACACCGCAAGTGGGCGTTCGCATCGGACTACATGAGGTTGTACGCACTGCACCGCTATGGCGGCTTTTACTTCGACTCCGATCTAGAAGTCACAGCCGATATAGAGCCGTTCCGCGAACATGACTTTGTTGCTGGCTTCGAAGAGTATCAGGGCAACCGGTATCCGATGTCGGCGTTCATCGGCGCGGTTCCTAATAATGCAATTATTGGTGATCTGCTAGCCGAGTATGCGTCGCTGAGTCTAGTGGACCGCAACGGCAATCTCGACCTTACGGCCAATACCAAACGCATGACGCTGTATTACGCGCGCAGGTTCGGCCTGAAAAAGCCCTATAAGACCGATGAGCCAACCGCGTTAGATAGTTACTCGTTTATCTATCCGGTTCATTACTTTTGCACGCCTGCGCCGCACAAAAAAAACTTCACCATTCACCATTTCAACGGTTCGTGGCTGGACGGCTATGCGCGACGCAATGTTCTAAACATGTCCGGCTATACGCTGTGCGTTTTCAAGGACCGCAAAAAGGCCAATCGCAGCTTGCCCCTCACCTACAACGAAAGCTTGGCAATGATGCTGCCGCTTGGCTTCGACCTGAGACTGGCTCTCCTGCGCAAAGGCACGTCCCGGCAACCTTTTAAAGTGTGCTGATCACATCTAAGGAAGCTGAACCGCCCCTGCGTTCCCAGAGGCTCTGACTCTTGACAGGTTGAGCCATGAACACAACGACGAAGCATTCCCAAGAAGCCCATGAGCGAGCGGTTCGACCAGTACTGGAGCATCAAGACCACCATGAGTCGGAGCGTGAATCGATCTGCTCTATTCCGCCAAGATCGATTCTTACTGCCGAAACGGTGCGCAGCTGAGTGCGTCGAGCGTGATAGCGGTAAGCGTGAACGCCAGACCAGCAGCGAACGCGAGCGGAGACCCTGGAGCGAGAAATACGTGAGCGGCGCCAGGCCAACGAGATCCGGTGTCCAGCGTGCCGCGGCGCAGCCCCTCGGTATTGAACTGAGTGCCCAGCACGGTCCGCTGCTTGGCCTGCGGTTGCTTGCTGACAATATGGAAGGTGCCGCCCGGGTCGCCACGGCCATACAGCATCGAAGCCGGGCCACGCAGGACCTCGATTCACTCGATAGTCGCGGCGTCCGGCATGTTGGGGTAGCCACGGTTGATGGCGAAGCCGTTGCGGTAGAACTCCTGAGAGCTGAAGCCGCGTACCAGGAATTCGGTCAGCCCCTGGCCGCCGAAGTTGTTGCCGCGTTCGACGCCGCCGGCGTAGTCCAGCGCATCCTCGAGACGGGTGGCACCGATGTCTTCTACCACCTGCCCCGGGACGACGCTGATCGACTGCGGGATTTCATGGATGGCGACCCAGGCCTGATGCATCGCGCGGATGCGCCTGCTCCCTGGTTCGCTCTGACTGTGCATAAATGGGGATCGTGCCGTTGGGGGGAAGTTCACGCGTATCGACGAGGCGCTTGTTCGTAGGCGAGTGAATTGGGCCGCATCAGCACAGCCTTGGTGACCCTGTTCGCCCTGTCGGACTTGTGGATGGCGCGCCGACATTTACTGGCGAATACAGGAGAGGCGCGCCTGTAGTGCAGGAAATGGCTGCCAAGAAAAGCTCGTGGCGGCTAAAAGCTCAGCAATAAGCGGGCGATCTGATTGTTTCTTGGTCGGTATCTCGCTTTCAAAATCAGCGGCGGCCGAAGTTGACCGGAATTACAGTGCTACTTCAGAGCACCCCCCTAACGTTTGGTTAAGGGGCGGGCTTTAGCCCGTCCCAGTGAGCGAAGCGAACGATTTGAACCGATTGTTATAGCTTCATCGCGGGTCATCGAAACCATCTTCAAAGAGCTCCAATAGCTTTTCATCCACCCAAAGCTCAACCCTGAATTTATTAATGTCTGGTAAATTTTGAAATGGGCCTGATGGGTCATATGACCTATAGTGAAACACGACTGAGTCGCCTCGCTCATCAGTATATTTACAGTTGAGCAGCATGTAATTCGATTTCCCGATAACCGTTGCCCCAGTTTTGGGGATTTCGTGGACTATTATATTGGCGTCTTGGGCATCTGAAGCCCTTTTAGATATGGAAACTAGTTCATCGTATATTTGTTTTGCAATCATCAAAGGCTCCGATATCTGCAGTATAAGCTTGTGCCTATAACGATTAAGCTAAGGGGCCGGCTTCTCCGGTCCCAGCGAGTGAAGCGAGCGATTTGAGCGCATTGTTAGCAGCGTTTAACTCTACGCAGATATTTCGAATGCGATTATCGGAAAGCAATGCTCCACGAACATGCAGGACATGACCGTTTACGTGTGGCCTAAAGGTGCTGTACTCAGCGATGACGGAGTGAGGAATAGACACGGCCTCAATGACCTCATACGACTCATTAAAAATTACAGCAACTAGTTCGTCAAAGTCTATTTTTTCTAGGTTACGAATTACGCCTAGCTGCCTGGATTTATTATCGGCTGTAACTCGGCGTGCTTTTATTTGAATTTTCTTACCTGAGTCAGATTCTGCGTCATGACCTGCGGCTGAGTTTTTCGCGAGCTTCAAATTTAAAGCCGAAGCAACTAGCCATTCGGCATAGTCGCCGACAGGATTGTTTTTTGTTCTGAGGATTCCTCGAACTTTAAGCTCACCTATTACTGCGGCTTGGAGCTTTAGTAAATTATGAGTTGATAAGGTGGCTAGATTCATGTTTTTGAAGGCTTCTAACGTTTGGTTAAGGGGCGGGCTTTAGCCCGTCCCAGTGAGCGAAGCGAACGGTTTGAACCACTAGTTAGGGTTGTCCGTACTCTTAAGGAGAGACGGTTTTACAAAATACGAGGACGTTCTAAGGGCCAAGAAGTAAGGAGAGCTCACAATACTGCCGACTATAGATACCTTCCAACCTTCAAGGTTAAGAATTTGCGCAGACAATAGGGCTCCTACCGAGAATAGGCCACCATACAAGATTGCTTTTGATATGCTTCCAGTCATTAGTATGTTAGGCGCGTGAAGAAGCCTGGCCGCAAGCTTAACGTCTGAGATAAGCTTCCAGTTTGTTTCTGCTCTCTCCATACCGTGCATGCACAGCATGCCACAAGTGAAATACAAACATAGAAGCGATATAGAAAAATAACTCAATGACTCTACTTCAATACCAATGAAAGGTATTGAGTATGAGGATTTTCCTATCCCAGATATTGCAACTAAATAAGCAATACCTGAAACAGTGATACCAGAGATCAGTGATTTCTGTGCTAGAGCTAGAGACTCGTGGTAGTAATTTACTGCTAGCTCGTCAAGTTCCATTTTGATAAACACCCTAACTATAATTAGACACCATTTGGTGTATAAGACGCCGGACGGGCGTGGTGTATAACATTCCTTGTCATCGCGGTGCTCCTTTTCTAGGCTGGGCGTTTCCGAAGGACGGTGACTGTATAAGGAAGTTATACACCATGGATGGAAGGCCGCGATTGCTCGTCAGGTCCGGGACCAGATCCGGCTGAAACACTACTCGATCAGAACTGAACGTGTCTATTGCGAGTGGGTGAAGCGCTATATCCGATATTCACAAATATCGACATCCGCTTGAAATGGGCGCAGCTGAAGTTGAGGCGTTTCTTTCGGATTTGGCTGTGCGCCGTGATGTATCCGCTTCGACGCAGAATCAGGCGCTGGCTGCGTTGTTGTTTCTTTATAAGCAAGTACTCAAGCAGGAGCTACCCTGGCTTGGCGAAGTGGTACGTGCAAAAAAGCCCGCTCGGTTGCCGGTGGTGCTCTCTATCGACGAAGTGCAAAGGATTCTCAGCCAACTGGATGGCGACGTCGGGTTGATAGCACGACTGTTATATGGTGGCGGCCTGCGGTTGATGGAAGGGCTACGGCTCAGGGTCAAGGACGTCGATTTCTCGCGCAACGAGATCATCATCCGTGACGGTAAGGGGCAGAAGGATCGCGTCACCGTCATGCCGGCAAGCCTTGTGCTGCCGCTTAAGCAGCACATCACTGTCGTACGGGCTATTCATCAGAGCGAGGTCGTTGCAGGGCGGGGTGATGTCTACTTGCCTGACGCCTTAGCTCGTAAGTATCCCAACGCGCCATGGGAATGGGCTTGGCAGTACGTGTTCCCTGCGGCAGGCCTGTCGGTTGACCCACGCAGTGGCTCAGTGCGTCGTCATCATCTGGATGAAAAGCGGGTGCAAAGGGCTTTCAAACGCGCAGTAGCGCAATCCGGTATAGCCAAGTTGGCGATCCCGCATACGTTGCGGCATAGCTTCGCAACTCATCTGTTGGAAAGCGGACAAGATATTCGCACTGTGCAGGAGTTGTTGGGCCATGCAGACGTGAAGACAACCATGATCTACACGCACGTACTAAACCGGGGCGGCTTGGCGGTTTTGAGTCCGTTGGATCGTTTGTAAGTTTGCGGTATGCGCAGAGGGATGCGCTGGTCCGGCTATAAGGCCGCCAGGTTCGATCGCTAAAGGGCGAACCGCCTAGGATCGCTAGGACGGGCCCGTGTGATCGTTGTAAAAGAATGAGCTGTAACGGTGGGTGATACCGCGCCCTGGGCGATGGCCAAGCCATCAACCCAGGGCATTGCACCAATAGGCACTAGAGCTCGATTGATACCCCGGCCTGCAGGGTGCGCGGAGCGCCCGGGTAGGCCCAGATGTTCCAGGCGCGCTCTTCGTATTCCTCGTCGAAGACGTTGTCGAGGTTGAGGTTGAGGCGAATGCGGTCGGTGAGCGGGTAGTAGGCCAGCAGATCGACCACGGTGTAGGCGCCCATGTCGTAGGCCGTGTTCGAGGTACTGCCCTTGCGTGAACTGACGTACTTCACGCCGACCCCAAGGCCCAGCCCGTCCAGCGCACCGTTGTCGAACTCGTAGGTGTCGAGCAGGTTGAAGCTATGCTCTGGCACGTTGGCCATGCGGCTGCCCACCGGCACGGCGGCGCTGTTGCTTTCGGTGACTTCAGCGTCAACGTAGGCATAGCCGCCAATCACGCGCCATTGCGGGGTGATATTGCCGGCAACGCTGAGGTCGAAGCCGCGGCTGCGGACCTCGCCTGCAGCCACCTGGAAGGCCTGGGAGCCAACGTTTGCCGGATCAGCCGTCAGCACGTTTTCCTTGGTGATGTGGAACAGCGCGGCCGTCACGCTCAGGTTGTGTTCGGGCAGGTCGTACTTGATGCCAGTCTCGTAGGCGACGCCTTCTTCCGGGTCGAATGCCTGGCTGCTGCGGTCGGCGCCACGGTTGGGCTTGAATGAGCGGGAAGCGTTGGCGTAGACGGCCAGCGCTTCGGTCAGGTCGTAGATTGCACCGATGCGCGGCGAGACGGCGTTATGCGCCTGATCCCAGCTGCCAGCAGCCGACAGCTTGTTGGTGTAGTTCTGCTCGAAGCGTTCCAGGCGCGCACCCAGCTGCAGGGTGAAACGTTCGGTCAGCTCGACCTGATCCTGCATATAGAAGGCATAGGACTTCAGGTCTTCGTCGTCCCAGTAGTTGGGGCCGAGAATGGGGGGCAGCGGCTGGCCATAGACCGGCTCGTACATGTCGATCGGGAAGGAGCCTACGCCACCTGCGGAACGGTCGATGCGGGAGTTGTAGTTAAAGTCGTCGTACTCGATGCCGGTCAGCAGGGTATGCATGAAGCCCAGAGCGCTGAAGCGGCCTTCGAGGTTGGCCTGAACGGCCGTATCGTTCCATTCCAGCCGTCGTTCGCTGTAATTGCGCCCCACGGTGCGGCCGTCAGCGGCCAGGCCATTGTTCTCCACGGCGCCACCGTCCAGGCTGCCGTCGAGGTATTGCACGCCGCCGCGCAGGGTCCATTGGTCATCGAGCAGATGCTCGATTCGCAGCTGAGTCATGGCGTTTTCGTTCGTGAACTTGCCGGCGCTTTCTTCCCCGAGGAAGCGATCACGTGGCAGCTGGCCTTGCTGGCTGGCGTAGCGCGTCACGCCGCGGTCGAGCGGGTGCCGGTTGTGGAGATAGTCACCTTCCAGAATGATCGCGGTGGCGTCGCTGAGGTCCCAGCGCAGCACTGGGGCAACGTTGTAGCGTTCGCTTTCGACATGATCGCGAAAGCTGTCAGCGCCTTCGGCCACCAGGTTGAGGCGATAGGTGAATTCGGCCTGCTCGTCCAGTGCGCCGGTGGTGTCCAGCGTGCCGCGGCGCAGCCCCTCGGTATTGAATTGAGTGCCCAGCACGGTCCGCTGCTTGGCCTGCGGTTGCTTGCTGACAATATTGAAGGTGCCGCCCGGGTCGCCACGGCCATACAGCATCGAAGCCGGGCCACGCAGGACCTCGATTCGCTCGATAGTGGCGGCGTCCGGCATGTTGGGGTAGCCACGGTTGATGGCGAAGCCGTTGCGGTAGAACTCCTGGGAGCTGAAGCCGCGTACCAGGAATTCGGTCAGGCCCTGGCCGCCAAAGTTGTTGCCGCGCTCGACGCCGCCGGCATAGTCCAGTGCGTCCTCGAGACGGGTGGCGCCGATGTCTTCTACCACCTGGCCAGGGACGACGCTGATCGACTGCGGGATTTCATGGATGGGCGTGTCGGTACGCGTTGCGCTAGCCGAGCGCGTAGCGCGATAACCGTCCACTGGGCCGTCGGCGCGTTCGGCTTGCGAGGCGGTGATCTCCATTTGTTCGAGGGCGATGGGGGCCCCGGTAGATCCCGCTTGTTCGACAGCGTAGGCGGTGGCGGCGAGCGCCTGTAGCGACAGCACAGGCACGAGAAGTCGACGCATTGCGGCAGTTCCTTTTTG
Organism: Pseudomonas sp. NPDC047961; assembly: GCF_050272435.1. NCBI lineage: Bacteria > Pseudomonadati > Pseudomonadota > Gammaproteobacteria > Pseudomonadales > Pseudomonadaceae > Pseudomonas > Pseudomonas sp. NPDC047961. The sequence continues at coordinate 154,813 of NZ_JBNNMD010000002.1, read as the reverse complement.
AAGGCTTCGAGCAGAGGGGCGCAGATGCTATAGATGTTGATAACTATTATCAATTGAGTCTTTTGGCTGGATGCCTAATTGGGTCGGTTTGGCGTTATCGATAGCCATTGCCGTGCCGTTCAACCCGGCAATGTTGCTGAGCAGGTCTTGTCGACGGGGACAATAAGGGAGCCGGTAGGGAAGCGAGCGAACCCGGCCGGCTCGGATGATTAACATCGCGCGGGCAAGTCGGCATGCTGCGCGGACAGGACGGACAGCCCAGATATCAGCGAGCCACGTTGCGCGTCGAATGACGCGAGTTCGGCACCCTACAAGGAGGGCCAGAGGGCGCTCGGTCGATCAGCCTCGTGGTATCGAGGCTTCCCCCCGCGCACTGATTTGCCGCGAGGATGCGCCACTCATGCCCGGCGCATCGCAACGGCCATCCTGAAATCAACGATCCCGGCTGGCACCCTCGCGGGACCGAGTCGAGTCGGCTGGCGTTTCGGTGCCGGTCATTGCCGAGGATTCGGTATCGGGTTGGGTGTCGTCAGCAGGCCCGGCTTCAGGCTCGCTGGACGGTACGACTGTTGGCGTTCCGATGCTTTGCGAGGCGCCACGGCAGGTCAGCTCGGCGAAAGGCTGGTCCGGCGAGTACTCGCCTGGCACCCGCTCTACCCGCTGAGTGTTGGGGCTTACGGTGAAAACGGGCGGGGCGGAGGTGTCGGCACGTGCATCCTCGGGCACGTGGAATTCGCAGGTCACGGTGTCACCGGTATTGTTCCTCACCTTCACCGCGCGTATTCCAACCAGCTCGCCACCCGCCTCGGTGGTCGAGGTCGGCACGCCCATGGCGCTGACTTCGATATCCAGGCCGTTCAGGTGGGTGATCACTTCGGGCTTGGGTGTCTGGGCAAGCGCAACAGGTGCGCAAAGGGCTAAGCCTAGGGTCGTGAGCAGTGCCTTGGTCATGGAAACCTCCTCGAGTCGATGACTGCTTAGAAGGGTTCGAGGGGTGAGGGTTCGGTCTGCTCTCCGATTTGCTTGACCGTTGCTTCGCAACCAGCGTGTGAGCGCTACTTCTGCGGCTTCAGATTGCGCGCATAAAGCGCTTTGCCGCCGGTGGAGGTGGTGCCTCTGGCCTCCAGCTCGAAGCGTTTGGAGTGCGATTTGATCAGGTCGCTGAGTTTCTTGAAGCCATACAGACGCGGGTCGAAGGCGGGACGCAGTTTGCTGATGTTGGAGCCAAGCTCGCCGAGGTGCACCCAGTCATCCTCGTCATCGGCAATGTCGCTAAGAACCTTGGCGATGAACTCCACCGGCGCTTTTTGCGCTTTGACCTGGCCGCCTTTCTCGGCGGTTTTGGCCTCGTCTTCGGGCTTTTCTGCAGGCTCCAGTGCGGGCGTCTTGTCCCCATTGCTTGGGGGTTCCTGTGAGGTCTTGGGTGCGTCGGCGCGAAGAATTTCGGTGTAGATGAACTTGTCGCAGGCTGAAACGAAGGGCGATGGGGTTTTTTGTTCGCCAAAGCCGTAGACGGTCAGGCCTTCTTCGCGGATTCGTGCGGCCAGACGCGTGAAGTCGCTGTCGCTCGAGACCAGGCAGAAGCCGTCGAAGCGACGCGTGTAGAGCAGGTCCATCGCGTCGATGATCAACGAGCTATCGGTGGCGTTCTTACCGGAGGTGTAGGCGAACTGCTGAATCGGTTGGATCGAATAGTCGAGCAGTACCTTCTTCCAGCTGCCGAGGTTGGGCTTGGTCCAGTCGCCGTAGATGCGCTTGACGCTGGCGACGCCGTATTTGGCGAATTCCTCGAACAGGCCTTCGACAATCGCGGCGGGGGCGTTATCGGCGTCGATAAGAACCGCAAGATGGATTTGCTGACGGGTGTTGCTGGGCTTTGCGGCCATGATTCGTCCCTGGATGGATGTGTGCCGACCATAACGCCAGTTGCAACTGGGGGCCAGGGCAGTGCGGTAGCAATCTGGTTGACAGGCTTTGCCGTTCCGATTGAACCCTCGCGGGCGAGTCGGTTCCGACCTTGCGTCCAGGCTGCTCGAAGCGCTCTGGCTGGTGCTGCCCAGCGTAGCGACTAGAGTAAGCCGTACCCCTTACGTTTCTCACGAAAAGGCGCCTTCATGACTCCCATCGTCGACTTTCTCAACACCATCTTCTGGGGCTACGTTCTTATTTATGGGCTGCTTGCGGTGGGTGTGTTCTTCACCATCCGGCTGGGCTTTCTGCAGTTCATTCACTTCGGGGAGATGGTGCGGGCCATCCGCGGCGCGCGGCAAAGCGACGCTTCGGGGATCTCGCCGTTCCAGGCGTTGTGTACCAGCCTCGCGTCGCGGGTCGGCACTGGCAACCTGGCCGGGGTAGCCGTTGCGCTTTACCTGGGCGGTGCCGGGGCAATCTTCTGGATGTGGATAGTGGCGCTGGTGGGCATGGCCACGGCCTATGCGGAAAGCTCACTCGCGCAGTTGTACAAGGTGCGCGACGGGGAGGGCCAGTACCGGGGCGGCCCGGCGTTCTACATTGCCAAGGGTTTGAAAGCGCCATGGGCGGGCGGCGTGTTTTCCGTGGCGCTGATCATCTCGTTCGGGCTGGTGTTCAACGCGGTGCAGGCCAACTCCATTGCCGATGCCATGGAGGGCGCGTTTGGCGTCCCGAAACTCTGGGTTGGCGTTGCCATCGCCATCCTCGCCGGGCTGGTGATCTTTGGCGGGCTACGCTCCATCGCGCGCTTCGCCGAACTCGTGGTGCCGCTGATGGCGGGCCTGTATGTGTTGATGGCACTGATCGTGTTGCTGATGAACATCACCGAGGTGCCAGGCGTGCTGATGACCATCGTCCGTAGCGCCTTTGGCCTCGAAGAAGCCGCCGGTGGTGTCGCTGGCTCGGTGACCGCGGCGATGCTCAATGGCATCAAGCGCGGCTTGTTCTCCAACGAGGCAGGCATGGGCTCGGCGCCCAACGTGGCGGCGACCGCGACCCCAGCGCCGCATCATCCGTCTTCCCAGGGGCTGGTGCAGGCGATGGGGGTGTTCATCGACACCATCGTTATCTGCACCGCGACCGCGGTGATGATTCTTCTGTCGGGCGTTCTGGAGCCCGGTTCGGGTGTAACCGGCACGCAGCTCACCCAGCAGGCGATGGAAAGCCACATCGGCGTGGCTGGGACCTACTTCATCGCCATCGCCATTCTGTTTTTCGCCTTTACCTCGATTGTCGCCAACTACGCCTATGCGGAGAACGCGCTGATCTTCCTGGGTGCCGGTAACAAACTCGGGCTGACCCTGCTGCGCCTGGCGGCATTGGGAATGGTGATCTGGGGCGCTTACGAGGCAGTCACGACCGTGTTCAACGCGGCGGATGCGTCCATGGGGCTGATGGCAACGATCAACCTGATCGCAATCACGCTGCTCTCCGGCACGGTGGTTAAGCTGACCAAGGACTATATGGCGCAGATCAAGGCGGGCGAGGTGCCTACGTTCAAGGCCGCGGACTACCCGGAACTGAAAGCCAAGATCAACAACAATATCTGGCGCTGATGTGAAAACGCCCCGGCAAGCGTGCCGGGGCGTCGTGCCTTACAGCTAGGTGGATCAGCTCGGCAGCCGGTCCAGTGTTTTTGGCTCATGCATCGGGCAGCCGTTGTGACGAGCACGGAACTCGGATGACATCTCATAGGCCGGCTTGCGCGAGCGCATGATGCCGCCGAGCGGTCGGTGGGCCGCCAGTCCATGCCAGGGGCTGAAGGACATCTGGTCATCCACCACCGCTGCGCGGGCTTCGCTCCAGGCCGATTGCGGCTGGACGTTGATCCGCGCAACCGTGACGTAAGGACTGGCATCTTCCGGCCAGACCACGCTGGCGTCCTCGATGGGCATCTTCTCGATGTCGGTGGCCAGCTGCACACGTAGCTCCCAGGTCCCGCCGTGCTGAGCGAAATGGTCGTTGATCGCCTCGCGCAACCCGTTCGGCTTGTCCTTGAGGTCGACGTTCTGATCGGTCAGCGCCGTCAATTCCGGCGAAACAGGCACCACCGAAAGCTTGGCGAAGTAGCGGCCATAGAGCAGCGGAACCACGCTGTAATAGGTCTCCCCGAGCAAATTGGTGGTGGGATGGCCGCCCATGCCCTTGAGCGTCGCACTTTCGCCGCCGGCCTTTTCCACCAGACTCTCGGCACCGCGCAGCGCGGCAGACAGCGCCTGCTTGGTGCGGGGCGCTCGGTCGGTAGTCTTGGCGATCAACTTCACCGACTTGAGAAAGTCCTTGGGCGTCGGCGCCATGAATGCCGGCGCGTTGACCATGACGAAATCCTGGGTGACCTGGCCGCCCGCATTCGGCAGGCGTTCGCCTTCAACGCCGATGAGCTTGATCGCCAGCCCGCGCGGAGTGGAAACCTTGTCATCAAGGATGTCGCCCGGGTTGGTCGAATAACGCATCACCACCGGCATCTTCCCTGGCTTCGCAAAAGCCCCCTGGGCCAGTTCTGGCGGTAGGTCAGGCAGGATTTCGATTTCGCCCTGCAGCAGGCCGTGGCTCTTGGCGTGCACGCTGCGAACGGCATGGCCACTGTCAGCAAAGGTCGTCTCGATGATCTCGCGCATGGCCTGGATCAGGCCGGAGATGGTCTCGGCTTCGTCGTCTGGCACCTGTTCGTATGCAGGGTCGAAGGGTAGGGGCGTTACGGTCAGGCGATCGGTCATCGGCTCGGCTCCGTCTGGTGATGCGGACTTATGGACTGCTGCGCCGCGGTCTGTAGTCGACAATCGAGGTCTGGAATCGTTTTCGAAGAGCGTGCAAGCCGTTGTGGATGGGCTTCGCGCAGGATCAGTCCACAAGCCTGGATTGCCCAGGCCCAGGAGCGCGCCGTTTTACTGCGGAATTACACCAAGCCCTCGCGCCATCAGTGCCGCCAGCAGAGGAAGCAGCAGCAGGGCGAGCAGTTCGATGCGGATCACTGTCTTCACCCAGCGCGCAGTGGTTGGACTGATCGATGGGACCTGGCCCGCCTTCAGCGCCGGACGCCATTTGAGAAAGGTCACGGTCGGATAGATCGACAACAGGGCGACGATGACGAACAGCCCGACCTTGGCGTGGAAGAAGCTGTTGTTGAGGTAATAGTCCAGCCCCTTGCCATAGCGCATCGCGCGCGCTGCGCCGGTGACCAGGACGAACCCGGCGGCGATGCCGAAGGCCAGATCAACGCGAAACAGGCTGCGGGCGCGTTTGAAATTCAGCGGCAGGCGGAACAGCTGGTGCTCGAGCACCAGCAGGGAGAAGAGCAGGAAGATCGCCACGAAGTGCAGGTAGGCGGCGACGGCATAGGCCATTTTCTGAAGGTCCTTTGGTTAGGGTTGCTGCGGTGCGGCGGTGACAGCTGCCGCCGCATGGGTCGAGGCGAACCATTGCCCCTGGCGTTGCAGCCGCCTGGCGATGCTGCCTAAGCAGACGCCGCGCAGGAGCATGAAGGCGAGAAAGGCCAGCCACAAGCCGTGATTGCCCATCCCACGCAACAGCCAGCCCAATGGTAGCGAAATCAGAACGGCAAGCAGCATGGCGTTTCGCATTTCCCGCGCACGGGTGGCTCCGATGAACAAGCCGTCCAGTAGATAGCTCCAGACGGCGACCAGGGGCAGCGCGGCGAGATAGGGCAAATAGACGGCGGCGGTTTCGCGCACCGAAGGAATGTCCGTCTGCAGGCTGACGAACAGCTCGCCGCCCAGCAGGAAGAACAGCCCGAAGGCCAGACTCGCCAGCAATGACCAGCCGCCGGCAACAGTCAGAATCCGTCGCAGCTCGGTGCGGCTCTGGGCGCCGATCGCATGCCCGCTCAATGCTTCGACGGCGTGGGCGAGACCGTCGAGTGCATGCGCCGTGAGCATCAAGCCGTTCAGCAGCAAGGCATTGGCCGCTACCGTGGCGTCGCCCAGCCGCGTCCCTTGGACCGTGACCAGGAAGAACACCAGCTGCAGCGCCAGCGAACGAAGGAAAATGTCGCGGTTGACGGACATCAGCGGATGCCAACTGGCCCACAGGCGCAGCGCCTGACGGTCCAAGCGTCCGGCGTAACGCAACAGCGCGCCTCGGGTCAGCGCCAGGCCGACCAGCACACCGCTCCATTCGGCAATGACCGAGGCGCGGGCTGCGCCGGCCACGCCCCACTCCAGACCAATGACGAACCACAGATCCAGCGCAACGTTGATCAGATTTGTCGTCAACAGAATCGCCAATGGCGCGCGCGCATTCTGGGTGCCGAGAAACCAGCCAATCAGCGCCATGCTCGCCAGCGCGGCGGGCAGGCCGAACAGGCGGGTATGAAAATAGGCTTGGGTGAGCGCGTCGAGTTCGGCAGAGGGCTGCATAAGCTGCAGCGCGTAACCTTTCAGCGGCATCGCAAACAGGCTCAACAGCAGCGCAAAGCCCAGCGCCAATAGCAAGCCCTGCAGCAGCACCTGACGCAGCGCGCCGCCGTCCTGACGTCCGGCGGCCTGCGCAGCAAAGCCGGTGGTGCCCATGCGCAGAAAACCCATTACCCAGACCAGCAGGCTGTAGAGGCTGCCGCCTACCGCAACCGACGCGAGCTGATGCGCGTGCGGCAGGTGGCCGATCACGGCGCTGTCGACCAACGCCACCAGTGGCACGGAGAGGTTGGACAGAATCATCGGCGCAGCCAGCGCCCAGACCCGTTTATGAGTGGGGGCGTGCTGCCAGGCGGTCAATAACCGTGACATGAAGTGCTCCAGAACAGCCGGGCATGATACGTCGCGATGGTCCGGAGCGCAGCCGAGCGATGGCGCTGGTGCCGTGCTCGGTCGGGTTGTCGGAGGAGTAGGGCGCTACGAATGGCTCAGTGGATTAGCCAGCTCAGCAGCCAGAGCCCGAGGAACAGATAGATCACCCCAGCGATGATCGAGCGGCGGAAGAACGCGCGAAACGCGCCGACCAGCAACATCAGGCCGATGGCCAGTGCAATGAGGCTGATCAGTGAACGATCCATGCCGAGGGTCCGCGACAGGCCCTCGAGAAAGTTGGCGCCGGCATCGGCGAACAGCCCGAAAAAGCCGCTGAGCGCATCGACGATGTAACGAATCACGGTGCCGAGCGCCTGGCCCAACCATTCGAAAAAGCTTTCCACCTGCATGCTGCACTCCTGCCAAACGATCCGCGGCCGCAAGCGCAGCCGTTCCCTGGTCCATTGGGCTGCCAATCCGTCTGGCAGTTCCCGGCGTTGCGATTGAACCGCAGCCAAGGCGATGGGTCAGTAGCAGGCTGATCGTCGCCATCGCGTGCACCGTCACGCAAATGCAACCCTTCGCGATCAGGCTATCTCGCCAGTAGCGGCCTAACGAGAAAAGACGATGCCGATTGTTACCAGTACCCGCCCGCGTTGGTTGCCCGAGGTTCGCCCGCAGGTCTGGGCGTTGGGAATGCTGGCTGCAGGTCTGCTGCACACAGCTGCCACCTTTCACCTCGATGAGCGGGTGTTCTATTCGCTGCAATCGGCTTGGCAGGAGAGCAGTCTCCAGACGCGCAGCCTCTGGTTGCCCGAGTACCAGGTGCGTGTCGAGGCTAAGCCGGTGGCGACCGTCGGTAACAACCTTTCCGGCTTGACCTTCGATGAGCAGCGCAATCAGCTCTGGGCCGTGGTGAACAACCCGGAGGAGCTCGTCGCGATGGATCTCAACGGTGAATTCATCGCTCGCTATCCCTTGAAGGGGTTCATCGACGTCGAGGCCGTTACCTACCTGGGCGACAACCTGCTGGCAGTTGCCGAGGAGCGCAGCCAAACGATCGTGATCCTCCCGGTTCCCTCGCAGCCCGGTGAGCTGGTGCGTGAGGATTACGCGGCAGTCTCGCTGTCCATGGGCGCATCGGACAACTCGGGTTTCGAGGGGTTGGGCTACGACCGCGCCGGTGATCGACTGTTTGCGGTGAAAGAACACTCACCACGCAAGCTCTATGAGATCCAGGGCATCAAGGCCAGCCTCAGCGGGCAACTGAACCTCAAGGTCATCGATCGTGAGGCATGGATCGACGACAAGGACATGGCCAGCGACCTTGCCTCGGTGCACTACGACGAGCGCACCGGCCACCTGGTGCTGCTCAGCGACGAAGCCAAGATGATGCTCGAGCTCGACAGTGAGGGCGAGCTGGTCAGCTTCCGCTCGTTGTGGAGCGGCTTTGCCGGTCTCGACAAGAGCGTGCCTCAGGCCGAAGGCATGACCTTTGACGAGCGTGGCGATCTGTATCTGGTCAGCGAACCCAATCTGTTCTACGCCTTCGAGCGCAAGTAGCCGAACCTGGGTCAGCCGCGGCGGATCATCCAGACGCCTGCGAAAATCAGCAGCAATCCCCCTAGCTTGCCCAGGCTGATCGACGCCTGGCGAAAGCCCGCCCAGCCGAAGTGATCGAGCAGCAGCGCCATCCCCAGCTGGCCGGCCAATACCAAGGCCATGAACAGCAGCGCACCGATACGCGGGCCGGCGAAGGCGGCGGTGGCAATGAAGAACATTCCCAGCAATCCGGCACACCAGTGATACCAGTTCAGGCCCCGCAGTGCCTGGATGCCCGGCATGTCCCGCTGGAACAGCACCACGCAGATCAGCGCGACGGTGCCCACTGCAAAGGACAGCATCGCGGCGCTCATGACGCTGCCAAAGTGCTTGGCCACCTGCCCGTTGATGCCGGCCTGTAGCGGCAGGAAAGCCCCGGCGATAAAAGGCAGAACGAGAAGCCACCAGGCTGCGACGGGCATGCAGATTTCCTCCAGAGCAAAAGAAAGCCCGCCGAGGCGGCGGGCGTTATTCAGAGCGAGCCGACAATGCTAGCGCGGCGGATATTGCGAGAGAACCTTATTGACGGTTTCCCGAAACATCCCGGCCCGCTCCTGAGGGCTCCCCGGGTCGTCGCGCAGAACCTGTTCGGCACTGCCGCGCCAGACCAGTTTGCCGTCGTCAGCGTCATACATATCCAGCTGTAGGGTGCCGACCTGATAGTGAATGGTGCGGGTGTCAGTCATCACCGGCCCGCCCCAGAACCCATGCCATGGGCCGCCCCAGCCACTGACCGATGAGGTGGTGTATTGCTGGCTGCGCTCATCGACGAGAAACCAGGCCTGCACCAAGAGATCCGGTTGTGCGCCTGACTGGGCCTGGCGTAGGCCGCGTTGGTCCAGCTGCTCGCTGACGGCGCTGCGGATGCGTTGCTCGGTCAGGTCGCTTTTGATGCGGGGATCGTCTGGTCGGTACTGCAGGGCGGGCTCTTTCCAGCTCCAGGTCCGATAGGCGGAAAAATCACGCTGCGGGTCGAAATCGCGTTGCACCTGGGTACTCTGACAGGCGGCCAGCATCAGCAGCAGAGGCAGCATCAGCAATGAACGGAACATCGGGGTTCTCCTTGCGTTAAGTGCGTGGGCTCAGCGCGGTGGGTAATCAGCAAGCGCGCGGTTCACGGCGGCTCGCGCGGCGTCCTTGCGCTCGGCCTGATCACCGCCACTGCGAGCTTCGGCGCGATTGCTCCACACGGTCTGGCCGGAGGCGCTGTCGATCATCTCGATGCGCACCGTCATCACTTCCTCTTGATAGTTGCGCACCACCGGGGTGCTGCCGCCAATGCCGTAGCCTGTGTTGTAGCCCGGGCCGTAGCCGCCATAGCGCCCGGCACCGACGCCTACTCGGGGACCATAGTCATCGTAGACCTGGCGCACGCGCGTCTCCATCTGCGCGCTGGCGCTGATCTGCACGTCGCCCTTGGCGCCCGTTGGTGCAGGCCGCAAGCCGCGTTGGTCGAGCGCGCCGGAGATCATTTCCTGCAGCTCCTCGGTGCCCAGCGAAGCTGTGCCAGCCGGTGGGTTGCGCCAGCTCCAGTTCTGGTAGCTGGAAAAGTCCTGCGGTGCTGCCGGGTAAGTCGGCGACTGGATACGTTCGATAGGCGGGGCAGGAGGAATCGGCGCGGACTCGTTGGTGTACGGGTTGCTGCTCTGACAGGCCGCGAGGCTCAAGCCGAGCAGCGAACAGAGCAGGGGCAGTGCAGGGCGGATCGACATCGGTACCTCCCGGTCGGCTCAAAGCGGCCGACATAACCAGTGCAGGTAACGCCCGAGGCCGGCGAAGCTGGGATGGCGGCGGTAGGCCAGTTCCATCTCGATGAGGTCGGCAGGCTCGGTACGGGCCTGGAAATCGGCGGGCATGTAGTCATGGAAGACGCGCACGCCACTGGTTGATTCGACCCGCCAGTGCGGCGCGAGTTGCGCAGCCAGCTCGCGCGGGTCGAGCGGCTGTTGCGGTGTCAGACTCTGGCGCTCGCCGGCATAGGTCTGAGTGCGCAGCTTCTTGAAATGGCCTTTGAGCAGGTTGCGGTAGATCAGCGCGTCGCGGTTATAGAAGGCCAGCGAGAGCCAGCCGTCCTCGGCAACCAGGCGATGCAGCACCGGCAGGATCGCCTGAGGCTCAGCCAGCCATTCCAGCACTGCATGGCAGATAACCAGATCGAACCGGCCCTCGACGTGGTTTTCGACGTCTTGCCAGGGTGCCTGGATGAACGTTGCGTTTTGGCCGGCGTCGGCAAACTGCTTGCGGGCGCCTTCCAGCATGGGTTCGGCGGGTTCCGACAGCGTGACCTGATGGCCCTGCTGCGCCAGCCACAGGCTCATGTGGCCGAGGCCTGCACCGATGTCCAGGACCCGTAGCGGGCGCTCTGGCAGTATTTCAGTCAAGTCCGCCTGCAGCACGGCGAGTCGGATCGCGCCCTTGGCGCCGCCGTAGATTTTTTCGGCGAAGCGCGTCGCCAGCTCATCGAAATGCCGATCGCTCATCGGGCGAACCGCCGTGCGTTGTCGGCAAGCTTCGCCAGCAGCGCCTGTTCCATGTCGATGCCCAGCTCGCTGCACATCAGCAGCAGGTACATGAGGATGTCGCCGACTTCCTGGCCCGCGTGTGCGAGCTTGTCGGCTGAGAGCTGGCGCGATTCGTCCTCAGTCTGCCATTGGAAGATTTCCAACAGCTCGGCCATTTCCACGCTGGCGGCCATGGCGAGGTTTTTCGGGCTGTGAAAGCGCTGCCAGTCGTTCTGGTCGCGGATCGCGTGCAGGCGTTGGGTGATCTGTTCGATGTTCATCTTCAGAAGGGCGGGCTCGTTGAAAGGCGACAAGCTTCCGCCAGCGCGCCCGCGCCCGCAAGGGGAGCGTCAGAGGCGACGTACCTTCAGCTCACGCTCGACAGCGATGACCCCGGGGCGATAGTCGCCTTGCTCGGTGGCGCGGATAGCCTGCTCCAACGCCTGCTCGGCGATCTGCTCGTGCTGCTGGGAAATCGCATTGACCCGGATCGGCAGGAAATCCAGCAACTGCGCGTCACCGAAGGTTGCCAGCCGCAGTTGCTCCGGCCAGAGCAGATCGCGCTCGCGCAGCGCATCGAAGACACCTTCGAGCAACACGTAGGCGGTGGTGATGAGGGCATCGGGCAGCGGGCCGCGGTCGAGCAGGGCGAGCATCTGCTCGCGTCCGCAGGCGCGGCTGAACTGTTCGGCGCGCAGGATGCTGACCTGCCCTGTGTGCTGCGACAGTGCCTGGCGAAAACCTTCCTCGCGCTGCTGACTGATGGGCAATGCGGGGCGTGCACTGATCAGGGCGATATGCGCGGCGGCCGGAACTGCCAGCGAGCGGGTGAGCAGGGCGGCCGCTTCGCAGTCGTCGCTCACCACCGAACAGAAGTGGCTGGCGTCCAGCGCACGGTCGAGGGCGATCACCGGCGTGCCAGCCTCCTGCACTTTGCGATAGCTCTGGTCGTCGGCGGATAGGCAGCTGGCGACGATCAGCGCATCGCAACGTCGCGAGCGCAGCAGCTGGATGACCTGACGCTCGGTGTCCGGCTCGTCGTCGGTCCCGGCGATCAACAACTGATAGCCGCGCTGCCGCGCGCGCTGTTCGAGCAACTTGGCAAGGCGCGCGTAGCTGGGGTTTTCCAGATCCGGAACGATGAATCCGAGGGTACGTGACTGCCCGCGGCGCAGGCCCGCTGCCTGCTGGTCTAGCTGAAAGCCCTGCTGTTCGGCCACCGCCATCACCCGCTCGACCGTGGCCGGGCTGATACGGCGCTGCGCAGCCTTGCCGTTGAGCACGTAGCTGGCAGTGGTTACCGAAACGTTGGCGAGGCGGGCGATGTCGGTCAGTTTCAACAGAGGGTCCTGAGACGGGTGGTATGAACTCGGGCTTCTAGAATTACCCAATATTGCGTAATGTGCCAGTCTTAGGTGAAACGTTTCAGCAGTGTATCGGTCTGAAGCGCCAGCCCAGGATTCGGGCAAAGCCGGCGTAACCGTCGGCCACAACAATCGCGAGCCCCGCAGGAGTTCTCCATGCTTGAGTTGAATGCACAGCACATCCACATGCATCAGGCCGCGGCGGACAAGCCTGCGGCGCTGGCTCTGCTGGGCGAGGTTCTGGTCGCCGACGGACTGGTCGCGCCGGGCTACCTCGACGGGCTTCGCGCGCGCGAAGCGCAGGGGTCGACCTTTCTCGGCCAGGGCCTTGCGATTCCGCATGGCACGCCGGAAACCCGCGATCAGGTGTTCACCACTGGCGTGCGGCTGCTGCATTTTCCGGCCGGCGTCGATTGGGGCAATGGTCAGCAGGTGTACCTTGCGATCGGCATCGCGGCGCGCTCGGATGAACATCTGCGGCTGCTGCAACTGCTGACCCGAGCGTTGGGCGAGGGCGATCTGAGCGAGGCGCTGCAGAAGGCAGAAAGCCCCGAAGCCATCATCGACCTGCTACAGGGCGCGCCGCAGGCGTTGGCGCTGGACGGCGAACTGGTGGGCCTGGGCGTCGCCGCCGATGATTTCGACGAGTTGGCCTGGCAAGGTGTCAAATTGCTCAAGCGCGCCCAATGCGTGGAGCCTGGCTTCAATGCCAGCCTGCCGATGAGCCAGGCGTTGCCGCTGGGCGATGGCCTCTGGTGGCTCAGTAGCGAGCAGTCGGTGCAGAGTCCGGGGCTCGCGTTCGTCACGCCAACCTCGAACCTTGAGCATCTGGGCCAGCCGCTGAATGGCCTGTTCGTGCTGGCCAGCCTGGGCGAAGCGCATCAGGCCATGCTTGAGCGTCTGTGCAACCTGTTGATCGAAGGGCGCGGCCAGGAGCTGAGCCAGGCGACTTCCAGCCGCGTGGTGCTCGAAGCGCTGGGCGGCGAGGTACCGGCAGATTGGCCCAGCGCTCAGGTGCCGCTGGCCAACGCCCATGGTCTGCATGCGCGCCCGGCCAAGGCGCTGACCGAAGTGGCTCAAGCTTTCGATGGCGAGATCCGCGTGCGCCTGGCCGGCAGCGAGAGCGCCGGAGTGTCGGTCAAGAGCCTGAGCAAATTGCTGGCGATGGGCGCGCATCGTGGTCAGGTGCTGGAGTTCATTGCCGAGCCTTCCATTGCCGACGATGCACTGCCGGCGCTGGTGCGCGCGGTGGAAGAAGGGCTGGGCGAAGAGGTCGAACCCTTGCCGGCAGCTGGGGAGACGGTGCAACCCGTCATCGCCACGCAACCCGATGAGTCGGCCATCGAGCAGGCCGCTCTGCGCGCGGGCGATCAGGTAAACGGCATCGCTGCTTCGCCGGGCATCGCCATCGGTCCGGTGCTGGTGCGCAAGCCGCAGGTGATCGACTACCCCAAGCGGGGCGAATCGCCAGCGGCGGATTTGCAACGTCTGGATGCTGCGCTGGACAAGGTCCATGCAGAGATCGGCACGCTGATCGACGCAAGCCAGGTCGTCAGCATTCGCGACATCTTCACCACTCACCAGGCCATGCTGCGTGACCCGGCGCTGCGCGAAGACGTGCAGGTGCGGCTGCAGAAGGGTTTGAGCGCCGAAGCGGCCTGGATGGAAGAGATCGAGAGCGCGGCGCAGCAGCAGGAGGCACTTCACGACAAACTGCTGGCCGAGCGCGCCGCCGACCTGCGTGACGTGGGCCGTCGGGTGCTGGCCTGCCTGACCGGCGTCGAAGCCGAGCAGGCCCCGGACGAACCCTACATTCTGGTGATGGACGAAGTGGCGCCTTCGGACGTTGCCACGCTCAACGCCCAGCGCGTCGCCGGCATCCTGACGGCCGGTGGTGGCGCTACATCCCACAGCGCCATCATCGCCCGTGCGCTGGGTATTCCAGCCATCGTCGGTGCCGGGCCGGGCGTGCTCGGGTTGGCGCCCAACACCCTGCTGTTGCTCGACGGCGAGCGCGGTGAACTCCTAGTCGCTCCAACCGATGCGCAGCTGGAACAGGCCAGGGGCGAGCGCGCGGCTCGCGAGGAGCGCAAGCGCCTGGCCGACGAGCGCCGCATGGAGCCGGCCATTACCCGCGACGGTCATCATGTCGAGATCGCCGCCAACATCGGCGCAGCCGGCGAAACACCTGAGGCCGTGGCGATGGGTGCCGAGGGCATCGGTTTGCTGCGCACCGAACTGGTGTTCATGAACCATTCCCAGGCGCCGGACCAGGCGACCCAGGAGGCCGAGTACCGCCGTGTGCTGGAAGCCCTCGAAGGCCGGCCGCTGGTGGTTCGCACGCTCGACGTTGGTGGTGACAAGCCGCTGCCGTACTGGCCGATGCCCGCCGAAGAGAATCCCTTCCTCGGCGTGCGCGGGATTCGCCTGAGCCTGCAGCGCCCGGACATTCTCGAAACCCAGCTGCGCGCCTTGCTCGCCTCGGCCGATGGCCGTCCGCTGCGGATCATGTTCCCCATGGTCGGCAACATCGACGAATGGCGTACCGCCAAGGCCATGGTCGAACGCCTGCGCGTGGAGCTGCCAGTGGCCGATCTGCAGGTCGGCATCATGATCGAGATCCCCTCTGCGGCCCTGATCGCGCCGGTACTGGCGCAGGAAGTCGACTTCTTCAGCATCGGCACCAACGACCTCACCCAGTACACACTGGCCATCGACCGCGGCCATCCGACGCTTTCCGGCCAGGCTGATGGGCTGCATCCGGCCGTGTTGCGCTTGATCGGCATGACCGTCGAGGCGGCCCATGCCCATGGCAAGTGGGTCGGCGTGTGCGGTGAGCTGGCCGCTGATGCATTGGCGGTGCCGATGCTGGTGGGCCTGGGCGTGGACGAGCTGAGCGTTTCGGCGCGCAGCATTGCCTTGGTGAAAGCACGGGTGCGCGAGCTGGACTTCGCTGCCTGCCAGCAGCTGGCCAAGCAGGCGCTGATGTTGCCGGGTGCCCATGAAGTCCGCGCCTTCGTCGGGGAGCATTGCTGATGGCTCGTGTCCTGACCGTAACCTTGAACCCCGCGCTGGACTTGACCGTGCAGCTGCCTTCACTGCGTCTGGGCCAGGTCAACCGCAGCGACAGCCTAGAGGTCCATGCTGCCGGCAAAGGCCTCAATGTGGCGCAGGTGCTGGCCGATCTCGGCCATCAGCTGACCGTCACCGGCTTTCTCGGCGAGGGTAATCCGCAAGCGTTCGAGCAGTTGTTCGTCGCACGGGGATTTGCCGACGAATTCGTCCGCGTCGCCGGTGAAACCCGCAGCAATATCAAGCTGGCTGAAGCCGACGGGCAGGTCACCGACATCAACGGCCCGGGGCTCAAGGTGACCGAGGCGCACTGCACGGAGCTGCTGACGCGGCTCGAACGGCTGGCGCCCTCCCATGACCTCGTGGTCGTCGCCGGCAGCTTGCCGCCTGGCATCGACAGCCAGTGGTTCGTCCAGCTCTTGCAGATGCTCAAGGGGCTCGGCGTGCGGGTCGCGCTGGACACCAGCGGTGCAGCGCTGCGTGTGGGGCTGGTGACCGCGCCCTGGCTGATCAAACCCAACGAGGAAGAGCTGGCCGAGGCCCGTGGCGTCGGGCTCACCGAGTCGGCAGCGCTGGCAGCCGAAGCACGACGATTACAAGCCGAAGGCATCGAGCACGTAGTTATTTCTCAGGGTGCCGACGGCGTGAGCTGGTTCGCGCCCGGTGCCGGGCTTCACGCTTCTCCGCCCAAGGTCCGGGTGGTCAGCACCGTGGGGGCGGGGGACTCGCTGCTGGCCGGCATGCTCCATGGGCTGCTCGAGGGCTGGCCAGCGGAACGCACACTCACTCACGCCACTGCCATCGCTGCTCAGGCGGTCGGGCAGGTCGGCTTCGGCATCACCGACACGGATGGACTCGCCGAGCTGGAGGCTGCAGTCCGCCTTCAGCGGCTGTGCCAATAATCACAAGAGGTGAAGGAATGAATCTTCTCATCGTCACGGCCTGCCCCAACGGAATGGTCACCAGCGTGCTGACGTCACGCCTGCTCGAAGCGGCTGCCCATCGTATGGGTTGGTCGACGGCCGTCGAAGTCCACGATCCCAAAGCCATCGGCTCACCGCTGACGCCCGCGCAGATCGCCAATGCTGATCTCGTGGTTGTGGTGAAAACCGGGCCGCTGTCGCTGCAACGCTTCGTCGGCAAGCGTGTGGCGCAATCGACGCCGTCCGAAGCGCTGCTCGACCCCGAGGCCTTCCTGCGCAGCGCCGCCGAAACGGCGAGCGAGTTGCAAGAGGCAGATGACGCCGAGGCTACCCCGGCCAACGGCAAACCCAAGCTGGTGGCCATCACCGCCTGCCCGACCGGTGTCGCGCATACCTTCATGGCCGCCGAAGCCTTGCAACAAGCCGCCATCCGCAAGGGTTACGACCTACAGGTGGAAACCCGCGGTTCGGTGGGTGCGCGCAACGTGCTCGAAGCACAGGCCATCGAAGAGGCCGATGTGGTCCTGCTGGCTGCGGACATCGAGGTGGATGTGGCTAGGTTCGCCGGTAAGCGGGTGTTCCGCTGCGGCACCGGTGTGGCCCTTAAACAACCCGACGCCACCCTTGATCGCGCGCTGGAAGAGGGTGCGGTACTCAGCGGCGGTGTTGCCGCCACGAGCGCAGGTGGTGAGCAGAAAGGTGAGAAGACTGGCGTCTACAAGCACCTGCTCACCGGCGTGTCCTACATGCTGCCGATGGTGGTGGCCGGTGGTTTGCTGATCGCGCTGTCGTTCGTATTCGGCATCGAGGCCTTCAAGGAGGAGGGCACCCTGGCTGCCGCATTGATGAAGATCGGCGGCGAAACGGCTTTCCAATTGATGGTGCCGCTGCTCGCGGGTTACATCGCCTATTCCATCGCCGACCGCCCGGGTCTAGCGCCGGGGATGATTGGTGGCCTGCTGGCGGGCACCCTGGGTGCGGGCTTTATCGGCGGCATCATTGCCGGCTTCGTGGCCGGTTATGCAGCCAAGGCGGTCAGTCGCTGGATTCCCTTGCCGGCCAGTATCGAATCGCTCAAGCCGATCCTGATCATTCCGTTGTTGGCGAGTCTGGTGACGGGACTGGTGATGATTTACGTGGTCGGCACGCCGGTGGCGAAGATGCTCGCTGGGCTCACCGAATTCCTCGACACCATGGGCACCTCCAACGCCATCCTGCTCGGGCTGTTGCTGGGCACCATGATGTGCGTCGACCTGGGCGGGCCAGTGAACAAGGCGGCGTATGCCTTTTCGGTGGGTTTGCTGGCATCGCAGAGCTACGCGCCGATG
Source organism: Pseudomonas sp. NPDC047961 (assembly GCF_050272435.1). Taxonomy (NCBI): domain Bacteria; kingdom Pseudomonadati; phylum Pseudomonadota; class Gammaproteobacteria; order Pseudomonadales; family Pseudomonadaceae; genus Pseudomonas; species Pseudomonas sp. NPDC047961. The sequence continues at coordinate 137,307 of NZ_JBNNMD010000002.1, read as the reverse complement.
GCGGCGACCATGGCAGCGGGCATGGTGCCGCCCATCGGCATGGGCATCGCCACGTTGATCGCACGGCGCAAGTTCGCGCAGACCGAGCGTGAAGCCGGCAAGGCGGCGCTGGTGCTGGGCTGCTGCTTCATCTCTGAAGGCGCGATTCCCTTCGCCGCCAAGGACCCGCTGAGAGTGATTCCGGCGAGTATCGCCGGCGGTGCGCTGACCGGTGCGCTGTCCATGGCCTTCGGCGCGAAGCTTCTGGCGCCGCATGGCGGGCTGTTCGTACTGCTGATTCCCAACGCCATCAATCACGCATTGCTTTATCTGCTGGCGATTCTGGCCGGCAGCCTGGTGACCGGGGTGGTTTACGCGGTGATCAAGCGGCCCGAGGCGCAGCCGCTTGCCGTTGGCGCTGCGGCCTGAGGTTCAACGCTGCAAGCGCTGAACTAAAGCCCTTCGCGGCGTATCCACTGAAAGCCGGCGAAACTTTGTCACAGGAAGTTTCGCCGGCTTTTTGCTTTCCCTGTTTATAAATACGTCCCGCTTGGAGTGTGTTGCATGAGTATCGATTATGGGCCTCGGCCCTTGCGTATCACCCTGACCGCTGTGGTGGTGCTGGTGCTGGGTGTGCTGATGGCGGGCGGCGGTGCGTACCTGGCTGTGCTCGGCGGCTCCTGGTACTACCTGCTGGCCGGCATCGGTCTTCTGGTAGTGGCCGGCCTGCTGTTTGCCCGTCGCCGCGCGGCGATCTGGCTGTATGCAGCGCTGTTGCTGGCGACCCTGGCGTGGACCCTCTATGAGGTGCGCTTCGACTGGTGGCAGCTGGCGCCGCGGATCGACCTCTGGTGCATCCTCGGCCTCTGGCTGATCCTGCCCTTCGTCAATCGCTACGTGAGCGACCGTCTGGTCTGGCGCGACGGTGCCAGTGGCTTGCTCGGGCTCGGCCTGCTGGCCGGGGCGTTGATGGCAGGGTACTCGTTGACCCAGGACTACCACTCGATCGACGGCCAGTTCAGCGACGCGCAGATGCAGGGGCTCGATCCGCAAGGGCAGGCCGGTCGCTCCAACAGCGAATGGCCTTCTTACGGCGGATCAGAGCAGGGCGACCGGTATTCGACCGCAGATCTGATCACGCCCGAGAACGTGGGCACGCTGACGAAAGCCTGGGAATACCACACGGGTGATCTGCCGGGGCCGAACGATCCCGGCGAGTTCACCTACGAGGTCACCCCGCTCAAGGTCGGCAACAGCCTGTTCATCTGCACGCCTCACAGCATCGCCATCGCCCTGGACGCCGATACGGGCAAGGAGCGCTGGCGCTTCGACCCGAGCATCAACCGCGACGCCGAGTACTACCAGCACATGACGTGCCGCGGCCTGGCGTTTCACGACGGCACTCGCTATCCCTCGCCGGGTTCGACCAGCGGCCAGCCGGATCAATCGGCGGCGCGTTGCGAGCGGCGGCTGTTCCTGCCGACCAACGATGCCACGTTGATCGCGCTCGATGTGGAAGACGGCAAGCCCTGCGAAGACTTCGGTAACGCCGGTGTCGTCGACCTGAAGCTGCGCCTGGGTGAAGGGGCGCTCGGGGTCTACTTGCCCACCTCGCCGCCGGTGGTGACCGAAAAGCTGGTGATCATCGGCGGTTCGGTTACCGATAACGGCGCCGTGGATTCACCCGGCGGCGTGATTCGTGCCTACGACGTGAAAACTGGCCGCCTGGTCTGGAATTTCGACCCGGGCAACCCGGATGCCACGGAACCGTTGCCACCGGGTGAAACCTACGTGCGCAGCACGCCGAACTCCTGGACGGTGGCCACCGCCGACGAGGCGCTGGGCCTGGTCTACATCCCCTCCGGCAACCAGACCCCTGATCAGTGGGCAATCGATCGCTCGGCCCAGGCCGAGCGTTTCACCGACACCCTGATTGCTCTGGACCTGGAGACCGGCAAAGTCCGCTGGGAATTCCAGACCGTCCACCATGATCTCTGGGATCGCGACCTGCCCTCCCAGCCGACGCTGGTCGATATCGACCGGCCCGAAGGCAAGGTGCCGGCCATCATTCAGGCGACCAAGCGCGGTGATCTCTATGTGCTTGATCGGCGCACCGGTGAGCCCATCGTGCCGGTGACCGAGGTGCCTGTTCCGCAGGGCACCGATTATGGTGATTTCACCGCGCCCACTCAGCCGGTCTCGGCGCTGACCTATGCGCCGCAGGAGCCGCTGTACGAGAAGGACATGTGGGGCGGCACGCCGCTGGATCAGATGATGTGCCGCATCCAGTTCCGCAAGCTGCGCTATGAAGGCGACTTCACGCCGCCATCGGAAAAGGGCTCGCTGATCTATCCGGGCAACGTCGGTACCTTCAACTGGCCGTCCGTGGCGGTCGATCCGAGTCGGCAGTTGCTGTTCGGCGCGCCGAACTACCTGGCGTTTGTCTCGAAGATGTACAAGCGCAGCGAGGTCGATCCCAATGAGCGCACCGGAGGCGGCGAAACCGGCCTGCAACCCAACCTTGGTGCGCCCTACATGGTCAGTCTGAAGCCTCTGCTATCAGTGCTGGGCCTGCCTTGCCAGAGCCCGCCGTGGGGTTATGTCACCGCCGTGGACCTGCGCACCATGAAGAAGGTCTGGATGCAGAAGAACGGCACCAGCCGCGACAGTGCGCCGCTGGGCATTCCTTTCCCGGTGGGCACACCAGCATTGGGCGGTCCGATCGTGACGGCAGGCGGCGTCGCCTTCATGAGCGGCACGCTGGACTACTACTTGCGCGCCTATGACCTGCAGACCGGAGAGGAACTGTGGAAAGGGCGGTTACCGGCGGGCGGCCAGGCCACACCGATGACCTACGTCTCGGAGCAGACCGGTAAGCAGTATGTGGTGCAGGTGGCCGGCGGGCACGGCTCGTTCGGCACTAAGATCGGCGACTCGGTGATCGCCTGGACGCTTGAGGAAGATGATGCGAACTAGACCGGTCGGGCATCGGGCCTAATGGTCAGCCCATCGCCTCTCGCAGTGCGGAGGTGATGGGCTGGACAGGCTGCGATCCAATAGCAAAGCCATCGTACTCACCAACAGCCAGTACTAGCGGCCATTCAGCATGGCCGCCCGTTGTAGTTGCGATTCTGGCTGGGCTCTACGCAGTGCTGTTCCGTATGTTGCTCAATACGCGGCGACTTGTCCCGCAGGCTGGACGTGAGGCTGTCCAAAAACTTCATGGCCTGTGCCTAGTCGTCGAAGCGCCGTGCACCATTCAACGAACCGGTATAGCTACCGTTACTGTTACTGGCGGCATAGCACTCCTGATTGTTGGAACAGCTCAGGCCAACGACCCAGTACGGGCTGTTGATCAGCACGCCTGCCTGAGCAGAGGACGTGATGAAGGCAAAGACGAACAGAAAACGCTTCATGGTGTAACCCCTGGCCTTGATACCGCGAACATAACCGATCGCCGAAGCGCTGAGTGTGGGCGGCATCCCGATCGTTGAACTCGTCTGCTCTTAACGATTTTCACAAAGTCGCGTACGGCGGCGATCTGCAGTAAAGCCGATTTATTGACGACCGTTCGTCTGGGCGTCACGGTTCTGTCAAGCGGCTCGCTTAAACCCTTCTTCCAGCATCCGTTGAAGGGGACGACCATGACCGAATCAACCAAACCCGAACTCGACCAGACACGCCGCCGACTTGTTCAAGGCATCGGTGCTGGCCTTGCGCTGCCCGCGCTCGGCGTTTCGCCTGCGATCATCGCAGCGCCCACCGCGCGACCCTGGATCACCGATGGCGTGCAGTCCGGTGACGTGCTGGCTGATCGTGCCGTGATCTGGAGCCGCTGCGATCGCCCGGCGCGGCTGGTGGTGGAGTGGGATACCAGCAGTGGCTTTAACAACGCTCGGCGGATGGTTTCGCCGGTCACGGATGAACGACTCGACTTCACCGCGCGTATCGATCTGCGTGGGTTGCCGTCGGATCAGTCGATCTTCTACCGCGCCAGTTTCGAGGACGCCCGCGACCATGCCCGCAGCGAACCCTGGATGGGCCATCTGCGCACTGCACCCAGGCGCGCGCGGGATATCCGTTTCGTCTGGGGCGGCGATACCTGCGGCCAGGGCTGGGGCATCAATGCCGACTTCGGCGGCATGCGCATCTACGAAGCCATGCGCCAGCGCCATCCTGACTTCTTCATTCAGAGTGGCGACGCCATCTATGCCGACGGCGTGATCCAGGCTGAAGTGACCGCTGAGAATGGGCGCCTCTGGCGCAACATCGTCACTGAGGCCAAGACCAAAGTGGCCGAAACACTGGACGAGTTCCGCGGCAGCTACCGCTACAACCTGCTGGACCACAACCTGCGTCAGTTCAACGCTGAAGTGCCGCAGATCTGGCAGTGGGACGACCACGAAGTCACCAACAACTGGTCGCCCGGCAAGGAGCTGGATGAGCGCTATCAGGTCAAGGACATCGAACTGCTCGCCCGTCGCGGTCGTCAGGCGTTTCTCGAATATGCGCCGATGCGCATCACCGGCCGCGACGCGACGGGTCGTGTCTACCGCAAGATCGCCTACGGCCCGCAGCTGGACGTGTTTGTGCTGGACATGCGCAGCTATCGCGGCCCCAATACCCACAATCTGCAACCCGAGCAAGGGCCGGATACCACCTTCCTTGGCCGGCAGCAGCTTGCCTGGCTCAAGCGTGAACTGCGCCGCTCACGCGCCACCTGGAAGGTGATCGCAGCCGACATGCCCATTGGCTTGCACGTACCAGACGGTAAGGACGCGGCCGGCAGGGCGCGCTGGGAGGCGATCGCCAACGGACAGGACGGGCCGGCAGCCGGGCGCGAGCTGGAAATCGCTGAACTGCTGGGTTACCTGCGCAAATACCGCGTGCGCAACACGGTCTGGCTGACTGCTGACGTTCACTATTGCGCAGCGCATCACTACCATCCAAACCGCGCGCTATTTCAGGATTTCGATCCGTTCTGGGAGTTCGTTGCCGGGCCCCTCAACGCAGGAAGTTTCGGCCCCAATCCGCTGGATGCCACCTTTGGCCCCGAGCTGGTGTTCCAGAAAGCACCCGCTTATGCCAACGCATCGCCCTACGCCGGTTTTCAGTTCTTCGGTGAAGTGGAAATCGATTCACGCAGCGGCGCCCTGAGCGTCACCCTTCGCGATATCGACGGTGCCTCTGTCTTTTCCAAAACCCTCGAACCCCAACACGCCTGATACCAGGGAGCGACATCCATGCGCCGCAACGACCGCTTCAAGCCGCACCCGCTCACCGCCGCCCTGCTGGCAATCGCCGCAATGGGCGTGCACTCCATGGCATCCGCCGAGCTGCTGATTTCCGAGTACGTAGAGGGCAGCGGCAATAACAAAGCGCTGGAGTTCTACAACGCTGGCGAGACGTCGATTACCCTCGACGGCTATCGAGTCGACTTCTACTTCAATGGCTCGACCAGCAGCGGCCGGAGCATCAGCCTGGCGGGCGAGGTGGCGCCGGGTGGCGTGCATGTCTTGGCGCACGAGAGCGGCGTCCCTGAGTTGCAGGCCACGGCGAACCAGCGCGGTAGCGGCAGTTGGTACAACGGCGACGATGCGATTGTGCTGCGCGGGCCGTCCGGTGAGATTCTCGACAGCTTCGGCCAGCTCGGCGTCGATCCGGGCAGCAAGTGGGGCTCCGGGCAGACGCAGACGGCTGATCGCACGCTGACCCGCAAGACGTCGGTCCGGGTCGGCGATCAGGACCCCAGTGATGCCTTCGATCCGGCCAGCGAATGGCAGGGCTATGCGGCCAACACCTTCGCCCAGCTTGGCCAGTACGGCGAAGGTGAACCGGGTGGAGACGACGCAGGCCGGCGTTCCATTGCCGAAGTGCAAGGCGCTGGCGACCTCAGTCCGCTGATCAACCAGCGCGTCACAGTGGAAGGCGTCGTGGTCGCCGACTTCCAGGGTGAGAACGAGCTGGGTGGATTCTTCATCCAGGCTTCGGATAACGAGATCGATGACGATCCTCGAACCTCCGAAGGTCTGTTCGTCTACGGCACCGGCAACGGTGTCGATGTAAAGGTGGGCGATCGCGTTCAGGTACGCGCGATGGTCGCTGAATACAACGGCCTCACCGAGCTGACCGCGCCTCAGGTCAGTGTTCTGGCCCGCGCGCAGCCCCTGCCAAGCATGGTGCAGATCAGCTTGCCGCTGTCGGCGCCTGATGCACTTGAGCGTTACGAGGGCATGCAGGTCCGCTTCGCCCAGCCGCTTACGGTCAGCGAGGTCTACAACCTGGGACGTTACGGCGAGCTGGTGCTGTCGTCCGGCGGTCGGCTGTGGATACCCACCAACAAGGTCTCGCCCGGCGAGCCGGCCCGACAGCTACAGGCACAGAACGACCTCAACCGGATCGTGTTGGATGACGGCCGCAGCGGTCAGAATCCCGACCCGATCCGCTACCCCTCACCGGAACTCGACGCCTACCGCACGCTGCGTGTGGGCTATGAAGTCACTGACGTGCAGGGTGTGCTGCATTACCTGGCCGGAAGCTATCGCGTCCAGCCGACCCAAGCTCCGAGCTTCGTTGCGGCAAACCCCAGGCCGGGCGCGCCAAAGCCCATCGAGGGTCGCTTGCGTGTAGCGAGTTTCAACGTCCTCAACTACTTCAACGGCGACGGTCGTGGCGCAGGTTTCCCCACCTCGCGGGGCGCGGATACCCGTGAAGAGTTCAACCGCCAGCGCGACAAGATCATTGCGGCGATTCTGGGTGCCGATGCCCACATCATCGGGCTGATGGAAATCGAGAATGACGGATATGGCGAGCACAGCGCCATCGTCGATCTGGTGGCCGGCCTCAATGCGGCGTCACGGAGCGGGGACCGCTACGCGTTCATCGATCCGAAACGCGAACGGCTTGGCACCGACGCAATTGCCGTCGGCCTGATCTACCGCCAAGACATGGTCAGCCCGCACAAGGGCGCGGCGGTGCTGGATGGCTCGGTCGACCCGCGTTTCAACGACACCCGTAATCGCCCGGTGCTCGCACAGACCTTCCGTGAACGCCGTACGGGTGAGCGTTTGACGGTGGCGGTCAATCATCTCAAATCCAAGGGCTCCAGCTGCGACGACCTCGGTGACAAGGACATGGGTGACGGCCAGGGCAACTGCAACCTGACCCGCGTTCGTGCCGCCCAGGCGCTGGTCGCCTGGCTGGGCCGTGATCCTACGCGCTCCTACGATCCGGACCGGCTGATCATCGGCGACCTGAATGCCTACGCGAAGGAGGATCCGATCAATGTGATCAGGGCGTCCGGTTACACCGATCTGCTGGCCACCTTCGGTGGGGGCGACGCGTATTCCTACGTCTTCTCCGGCCAGTCCGGCTACCTCGACCACGGCCTGGCCAGTGCAAGCCTGACCCCGCAGGTGCGCGGCGCAACCGAATGGCACATCAACGCCGATGAACCGCGGGTGCTGGACTACAACCTCGAGTTCAAGACGCCACGCCAGCAATCGATGCTGTACAGCACCGAGCCTTATCGGGCGTCTGACCACGATCCGCTGGTGATTGGGATTGATTTGGGGCGCAGGTAAGAAGGGCCGCGACATTACCGTGATGCTTCCGACGGCTTGCTTGTACGAGACGTCGGGATCGTCAGCAAGCTGGCTCCTACAGAGTGAGGCGCGACGCCTGGGCTTTTCGTAGGAGCCAGCTTGCTGGCGATCAACCACCCCGAGCTGAGCCTTACAACCAAACCGCATCCCACCACGGATAGTCGCCGATACGCTCAACCAGGCCCGCCCGCAACGGATTGGCAACGACATACCGCGCAGCGTCGATCAGATATTCATCTTGGCGCAGCGCACGATCGTGAAACCCCCGCTGCCAGATCCGTGTGCCTGTTTCGCCTGTAATGCGGTTGATGGCTACTGCGCTGCGGGACTTGAAACGCTGGACCACTTTTGGCAACGGCGCTGAGCCCAGTTCGATCAGCCAGTGAACATGATCCGGCATGACGACCCAGGCCAGAGATTCGAGGTGGCGATCGTTATGGAGGTGGCGCATTTCGCTCACCAGCACTCGGGCTAGCAGCGGGTCGGTGAAGATGGTTTTGCGTCGCTCTGTAACTGCGGTCACCAAGTAAACCTGACCCAGCTCGGAATGCCTGCCGCGACGCAGTGCATGGCCGCGGTGGTTGTACTGGCTCTGCACATCCACCTCCATGTGGATTAACGAACTTTTATTCTTTCCAGCGTAGCGGGGCCGGATCGCCAGCAAGCTGGCTCCTACAGGGAAAATTCATTTTCCTTGGATTTTCGTAGGAGCCAGCTTGCTGGCAGATCATGGTTCTGCCGAAGCGCTCAGGACTCCGCCCCGGCAGAACCGTCGCCCTTAATGATGCTCGCGCGTCGCCCTGATTTCACATGAGGATCGCCAGCGAGCTGGCTCCTACAGGGTAAATACATTTGCCTTGGCTTTTCGTAGGAGCCAGCTTGCTGGCGATCATGGATCTGCCGAAGCGCTCAGGACTCCGCCCCGGTAGAACCGTCGCGCTTAATGATGCTCCCGCGTAGCCCTGAACTTCACATCCGGCCAGCGCTCTTCCATCAGGCTCAGGTTGACCCGCGTTGGTGCCAGGTAGGTCAGATGACCGCCGCCGTCGAGGGCGAGGTTTTCGTAGGCCTTGTCGCTGAATTCCTTCAGCTTCTTCTCGTTGTCGCACTCGATCCAGCGCGCCGACCAGACGTTGATCGCCTCGTAGGCGCACTCGACCTTGTATTCCTCTTTCAGCCGGCTGGCGACAACGTCGAACTGCAGCACGCCGACGGCGCCGAGGATGATGTCGTTGTTGCGCTCGGGGAAGAACACCTGGGTGGCGCCTTCCTCGGCCAGCTCCTGCAGGCCCTGGCGCAGCTGCTTGGATTTCAGCGGGTCCTTCAGGCGGACGCGGCGGAACAGTTCCGGGGCGAAGTGCGGGATGCCGGTGAAGCCGAGGTTCTCGCCTTCGGTAAAGGTGTCGCCGATCTGGATGGTGCCGTGGTTGTGCAGACCGATGATGTCGCCGGCCCAGGCTTCTTCCAGCTGTTCACGTTCGCTGGAGAAGAAGGTCAGGGCGTCGGCGATGCGGATGTCCTTGCCGATGCGCGCGTGGCGCAGCTTCATGCCTTTTTCGTACTTGCCCGAACAGATGCGCATGAAGGCGATGCGGTCGCGGTGCTTGGGGTCCATGTTCGCCTGGATCTTGAAGACGAAGCCGGTGAATTTTTCTTCAACCGGCTCGACCACGCGCTCGTTGGCGGCGCGCGGAAGAGGGCGCGGGGCCCAGTCGACGACCGCATCGAGCACGTGGTCGACGCCGAAGTTGCCCAGCGCGGTGCCGAAGAACACCGGGGTCAGCTGGCCCTTGATGAATTCGTCCTGGTCGAACTCGTGGCAGGCACCCTGGACCAGCTCGAGCTGCTCGACGAAACGGTCGTACTCGTCGCCGATGTGCTGGCGCGCTTCGTCCGAATCCAGCTTCTCGATAATCTTGACGTCGGTGCGCTCGTGCCCGTGGCCGGGGGTGTAGACGATGATGTAGTCATCGGCCAGGTGATACACGCCCTTGAAGTCGCGGTAGCAGCCGATCGGCCAGGTGATCGGGGCTGCCTTGATCTTCAGGACCGCTTCGATCTCGTCGAGCAGTTCGATGGGGTCGCGGATGTCGCGGTCGAGCTTGTTGATAAAGCTGACGATGGGTGTGTCGCGCAGCCGGCAGACGTCCATCAGCGCGATGGTGCGCGGCTCAACCCCTTTACCGCCGTCGAGGACCATCAATGCCGAGTCCACAGCAGTCAGTGTGCGGTAGGTGTCTTCCGAGAAGTCTTCGTGGCCGGGGGTGTCGAGCAGGTTGATCATGTGCTCGCGGTAGGGGAACTGCATCACCGAGGTGGTGATGGAGATGCCGCGCTGCTTTTCCATTTCCATCCAGTCGGAGGTCGCGTGACGGTCGGATTTGCGCGACTTCACGGTACCGGCCACGGCAATGGCCTTGCCCATCAGCAGCAGCTTCTCGGTGATGGTGGTCTTGCCCGCGTCGGGGTGGGAAATGATGGCGAAGGTGCGGCGCTTCGCGACTTCGGCGGCCTGAGAGGTCATGGCGGTCCCGGTATGAAAACGTGTCGGAAAAAGCCGGCGATTATAAAGCAAAGCCACCGGGCTGGCTTGGCGGATCAGTGCCGGCGCGGAGCGGTCGGGCAGGGTGTGTATACGCCCTTTCGACTTCTCAGCCGGAGCAGGCCTATTACAGCAAGATCGCCAGGCGAGGTTTCGCCGGGGCAAGCAGGGTGCATGGACGCTCGGCATGTAGATGCTGACAGGCATCTCTGCGTCGGCTGAGCGCTCAACCCATCGCCGTCGAGCGCTACCTTGCGTCTCGTGCGAGGAACATCCCCGCGTCATGTCGGTCGGTTTGAATAGGGTAGGTTCGCCCGTGCGGCAAAATATGGACTGAGTGCGGATTTTTCATTGATCTCAACCAGCTGTGGTTCTAAAGTTCGCGCCCGAACGTCCATGCTGGCAACGATCCATCCGGCTCAAGTACTGACGACGAGAGATCAGGATTCACCAGGTCGCCGCCCCGTTGCGATGACCTGGCCGTGATACTCGGCGACATGCCTTGGGAAGTAGGCGAACCAAAGTGGGGAAACTGATCAGGCGTTCTTGTTAGGTCTGTCCGCTTCGCAGTGAAGCCGCGCAGAAGCTAGTCCCCAATCCGACTTTACGTTTCCCGATTTGGAGCCATGCATGTCGATCAAGATCGAAGATTACTATTCCCGATCCACCTTCCAGAAGATGAAGGCCTTCGCTGATCAGCACGAAACACCGTTCGTGGTCATCGATACCGAAACCATCGACAAGGCGTACGACGATCTGCGCGCCGGTTTCGATTTCGCCAAGGTCTACTACGCCGTGAAGGCCAACCCTGCGGTCGAAATCATCGATCTGCTGCGCGACAAGGGCTCGAGCTTCGACATCGCTTCTATCTATGAGCTGGACAAGGTGATGTCCCGCGGTGTCGGCCCGGAGCGCATCAGCTACGGCAACACCATCAAGAAAGCCAAGGACATTCGCTACTTCTATGAAAAGGGTGTGCGCATGTTCGCCACCGACTCGGAAGCCGACCTGCGCAACATCGCCAAGGCCGCACCGGGTTCGAAAGTCTATGTACGCATCCTGACTGAAGGTTCGACTACCGCCGATTGGCCTTTGTCGCGCAAGTTCGGCTGCCAGACCGACATGGCGATGGATCTGTTGATCCTGGCCCGTCAGCTGAAGCTCGAACCCTATGGCATTTCCTTCCACGTCGGTTCGCAGCAGCGCGACATCTCCGTATGGGACGCCGCGATTGCCAAGGTCAAGGTGATCTTCGAGCGTCTGAAAGAAGAAGACGGCATCGAGCTGAAGATGATCAACATGGGTGGCGGCTTCCCGGCCAACTACATCACTCGTACCAACAGCCTGGAAACCTACGCCGAAGAGATCATCCGTTTCCTCAAGGAAGACTTTGGCGACGAGCTGCCGGAAATCATTCTTGAGCCGGGTCGCTCGCTGATTGCCAACGCAGGCATCCTGGTAAGCGAAGTCGTGCTGGTGGCGCGCAAGTCGCGTACTGCCGTTGAGCGCTGGGTCTACACCGACGTCGGCATGTTCTCCGGCCTGATCGAAACCATGGGCGAAGCCATCAAGTTTCCGATCTGGACCGAGAAGAAGGGCGAGATGGAAGAAGTGGTCATCGCCGGCCCGACTTGCGACAGCGCCGACATCATGTACGAGAACTACAAGTACGGCCTGCCGCTGAACCTGGCCATCGGGGATCGCATGTACTGGCTGTCCACCGGTGCTTACACCACCAGCTACAGCGCCGTGGAATTCAATGGCTTCCCGCCGCTCAAGGCTTACTACATCTAAGCGTCATCGCCATGTAAAACGCCGCGAAGTTCGCGGCGTTTTTGTGTCTGGTATCAGGCTGGTTCTACCGTTTTATCAACGTGGTCTGGTGACCATCCCCGACGCTTGTTGCGAGCCGTAATGTCTGGTTAAAGACGCGGCCCATTGTGGGCCGCGTGGCATGGCTTCAGGGCATCTGCACTTCGATCACACCATCGGCATTGATACTGATCTGCCGGGTGCCGGCTTCTACATCCGGCGTAGGCATAGCGTCCATGCTCTTCATAGACACGCTGCGCATCATCTCGGGCTGAAAATTGCCGCTGCTATTGAGGTTGAGGCTGACGATCTTATAGTCGCTGCCGCCCAGCGCCTCGGTCGCCAGCTGCGCGCGGGCGCGAAAGGCAGTTACCGCATCATTGAGCAAGGCGTCTTCGTTCTGTTGTCGGATCGAGTCAGACACGCTGAAATACATGCTGCCCATCTTCAGGTCTTGCATCAGCTCTCCGGTGAGCTTGGAGAGGGCGGCGAAGTCTCCACTTTCCAGGCGCAGTTCGGCGCGTTCACGCCAAGCGGTGATCTGCTGACCCTTTTCCTCATAGACGGGGTAACTGCTACGGCTGCCCTGACTGACTTCGACTTCTTTCGCCTGCCGGGCGCGCTGCAGTGCCTTGTTCATCGTCCTAGTCGTTTGCGCTGCCAGCTGCGCCGGGTCCTCGTGCTGCGACTCGGTGAACAGCGTTACATGCATGCGGTCCTGGGCGACCTCGCTGCTGGCCTCGGCGCGCAGGGAAATCTGATTGTAATGTTGCTCGTCGGCTACAGCGGGAAGGCAGGCTATGCAGGCCAACAGCGCAATGCTGCGCGGAACGGAAACGAACATGGAAACTCCTGAATTCGAGGGCACCAACGGTGCGGCGCAAAGACTTTAGCCCTTTGCTCGCCAGTGCGCAGTTTTTCCGTGCGGCGCGTTGCCGCAGACAGGCTGTGTTTCGGGCGGCTTGGTTATACTCGTCGCTCCTTTGGAGACCCCATGTACGCATCCGTTCACCTGCTGTCTGCCAGCCGCCAGAATCTCCGTCTGCTTACCCTGATCCGCGTCCTCGTGCTGGCTGCCCAGGCCGGTGCGGTAGGGCTCGCCTACGCCACCCAGCTGTTCGGTCTGCCGTGGTTTCATCTGGGGGTCACGCTTGGTGTTTCAGCGCTGATCTGCCTGGGTACGGCGTTGCGGCTGCGCGGACCTTGGCCGGTGACGGAGCTTGAATATGCCGGGCACCTGGCGACGGATCTTTTGATCCACAGCGCCCTGCTGTATTACTCGGGCGGCTCGACCAATCCGTTCGTTTCTTACTACCTGGTGCCGCTTACCATTGCGGCGGCAACGCTGCCGTGGCTGTATTCGGTGGCGTTGTCCGGGCTCGCGCTGGCTGGATACACCTTGATGCTGGTGTGGTACGACCCGGTCATCGTGCCACCGGTCGATCGCACCACGTTGCTGGTCTATGGCATGTGGCTGAGTTTCGCGCTGGCGGCGGCACTGATCACTTTTTTCGTGGCGCGCATGGCCGAACAACTGCGCCGTCAGGAGCAGCTTCAAGCTCAGCGTCGTGAAGAAAGCATGCGTGACCAGCAGCTGTTGGCCGTGGCGACACAGGCCGCGGGAGCCGCTCATGAACTGGGCACGCCATTGGCGACCATGAGTGTGCTGCTCAAGGAGTTGCGTCAGGATTACAAGGAGCCTGCGGAGCTCAGCGAGGACTTGGCATTGCTGCAATCGCAGGTTCAGTTGTGCAAGGACAGCCTGCGCCAGCTGGTCCGTGCGGCTGAAGCCGATCGTCGCCAGGCCATCGTCGAACAGACCGTACGTGAATGGGTCGAGTCGGTGTTGCAGCGCTGGCATCTGATGCATCCGGAAGCCACCTATCGTTTCCAGTGTCTGGGCAAAGGCACTCCGCCGCGCCTGATGCCCCCGGCGGATCTGGGGCAATCGCTGCTCAACCTGTTGAACAACGCCACCGATGCCAGCCCGGACAACCTGGACATTCGTCTGGATTGGGACGCACAGTGGATCAGATTGACCATCCGCGACCACGGCGCGGGTGTACCGCTGGCGATCGCCGAACAGATCGGCAGGCCGTTCATCACAACCAAGGGCAAGGGGTTTGGTCTTGGCCTGTTCCTGAGTCAGGCGAGCGTTACGCGCGCCGGTGGCACTGTGAAGCTTTACAATCACGAAGAGGGTGGCACCCTGACCGAGCTGCGTCTGCCGCATGGCTCGGTTCGGGCCTGACCAGACGCGATCATTACGCGAGGAATGCAAACATGACCGAAGAGTTGCAGCACGAAGGCGAAGAACAGCCCCATCTGCTGCTGGTAGACGACGACCCGACCTTTACTCGCGTCATGGCACGCGCCATGAGCCGCCGCGGTCTGCACGTCAGCATTGCCGGGTCGGCGGAAGAAGGCCTGGAGATGGCCAAGCAAGAGCTACCTGATTACGCGGTGCTTGACCTGAAAATGGAGGGAGACTCCGGGCTGGTGCTGCTCCCTAAGCTTCTCGAGCTGGACCCGGAAATGAAGGTGCTGATCCTGACCGGATATTCGAGCATCGCCACCGCCGTGGAAGCGATCAAGCGCGGGGCTTGCAACTACCTGTGCAAGCCCGCCGACGCAGACGACGTGCTGGCGGCATTGCTCTCCAAACATGCCGATCTGGATACGCTGGTGCCGGAAAACCCCATGTCGGTGGATCGCCTGCAGTGGGAGCACATCCAGCGAGTGCTTGCCGAGCACGACGGCAATATTTCCGCTACCGCTCGCGCGCTAGGGATGCACCGTCGCACCCTGCAGCGCAAACTGCAGAAGCGCCCCGTGCGCCGCTGATCGCCATACACGCCAGCGCCAATGGTTTCTCCCTTGGCGCAGCGCTCGTTCAATGCCGGATCGGCAGCTGGCCATGGCTCGATCCGGCATGTTCATTCCCGTATCGTCCCGTCCTGACTCTACTTTTCGAGCCTCTCCATGCTGCCCATGGTTATGCAGACCCTGAGCGTCACCGCTCCGGTATTCGTGATGCTGTTCATCGGCGTCGCATTGATGCGTCTGCGCTTGATCGATGGCGCGTTCATTCACACCGCATCGACGCTGGTGTTCAAGGCCACGATGCCAACCCTGCTGTTCCTTTCGGTCATCAAAGCGGATCTGAGCGCCGCGCTTCAGCCAACACTGCTCATCTATTACGTTGCCGCTACGGTGGGGGGATTTCTGCTGGCGTGGGCCTGGGCGCTTTGGCGCTGCCCGGTCGCCGACCGCGGCGTCTATGTACAAGGCGCCTTCCGCGGCAATAACGGAGTGGTGGGACTGGCGTTGGCGACCAGCCTCTACGGCGACTACGGGCTGTCACTAGGCGGTGTGCTTGCTGGTTTGGTAATCCTCTTGTACAACAGCCTGTCCGCGGTGGTGCTGGCCATCTATAGCCCGGATGGCCAGGCCGATGCCGGGGCGATCATTCGCAGCATCTTGCGCAACCCGCTGATTATCGGGGTGACTGCGGCGATCCCTTTCGCCTACTGGCAAATCGCGCTGCCCGACTGGCTGATGACATCAGGTCAGTATTTCGCCCAGCTGACGTTGCCGCTGGCTCTGATCTGCATCGGCGGCACGCTGTCGATTTCAGTGTTGCGTGAAAGCAGCAGCGTTGCGATGAGCTCGAGCCTGATGAAGATGGTCTGGTTTCCGGCGTTGGCGACGCTAGGCGCTTGGCTATGCGGCTTTCGCGGCGCCGAACTGGGGATCCTGTTTCTCTACTTCGGCTGCCCGACGGCATCGTCCAGCTTCGTTATGGCGCGGGCGGTTAATTCCAACCATCAGCTGGCCGCTACCATCATCGTCATCACCACGCTCGGCGCGGCGTTGACGATCAATGTCGGGTTGTTCCTCCTGGGCTGGGCCGGCTGGATCTAACCAGCCGGCGTGACCATCAGGCGCGCTGGGCCTTCCAGGCCCGTCCGGCAATCACCACCAGGGTCACCGCAGTCAGTGGCAGCACATAGCCGATCATGGCGTCACCGAACACTTCGGCCAACGGGCGGCCGGTGCTGACCAGCACTAGATAGACCGTATAGGCCACGTAGTAGGCGAGGAAGAGCAGACCTTCCCAACGTTTGATGGTGTAACCGCTGAAGAAGATCGGCAGACAGGCCAGGGCAACGGCAATCATGACCGGGAAGTCGAATGCCAATGCGTTGGCGGCCACGCTGATCGCGTCCGGTGATACCAGCGAGGCCAGCCCCAGCACGCACAGTAGGTTGAAGATATTGCTGCCGACGATGTTGCCGACCGCGATATCCCGTTCGCCGCGTATGGCAGCGAGGATGGAAGTGGCCAGCTCGGGGAGCGACGTGCCGACGGCGATGACCGTCAGGCCGATAACCAGTTCCGATAGGCCCAGCGCGCGAGCCAGGGATACGGCACCTTCCACCAGAAAATTCGAGCCGGTCACCAGCAGAACCAGGCCGGCAACCACCAGGCCGGCGTTAATCAGAGAGGCATAACGCTTGGGTGTTTCGTCGAGACCGAACTCCTTGGCGAACTCGTCGTCGGCTGTGGCCGCAGCAGTGGCACGACGGCTGCTAATGATCAGAAACAGCGTGTAGGCGATCACCGCTGAAAACAGCAATGCACCGTCAAGGCGACTGAGCGAGCCATCCCACGCCAGGGCGTAGGTGACCAGGCTGGCACCAATCATGATGGGCACGTCGAGTCGAATCAGCTGGCGAGAGACGATCAGCGGTGCGACCAGCGACGTCACGCCGAGAATCAACAGAACGTTGGCGATGTTGCTGCCGAGTACGTTGCCAATGGCGATGTCGCCGCTGCCGTTGAGCGCAGCCTGCACGCTAACTGCGGTTTCCGGTGCGCTGGTGCCAAAGGCGACCACGGTGAGACCGATGATCAGCGGTGGGATACCGAACTGAGCGGCCAGTTTGGCAGCGCCCCGCACCAACACCTCGGCCCCGGCTACGAGAAGTACCAGACCGGCTATCAGATAAACAAAGGTCATTGCGGACACGAAAATAAGGCTCCAGAAGGGGGAGGGATAATGCTCAGCGCTGGCGTTTCCAGGCGCGCAGGAAGATCACCAAAAGCGTGATGGCGGTCAAGGGCAATACGTACCAAGTCATTGCATGGCGCAGCAGATTGATCGCCGGTAGCCCAGTGGAAAACATGATCAGGTAGAGGGTATAGGCGACGTAATAACCAAAGAACATGGTGCCTTCCCATCGATTGATGCGGTACCCGGAAAAGAAGATCGGCAGGCAGGCTGCGAACACGGCAAGCATCACGGGCAGGTCGAACGCCAAGGCATTTGGCGAAATGGAAAGGCCTTCGGGCGAAATCGCGGCTCCGGCGCCCAGCACCAGCAACAGGTTGAAGATGCAACTGCCGACGATATTGCCCACTGCGATGTCCCGCTCACCGCGGTAGACAGCCAGCAGCGAGGTGGCGAGTTCGGGCATGGATGTTCCAACGGCGATTACGGTCAGGCCAATGACCAGCTCCGACAATCCCAGCGTCCGAGCCAGGGCCACCGCGCCCTCGATGAGCAGGTTGGAGCCCAGAATCAGCAAACCGAGGCCGAGCAGCACCAACGTCAATTGGAGAATCCATCCGAGCGGCTTGGCGCTACGGTCTGCGCCGTATTCATCGCGGAACTCATCGGACGGCAGGCGCGCTTCTCGCTTGCTTGCGACCACGAGAAAGCCCGTATAGACCAGCAGCAGCGCGAGCAGGATCAGGCCGTCTATCTGGCTGATGCGGCCATTCCACGCCAGCGCGAATGTCAGCAGACCTGCACCGATCATTACCGGTACGTCGAGGCGCACCAATTGGCGAGACACCACCAACGGCGCTATCAGGGCCGACAGGCCGAGAATGAGCAGGATGTTGGCGATGTTGCTGCCGATCACATTGCCGACGGCGATATCCCCGTTGCCATTCAAAGAGGCTTGGATGCTCACCGCCGTTTCCGGTGCGCTGGTGCCGAACGCAACCACGGTCAAGCCGATGATCAGTGGCGAAACGCCGAAGCGTGCAGCCAGTTTGGAGGCGCCACGTACCAGCGCTTCGGCGCCAACAACCAGCTGCACAAGGCCGCCGATCAGGTAGGCGAAGGTCATCAAACTCATCAGCATTCCTTTGAAGGCAATCCGGCAATCAGTCCAGCGTTTCGATCTTCACCGGGGCGATGCCCTCGTCGAGCAGATCGATTCGGTTCGCCGCCACTCGTGACAGATCGATGATTCGGCCTGGCTTGAAAGGTCCGCGGTCATTGATGCGTACGGTGACTTGCTTGCCGTTTTCCAGGTTCGTGACTTGCACGCGCGTGTCGAAGGGCAGCGTTTTGTGTGCGGCCACCAATTCGTTCTGGTTGAACGTTTCTCCGCTGGCCGTTTCTTTCCCTTGGAAGCTGCGGGCGTAATACGAAGCCTTGCCCTTCTGGGTGACGGTGCTTTCGGTGGCGTCTGCCTCTGGCGACTCGGTACAGCCGGCGGCAAAGGCAAGCAGGATCGGGGCGGTCAGTATTCGGGTTTGCATAAGCAATCCTTCCTGAACGGATCAGGCTGCAGTTACTGGTTCGGTCTTGTCAGCTTTGGATCGTCGACCTGCGCCACCGTTCACTCGACAATGAGGTTGCAGTGGCCAAGGTGGGGTTCAACAAGAAACGGGCCCTGTCGGGCCCGTGTCGGTCAGCCTTCCAGTTTGCTCTTGAGCAACTGGTTGACCTGAGCGGGGTTGGCCTTGCCCTTTGAGGCTTTCATGGCCTGGCCGACGAAGAAGCCGAACATCTTGCCGCGCTTGGCTTCGTCGCTGGCGCGGTACTGCTCGACCTGCTCGGCGTTGGCGGCTAGCACCTCGTCCAACATCTTTTCGATAGCACCGGAATCGGTGACCTGTTTGAGGCCCTTCTTCTCGATGATTTCGTCAGCCGAGCCTTCGCCGGCGGCCATCGCTTCGAAGACCATCTTGGCGATCTTGCCGCTGATGGTGCTGTCCTTGATGCGCTGGATCATGCCACCCAGTTGCTCGGCCGATACCGGAGACTGCTCGATGTCCAGCCCTTCCTTGTTCAGCAGGCTGGACAGCTCGCCCATGACCCAGTTGGCTGACAGCTTGGCGTCACCACAGGTCTTCTGCACCGCTTCGAAGTAGTCGGCCATCTCGCGGCTGGCCGCCAGCACGTCGGCGTCGTAAGTGGACAGGCCGAACTCGCGCTCGAAACGCTCGCGCTTCTGCACCGGCAGTTCGGGCAGGCTGGCGCGAATTTCATCGAGAAAGCTCTGCTCGATCACGACCGGCAGCAGGTCCGGGCAGGGGAAGTAGCGGTAGTCGTTGGCTTCTTCCTTGCTGCGCATGGAGCGCGTCTCGTTGGCTGCCACGTCGTACAGCACGGTTTCCTGGACGATCTTGCGGCCGGACTCCAACTCTTCGATCTGCCAGGCGATCTCGGTGTTGATGGCGCGCTCGATGAACTTGAAGGAGTTGACGTTCTTGATCTCGCGGCGGGTGCCAAACTCGGCCTGGCCCTTGGGTCGTACCGAGACGTTGCAGTCGCAGCGCAGCGAGCCTTCGGCCATGTTGCCGTCGCAGATGCCGAGGTAGCGCACCAGGGCGTGGATGGCCTTGGCGTAGGCTACGGCTTCCTTGGCGCTGCGCATTTCCGGCTCGGAGACGATCTCCAGCAGAGGCGTGCCAGCACGGTTCAGGTCGATGCCGCTCATGCCCTGGAAGTCTTCGTGCAGGCTCTTGCCGGCGTCCTCTTCCAGGTGGGCACGGGTGATGCCGATACGGCGGGTGGTGCCATCTTCCAAGGTGATGTCCAGATAACCCTTGCCGACGATGGGATGGTCCATCTGGCTGGTCTGGTAGCCCTTGGGAAGATCCGGGTAGAAGTAGTTCTTGCGCGCAAAAACGTTTTTGTCGGCGATCTCGGCGTCAATCGCCAAGCCGAACTTGCAGGCCATGCGCACCGCTTCGGCGTTGAGTACCGGGAGGGTGCCTGGCATACCCAGGTCAATCAGGCTGGCCTGGGTGTTGGGCTCGGCACCAAAGGTGGTGGCGCTACCGGAAAAGATCTTCGATTGAGTCGCGAGCTGTGCGTGGATTTCCAGCCCGATCACGGTTTCCCATTGCATGTGTTCGTCCTCAGAATCCGCTCGGTGCTTGTTTATGCCACTCGGTAGCCTGCTGGTACTGGTGAGCAACGTTGAGCAGGCGCCTTTCCTGGAAATATGGGGCCAGCAACTGCACGCCCACCGGCAGACCGTCGATGAAGCCCGCCGGCATGGAGAGGCCAGGGATGCCCGCAAGGTTGGCGGTGATGGTGTAGATGTCTTCGAGGTAGGCCGAGACCGGGTCGTTGTTCTTCTCGCCAAGCTTCCATGCCAGATTCGGTGTGGTCGGACCGAGGATCACAT
Organism: Pseudomonas sp. NPDC047961; assembly: GCF_050272435.1. Lineage (NCBI taxonomy): Bacteria > Pseudomonadati > Pseudomonadota > Gammaproteobacteria > Pseudomonadales > Pseudomonadaceae > Pseudomonas > Pseudomonas sp. NPDC047961. The sequence goes on along the minus strand of NZ_JBNNMD010000002.1, from coordinate 116,932 downwards.
CCACCTCATCGAAGGCGCTGACGAAGTCGTTCTTGATCAGGCGGCGGATCTTCTGTGCCTTCAAGTAGTAGGCGTCGTAATAGCCCGCTGACAGCGCATAGGTGCCGACCATGATGCGGCGGCGCACTTCGTCACCGAAGCCTTCGGCGCGGGAACGCTTGTAGAGATCGGTCAGATCCACCGGGTTCTCGCAGCGGTAGCCGAAGCGTACGCCGTCGAAACGCGACAGGTTGGAGCTGGCCTCGGCCGGAGCGATCACGTAGTAGGAGGGGATCGCGTGCTGCATGTTCGGCAGGCTGATCTCCTTCACCGTGGCGCCAAGCTTCTTCAGCACCTCGACTGCCGCCATCACCGCGTCGGCGATCTTGGCATCCAGGCCCTCGCCGAAGTACTCCTTCGGCAGGCCGATGCGCAGACCGGTCAGCGGCTTGCGCAGCGCGGCGAGGTAGTCGTCCAGCGGCTGGTCCACGCTGGTCGAGTCCTTTGTATCGAAGCCGGCCATGGCGCCGAGCATCAACGCGCAGTCTTCAGCCGTGCGGGCCAGCGGGCCGCCCTGATCGAGGCTGGAGGCGTAAGCGATCATGCCCCAACGCGATACGCGGCCGTAGGTGGGCTTGAGGCCGGTGAGGTTGGTCAGCGCTGCAGGCTGGCGGATCGAACCGCCCGTGTCGCTGCCTGTGGCCGCGGGTAGCAGTCGCGCCGCAACCGCCGCGGCGGAACCACCGGACGAACCACCGGGCACACGGCTCAGGTCCCAAGGGTTCTTTACCGGGCCGTAGTAGCTCGACTCGTTAGCCGAGCCCATGGCGAACTCGTCCATGTTCAGCTTGCCCAGCGACACGGCGCCAGCGGCGGCCAGCCGCTCGACCACAGTGGCGTTGTAGGGCGATTGAAAGCTGTCGAGTATCTTCGAGCCGCAACTGGTGCGGATGCCCTGGGTGCAGAACAGGTCCTTGTGACCGATCGGTGCACCCAGCAGGGCGCCGCTCTCGCCGTTGGCGCGGCGCACGTCAGCGGCTTTGGCCTGGGTGATGGCCTGCTCTTCGGTGACAGTAATAAAGCTGTTCAGCTGTGGGTCGAGCTGCTGGATGCGCGCCAGCAGCGAACGGGTCAGCTCCTCGGCGGAGAACTGCTTGTCGCCAAGCGCGCGGGCGATCTCGGCGAGGGTCAACTGATGCATGTCGGCGTCCTTCATTACTCGATCACCCGCGGAACCAGATACAGGCCGTCTTCCACGGCCGGGGCGATGGCCTGATAGGCGTCGCGCTGATTGCTTTCGGTGACGGCGTCGGGGCGCAGCCGCTGGTAGGTCTCCAGCGGATGCGCCAGGGGTTCGATGCCGCTGGTGTCGACGGCCTGCATGCGGTCGATCAGGCCGAGGATGTTGTTCAGGGTCTCGGTGGTGCGGGGAAGGTCGTCTTCGTTCAGGCCCAGGCGGGCCAGATGAGCGATCTTTTCCACCTCGGAGCGTTCAAGCGCCATCGGGAATCTCCAACAGGAAGCGAATCGGGTATGCCTTCCGTCGGCAAAGGCCAACACAAGGGCAACGGTGTCGAACCGCGGCGGCGGGCATTCGAGCCCGGAAAAGCCGTCAATCTTACATGCCTGAGGCGCTTGTCGGTAGCATGGCTGCGGCTTGCGGCCCCTGCGATGAACTGATGGCGCTGTCCGTTTTTCGCGCAGTGGCTCACGTCTGATCAGATGAGCGCGGACACGCGCCTTGCCCTAACTTCCCACCATTGTTAGAGTTTGCGGCACTTTTTTCCCCACGCGTTTGCCCCAGGGCCCTTTCTCCATGTTCAAGAAACTGCGTGGCATGTTTTCCAGCGATTTGTCGATCGACCTGGGCACTGCCAATACCCTTATTTATGTGCGTGATCGCGGCATCGTCCTGAACGAGCCGTCGGTCGTCGCCATCCGTACCCATGGCAACCAAAAAAGCGTTGTTGCTGTAGGTACCGATGCCAAGCGCATGCTTGGCCGCACGCCGGGCAACATCAACGCCATCCGCCCGATGAAAGACGGTGTGATCGCCGATTTCAGCGTCTGCGAAAAGATGCTGCAGTACTTCATCAACAAGGTTCACGAAAACAGCTTTCTCCAGCCCAGCCCTCGCGTACTGATCTGCGTTCCCTGCAAATCGACGCAGGTTGAGCGCCGTGCAATCCGTGAATCTGCGCTGGGTGCTGGCGCTCGTGAAGTCTTCCTGATCGAAGAGCCCATGGCCGCCGCTATCGGTGCCGGCCTGCCAGTAGACGAAGCGCGCGGCTCCATGGTCGTGGATATCGGTGGCGGCACCACCGAAATCGCCCTGATTTCGCTGAATGGCGTGGTCTACGCTGAATCCGTTCGCGTCGGTGGTGACCGTTTCGACGAATCCATCGTGACCTACGTACGCCGTAACTACGGCAGCCTGATCGGCGAGTCCACTGCCGAGCGCATCAAGCAGGAAATCGGTACCGCATTCCCAAGCAGCGATATCCGTGAAGTCGACGTACGTGGCCGCAATCTGGCCGAAGGCGTACCGCGCAGCTTTACCCTCAATTCCAATGAAGTGCTCGAGGCGCTGCAAGAATCCTTGGCTACCATCGTCCAGGCGGTCAAGAGTGCGTTGGAGCAGTCTCCACCGGAACTCGCTTCCGATATCGCCGAGCGCGGGCTGGTCCTGACGGGTGGCGGTGCCCTGCTGCGTGACCTGGACAAGCTGCTGGCGCAGGAAACCGGCTTGCCGGTCATCGTCGCTGAAGAGCCGCTGACCTGCGTCGCGCGCGGCGGCGGTCGTGCATTGGAAATGATGGACCGTCACGCCATGGATTTGCTATCCACGGAGTGAGCTAACAGGCTCTAATTACAAGCCGATGACAGGGCCTGCCCTGCTCTCGGCTTTTCGCGTTTAGTGTGAAGCCTGCAGCTGCGAGGACCCGCCCATCAAACCGCTTTTCGCTAAAGGACCCTTGCTCGGAGTGCGCCTGCTGGTGCTCTCCGTGCTCTGTGTTGTGCTGATGGTGGTGGATGCGCGTTTCGAGACGCTGAAGCCATTACGTAGCCAGATGGGGCTGGTGCTCACCCCCTTTTACTGGCTGGCCGATTTACCGGTTCGCACCTGGCAGCGGGCGACCGAACAGATCAGCAGCAGCACCAGCCTGGTGGCCGAAAACGAAAAATTGAAGGCCGAAGCATTGCTCATGCAGCGGCGCCTGCAAAAGCTGGCGATGCTGACGGAGCAGAACGTGCGCCTGCGCGAATTGCTCAACTCTGCCGCGCTGGTTGACGACAAGGTGATCGTCAGCGAGCTGATCGGGCTGGACCCGAACCCTTTCACCCATCGCATCCTGATTGACAAGGGTGAGCGCGACGGCGTGTTTCTCGGTCAGCCAGTGCTCGACGCCAGCGGGCTGATGGGTCAGGTCGTCGAGGTCATGCCCTACGCGGCACGCGTGCTGCTGTTGACAGACGTGACGCATAGCATTCCGGTGCAGGTCAATCGCAATGGGTTGCGCGCCATTGCAGTGGGCACCGGGAGCCCGGATTATCTCGAGTTACGTCATGTCGCCGAGACGGCGGACATCAAAGAAGGCGATCTTTTGGTCAGTTCCGGTTTAGGGCAGCGCTTTCCCAGTGGCTATCCGGTCGCCCAGGTCACGGAGGTGGTTCGCGGCTCCGGTCAGCCCTTCCTGATCGTTCGTGCCATTCCAACCGCCATGCTCAATCGCAGCCGTTACCTGTTGCTGGTCTTCAGCGATTCAAGGACGCCTGAAGAGCGAGCGACTGCTGCGGCCCAGGCCCAGGAGTCCGCCGACCGCAAGGCGGAAGAGGCAACGGTTGGCGACAGTGCGGTTTCGGAGCAGCCGGCGCCCACCGCGCCCGCTGCACCAACAGCGTCCGATACGCCATCGCCATTGCCATCCCCGGAACCGGAGGAGCGACCATGATCCATGGTCGTTCAAACAATGGCTGGGTTATCTGGCTGTCGCTGTTGCTGGCGCTACTGCTCAGCGTGGCCCCTATGCCCCAGAGTTTCGGCCTGGCGCGTCCGCTCTGGCTCGGCATGTTCATCGCCTACTGGGCAATTGCCCTGCCGCATCGTGGAGGGATGGCAGCGGCCTTCTTCTTTGGGCTGATGCTGGATGTGTTGTCGGGCACTTTGCTTGGGCAGAACGGCTTACCACTGCTGCTGATTACCTTTCTGGTGCTGAGCCTGCAACAGCGCCTGCGTATGTTCCCGTTGCTTCAGCAAAGCCTGGTGCTGCTGGTGATTCTAGGGATCGGGCAACTGGTGCAGTTGTGGCTCAATACACTGACCGGCAACCGTCCACCGACACTGTTGTTTCTGGTCCCCGTGCCGGTCAGTGCACTCTTTTGGCCGTGGGTGTTTGTCGGGCTGGAATGGGCGCGGCGGCGCTTCAACGTCTATTGAGCCTCCAGACGGCTTTCGATCGTTGTTCGGATGTGTGAATCTGCTGCGCTCGTCCACCAAGGAGCCGGCATGCCCATTTTGTTTCTTGCCTCCGCGTCGCCACGACGCCGTGAATTGCTGACTCAGATCGGCGTTCCATTCTCCCTTCTTTCCGTTGCTATCGACGAAACGCCCGGCGCGGCGGAAGGGCCTGACGTCTATGTCAAGCGCCTGGCGCGGGAGAAGGCCTTGGCTGGCCTGTCGCTCGTCAGCGATGAGTCGGCTTGCGTGATGGGCGCAGACACGACGGTTGTGCTGGATCAGCAAATTCTGGGCAAGCCAGCCGATAGAGCGGATGCGCTGGCAATGCTGCGCGCCCTCTCTGGGCGTGAGCACGAGGTGATGACGTCCGTTGCATTGGCTAACCGGTCGGGTTGCGAGGTGCGTCTGGTTACCAGTCGGGTGCGCTTCCGTCCGATCAGTGTCGACGAAGCCGAAGCCTACTGGGCCAGCGGCGAGCCGCAGGACAAGGCTGGCAGTTACGCGATTCAGGGCTGGGGTGCGGTCTTCGTAAGCGCGCTGGAAGGCAGCTATTCGGCAGTGGTTGGGCTGCCGTTGTGTGAAACGGCCCAGCTGCTCGACGCGTATGGGCTCCGTTACTGGTGTAAAAGCTCGGTATAGAGCCTGGGGCTTGGCGGCTTATGCCGTTAGAATCGAGCCAACTCGTCAGCTTCGGCTGCTATACCCACCGCCATCGGCCGAGAACAATAATGAGCGAAGAAATCCTGATGAACATCACCCCCATGGAGTCGCGGGTGGCGGTGGTGGAAAACGGTGTCCTGCAGGAAGTGCACGTTGAGCGCACCCAGCGTCGGGGCATCGTCGGCAACATCTACAAAGGCAAGGTGGTGCGGGTCCTGCCCGGCATGCAGGCAGCTTTCGTCGACATCGGGCTGGAACGAGCGGCTTTCATCCATGCCTCGGAGATCTCCAGCCGTGAAGGCAATGCTGTCGAACCGATCAGCGCCTTGGTCCATGATGGGCAGGCTCTGATCGTGCAGGTGACCAAGGACCCGATCGGCACCAAGGGCGCGCGGCTGACGACTCAGTTATCGATACCTTCGCGCTACCTCGTGTACATGCCCAAAACCAGCCATGTCGGGATTTCTCTGCGTATCGAGGATGAAGGCGAGCGCGAACGTCTCAAGCAAGTGGTTGCTGAGTGCGTTGCGGCCGAAGGCATCAAGGAAACCGGTGGCTTCATTCTGCGCACCGCAGCGGAGGGCGCCGGCAGCGATGAGATTCTGATGGACATCCGCTACCTGCGCCGCTTATGGGAGCAAATCGACGGGCAAATGAAAACGGCCGGCGCGCCCTCGGTCATCTACGAGGACTTGTCTCTGGCCATGCGCACGCTGCGTGACCTGGTCAATCCGCGTATCGAGAAGATTCGCATCGACTCGCGGGAAAACTTTCAAAAAGTCAGCCAGTTCGTCGGTGAGCTGATGCCCGAGCTCGGCGAGCATCTTGAGCATTACCCCGGTGAGCGGCCGATCTTCGACCTGTACAGCGTCGAGGACGAGATCCAGAAAGCGCTCGAGCGCAAGGTTATGCTCAAGTCTGGCGGTTATCTGATCATTGATCCGGCCGAAGCGATGACCACCATCGACGTCAACACCGGTGCCTTCGTCGGTCATCGCACCCTCGAAGAAACCATTTTCAAGACCAACCTCGAGTCGGCCACCGCGATTGCACGCCAGCTGCGACTGCGCAACATCGGCGGCATCATCATCATCGATTTCATCGACATGGAAGATGAAGAACACCGGCGCCAGGTATTGCGTACGCTGGAAAAGCAGCTTGAACGCGATCACGCCAAAACCAACATCATCGGCATCACTGAGTTGGGCCTGGTGCAGATGACCCGCAAACGCACCCGCGAAAGCCTCGAGCAGGTGTTGTGCGAGCCCTGTATGTGTTGCCAAGGACGGGGCAAATTGAAAACCCCGGAAACCGTCTGTTACGAGATCTTCCGGGAAATCCTCCGTGAAGCGCGTGCGTACCAGCCTGAAGGCTATAGGGTACTGGCGAATCAGAAGGTCATTGACCGGCTGCTGGACGAGGAGTCGGGCAACGTCGCTGACCTCGAGAGCTTCATCGGCCGCTCGATCAAATTCCAGGTGGAGACCATGTATTCCCAGGAACAGTACGACGTGGTGCTGCTCTGAATAGATGCAAGCCTGGCCGCTCGGGCCTGGGCGTGCGGGGCGTATCCGTATGAGTCGGCTCTTGGCTATCGTGCTGGCCGTTTTGCGCCGCAGCCTCTGGCTGGGTGCAATGGGCCTGATATTGCTTGCGCTCTATGTGAGCCTCGGGAGGCAGTCGGTGCCGCTGGTGGCTGAATATCGCCTTGAGGTTCAGGACAAAGCGCGCGACCTGCTCAATATGCCGGTTACGCTCGGCCAGCTGGAAGGCCGCTGGGAGGGTTTTGCTCCGCAACTGGTGGCCCACAACGTGATTCTCGGTGAGGGCGACGGGGCGGTGCGCCTGGACCGTCTGGCTCTGGTGCCTGACGTTTCGGGCAGTCTTCTGGCGCGACAGCTGAAACTGGATACCGTTGAATTGGCCGGCCTACACCTCGGTCTGGTGCAGACGGCTGAAGGTAAATGGCGTGTCGATGGCCTGCCCGAGCGTGCTGACCAACCGCCTCTGAACCTGTCGAAGTTGATAACTCGATTGCAGAGTATCGGGCATCTTCGATTGCTGGATAGTCAGATTACCGTTGAGGCGCTCGACGAAGCGCCTCTGACGTTGACTTATGCCAATCTCGAATTGCACAGCCTGGGACAGCGTCTAGCGCTGGATGGTCGCCTGTTGCTTCCCGATGGGCAGCCGCTGAGCCTGCATGCCGAGGCGCAGGTGCAGCCGACGGATTGGCTGGCCAGCGACGCTGAGCTTTACCTCAGCTTGCCGCAAAGTGACTGGGCGGCCTGGTTGCCTGCGAGCCTGACTGGAAGCTGGAACCTCAAGCAGCTCCAGGCGGGCGGCGAGGTGTGGCTCGACTGGCGCGAGCGCGGACTTTTTCGAGCAGTTGCTCGGCTGAATGCGCCCGCGGTGCGGTTGGGCCGGCAGCCCGATGGTCCGCTAACGATCGAGGATCTCGTGATAAATGCCTACCTTGACCGAGCGAGCGAGGGCTACCGGCTCCAGCTCGACGGGCTGGCGTTCACCTTCGACGATGATCGTTGGCGGGATACAACACTGGTTGCTCAGCAGAATCTTGCTGAAGAGAGCTGGCGATTGCAGGCTGATCGCATCGCTGTCGCGCCGGTGGCAAAACTGGTTGAGGCGATACTGCCACTGCCCGAGTTGGCCAGCGAGTATCTGCGAGGTCTTGCTCCCAGCGGAACGCTGCGCAATCTGCAAGTCGATTACCGGCCCGCAGCGACCAGTGACGAGCGCCTGGCCTTCACTGCCAACCTCGATGCAGTCAGCATCGCTGCTCATCAGTGGGTGCCGGCTGTGCGCAACGTCAGCGGCGCGGTGCGGGGCAATCTGGGCGGGGGCGAGTTGCGCTTCGACAATCGGGATTTCGCGCTGCATCTGGCTAAACTGTTTCCGCGCCCCTGGGATTATCAACGTGCCCGTGGAAGCCTGCGTTGGACCCTCGACGATCAGGCGTTCACCCTCGCCGCGCCCTACCTGCAGGTGGAAGGCGAGGAGGGCCATATCGCTGGCGATTTCCTCATCCGTCTGATGCGCGATCCAGCGGCTGAGGACTACATGGATTTGCGTGTTGGACTCTCAGATGGGGACGCGCGCTACACGGAGAAGTATTTACCAACACGCTCGCCAGCACTGAGCCCGGCATTGACCGAGTGGCTGAACACCGCGATTCGCGGCGGCACCGTCGAGCAGGGTTATTTTCAGTATCAGGGCTCGCTGAACAAGGACGCTGCGGTTACAGCGCGCAGCCTGAGCCTGTACTTCAAGGTGAAAGATGCCGAGTTAGCGTTCCAGCCGGGCTGGCCGGTGTTGCGTGAAGGTCGCGCAGAGGTGCTCATCGAGAACAGCGGGGTACGCGTGCGCCTGGCCGATGCACGGATGCTCGACAGCCGTGTGCACGACGCGACGGCTGAGATCCTTCGCAACCACGATGCCCAGGCGCCAATGCTGAAAATCAACGGGCAGGTCGACGGCTATGTTCGGGATGCATTGACCCTGATGCAGGTGGCGCCAATCGGCACGAATACATTATTCGCCGGCTGGCACGGCGATGGGCCGTTGAGCGGCACGCTCAGGCTGGGCATTCCTCTAGCCAAAGGCGGGCAACCTCAGGTCGATGCCGAGTTTTCGACGGCCGATGCCTCTCTATACATCGCACAGGCGGATCTGCAAATCGCGGCGCTGGACGGCGCCTTTCGCTACGACAGCGAACGTGGCTTCAGTGCAAAGGCTTTTCAGGGCCGCGCGCTGGGCAGTGCGATCAAGGGGCGGGCATTTGCGTCCGGCGAATCGGGCAGCCCATCCACGCGGATCGAAGCGACTGGGACGGTCGGCGTGTCTCCACTTCTGGCCTGGCGCAACATTGAACAACCCTTGCCTGCCTCAGGGACGCTGCCCCTGCGGCTGAGCCTTTTTCTGAGCAGTACGGACAACCACCTGCAGGTGGACTCTTCTCTGTTGGGTACCACGTTGGCGCTTCCTGTGCCGTTCGGCAAAACGGCCGGGGAGCGGCGCGACACGACGTTACGTATGACTTTCGGTGGTGAGCGGCAGCGCTATACGCTCCGATATGACGCGCTGGCAGCACTGACCTTCGTCGCGCCGAACAACGACTGGCGCGAGGGCGGCGGTGAGTTGGTGCTCGGTGGCGCTGCGGCGAACCTGCGCACCGATGAGGGCTTCTATGTGCGCGGCAGCGTGCCGCGCTTCGATCTGAGCGAGTGGCAGACCTTGCTGGATCAATATGGCGGAGCGGCTACGGCTCCAGGCGGTTCGATGTTACGGCGAGCTCAACTCGAAATCGGTGTCTTTTCTGGACTTGGTGCAGAGGTCGAAAATCTTCACGTCGACCTGCAGCGCCGGCGAGCAGGCTGGCGGCTTGGCTTGCAGAGCGACACGGTGGCGGGGACCGTTCGCTTGCCAGATGCCGAGGGCGAGCCGATCGCGGTTGACCTGTCGCGCTTGCGCTTTCCTGGCGCCGAACCAAAGGACCCTGAGGCGCCGCTTCAGGATCCCCTGGCTGGCGTCGATCCGAAGGCTCTGCCTGCGGTTGATATTGCCGTAGCCGAACTGCTGCGGGGCGATGAGCTGCTGGGGGCGGGCGCATTGAAGATGCGACCCAGCGCAGAGGGGGTCACATTCCTTGACCTCGACCTGAATCTCAGGGGGCTGAAGATCGGTGGTACTGGCGGATGGAACGGTTCGCGGACCTGGTACAAGGGTCGGTTGGAGGGTGGGGATCTTGCCGATGTTTTGCTGGCTTGGGGCTTCGCGCCCTCGACCACCAGCGAGGATTTCCGGCTGGACGTGGATGGCGGCTGGTCCGGCTCACCGGCGGTCTTCGCGCTAAATCGCTTCTCCGGCCGGCTCGACGCTCGGTTACGCAAGGGCCAGCTCCGTGAAGTAGACGGCGGTGCGCAGGCGCTACGGGTATTTGGCTTGCTGAATTTCGATTCGATCGGGCGGCGGCTGCGGCTGGATTTCTCGGACCTGTTCAGCAAGGGCCTGAGCTACGACCGAATCAAGGCCGAGTTGCGTGCGACGAACGGCGTCTACGTGACGACCGAGCCGCTGACAGTCGCAGGGCCCTCCAGCAACCTCGAGCTGGATGGCCGCCTGGATCTGGTCGAGGATCGCATCGACGCCAAGCTGTTGGTGACACTCCCGGTGAGCAACAACTTACCGTTGGCTGCGCTGATTGTCGGCGCACCGGCCATCGGTGGCGCCCTGTTCGTCGTCGATAAATTGCTGGGCGACAAGGTCGCACGCTTTGCGACGGTTCAATACAGCGTCGAGGGGCCTTGGCAGGCACCGAAAATCAGTTTTGATAAGCCCTTCGAAAAGCCCAACTGATCCGCGTGCCGACAGATGGAGGCGTGCTGCAGAGAGAGTCCCAATATGACCCTAGCGGTTATCCAGATGGCCAGCCAGGCCGACATCCGGGCGAACCTCGCCAACGCCAGACGGCTGCTGGAACGGGCCGCTGAGGCGGGCGCACAGCTTGCGGTGCTGCCAGAGAACTTCGCAGCTATGGGCCGCACCGATCTGCCGGCGGTCGGGCGTGCTGAAGCTGAAGGGGGCGGGCCGATACTGCCCTGGTTGAAACGGACTGCCATCGACCTCAGGTTATGGATAGTCGCCGGTACGCTACCGCTGCCGGCGGATGGCCAGCCGCTGTCCAAGGTTCGGGCGTGCTCGCTGCTAGTGGATGATCAGGGGCAGCGAGTAGCACGCTACGACAAGTTGCATCTGTTCGATGCGCAAGTCAGCGATGCGCGTGGCCGCTATCAGGAGTCGAATGACTATGCGGCGGGCGACCGCTTGGTGGTGGTCAACACACCGGTTGGTCGGCTGGGCATGAGTGTCTGTTACGACCTGCGATTCGCTGAGTTGTACACGGCTCTGCGCCTGGCTGGAGCCGAGCTGATCAGTGTTCCGTCGGCATTTACTGAAGTGACCGGCCAGGCGCATTGGGAGATGTTGTTGCGCGCGCGGGCCATCGAGACGCAATGCTATATGCTGGCGGCAGCGCAGGGTGGCGAACACCCAGGCGGGCGGTTGACCCACGGCCATTCATCTATTGTTGATTACTGGGGGCGCGTGATGCGCGAGCAAACCACCGGCGAGGCTGCTTTGGTCGTTGGTCGAGACGCGGCTGGTCAGGCCGAGACGCGCCAACGTATGCCGGTGCTGGATCATCGTCGTTTTTCCGCGCCCCGTATCGTTTCGGGGACATTGGAGTAGATATGAGTGAACTGTTGTTACCTGTCACCGAGCGTTTGCTAACCCCGGGCGGGTTGGGCCTCGATGACTTGCCTGAGTTGCTTGGCGAGTTGGCGGGCCCCGGGATCGACGCCGCCGACCTTTATTTTCAAGATCAGGTGACCGAGTCCTGGGTGTTGGAAGATGGGATCGTCAAGGAAGGCGGTTTCCATCTGGAGCAAGGCGTAGGTGTCCGCGCGCTGTCCGGTGAAAAGACCGGCTTCGCCTACAGCAATGCGATCACTGCCGAGGCGCTACGCCAGGCCGCCGAAGCGGCTCGTTCGATTGCCAGAAACGGTCAGCAGGGGCGTGTCAAAGTGCTGTCCAAAGCAGCTTTTTCGCCGCTGTACGGTCAGGACAATCCGCTGGACGGGCTCGGTCGAGCAGAAAAGGTCGAGCTGCTCAAGCGTATCGATGTCGCCACACGGGCGCTGGATCCGCGTATCAAGCAAGTCACCGTAAGCCTGGCGGGCGTATGGGAACACATTCTGGTGGCTGGCCTGGATGGCGGAATGGCGGCCGACATACGTCCGTTGGTGCGCTTCAACGTCAGCGTTATCGTCGAGCAGAACGGACGTCGTGAGCGCGGTGGCCAGGGGGGCGGCGGACGTACCGGCTACGAATATTTTCTCAGCGAGGACCGGGCAATGGGCTATGCCCGCGAGGCGTTGCGTCAAGCGCTGGTGAATCTGGATGCCGTTGCCGCACCCGCCGGGACGCTCCCGGTAGTGTTGGCGCCGGGCTGGTCCGGCGTATTACTGCACGAGGCAGTCGGGCATGGCCTGGAAGGCGACTTCAATCGCAAGGGTAGCTCGGCCTACAGCGGACGGATAGGTCAGCAGGTCGCCTCCAAGCTGTGCACCATCGTCGATGACGGCACACTGGCCAATCGGCGTGGCTCATTGAGCGTTGATGACGAAGGCACGCCAACGCAGTGCACTACGCTGATCGAGAACGGAATACTCAAGGGCTACATTCAGGACAAGCTCAACGCACGCTTGATGGGGGTTGCACCCACCGGCAACGGACGGCGCGAATCCTATGCTCACCTGCCAATGCCGCGGATGACCAATACCTACATGTTGGCGGGCGAAAGCGACCCCGAGGAAATCATTCGCTCGGTAAAGAAGGGTATCTACTGCGCGAGCCTCGGTGGCGGGCAGGTGGACATCACCAGCGGTAAGTTCGTGTTCTCGACCAGCGAGGCGTATCTGATCGAGGACGGCAAGATTACCGCGCCAGTGAAGGGGGCGACCCTGATCGGTAACGGGCCGGAGGTGATGAATAGAGTGTCGATGGTGGGTACCGATCTGGCCCTGGACAGCGGCGTCGGTACCTGCGGAAAGGACGGCCAGTCGGTACCGGTCGGCGTAGGTCAGCCGACCGTGAAAATCGACGGGATTACGGTCGGAGGAACCGGGGCCTGAAAGGCAGCCGCAGGCTAAAGACCTGCGGCGCCGCGGTGCTTACGGATCGGGGCTTGCGGCCTGCTGCTGGTTTAACGCAATCCCCGTTGGGTTTCGTCCAGCTCGCGGATGTACTTGAAGATCTTGCGGCTGGCGGCCGGCGGCTTGTCCCGCGCAGCTTCGTGTTGGGCATGGCGGATCAGGCCGCGCAGGTGCTGACGGTCTGTTTCGGGATATTCGATGATGAAGGCTTCGAGTGTCTCGTCATTGCCAGCGATCAAACGGTCGCGCCAGCGCTCAAGGGCGTGGAAGCGTTCGTTGTACTGGCGGGTTGAGGCATCGAGCTGGTCGACCAGGGCGAGGATGGCATCGACATCCTGATCACGCATCAGTTTGCCGATGTATTGCAGGTGGCGTTTGCGCGCGATATGCGCAGTGTGTTTCGGTGCGTCAGCAAGCGCCTTGCGCAGTGCATCGGTAAGTGGCAGGCGGTCTAGCACATCGGGTTTTAGGGTAGCGAGGCGTTCACCCAGATCCTGGAGAGCATGCAGTTCGCGCTTGACCTGGGTTTTGCTTTTTTCCTCGAAACCGTCGAGATCGGAAATATCAGACATGGGGCTGGTCCAGTAGGTAATGCCGCCATGATAACAGTAGCCTAGCGACGGAGCTCAGCCGAGCACCGCTGGCTGCAACTTGATCGAATCAGTTGTTGGAGTATGTATGAGTGAAGTCGAGGGGATCGGTCCGCATGCGTTGCCAGGCTTGCGCGAAAAGGTCGCGAAGATCTTAGAGGAGGCCAGCCGACAGGGTGCCAGTGCCTGCGAAGTCTCCGTCTCGATGGAGCAGGGCCTGTCCACAACGGTCCGCCAGCGGGAAGTGGAAACGGTCGAATTCAACCGCGATCAGGGCTTCGGTATCACGCTTTACGTCGGCCAGCGCAAAGGCTCGGCGAGCACGACTGGCAGCGGCGACGAAGCGGTCCGCGAAACCGTAGCGGCTGCTTTGGCGATCGCCAAACACGCGTCTGCCGACGAGTTTGCCGGGCTTGCTGATCCGGCGTTGATGGCGAAGGACGTGCCGGACCTGGATCTCTATCATCCTTGGGGGATCTCCCCTGACGAAGCCATCGAGCTGGCGCTCAGTTGCGAGGCGGCGGCTTTCGCCACGGACAAACGCATTCTCAACGCCGACGGCACCAGCCTGAGTACCCACCAGGGGTGCCGCGGTTATGGCAACAGCAATGGTTTCATCGGTGCTTACTGCAGTTCTCGTCACAGCCTCAGCAGCGTGATGATTGCCGAAGCCGACGGGCAGATGCAGCGGGATTATCACTACGATGTCTCGCGTGTTGCAGCCGACCTGGCTCCTGCTGAGTCGATTGGCCGGCGTGCCGCCGAGCGTGCCGTTCGCCGACTGGGTGCGCGCCCTGTACCGACCTGCGATGTGCCAGTGCTGTTTTCTGCGGACCTCGCGACGGGGCTATTTGGACATTTTCTCGCGGCGATCTCCGGTGGAAATCTCTATCGAAACTCGTCCTATCTGGAAGGCGCACTGGGGCAGACGCTGTTTCCGGAATGGCTAAATCTCGATGAACGTCCGCATCTGCCTCGCGGGCTGGCCAGTTCGGCTTATGACGGCGATGGCCTGGCGACCTATGCCAAGCCGTTCGTCGAGAATGGCAAACTGGTCTCTTATGTGCTTGGCACCTATTCCGGGCGCAAGCTGGGCATGCCCAGCACTGCCAATGCGGGTGGGGTACACAACCTCTTCGTCACCCAAGGTGATGAAGACCAGGCCGCATTGATCCGCCGTATGGGGCGCGGGCTATTGGTCACCGAACTGATGGGGCAGGGCTTGAACCTGGTGACTGGTGACTATTCGCGCGGCGCCGGGGGTTATTGGGTCGAGAACGGCGAGATTCAGTTTCCGGTGCAGGAGGTCACCATCGCGGGAAACCTGCGGGACATGTTCCGGCAGATCGTTGCGGTTGGCTGTGATGTCGAGTCGCGCAGCAGCATTCACACTGGGTCGGTGCTGATCGAGCGCATGAAGGTGGCGGGTCAGTAGGTAATCAGTAGCAAGCAAAGCGAAAAGATAACGTACAGGGAAACACTTGGCGTTATCTGGACTGAAGCCCCTTTTTCGGCCGCGCTTGCCGCTTGCTATTCGCCTTCTTCGAAATAGTCTTCGATCAGGGCGATCAGCGCCTGGAGCGCTTCATGCTCCTGCTCGCCCTCTGTCTGCATGTGCAAACGGGTGCCTTTGCTGGCAGCGAGCATCATCACCGCCATGATGCTTTTGCCATCTATGAGGCTGGACGGGCAGCGCCCCAACCGGATGTCGCAAGGGAAGCGATTAGCGACTCCGACAAACTTGGCAGCTGCCCGGGCATGCAGACCGAGCTTGTTGATGATGGTGATTTCGCACGACGGCATGTGTATTCCTAAGCCAGGTCGCGGTGGCGGACCTGGACGTTCTTTAGAGGTGCGCGCAGCGCATGACCGAGCCGCTCGGCCAGATAGACCGAGCGGTGGTGTCCACCGGTGCAGCCAATGGCGACCGTGACATAGGCGCGGTTGCTGGCGGCGAAGCGGGGAAGCCATTTGCTCAAGTAGGCCAGGATGTCTTGGAACATTTCCTCGACGTCCGTTTGTGCAGCGAGATAATCGACAACAGGCTGATCCAGTCCGGAGAAATCGCGGAGATCGGCCTTCCAGTAGGGATTGGGCAGGCAGCGCACATCGAATACCAGATCGGCGTCCACCGGCATACCACGTTTAAAGCCAAAGGACTCGAAGAGAAAAGCCGTACCCGGCTCTGGCTTGTCCAGCAAGCGCAGCTTCAGCGTGTCTCGTAGCTGATAAAGATTCAGGTGTGTGGTGTCGATCTTCAGGTCGGCGTGATCGATGATAGGCGCCAGAAGCAGTTCTTCGTCACGGATGGCTTCGGCCAGGGAGCGGTTCTGGTTGGTCAGCGGATGCCGCCTACGGGTCTCCGAAAAGCGCTTAAGCAATGTCTCGTCGGCGGCATCGAGATACAGTACATCGCACTGGATATATCGGGCACGGACATCTTCTAGCAGCTCGGGAAAGCGTTTTAGTTGACTCGGCAGGTTGCGCGCATCGATAGATACCGCGACTTGTGGCTGCAGCAGCTCTGTGTGCAACAGTGCCCTTTCTGCCAGCTCTGGCAGAAGGCCGGCGGGAAGGTTGTCGATACAGTAGAAACCATTGTCTTCAAGGACATTTAGCGCAGTGCTCTTGCCCGATCCAGAGCGCCCACTGACGATGATTAACCGCATCGAGCTGTTCCATTCAGCAGGCCTTGGCCTTGAAAAGCTTTTATCGCGTCGGGCCGGCAGGGTGTGTTTTGGCAGATAAGGGGCACGTTTCTTTCCTCACTCAGCGTAGGGCGACAGAGCATTGCTCTGTCCTAGCAGGCTGTTGGAAAACCACTCGAGCAGACATGTCTCGTTAAAACAGCCACGGCCGCGACCCCAGTCAGAACGCATCTTTAGCCAATCAAGGTGCGTTTTTTCGGTCTGTTAACCTCGGTCCAGCCTTCGGCTTTGTTTCACGGAACCCGGCGGTTGGGCTTGCCAACCACCGCTTATGTTGTACCGGGCGGCCAACTAACGACCGTTCTGAATATCCACCACAGCCTGATACAGTTGCTGGCCCGACGTGGTCCCGCGCAGCCGTTCACGGACCTCTTCGCGATCCAGCATGCTGGCAATCTGGCGAAGCAGCTCCAGATGTTCATCGGTGGCTGCTTCTGGCACCAGCAGTACGAACAATAGATCGACGGGAGCGCCGTCGATTGCATCGAAATCTACTGGCGTATTGAGCCTCAGCACTGCACTGAGCGGCGAAGTGCAGCCGGGCATACGGCAGTGCGGGATCGCAATGCCATTGCCGAACCCGGTTGAGCCAAGCTTTTCGCGGGCGATGAAGCTTTCAAAGATCGCTTGGCTATCAAGATCTGGCAGATCCCCACCAAGCACCTTGGCGATCTGCTCCAGGACGCGCTTCTTGCTGCCGCCCGGTACGCCCACTAGGGCGCGGCCGGGGGTTAGGATATTTTCGATTCGGATCATGATGGGTTAGCGAGCCAGGGCGCCCTGATGGTGGTCGAGCTGTTTTTCTTTGTGTTTGATGAGCTGCCGGTCGAGCTTGTCCGCAAGCAGATCGATCGCGGCGTACATGTCACTGTGCTCGGCGTTGGCAACAACTTCGCGGCCAGCTACATGCAACGTCGCTTCGGCCTTTTGCCTCAGCTTCTCGACTTGAAGAATGACTTGAATGGCAATGATGCGATCGAAATGCCGTTCTAACCGCTCGAATTTCTCCTCGACGTAGTCACGCAGGGGTTCTGTGATTTCCAGGTGAAGGCCAGTGATGTTGACTTGCATACTGCATCTCCTTTTTGCCACATGCGGATTGGTGGGCAGCAAGCCCGCCATCGGAAGAATTCGACCAGTGCTCTGGCGTTACATCAGCCGCTTGCGCTCGCTGGATGGCGCGATACCGAGTGACTCGCGGTACTTTGCGACGGTGCGGCGTGCGACCTGAATCCCCTGTTCTTCCAGTAGACCAGCGATCTTGCTGTCGCTCAATGGCTTTTTCTGGTTTTCCGCAGCCACCAGTTTCTTGATGATTGCGCGGATGGCGGTAGACGAGCACTCGCCGCCTTCGGCAGTGCTCACATGGCTCGAAAAGAAGTACTTGAGTTCGTAGATGCCGCGGGGCGTGTGCATGAACTTTTGCGTCGTGACACGCGAAATGGTCGACTCATGCATGCCCACCGCTTCGGCGATGTCGTGCAGAACTAGCGGCTTCATGGCCTCGTCGCCGTGCTCGAAAAAGCCCCGCTGATGTTCGACGATCTGGGTTGCCACCTTCATCAGCGTTTCGTTGCGGCTGAGCAGGCTTTTGATGAACCAGCGTGCTTCTTGCAACTGGTTTCGCATGAAGGTGTTATCCGCGCTGGAGTCCGCACGTTTGACGAACCCGGCGTATTGCGCGTTTACCCTCAGGCGCGGCATTGCCTCCTGATTTAGTTCCACCAGCCAGCGGCCATTGTGCTTGCGCACGATCACGTCAGGCACCACATATTCGGGCTCGCCCGCTTCGATCTGCGAGCCGGGGCGTGGATTGAGCGTTTGGATCAAGTCGATGATCTGCCGCAGTTCGTCTTCTTTGAGCTTCATCCTGCGCATCAGCAAGCTGTAATCGCGCCCGCCAAGAATATCCAGGTGATCGCTCACCAGGCGGATGGCCTCACTCAGCCACTCGGTGCGTTCGGGCAGTTGACGAAGCTGCAACAACAAGCATTCGCGTAGATCCCGTGCACCGATACCTGCGGGCTCGAACTGTTGGATGCGGCGCAGAACCACTTCGATCTCATCGAGTTCGATTTCAAGTTCTGGATCGAAGGATTCGAGGACTTCTTCAAGCGTTTCGTCGAGATAACCCTGTGGATTGATGCAATCGATCAGGGTGGCCGCGATGAGACGGTCGGTATCGCTCATCGGGGCGAGGTTGAGTTGCCAAAGCAGGTGGCTTTGCAGGCTTTCGCCGCTGGACGTGCGGCTGGTGAAATCCCACTCATCGTCATCGCTGCTCGGCAAGCTGCTGGCGCTGGTCTGATAGATGTCTTCCCAAGCGGTGTCTACCGGCAGCTCATTGGGGATGCGGTCGCCCCAGTCGCCTTCTTCGAGGTTCTCAACGGTATTGATGGGCTCGTCATAGCGATTGTCCGGCTCGCTCTGCTCGGGCGAGTCGGCTGAAGGGCTTTCGCTTTTCTTTTCGATCGACTCGGCCATCGGATCGGAGTTGTCGAAATCATCCCCGTCTTCTTCGCGCTCGAGCATGGGATTGGAATCCAGCGCCTCCTGAATCTCTTGTTGGAGATCTAGCGTGGATAGCTGGAGCAATCGTATGGCTTGTTGCAGCTGCGGTGTCATCGTCAGCTGCTGGCCCATCTTCAGGACTAGCGATGGTTTCATGGCAGAGGACTTCGAACCTTTTTTGCCGGCGCAACCGCGCCTGTTCCGATTTCGCTGGCGCCGCGCGCCCGTGTAAGCAAATTATATGCCTGCCAATGAAGCCTTTGCCTAGCCCTGTAGGTTCGTCCGGGCAGAAAAAACAACTTCAAAGTCGGAATTCGTGCCCCAGATAGACTTCCTTGACCAGCTGGTTGGCCAGGATGGTCTCTGCGTCGCCCTCGGCGATCAGTTGACCGTCATTAACGATGTAAGCGGTTTCGCAGATATCCAGCGTTTCGCGGACGTTGTGATCGGTGATCAGTACGCCGATGCCCTTGGCCTTCAGGTGATGAATGATCTGCTTGATGTCGCCGACCGAGATCGGGTCGACGCCAGCGAAGGGTTCGTCAAGAAGAATGAACTTGGGTGCCGTGGCCAGGGCGCGGGCTATCTCGACGCGGCGTCGTTCGCCACCGGACAGGCTCATGCCGAGGCTGTCGCGGATGTGGTGAATGTGAAACTCCTGCAGCAGGCCTTCTAAGGCTTGTTGCCGACCGCTGCGATCAAGGTCCTTGCGCGTTTCCAGAATCGCCATAATGTTGTCGGCTACCGACAGCTTGCGAAAGATCGAGGCTTCCTGCGGCAGATAGCCAATACCGGCTCGGGCTCGGCCGTGCATGGGGAGGTGCGTCACGTCCTGGTCGTCGATCAAGACCCGGCCCTGATCCGCTTTTACCAAACCGACAATCATGTAGAAGCAGGTGGTCTTGCCGGCACCATTTGGGCCCAGCAGGCCAACGATCTGTCCGCTTTCGATGGACAGACTGACATCACGCACGACCTGACGACTCTTATAGCTCTTTGCTAAATGCTGGGCCTTGAGAATTGCCATTACTCGGTCTGCTCCGTTGCCGGCTGATCTTTGTTACGCGGCTGGATGACCATGTCCACACGAGGGCGTGGCGTGGTGACGTCGGTATTGGTGGCGCGACCAGCATTGACGATCTGCCGCTGGGTGTCATAGACGATCTTTTCGCCTTCGAAAGTGTTGCCTTCCTGTACGACCTTGGCCTGGTCGATCAACACGATCCTTTCGTTCGCGGCGAAATACTGGATGGTTAGCCCGTACGCCTTGACGATTTCCTTGTCTACCGCTGGTTTTTGCTCGTAGTAGGCCGGCTTGCCGATGGCGGTGAAAACCTCGACATCACCGTTTTCGTCCTGGGTGATGGTGACCGTGTCGCCGGTAATTTTCATGGTGCCCTGGGTGATGACCACATCGCCGCGATAAACGGCGACGCCCTGTCGGTCGTCCAATTCGGCGGTGTCGGCCTGTACACGGATAGGCTGGTTGCGGTCCTCTGGGAGCGCATGGGCGTTCGAACCGAGCAGGAAGATAGTCAAACCGATCAAAAGGGGGAGGGTCTTAACGCAGCTCATGCTGGCCTCTTACGTTGGATAGCAGGAGCATCCTGCCTTCATCTAGATACGCTTTCATGCCCGTAGCGGTCGTTACACCGTTTGCGGCGACGATTCTAACGGGTTGGCGGGTCTCGGCATAATCCTTCTCGGGGAGCACCGTCATCCTGCTGGTGGTAATGATCGTCGGACGGCCCTTGGCGTCATTGCGTTCGATCCTGACGTTATCGATCAGCTCGACTTCCTCGCCTTGCGGGCCCACTTCGCCGCGCTCGCTGGTGACATGCCACGGCAGCTCGGAACCTCGAAAGGAACGAAGGTCGGGGCGGGTCAGCAAGCTGATATCGCTGGCCTTGATATGCTCCACCTTTTCGGCAGTCAGCTCATAGTTGCGCTTGCCGTCCGGCTGGTATTGCACGGTACGGGAGTTGGTGACGTAGAAGTCGATGGGCGACTCTTTGCCAAGGGTCGCTGGTGCGTCCTGCATGAAGCTCTCGGGGCGAATGTTCCAGTAGCCAATCGCGATCAGAAGCAGAGCGATCAATAGCAGAATGACGGGGAAGCGGAGTCTGCTTAGCATGGGTGCCTCTAGAGGTAAGCGGTCTGAGCGGCGTCGAGGCTGCCCTGGGCCCGCATGATCAGTTCGCAGAATTCTCGCGCCGCGCCCTCGCCACCACGGGCGGTGGTGACGCCGTGAGCATGCTGACGAACGAACGCGTCGGCACTGGCGACCGCCATGCCAAGGCCTACCCGGCGAATCACTGGCAGGTCTGGCAGGTCATCGCCGAGATAGGCGACCTCGGCGTAGCCCAGGCCGAGTTCGCCGAGCAATTCATCGAGCACCACGAGCTTGTCCTCACGCCCCTGATAAAGGTGCTGGATGCCCAGGTTTTTCGCCCTGCGTTCAACCACCGGCGTCTTGCGGCCGCTGATGATCGCGGTGTGTACGCCGGAATTGATCAGCATCTTGATGCCGTGGCCGTCCAGGGTATTGAAGGTCTTGAATTCGCTGCCGTCGACAAGAAAGTACAGCTTGCCGTCCGTTAGCACGCCGTCCACATCGAATATGGCCAGGCGAATGTCGCGGGCACGTCGTAACAAGTCGTTCACTTACATCACTCCTGCGCGCAACAGATCGTGCATGTTCAACGCGCCGATCGGTCGGTCGTTTTCATCAACCACCACGAGCGCGTTGATCTTGTTGTCTTCCATGATTTTCAGTGCTTCGGCCGCAAGCATGTCGGCGTGAGCGGTCTTACCGTGCAGTGTCATGACCTGATCGATGCTGGCCTGGCGAACATCGATGCCCTTGTCCAGCGTGCGACGCAAGTCGCCGTCAGTGAATATCCCCGCCAGGCGACCGTCTGCCTCTACCACGGCTGTCATCCCAAGTCCTTTCTGGGTCATTTCCAGCAGGGCCTCGCGGAGGGGTGTGCCACGATTGATCAGCGGCAGGCGATCACCGGCGTGCATCACATGCTCGACCTTCAGCAGTAGGCGTCTGCCCAAAGCGCCGCCCGGATGTGAGAAGGCGAAATCCTCGGCAGTAAAGCCGCGCGCTTCCAGCAGCGCAATCGCCAGCGCGTCACCCAATACCAGGCTGACGGTCGTCGATGAAGTCGGTGCCAGGTTCAGGGGGCAGGCCTCGATGGCGACGCTCGCGTCGATGTTGACCTCCGCCGCCTTTGCGAGCACTGACTCGGGATTCCCCGTCATGCTGATCAGGGTAATGCCGAGGCGCTTGATCAGTGGCAGCAAGGTGACGATCTCGCTGGTGGTTCCCGAATTGGAAAGCGCCAGCACCACGTCATCATGCGTGATCATTCCCATGTCGCCATGGCTGGCCTCGGCCGGATGGACGAAGAACGCCGTGGTGCCGGTGCTGGCGAGCGTGGCGGCGATCTTGTTACCGATGTGCCCGGACTTACCCATGCCGACGACGACGACTCGGCCCTTACTCCGAAGGATCAGTTCGCAGGCTTTGACGAAATGCTCATCGATGCGTGTGCTGAGCTGTTCCACCGCCTCCATTTCCATGCGGATGGTGCGCTGGGCAGTCTCGATCAACTGGCTGCTCTGGCTCATGTCTGGGTCATCGCCTGAATGAAAACGCGGGATTATAGCGGTAAACCGGACGCCGCTCACTGAAAAGCGTGGCGCGGATCGTCGCGTTTGAAGCTGAACCCAGGCTGAACGAATGTGCGCTCGTTCATGCAACGATACAGAGACCAGCTTGGGGCGCCCATGGCGCGGTGCTATAGTTCGCGCCGCCAAAAACGGCTCTGCGAAGTATCTCCTAAAGAACGGGGGGCGTCTGATTCGCAAGCTGTATCCGAGGAGATCCGATGAGCGCCGCCAACGCTAACGCCGTCGAGCTGAAGGGTGTGACCTTCAAGCGCGGTGAGCGGAGCATTTTCAACAACATCGACATTGTCATTCCCCGCGGCAAGGTGACGGCCATCATGGGCCCTTCCGGCTGTGGCAAGACGACTTTGCTGCGCCTGATCGCCGCCCAACTCAAACCGACCCACGGTGAAGTATGGGTGTCTGGAACTAATTTGCCGACGCTGTCGCGTCGCGAGTTGTTCGACATGCGCAAGCAGATGGGCGTGCTGTTCCAGAGCGGCGCCTTGTTCACGGACCTTGATGTGTTCGAGAACGTCGCCTTCCCGCTACGCGTTCACACTAAGCTGCCCGAAGAGATGATTCGCGACATCGTGCTGATGAAACTGCAGGCGGTTGGCTTGCGTGGGGCCGTCGAACTGATGCCAGAAGAGCTGTCTGGAGGAATGAAACGGCGGGTGGCGCTGGCGCGTGCGATCGCGCTCGACCCGCAGATCCTGATGTACGACGAGCCGTTCGCGGGTCAGGACCCCATTGCAATGGGCGTTCTGGTACAGCTGATTCGATTGCTAACCGACGCGCTGGGAATCACCAGTATCGTCGTTTCCCACGACCTGGCTGAAACCGCGAGCATCGCTGACTACATCTATGTGGTGGGCGACGCCCAGGTATTGGGGCAGGGGACGCCAGCGGAACTTCATGAATCGACCAATCCGCGGATTCGGCAATTCATGAAAGGGGCCGCGGATGGTCCGGTACCGTTCCATTTTCCGGCGCCGGCCTATGCCGAGGATCTTTTGCGAGGCTCAGATGCGTAAGCGTTCTTTGATCGAGCGTGTCCGCCTGGTAGGTGAGGCTGGAATGAACGTAGTCGCGGCTCAGGGGCGCGCGACGCTGTTTCTTTTTCACGCATTGTTCGGCCCCAGCGGGCTGGACGGTCGATTCTCTCTACTGATCAGGCAGTTGTATTCGGTTGGCGTGCTGTCTCTCGCGATCGTAGTGGTATCGGGAGTATTCATCGGCATGGTGCTTGCGCTTCAGGGCTATAGCATTCTCAGCAGCTACGGCTCCGAGCAGGCTGTGGGGCAGATGGTGGCGCTGACACTGTTGCGCGAATTGGGACCAGTGGTCACAGCATTGCTGTTTGCCGGTCGTGCGGGCTCGGCGCTGGCGGCCGAGATCGGCAACATGAAGTCCACCGAGCAGCTGTCCAGCTTGGAGATGATCGGTGTCGACCCGTTGAAGTACATCGTTGCGCCGCGGTTATGGGCCGGCTTCATATCGCTTCCATTGCTCACCGTAATCTTCAACGTCGTCGGGATCTGGGGTGGCGCCATGGTTGCGGTGGACTGGCTCGGCGTCTATGAAGGCTCGTTCTGGGCCAACATGCAGAACAGTGTCACCTTCTCTACCGACGTGTTGAACGGCGTCATCAAAAGCATGGTGTTTGCCGTCGTGGTGACCTGGATCGCGGTATTTCAGGGCTACGACTGCGAACCGACGTCCGAAGGGATCAGTCGCGCCACCACCCGAACCGTGGTTTACGCCTCGTTGGCAGTACTCGGTCTCGACTTTATTCTGACCGCCTTGATGTTTGGAGATTTCTGATGCGTATCCGCACCCTGGAAATAGGTGTTGGTCTGTTTCTGCTGGCGGGCGTTCTGGCCTTGCTGCTGCTTTCGCTGCGGGTCAGCGGTCTGAACGTCGCCAGTACCGATACCTACAAGCTGTACGCCTATTTCGACAATATTGCCGGTTTGAGTGTCCGATCCAAGGTCACCATGGCTGGTGTGACCATCGGCAAGGTGACGGCGATCGATCTGGATCGCGAAAGCTATACCGGCCGTGTCACCCTGGAAGTTCAGAAAGACGTCGACATCCTGCCGACCGACTCCACCGCTTCTATCCTGACTGCCGGGTTGCTCGGCGAGAAATACATTGGCATCAGCGTCGGTGGCGAAGAGCAAACACTCGGCGACGGCGACACGATCCGCGATACCCAGTCGTCGTTGGTGCTGGAAGAGCTGATCGGCAAGTTTCTACTCAATTCGGTTAATAGAGAGTGAGGTGCAACCCATGATGACTGCCCTGCGTCGCGGCTTGCTGGTGCTGCTGGCTGCCTTTCCCTTCCTGGTTCAGGCGGCGCCCAGCGCCCATGAAGTGATCGAGCGCACCACTGATGAATTGCTTGCTGATCTCAAGGCGAACAAGGAGCAATACCGGCAGGATCCGAGCGCGTTTTACGAGTCGCTCAACAATATTCTGGGGCCGGTGGTGGATGCCGAAGGAATTTCACGGAGCATCATGACCGTGAAGTACTCGCGTAATGCGAGCCCTGCCCAGATGACTCGTTTCCAAGAAAACTTCAAACGCAGCCTGATGCAGTTCTACGGAAATGCGCTGCTGGAATACAACAATCAGCAGATCAAGGTCCTTCCCGCCAGTGGCAAGCAGGACCCGGAGCGCACCAGTGTCGGTATGGAAGTGACGGGTCGTCAGGGCGAGATTTATCCCGTGTCCTACACCATGGTCAATCATGATGGGGTTTGGATGGTTCGCAACGTCATCATCAATGGAATCAATATCGGCAAGCTGTTCCGAGATCAATTTGCCGATTCGATGCAGAAGAACAATGACGATCTGGATAAGACCATCGATGGTTGGGCCGAGGTAGTGGCGCGAGCCAAGGACACCGAGGCGGGTCAACGGGCGGCGGGCGATGAGTGACGGACGGGTTGAGCGGGGCGCTGACGGCGAGATTCGCCTGTCGGGCGTGCTCGACTATCAGTCCGGCCCAGCCTTGCGTCGGCAGGGACAGGCGCTGATTCGTCAGGCCAAGGGCACGCGCGTGTCGGTCAATTGCTCCGAGGTTGAACGATCCAGTAGCGTCGGCTTGTCTTTGCTTTTGGCCTTCACCCGGGATGTACAGAAACAGGGCGATGAGCTTGTTATTACTGGTTTGCCCGCTGACATGCGGGAGCTAGCGCGGGTATCCGGTTTGCTGGATGTCCTTTCGCTGGCGAACGAAACAGAAGGAGCTGTGTAATGTTGCTGCGCTGGGCGGAATCGACGCGGGCCAAGGTGCACTTGGCCGCTGAGTCGTTGGGTAATCTTCTGGTCGAGACCTTTCATTACCTGTCGCTGTTCGCGATCGGTGCCGTCACCGCCTGGGCTGGGTTGGTTGCGTTTCTGGGCATGGTCGAGAAAGGCAGCATCAGCGTTGATGACATTCTGCTGCTGTTCATCTATCTCGAGCTCGGTGCGATGGTGGGTATCTACTTCAAGACCAACAAGGCTATTTCTAACACACGTTTCCGTGCGGTCGGCTTGCTAGCCTAGTGCTCGCTGAGATCCAATTGCGTCTTTGGTGATTGATATGAAGTGGGCTGATAACAGTCGTATGCGAATGCATGACCGGGCGAACTCGCTAGGAAATCTGTTGGTAGAAGGATTCCATTATCTTGGCTTGTTTGCGATTGGTGCAGCCACTGCGTGGGCATCGGTGGCGGCCTTTGTGGCAATGTTTAACAAAGGTCATGCAAGTATAGATGATATTTTATTGCTCTTTATCTATTTAGAGCTGGGGGCAATGGTAGGGATTTATTTCAAAACGAATCATCTACCTATAAGGTTTTTGCTTTATATAGCAATAACTGCCTTGACTCGCTATTTGATTGGTGATGTATCACATCATAAGGCCCCAGATGTGGGGTTGCTTTATCTGTGTGGTGGGATATTTTTCCTTTCCCTTTCAGTGCTGGCTGTTAGATTTGCGTCATACAAGTTTCCTTCCAGTAAATCTATAGATGCGTCTGGCGATTTAATAGGGGATAACAGTTTAGAGAGATGATTAGGTGTGATGGCTGCTATTACAGATAAATTCCCGCCGATGCCTCTTGGTAATTTAATACATAGGATTAACCGGTTTCCCACCGCTACTCTGGCTGAAAGCACTTACTGATATCTGACTTGGTCAAGGTTCATCCCTTGGTTAGTATGGATTTCAGTGCGGGTTCAATATTTAGGCGGGCCAGAAAGATTGGCGAATACGAATACCCGTCCTCGGTTCAAGATCTGCTTTGGAGAGCTGAAGGTGCTCCGAGTGTTGGTAGGGCGAATCCTGAAGGTTTTCCTGTTTTGTATTTGGCCGATAGGCCAGAAACGGCGTTCAGCGAAATTCATGTCAATGATGAAACTGTTCTGCTCTCGGAGTTAAGGCTTCGAGAAGGTACGAAGTGCAGGATCGCACCAGTAGGTGAATTTCAACAAATTCAACGCACAGGTAGAGGGTTCTTAAGTGGAGATGCCTCTGCTGTAATCAATAATATGCTGAATGCATGTGATTTGGAACAGGCAAGGTCGTTGCTGATTGCGGATGCTTTTCTGTTCAAATGTTTAGTTGAAGATGACGAAAAATATACGGTTTCATCGTTCGTCGCTAAGTCAATTTTTGAGAAAAATAGGCAAATCTCGACTGTTGCTTATCCGAGTGTAAGGCAATATGGGGCAATAAATTTCGCAGTGAAAACTGATGGATTTTGGGATTCTTGGAGTGTGGTTGGGGCTCGCCGTATGCGTGTCCGTCATCAGGCTTGCGGCTATTACGAAACTTCACAAGCCGAGCATGTGGTAGTGATTACTGAGAACGGCCGATTGGACTGGGAGCAGGGGGTGGTGGCGGATAACGTTGCTCAAAGATTGGAGCCGGCATGGTATCCGGATGTGAAAAATTAGTTTTTCTTTGTGTTTTAAACTTGGCGGTGTGTTAGAAACGGGTTGCGGGGCCCCAGTTGGTCAAGACCAACCATATGCCGGTGCGCTTTTTGATCTATGTCGCAATCACCGCGTTGACCCGGCTGCTGATCTCCGACGTCTCGCACCACCACCGTCCGGATATGGGTGTCGTCTATATTTCCGGCGCGATCCTGCTACTGGCGGTGGCTATTCTGGTGGTGCGCTTCGCGTCATCTCGTTTCCCCGCGGTGGCGCCCAGCAGCCGACATCCGCAGCGCCGCGACGCGGATGCCGAAACGCTCGACTGAATGCAGCTTCGTCAGTCAGCGCGGCTTCGGGGTTCGCAGCCTCCGGGCTTTTTTGTATGATGACCGGCCGTGCGCGTCCGGCGCCGATCGAGGTTGAACATGCAGGCCGTAGAAGTTAAGAATTTTCTGGAAGAGAAGCTTTCAGGCGCTCAGGTGGAAGTCGAAGGCGAGGGCTGCAACTTCCAATTGAATGTGATCAGCGACGAGTTGGCGGGCATGAGTCCGGTCAAGCGTCAGCAACAGATTTATGCTCATCTGAATCCGTGGATCGCCGACGGCAGCATCCACGCCGTTACGATGAAATTCTTCAGTCGTGCCGACTGGCTCGCGCGTGGCTGATCGCCGGTCATAACAGGCATCTCTCAGTCCTTGCGCGACCGACAAAGTCGTGCACGGCTCTTCTTCGCCAGTGCTTCGAGCCTGCGGGTTACGGGAACATTCATGGATAAACTGATCATCACCGGCGGTGCCCGCCTCAACGGCGAGATCCGCATCTCCGGCGCCAAGAACTCGGCCCTTCCGATTCTGGCCGCTACCTTGCTGGCCGATACTCCAGTGACCGTCTGCAATCTGCCGCACTTGCACGACATTACCACCATGATCGAGCTGTTCGGCCGTATGGGCGTGCAACCGGTCATCGACGAAAAACTCAGCGTTGAAGTCGACGCCAGCAGCATCCAGACGCTGGTCGCGCCCTACGAGCTGGTCAAGACCATGCGTGCTTCGATTCTCGTTCTGGGGCCAATGGTGGCTCGGTTCGGCGAAGCCGAGGTTGCCCTGCCCGGCGGCTGTGCCATCGGCTCGCGTCCGGTGGATCTGCATATACGTGGTCTGGAGGCAATGGGCGCGAAGATCGACGTCGAAGGCGGCTATATCAAGGCCAAGGCGCCAGCTGGCGGCCTGCGCGGTGCACATTTCTTCTTCGATATCGTCAGCGTGACCGGTACCGAGAACATCATGATGGCGGCGGCATTGGCCAAGGGCCGCTCCGTGCTGGAGAACGCCGCGCGTGAGCCGGAGGTGGTCGACCTGGCCAACTTCCTCAACGCCATGGGTGCACAAGTTTCCGGCGCCGGAACCGACACCATCACCATCGACGGTGTGAAGCGCCTGGGCGGCGGTCGTTATAGCGTGATGCCCGACCGCATCGAGACGGGCACCTATCTGGTGGCCGCTGCCGCCACTGGCGGACGCGTAAAGCTCAAGGACACCGATGCGACGCTGCTCGAGGCGGTGTTGCACAAGCTCGAAGAGGCCGGTGCCCACATCGACACCGGGAGCAACTGGATCGAGCTGGACATGAAGGGCAATCGGCCCAGAGCGGTAAATATTCGCACAGCGCCGTATCCTGCGTTTCCGACCGATATGCAGGCGCAGTTCATTGCCATGAACGCGATCGCTGAAGGCACTGGGACGGTTATCGAGACGGTGTTCGAGAACCGCTTCATGCACGTTTACGAAATGAATCGCATGGGTTCGCAGATTCTTGTCGAGGGCAATACCGCTATCGTGACCGGCGTGCCCAAGCTTAAGGGTGCTCCGGTCATGGCGACCGACCTGCGAGCGTCAGCGAGCCTGGTCATCGCGGGCTTGGTGGCTGAGGGCGATACATTGATCGACCGCATCTACCACATCGACCGCGGTTACGAGTGCATCGAGGAAAAGCTGCAATTGCTGGGCGCCAAGATTCGCCGCGTACCGGGCTAACTTAGGGAATAGGCTAGGGTTGCCGGCTCGATGTTGGCAGCCCACCGCCGAGGTCTGCAATTGCCCGGGCCGATGCCAAGGTCGCCATCAATAGGCTTCAAGGAATAAACCGTTCATGCTCACCATCGCCCTGTCCAAAGGCCGCATCCTCGACGATACGCTGCCGCTGCTCGCCGCCGCCGGTATCGTCCCCACCGAGAATCCGGAAAAAAGCCGTAAGCTGATCATCCCGACTACGCAAGACGATGTGCGTCTGCTGATCGTGCGTGCCACGGATGTACCGACATATGTCGAGCACGGCGCCGCGGACCTTGGCGTCGCGGGCAAGGACGTGCTGATGGAGTACGGCGGGCAAGGGCTGTACGAGCCGCTGGACCTGCGGATCGCCAACTGCAAGTTGATGACGGCCGGAAAGGTCGGTGCAGCAGAGCCCAAGGGGCGTCTGCGGGTTGCGACCAAATTCGTCAACGTCGCCAAGCGCTACTACGCCGAGCAGGGGCGGCAGGTCGATATCATTAAGCTCTACGGCTCAATGGAGCTTGCGCCTCTGGTAGGGCTGGCAGACAAGATTATCGACGTCGTCGACACCGGTAATACGCTGCGCGCCAATGGGTTGGAGCCCCAGGAACTGATCGCCATGATCAGCTCGCGCCTGGTGGTCAACAAGGCCTCAATGAAGATGCAGCATGCGCGCATCCAGGCCCTGATCGATGCGCTCCAGAGCGCCATTGCGCACCACGAGTGATCAACAGCCGGGCGGTACACGGCCGGCCAGCCTATCCGCGTCATAGCCTAAATATCCAGGTGCCCGCGCGGTCGGCTTGTTAGTCTAGGGCGCCTGACTATCGCTGTACTCATCCCTTCATGAGGCCCGTTATGACCGCTCCCATCGACATCCGCCGACTCAATGCAGCTGATCCCGATTTCGCGCGACACCTGGATCATCTGTTGAGCTGGGAAAGCGTGTCCGATGATGGTGTCAATCAGCGGGTGCTGGAGATTATCAAGGCCGTTCGCGAGCGTGGCGATGCCGCACTGGTGGAGCTGACCCAGCGTTTTGATGGCCTTGAAGTCGCCTCCATGGCTGACCTGATCCTACCGCGTGAGCGGCTTGAGCTGGCGCTTACACGGATCAGCTCGGCCCAGCGCCAAGCGCTGGAAGCTGCCGCCGAACGTGTCCGCCTCTATCATGAAAGGCAAAAGCAGGACTCCTGGACCTACACCGAAGCTGACGGCACCGTGCTTGGTCAGAAAGTCACGCCACTTGATCGCGCGGGCCTGTACGTGCCAGGTGGCAAGGCATCGTATCCATCGTCAGTGCTGATGAACGCCATCCCTGCGAAGGTTGCAGGGGTGCCGGAGGTCGTGATGGTGGTCCCCACTCCGCGCGGTGAAATCAACGAGCTGGTGCTGGCTGCCGCGTGCATCGCTGGCGTCGATCGGGTATTCACCATCGGTGGGGCTCAGGCTGTCGCTGCGCTGGCCTACGGAACCGAAAGCGTCCCGCCAGTCGACAAGATTGTCGGGCCAGGCAACATCTATGTCGCGACGGCCAAGCGCCACGTGTTCGGCAAAGTCGGTATCGACATGATCGCCGGCCCCTCCGAGATTCTGGTGGTGTGCGACGGCCAGACCGATCCCGACTGGATCGCCATGGATCTGTTTTCCCAGGCCGAGCACGACGAAGATGCGCAGTCGATTCTGGTCAGCCCGGATGCAGCTTTCCTCGACCGGGTCGCTGAAAGCATCTCCCGTTTGCTGCCGACCCTTGAACGTAGCGAAATCGCTCGCGCCTCGCTGCAGGGGCGTGGGGCATTGATTCAGGTTGCTGACATGCAGCAGGCGATTGATGTCGCTAATCGCATCGCGCCCGAGCACCTCGAGCTATCAGTGGCTGATCCCGATGCGTGGCTGCCGCAGATTCGACATGCGGGAGCGATTTTCATGGGGCGTTACACAGCCGAGGCGTTGGGCGATTACTGCGCTGGGCCGAATCATGTCTTGCCAACCTCGGGCACTGCGCGATTCTCGTCACCCTTGGGCGTGTACGATTTCCAGAAACGCTCCTCGATCATCAACTGTTCGGCTGAAGGTGCATCCGAGCTGGGCAAGGTCGCCTCGGTACTGGCGCGCGGTGAGTCTCTCACCGCTCACGCACGCAGCGCCGAGTACCGAATCAAGGGGTAACTATAACCAAGCGGAGCGGATGAGGCTTCGCTTGTTCTGTCTTGCCACCCGACCGGTAGGGAGCGCCTCACCGATTCCACCGGCGGCAATCGATCATTTTCTGAGGAGAGAAGGGCGGATGAGCAAATTCTGGAGCCCCTTCGTAAAAGAGCTAGTTCCCTATGTGCCCGGTGAGCAGCCGAAGCTGACCAATTTGGTCAAGCTCAACACCAATGAGAACCCCTACGGCCCTTCGCCCAAGGCGCTCGCAGCGATGCAGGCCGAGCTGACCGACAACCTGCGCCTGTATCCAGATCCGAACGGTGAGCGACTCAAGCGCGCCGTCGCTGATTACTATCACGTCCGGCCGGACCAGGTTTTCGTCGGCAATGGTTCGGACGAGGTACTGGCCCACGTCTTTCACGGGCTCTTCCAGCATGGCAAGCCGCTGCTGTTTCCCGACGTAACCTACAGCTTCTACCCGGTCTATTGCGCCCTGTATGGCATCGCCTATGAGGCTATCGCGCTGGATGACAAGTTTCAGATCGAGGCGGCCGATTACGCTCGGCCAAACGGGGGAATAATTTTTCCCAATCCCAACGCGCCGACAGGTTGCCTGCTGCCGCTTGAGGCCATCGAGCGGCTGCTGCAGAAAAACCCCGATTCGGTCGTTGTGGTTGATGAAGCCTATATCGACTTCGGCGGTGAGTCGGCAATCGCATTAGTGGATCGTTACCCGAACCTGCTGGTTACCCAGACATTATCCAAATCTCGCTCGCTGGCAGGGCTGCGTGTCGGTCTGGCGGTAGGGCATCCGGATCTGATTGAGGCTCTGGAGCGCATCAAGAACAGTTTCAACTCCTACCCGCTGGACCGCATCGCCATTGCCGGCGCTGCGGCTGCGTTCGAAGACCGCGCATATTTCGAGCAAACCTGCCAGCAGGTGATCGCCAGCCGCGAAGCCGTGACGGTTGCGATGCAGGAGTTAGGCTTTGAGGTGCTGCCCTCGGCAGCGAACTTCATCTTCGCCCGGCATCCGCAGCGCGACGCTGCTGCGCTGGCAGCCGGGCTTCGCGAACACGGCGTTATCGTGCGGCACTTCAAGCAGGGGCGCATCGAGCAGTTTCTGCGGATCAGTATCGGGGCGCCGGAGCAGAATCAGGCATTGCTCGATGCGCTAAAGCACATCAGCTAATCCGGCGCGCTAAGCGTCCTGTTACATGCCGCTGCTATCTCCGGTCGGTGATAGCAGCGGCCAGTTTGATCGTGTCGCCGTTCTCCGGACACCCTGCTCGGCATAGACCGGGCAGGAGTGTTTCGTTCCTACAGCGGTCTCTCTGCTCAGTTGAATTACCGCTACGGTTTTCGCCTCACTGGAGGACGCAAAGCCCGGGCCTGCTCGAGCGTCGAGTACGCCCCCCCGCTTGATTGCTTGGCCGAACGAGCGGGCTATTGCGGAGCTTTCTCCACCAGTGGCCGCATGCCCACCTCGGCTGTCAGCGTCAGCGGCTTGCCGTTACGCAGAATGTCGATGTCTATTTTGTCCCCCGGTCGCACCTGGGCAACCTGATTCATTGAACTGCGACCATCGCTTGCCTGCGCACCATCGATGCTGAGGATGAGGTCGCCCGGCAGCAGACCAGCGCGTTCAGCCGGCCCATCGCGGTAGACACCAGCAACAACGATTCCGGGCCGACCGGCTTGGCCGAAGGACTCTGCTAGTTCCGGTGTGAGCGATTGCACCTCGACACCTAGCCAGCCGCGAATGACCTGGCCATGCTCGATGATGGATTTCATCACGTCCATGGCGAGCTTCACCGGGATGGCGAAGCCGATGCCCTGTGATCCGCCGGACTCGGAGATGATTGCCGTGTTTATGCCGATCAGGTGGCCGGCAGTATCCACCAGCGCACCACCCGAGTTACCGCGGTTGATCGCCGCGTCGGTCTGGATGAAGTCCTCGTAGGTATTCAGACCCAGCTGGTTACGGCCGGTTGCGCTGATGATGCCCATCGTCACGGTTTGGCCCACGCCGAACGGATTACCGATCGCCAGCGTCACGTCCCCGATGCGAATGCCATCCGAGCGGCCGATGGTGATTGCAGGTAGGTCCGCCAGGTCGATCTTGAGCACTGCTAGATCGGTTTCAGGGTCGCTGCCGATTACCCGTGCCAAGGTTTCCCGACCATCGCGCAACGCCACGACGATCTGTTCCGCATTCGCCGTGACGTGGTTGTTGGTCAGCAGGTAGCCTTCCGGGCTCATGATCACCGCCGAGCCCAGGCTCGATTCCATGCGGCGTTGACGCGGCAGGTTGTCCCCATAGAAGCGCCGGAACAGCGGATCGTCCTTAAGCATGGGCGGCTGGCTGGCGCTATCGATCACCTTGGTGGTGTAGAGATTAGCCACTGCGGGCGCAGCGCTGCTGACTGCGTTGGCATAGGAGTAAGGGCCTTGCTGGGGGATGCCGATCAGCGGCGCTTGCTGCAGGCTGTACTCCGGCTCGGCGCCGAGCCCTACCAGATGCGGGTAGCGCTGAATGATCAGCAGGGCCACTAGCAGGCCTACCAGCAACGGCCAGCCAAAAAAACGCAGGGCATTGATCATCGCGATGGGACGTCCGAGCAGGTTGCGGAAGGCGAGAGCGCCTCTTAAGGTGGCGGCATTATACGAAGCTGGCCGTGAAATGCAGCCTTGCCGGCGGCAAAACTGCAACGCACCGTCTAGAACGGTTAATCCGCAACATTTTCTGATGTTTGTCTCGTCTGTTATTTCGTAAATAACGCCGCTTTCTAGTCACTGATTCCGTAGGAGGATGCTGCATGGCCGTCGCGCTGACCACTCTGGTCGATGAATCCGACCGCTTCCTGAATGCTGCGAAGATTCCCGACTATTGTCCTAACGGCTTGCAAGTAGAGGGGCGCCCGCAGGTACAGCGCATCGTCAGCGGCGTCACCGCTAGCCAGGCGTTGCTGGATGCAGCCGTCGAGGCGCAAGCCGATGTGGTGCTGGTGCACCACGGCTATTTCTGGAAGAACGAAGATCCGCGTGTAGTTGGAATCAAGCAGCGCCGGCTGAAAACACTGCTCAGCAATGACATCAGTTTGCTTGCCTATCACCTGCCACTCGACGTCCATCCCGAGGTGGGTAACAACGTGCAATTGGCGCGCCTGCTCGGGTTGACCATTGAGGGCGCTTTGGAGCCGGATAATCCTCGTTCGGTCGGGCTTGTAGGCGCCCTCGATACGCCGCTTATGCCGGCTGATTTCATGCGTCGAGTTCACGCTGCGCTTGGGCGTGAGCCGCTGATGGTCGAAGGCCCTGGCTTGATCAGGCGGATTGCCTGGTGCACTGGCGGTGCACAGGGCTATATCGATCAAGCGGTAACCGCAGGCGTCGATGCCTACCTGACGGGAGAAATTTCGGAGCCCACGGTGCATATCGCACGCGAAAACGGACTGAGCTTTTTTGCCGCCGGTCATCACGCCACGGAGCGGTATGGCGTTCAGGCCCTGGGTGAACATCTTGCGAAGCAGTTTGCCATCGAGCATCTGTTCATCGATTGCCCAAATCCCGCGTGACGCGGCGCCTTCGAAGGCTGCAGCGCTGTGTGATTCGGAAAGTAGGGAAGGGTTCGCCCGGCATAAAGCTAGAGCATTTAGATCTAACAGGCGTCCTGATTAGAATCTAATGCCGTGCTAAAGTTGCGCCTCGTTCCGGCCGTGCCGGCCGTCCCATCTGCAAATTCGTGAGTAGCCATGGTCGACAAACTGACGCATCTGAAACAGCTGGAGGCGGAAAGCATCCACATCATCCGTGAGGTGGCCGCCGAGTTCGACAACCCGGTGATGCTCTATTCCATCGGCAAGGATTCGGCGGTGATGCTGCATCTGGCGCGCAAGGCATTCTTCCCCGGGCGTCTGCCGTTCCCGGTGATGCATGTGGATACGCGCTGGAAATTTCAGGAGATGTACCGGTTCCGCGAGCAGATGGTCAACGAGATGGATCTGGACCTGATCACGCACATCAACCCGGATGGCGTGGCGCAGAACATCAATCCGTTCACTCACGGCAGCGCCAAGCACACCGACATCATGAAGACCGAGGGCCTCAAGCAGGCGCTCGACAAGCACGGCTTCGATGCAGCTTTCGGCGGCGCCCGCCGCGACGAAGAGAAGTCTCGTGCCAAGGAGCGCGTCTACTCCTTCCGCGACAGCAAGCACCGCTGGGACCCAAAGAATCAGCGCCCGGAACTCTGGAACGTCTATAACGGCAACGTGAAGAAGGGCGAGTCCATCCGCGTCTTCCCCTTGTCGAACTGGACCGAGCTGGATATCTGGCAGTACATCTATCTGGAACAGATCCCGATCGTGCCCTTGTATTACGCCGCCGAGCGCGAGGTTATCGAGAAGAACGGTACGCTGATCATGATCGACGACGAGCGCATCCTCGAGCACCTCACCGACGAGGAGAAGGGACGCATCGAGAAGCGCATGGTCCGCTTCCGTACCCTTGGCTGCTACCCATTGACCGGTGCGGTGGAATCTACGGCGTCAAGCCTTCCCGAGATCATCCAGGAAATGCTCCTGACGCGTACTTCCGAACGTCAGGGCCGTGTCATCGACCACGATGGCGCAGGTTCGATGGAAGAAAAGAAACGTCAGGGCTACTTCTAAGGATTCCGCACCATGTCTCATCAGTCTGATTTGATCAGCGAGGACATCCTCGCGTACCTGGCGCAGCACGAGCGCAAAGAGCTCCTGCGCTTTCTCACTTGCGGCAACGTCGACGACGGCAAGAGCACCCTGATCGGGCGCCTGCTGCACGACTCGAAGATGATCTATGAAGATCACCTTGAAGCAATTACCCGCGATTCGAAGAAATCCGGCACCACGGGCGATGATGTCGACCTAGCGCTGCTGGTCGACGGCCTGCAGGCCGAGCGCGAGCAGGGCATTACCATCGATGTTGCCTACCGCTATTTCTCCACTGCCAAGCGCAAGTTCATCATTGCCGACACCCCCGGCCATGAGCAGTACACGCGCAACATGGCGACCGGCGCCTCGACCTGCGACCTGGCGATCATCCTGGTCGACGCCCGCTACGGCGTGCAGACCCAGACCAAGCGCCACAGCTTCATCACCTCGTTGCTGGGCATCAAGCACATCGTCGTGGCCATCAACAAGATGGACCTGATGGACTTCGACCAGTCGGTGTTCGAGCGAATCAAGGCCGATTACCTGGCCTTTGCCGAACGTATCGAGCTCAAGCCGTCGTCTCTGCATTTTGTGCCGATGTCCGCGCTCAAGGGCGATAACGTGGTCAACCGTTCCGAGCGCGCGCCTTGGTATGAAGGGCAGTCGCTGATGGAGATTCTCGAGAGCGTCGAGATCGCTGGCGACCGCAATTTCGACGACTTGCGCTTTCCTGTTCAGTACGTCAACCGTCCCAACCTCAACTTCCGCGGCTTCGCTGGCACGCTGGCAAGCGGCATCGTGCGCAAGGGCGATGAAATCGTTGTGCTGCCGTCCGGCAAGCGCAGCACGGTCAAATCCATCGTGACCTACGACGGGGAGCTGGAGCAGGCGACACCAGGCGAAGCGATCACTCTGACGCTGGAAGACGAGATCGACGTCTCCCGTGGTGACATGCTCGTGCATGCCGACAACCTGCCGCGCATCACTGATAGTTTCGACGCCATGCTGGTTTGGATGGCCGAGGAACCGATGCTGCCCGGCAAGAAATACGACATCAAACGTGCCACCAGCTACGTGCCCGGCTCTGTTGCCAGCATCACCCATCGTGTGGACGTGAACACGTTGGAGCATGGCCCGGCCAGTAGCCTGCAGCTGAACGAGATTGGGCGGGTCAAGGTCAGCCTGGACGCTGCGATTGCGCTGGATGGATATGCGAGGAATCCAGCTACCGGCTCGTTTATCATCATTGACCGCCTGACCAACGGCACCGTTGGTGCGGGTATGATCATTGCCGACCCGGTCGGTCATGGCTCCTCAGGTCATCACGGTGCGCTGGCTCATGTATCCACCGAAGAGCGTGCAAGCCGTTTCGGTCAACAGCCAGCAACCGTGCTGTTCACCGGCTTGTCCGGCGCAGGCAAAAGCACCCTGGCCTATGCGGTCGAGCGCAAGCTGTTCGACATGGGCCGCGCTGTCTATGTGCTGGATGGCCAAAACCTACGCCACGATTTGAACAAGGGTCTGCCGCAGGATCGCGCCGGTCGCACCGAGAACTGGCGCCGTGCTGCGCATGTGGCGCGTCAGTTCAACGAAGCCGGTTTGCTGACCCTCGCCGCGTTCGTCGCTCCAGATGCCGAAGGTCGCGAACAGGCCAAGGCGCTGATCGGCACCGATCGGGCTATCACCGTTTATGTTCAGGCTTCACCGCAGGCCTGCCAGCAGCGCGATCCGCAGGGGTTGTACACAGCTGGCGGTGACAACATCCCGGGTGAGTCCTTCCCCTACGATGTACCGGTGAACGCTGATCTGGTGATCGACACCGAGTCGCTTACGGTCGAGGAGAGTGCCAAGCAGGTTATCGATCTACTGCGCAAGCGTTGCGCTATCTGATCGATGAAGTGAGACATTCCGCCTTGGGTAGCCAGGGCGTTCAGGCTGATGATCAACCCCGCCCATGTGGCGGGGTTTCTTTTGGGGGCCGGCAAATAGCTTTAAGAGTGGATCTCGCATTTGATGTGTGCCAGTTGCAACTCATCCGGCACTTACTGCACCACGTATTTTAAAATTTCCACGACCTGTTCGCTGGTGGTGGCCCAAGCCATGGCAGCCGCATCCACTTCCTTCAGCGGGTGCACAATGTCGTCGTCATGCAGCGTGACATAAGGCTTGCCCCGCGCCGCGCAATAGCCAGCATCAAACGCCGCGTTCCACTGCTTGTACTTGTCGCCGAAACGCACCACCACGAGGTCCGCTTGCTGGATCAGCGTCTTGGTGCGGATTGCATTGACCTTGGACGACTTGTGGTCGCGCCAGAAGGCGTTGGGCTCGGCGCCTAGGCAATCACCGGCGGCATCGCTGGCTTCGTGATTAGTTACGGCTGAGGTGAATCGCACATCCAATCCGGCTGCGGCGGTGCCGCGCTTGATCTCGTCGCGCCAGTCGGTGTGAATTTCGCCGGACAGATAAACGGTAAAGCTCATGAATTCTCCTAAGATTTGGGCTGCGCTGCGCTTTGGCAAAGAGGGTTCGATGCTAGCCCGGTAGGCGCCTCAAGGCCAGCCACTGGCGGAAGCTCAGCGGGTGATCATGCTTTTGTAGGGAGCGCGCCGTCGCGGCGGATGCTGCTCTAGAGGCCGGCGCAATCAGGTGCATCCCGCAAAAGGCGTCTGACGATTACGCCTGGGCAGCCTCGGCGAGAATGCGGAAAAACACAGTCTCTAGTGATACTGCGGGCTTGACGGTCAGCAGGTGGCCGCCGGTGTTGCCCAGCTGCGCGATGGCAGCCGGTAGCTCGCTTTGTGCAAGCTCGCACTCGAACTCGCCGGGGCGAAGCGCGACACACGCTGGCGTAAGCGACTGATCCGCCTGGTAACGCAGGATAAAACAGTCAGCGCGCTCAGCAGCCAATTCGCGCGGTGAGCGAACCGTGACCAGCTGGCCCTTGTTGATAAAGCCGAAACGGTCGGCAATGCGCTCCACGTCATGCAGCACGTGAGAAGTGAAGAAGATCGCGCCACCTTGTTTCTTGTACTCATTGAGGATCTCGACCACATCCTTGCGGCCCACCGGGTCAAGGCCGGACAGCGGCTCGTCGAGAATCAGCAGGCGTGGCTCGACAGCCATGGCATGGGCCAGCGCGACCCGCTGTGCGTTGCCTTTGGAGAGCTCGCGCATCCGCCGCTTACCGGTGCCGTCCACGGAGAATCGCTCCAGCCACTGCAAACACCAGGCATCCGCGTCGCTGCGCTTGATGCCGTACATCGACAGGCCCATGCGCAGTATTTCCAGCGGCGTGAATTGGTCGTACAGCGCCGGCGCTTCCGGCACATAGGCCATGCCCTGGCGGGCTTCGGCCCGGCGGGCATCAATGCCGTAAAGCGTCACCTGACCCTGGTAGTCGTTGATGATGTCCAGCATGATCTTGATCGTCGTGGACTTACCGGCACCGTTGGGGCCGACAAAGCCGAACACCTCGCCTTCGGCCAGACTGAAGCTGACATCCCGCACCGCCTGGACCTGTTTGCCTTTAGCTCGGTAGGTATGGCTGACACCCTGAAACTCAACGGCTGCGCTCAAGGCTGTTCCTCCAGTCCGGCAATCTTCAGTTTTTTCAGTTCAATGCGCCCGTCACGCAGCTCGTAGCCGAGGCGCAAAGGGTCGGCTGGCAAATTGTCGATCAGGTGCTGTTCGACCAGTTGCTCAAGCGCTATCAGCGAACCATGTTTGTCTTCATAGCGGCGTTGCGCCTCGCGCAGCGCGATCAGACCCTGAAGGCGAACAACGCGCTTGTCGAGCATATCTCGCAGCTTTGGGTCGGCTGCGCTGTCACGTTGTTGAATCAGGTAGTTGAGTGCCAGGCGTTCGTCGGCGAACTGCTCGGCGCGCAGCATCACTGCTAATTTGCGCATGGGAGCGGCGTTCTGCGATGAGCGTTCTGCGCCAATTTCCAACACGCGAGCCGCTTCTTCATTGTTGTGCTGGAAGAACGAGAGGTTGATGCCATAGAAGAAAGGTGGGATTTCATCCCAGTAGCGGCACTTGACGGCTGCGCGCAATACCTCATTCCCTTCTTCTACCGCACCGCCCCAGGTCAGCAAACCGTTGGCTAGATAATAGTTGTCTTCGTGGCAAGGGTTGAGCCGAGCGACCTCGCGCTGGGCGCGGACCAGGTAGCCAGTGTCGACGCCTCGGTCATCCATGCCAGTGGCGGCCAGGCGCATGGTTTCTAGATCCGCGGCCAGAAAACGGTCGCCGCCGTGGAGCGCGATCAGCAGCGGCGCAGGAATGACCACGCGATCGGCGAAGAATAACGGTGTCATTGCTAAAGGCTGCTGGGCGCGCCAGGTAGCAATCCCAGCGAATAGAGCGAAGCTCAGCAGGGCGGACAGTAACGAGTGGAGCGCGCGCATATCAGGCGAAACGCTTACGTTGCAAGGCCCATACCGCCACGGCCAGCAAGCCTACTGTATAGCTCAGGGTCGATAGCACCAGCCAGGGCCAGTCAGCCGGCAGCAATTCCATTCGCCCGTAGAGGGTGACCATGCGCACGTCCAGCAAACCCAGGTCCGGCAGCAGATAGCTCAGCAGGCCGACACCGGAACGGTAGGTTTCGCCATCTGTTACCACTAACGCGTCGCGGGTGAGCAGTTCAAATATTGCACCAAATGAGCGAGCAATCAGCATAAAGCCGAACGTGCCGATCAGTACGAAGCTAGGCGTAGATGCTATCACCGCGAGGAGGGTGGCAACGGCGGTCAGCAGCAGCAGATCGAGGCCGATAAAAGCAACGGTGACCAGATAATGGAGCTCCAGCGCAACCGGGGTATTTTGAGCGTAGCCCAGACCAATCGACCAGACCAGCAGCGCCAG
This sequence comes from Pseudomonas sp. NPDC047961, assembly GCF_050272435.1. NCBI lineage: Bacteria > Pseudomonadati > Pseudomonadota > Gammaproteobacteria > Pseudomonadales > Pseudomonadaceae > Pseudomonas > Pseudomonas sp. NPDC047961. The sequence goes on along the minus strand of NZ_JBNNMD010000002.1, from coordinate 75,914 downwards.
CGCGCCGGCGAGCAACAGCAGTAGGCCGAGCGTCAGGCTGGCTACGGCCATGAAGCGGCCGAGCAACAGGCTATGGCGTGGGTGCGGATAGGACAGGGTGTTCAGGAAATAGCGCCTATCGAATTCGCGTGATAGCAGCTCTTGGGTCGTCAATACTAGCACCAAGGGCAACAGTAGACGGATCACAGATAGACCGATATCCATTGCGACCGTAGCGGGTTGTCGCCCGCTGAATTGCGCGGCTAGAAGTGCGGCGAGCGCAAGCACGAGTAGAGAGCCGCCTGCCCGCCAGCTAAAGCGGGAGCGAAACGCGACGCGGAACCCGGTTGACAGGGTTGGTGAAAACAACATGAGATATTCTCTAGCCATAGAGGTTAAGCGTGCGGGTAGGAATTGCAGTCCGGTCTAGACTTGTGCCCCACACGATGTGCGATGTGCGGCGAGGGATTGGGTGCAGAGGCTTTGTTCGCACGGACTACACCCGACCTACAGCCCTGATGCAGGGGAAAGTGACTCCCAAGGGTAAAAATGTAAATAGGGTGACGGCCAGCCAGCCAACCGAAGCGGGCGCCTTGCGCTAGGCAGAACCTGATCGGAATATCCTGCAAATCGGCATGAAATTATGTATCGCTAGGAACAGGCGGAGATGGCCGCGATTCAAAAGTCGTGGAAAGTGCACGCTCTAATTTATTGGTTATCTTCTGATTGCGTAAGTGGTGCGGATTAATTTGTATATGATTATCGGGCTAGGTTGCTAGACATTAAGGCGGCAGCTGCGCGAGTGTCAGCTTTAGCGCTAGTGTCATTCGCTTTGGCTCGATATTCGCTAAACTGCGGCAACGCGATGGCGGTGAGAATTCCAATAATGGAAATAACTATAAGTAGTTCTATTATAGTAAATCCGCATGTATAACTGATTTCGGTATCCATGTTTTGGTTCGTCGATTTCGCAATGAGCTTTTTCGCGTGCCATAAGAGAGCCAAAGAAGGCAAGAAACCTTCTTTGGCTCATGTTTTACTTGGTGATTAGCGTTTCTGCCGTTGCGGCAGTGCAATTTCCACCAAGTTCTTTCTGCGCAACTGATCCGCCTTTGCTGCTCGCCACATAGCCTCTGTAGTCACTGCTTTCAAAGGTATCGGTAGTCGCCTTGCATGAGCCATTGTTCCAGACTGCCGGGGTCGTGCCGTCTGCTGGTGTTACGATTGCACATTTAACGTCCATCGACTTGCGGCTGCCCGCCTTATGGCACGCTGCAACGTTAATTGTGCTGGTTATTTCGTTGCAAGAGTAAGCTCCGCTAACATTGTTAGACAGGTTTAGTGTTACTTGCTCACCAAGCAGTTTGCAGTCAGCAGTTGTAATGGCTGTACCTGACTTGATTTCTGCTGCGCCAGCAAGTGTAGAGATGCCCGCGGCTGAGATGAACAGAAGGGCCAAAATATTCTTCTTCATTTTCTTTTCCTTGAATTGGATAAAGGTCAGAGCTGAGCCGCAGTCATAACGCTGATGCTGTTCTTAACATCTGCTTGCGCAGTCGAATCATTCGCCTTGGCGCGATACTCGTTGAACTGAGGAATCGCGATGGCCGCCAGAATGCCGATAATCGCTACCACAATCATCAGCTCGATCAGAGTGAAACCTTTTTGCTTCTTGATGGATTTCATACAAAGCTCCTTGTTGGTGAGGTCGTTGGACCTGAGGAGACAAGAGCAGCTTCTGTGCCAGGCGGGGCGGTGGGGTTTGGAAGATAGTCGGTGTTGTGCGGTGGCTCACTTTTTCGGAGTTGTGCTGGGTCGGTGGTAGGCGCCGGGCTTTAGCTTGTGGAGCCAAGCTGCGTCGCGGGGCGCGCCTCCTACAGGAGTGTGAGCCTAGTCTGAGGCCCCGCTGGGCTTGGGCTGTGGGCGCTTAGGCGCTGGGCCTCGGCCAAATGCCTCGGCTTATATAAGAGATGCTCGGCAGCGTTTAGCCGCGAGGGCGCGCCTCCTACAGTTTGTGCTGCGGGTGAGAGCAGTTGAGCTAGTAGTTGTTGGCGGTGTAGCTCGGTTAGAGAACAGCGCCCCCAGTCAACAAGTGACAAAAATTGCCACCTCTCCTAAGCGTGTTTGGCAGGTCTTTGGAACTACGTTATAAGGGCGCGACATTCCCCTGGCCTTTATAGGCAGTTCAATGAACGAAAACGCTCCCCTCGGTGGTTTGGCTCGCCAGCTAGTATTGGTCGGTCAGCTTGATGAAAAGATCGCGCTGCAGGCGCAGCAGCAGGCCCAGCGCAATCAGGTGCCGCTGGTTTCATGGCTGGTGCAGAACAAACTGGTGAAAAGCCGGGCGGTGGCGGAGGTCGCGGGAGAGCAGTTCGGCGTTCCGTACTTCGATCTCACCACGCTGGATAAAGAAACCCAGCCTCAAGATCTGATTAGCGAAAAGCTGGTCCGCCAGCATCGCGTGCTTCCACTGCAGCGGCGCGGCAACAAGCTGTATGTGGCCGTTTCCGACCCGACCAATCACCAGGCCATCAGCGATATTCAGTTCAATACCGGACTCTCGGTCGAGTCGGTGCTGGTGGAAGACGACAAACTTGGCGAAGCCATCGAAAAGCTGTTCGAGTCGGCCAATACCGCGCTGGATGGCCTGTCCGATTCCGATCTGGACGATCTGGATATCGAGGTGGGTGGCGGGGCTGCCGCCAAGGAAGAAGGTGAGCACAACGAGGCGGATGACGCCCCGGTTGTACGCTTCGTCAACAAGATGCTGCTGGATGCGATCAAGCGGGGCTCCTCCGACTTGCACTTCGAGCCCTACGAAAAGTCCTATCGCGTGCGGTTTCGTACCGATGGGGTGTTGCATGAGGTGGCGAGGCCGCCGGTGCAGCTGGTCAGTCGGATTTCGGCTCGCCTCAAGGTCATGGCGGCGTTGGACATTGCCGAGCGGCGCAAGCCCCAGGACGGGCGAATCAAGATGAAAGTCTCCAAGACCAAGTCCATTGATTTCCGGGTGAACAGTCTGCCCACGCTGTGGGGCGAGAAGATCGTGATGCGTATCCTCGATTCCTCCAGTGCCAAGATGGGAATCGACGCGCTGGGTTATGAGGAGGATCAAAAGGCGCTGTACATGGCCGCGCTGAAACAGCCGCAAGGGATGATTTTGGTGACGGGCCCGACCGGTTCGGGCAAGACGGTTTCGCTGTACACCGGGCTGAACATTCTGAATACCGTGGACGTGAACATTTCTACGGCCGAAGACCCGGTGGAGATCAACCTGGAGGGTATTAATCAGGTCAACGTCAATCCGCGTCAGGGCATGGATTTCGCCCAGGCGCTACGCGCCTTTCTGCGTCAGGATCCGGACATCATCATGGTAGGGGAAATTCGAGACCTGGAGACTGCGGAGATTGCCGTCAAGGCCGCCCAAACCGGCCATATGGTCATGTCGACCCTTCACACCAACAGTGCTGCGGAGACGCTCACTCGTCTGCGTAACATGGGCGTACCGGCCTTTAACATCGCTACCTCAGTCAACCTGATCATTGCCCAGCGGCTCGCTCGTAAGCTTTGCTCTAGCTGTAAAAAGGAAGTGGAGGTGCCACGCGAGGCGCTTTTGAAGGAAGGGATACCAGAAGACAGAATTGGCACCTTTCAGCTCTACGGGCCGGTGGGCTGTGAGAATTGCAATGGCGGATACAAGGGTCGTGTCGGTATTTATGAAGTGGTTAAAATCACGCCTGCCCTGCAGCGGCTTATCATGGAAGAAGGCAACTCCATCGATATCGCCATTCAGGCGCGCAAAGATGGATTCAATGATTTGCGCATTTCCGGTCTGGTCAAAGCCATGAATGGCATTACCAGCCTGGAAGAAGTCAACCGCGTGACCAAGGATTAACCATGGCGGAAAAAGCGTTGAAAACCAGTGTTTTCACCTGGGAAGGGACTGACCGCAAGGGCAGTAAAATCAAGGGTGAGCTCTCCGGTCAAAGCCCGGCGCTGATCAAGGCGCAACTCCGCAAGCAGGGCATCAATCCGCTAAAGGTGCGCAAGAAGGCTGTCTCCCTGTTTGGCGCCGGCAAGAAAATCAAGCCGATGGACATCGCCCTTTTTACGCGACAGATGGCCACCATGATGAAGGCGGGTGTGCCACTACTGCAGTCCTTCGACATCATCGGAGAAGGTTTCGACAACCCCAACATGCGCAAGTTGGTGGACGAGGTTAAGCAGGAGGTGGCGGCGGGTAACAGCTTCGCTGGCTCGCTGCGCAAGAAGCCGCAATATTTCGATGATCTCTACTGCAACCTGGTGGAGTCCGGTGAGCAATCCGGTGCGCTGGAAACCCTGCTGGACCGGGTTGCGACCTATAAGGAGAAAACCGAGCAGCTAAAGGCCAAGATCAAAAAGGCAATGACCTACCCGATCGCGGTGATTGTGGTGGCGATCATCGTTTCAGCCATCCTCCTTATAAAGGTCGTGCCTCAATTCGAAAGTGTGTTCGAGGGATTTGGTGCCGAACTGCCTGCTTTTACTATGATGGTGGTCGGGTTGTCCCGGTGGCTGCAGGAGTGGTGGTATCTAGTGTTAATCGGCCTGTTCACTGCAGCGTTCCTCTTTAAGCACAGCTACAAGCGTTCAGAGAAATTTCGCGATACGTTGGATCGAGTTCTTCTCAAGACACCAATCGTCGGTGACATCATGTACAAGGCGGTGGTGGCCCGCTACGCGCGGACCTTATCGACAACCTTCGCTGCCGGTGTGCCGCTGGTTGACGCGTTGGATTCGGTTGCCGGTGCCACTGGTAACGTGGTCTTCCGCAATGCCGTCGGCAAGATTCGCAACGATGTGTCTTCGGGTGTGCAGCTCAATTTTTCGATGCGTACCACAGGCGTATTCCCGTCCATGGCGATTCAGATGACCGCAATCGGCGAAGAATCCGGGTCGCTGGATGAGATGCTAGATAAAGTTGCCAGCTTCTACGAGGAGGAGGTCGACAACATGGTCGACAACCTGACCACTTTGATGGAGCCTCTAATCATGGCGGTGCTGGGTGTGCTTGTTGGCGGTCTGATCATTGCCATGTACCTGCCCATTTTCCAGCTCGGCAGTGTGGTCGGATAAAGCAATGATTCTCGACGTTCTGGCCAGCAGCACGCTGGCCTTTGTTTTATGTGCACTGGTGCTGGGTTTGCTGGTGGGCAGTTTTCTCAACGTTGTTATCCACCGTCTTCCGATCATGATGCAGCGGGACTGGCGTGCTCAGGCGCGTGAATATCTTGATTTGCCGATCGAGCCGACTGCGACCTTCAATTTGGTTCTGCCCAACTCTCACTGTCCGCAGTGCGATCATGAAATACGCCCGTGGGAAAATATTCCCTTGGTCAGCTGGCTAGCGCTGCGTGGCAAATGCTCGTCGTGCCGTGCGCCGATCAGCAGTCGCTACCCCTTGGTCGAACTGCTGTGCGGTGTTTTGTCTGGCTATGTGGCCTGGCACTTCGGCTTCTCCTGGCAGGCTGGGGCGATGCTGTTGCTGACCTGGGGCCTGCTGGCAATGAGCATGATCGATGTCGATCACCAGTTGCTGCCTGACTCACTTGTGTTGCCGCTGCTTTGGCTGGGTTTGATTGCTAACTATTTTGGTTTGTTCGCTCCGTTGCCTGATGCGGTGTGGGGGGCGGTTGCTGGATATCTCTGCCTGTGGTCGGTGTACTGGCTGTTCAAGCTTGTGACTGGCAAGGAGGGCATGGGCTACGGCGACTTCAAGCTGCTGGCGATGCTGGGGGCTTGGGGTGGTTGGCAAGTTTTGCCGCTGACCATTCTTCTCTCTTCGGTCGTGGGTGCGGTGCTAGGCACTATCATGCTGCGCATGCAGAAGGCCGATAGCGGGACGACAATTCCCTTTGGTCCCTACCTCGCCATTGCGGGATGGGTCGCTTTGCTCTGGGGCGACCAGATCACCTCGGCGTATCTTCAATTTGCCCGGTTCTAACGGCGGGTTGTTTGCTGGAGCGGGTTGATCCGCGCTGTGGGTCCTTCGGCCAGGTTTGTCTCGCTCTTGCATCCTCGCTTTTCAAGCGTTACTACTGCGCGTTGTTTTGAAGCCTGGACGGTGCGTGATGAAACCTTGGGTACTGGGTTTGACTGGCGGGATCGGCAGCGGCAAGAGTGCCGTGGTGGAGGCTTTCGGCCGGCTGGGGGTGCACTGGGTTGATGCCGACCATGCTGCACGCTGGGTTGTCGAGCCAGGCCGCCCGGCCCTGGGGCTGATTGTCGATCGGTTCGGTGAGGGTGTTCTTGCGTTCGACGGGGGGCTGGATAGAGCGGCACTGCGCGAGCTGGTGTTTCGCGAGCCTGAACAGCGCAAATGGCTTGAGCAACTGTTGCATCCGCTGATACGCCAGGAAGTCGCTGAGCATCTTGCTCGGGCGACCTCGCCGTACGCGATCATGGTATCGCCATTATTGGTGGAGTCCGGTCAACACCAGCAGGTTGCGCGCGTGCTGGTTGTCGATGTGCCAGAGGCGCTGCAGTTGGAGCGCGCCATCCAGCGCGATCAATCCAGCGAAGCGCAGATCCGCGCCATTCTCGACGCACAGACCAGCCGCGAAGAGCGTTTGCGTCATGCTGATGATGTGCTGGTCAATGATCGGGACCGGGCCTGGCTGGAGAGTGAGGTTAAACGTTTACATGATTTTTATCTGACGCTAAGAGGAGGTCAGGAATGAGTATTCCTGTTGTCGATTGCCCGACATGCGGCGCGCCGGTCGAGTGGAGTGTCAAAAGTGCGAATCGACCTTTTTGTTCGGAGCGGTGCAAGCTGATCGACTTAGGTGCCTGGGCATCGGAAGAGCATGCGATCCCGGGTAATGAGCTTGAGGATGATCTGTTTTCCGACGATATGCCGCCGCGCCAGCACTGAGGGCGCGTTCGCGTCGCGGCTTGATTGTGCGGCTGGCTAGCGCTACGGCTTACTCACATATCATCGTTGCTGTCGTCTTTCCAAGGAGCTTGCAAGTAGCGACTGCGGTTGAAGGTTTCCATCCAGTCCGGATAGAACACCACTAATGCACTAACGACCGCGCCGTTGATAAAAGCCTCGGGAAACATCACCAACCAGATGTACCCGGCGAAATCATCCAGCCAGGGCGGCATTGGATAGAGGCCGTCGATTAGTAAGATTCCGAGCCCTGCCAGGATGCAGATCAGGGTCGCAAGGCCGGCCGCAAAAAAACCCGAAAAGAATATATAGACGAATAGGTTGCGAGGCTGGGTGCGCTCCACGGCGATCGCGCAAGCTTCGGTGACCGTCACGGGTATCAATACCAGCAGCACGCCATTCAGGCCGAGGGCAACCAATTGCTGGTGGCCTGTGACCGTCAATCCAAGTTGGGCGACAAAGGCAGCGAGAATCGCCAAGGGCCAGTCGAGCAGTAGCGTGACCGCAGTCAGTCCAATGAAGTGGAAAGACAAACCCGAATCGAAGTCTCGGCGGACCAGCCAAAGCAGAAAGACCGCAAGGACCGCGCCGAACAGCAGGTGCTGGCGCCGCGTATCGCTAAACAGCTCGACCCAGGGTGCACGCATGCAGGCCCATATCAGTCCGGCGGCATAGAGCAGCCAGCCCAGCACTAGGCTGGTCGGGGCAAGCAATTCGGCAGCGATCATCTATGCGCTCCTTGCGCCAAAGGGTATGAGTGGTGGCGCCGGCAAGGTTTGCGCAGTGCTGCCATTGCCGGGTAGTTGGTCCATTATCCCTCAGGGTGCGGGATTGGGTTGCGCAGTGTGAATGGCTTCTATGGCTTCGAGCACCTCGGCTGATAAATGCAGTTCCGAGCTTGCGAGATTGCTTTCTAGCTGTTCGATTGAAGTTGCGCCGATGATGTTGCTGGTTACGAAAGGCTGTTGGGTTACATAGGCCAGGGCCATTTGTGCAGGGTCCAGTCCGTACTCCTTGGCAAGCGCCACATACCGTGAGCAAGCCGCTTGCGATTCCGGCTTGGCGTAGCGCGCGAAGCGACTGAATAGGGTCAGTCGTGCTCCGGCTGGTCGTGCACCTTGCTCGTATTTGCCGCTGAGCATGCCGAAGGCCAGCGGCGAGTAAGCGAGGAGTCCGCATTGCTCGCGCACGGCTATTTCGGCGAGGCCGACTTCAAAGGTCCGGTTAAGCAGGTTGTAGGGGTTCTGGATCGAAACGGCGCGGGGCCAGCCTCGGGATTCGGCGAGTTGCAGAAACTTCATGGTGCCCCATGGCGTTTCGTTCGACAGACCGATATGGCGGATCTTGCCGGCTGTTACTTGCTCGTCGAGCACCTCTAGCGTTTCCTCGATCGGCGTGAAGTCATGATCCTGGTGACGGTAGCCGAGCTGGCCGAAGAAGTTTGTGCTGCGCTCCGGCCAATGCAGCTGATAAAGATCTATCCAATCCGTTTGCAGGCGCTGAAGGCTCGCATCCAGTGCGGCAACGATGTGCTGACGATTCATTTTCAGTTGGCCGTCGCGGATGTGGCTGATGCCGTTGCCGGGGCCGGCGATCTTGCTGGCCAGGATCCAGTCGGCACGATTACCGCGTGCCTTGAAGTAGTTACCTATGTAGCGCTCAGTGGTGGCATAGGTGTCCGGCTTCGGCGGTACCGGGTACATTTCGGCGGTGTCGACGAAATTGATGCCTGCAGCTTTCGCGCAATCCATTTGGGCGAAAGCTTCACTTTCATTATTCTGCTCGCCCCAAGTCATGGTGCCCAGGCAGAGCGCCGTGACGTCAAGATCAGTACGGCCTAGTTGGCGCTTTTCCATGCAGTGTCCTTGCGTTTGAAGAGATCTCGGTTGGGATGGTAGCGCAGGCGATAAGTTTCCTGCTTCGCAGTGGCGCGGGGGTATTTGTCGCGGTAGGCGGCTACTGGCAGCAGCTCCCTGATTTCGCCGCGGCACGCCGTCTGCTCAGAACGGCGAGAAGCTGCTTGCTATTTGGCTGGTAATCCGGATAATTCCGCAGCCTGTCGCCGGGGATGCCTAGCCCGTTGACGCAAAAACAAGGTAGGGGATGCCTAGCCTACCGAACACTGCCGTAGCGGACGCGCTGACCCGAGCCCCCGATAGCGTCTGTTTCCGGCTGTCCTGGTCTTGCCAGGGCGAGCACCATTCAGTAAGATTCGCCGTCTTATTTTCAGGGCGGCCCCTGAGGCTATAACGAATGAAGACTTTTACTGCTAAACCGGAAACCGTCAAGCGCGACTGGTTCGTCGTCGACGCTGCCGGCCAGACCCTGGGTCGTCTGGCAACCGAAATCGCTAGCCGCCTGCGTGGCAAGCACAAGGCGGAATATACCCCTCACGTCGATACCGGTGATTACATCGTCGTTATCAATGCCGAGCAAGTGCGTGTTACCGGTGCGAAAACCACCGACAAGATGTACTACTCTCACTCCGGTTTCCCGGGTGGCATCAAGTCGATCAACTTCGAGAAGCTGATCGCCAAGGCGCCAGAGCGTGTGATCGAGACCGCGGTCAAGGGCATGCTGCCTAAGAACCCGCTGGGTCGCGACATGTACCGTAAGCTGAAGGTGTATAAGGGTGCCAATCATCCGCATACCGCTCAGCAGCCCCAAGAACTGAAGATTTAACGGAATAGTTCATTATGTCGGCGACTCAAAACTACGGCACTGGCCGTCGTAAGACTGCAACCGCGCGCGTATTCCTGCGTCCGGGTACTGGCAAAATCTCCATCAACAACCGTGAGCTGGACAACTTCTTCGGGCGTGAAACCGCTCGCATGGTCGTTCGTCAGCCTCTGGAACTGACCGAGACTGTCGAAAAGTTCGACATCTACGTAACCGTTCTGGGTGGTGGTGTGAGTGGTCAGGCCGGTGCGATCCGTCACGGTATCACCCGTGCGCTGATGGAGTATGACGAGACTCTGCGTCCTGCTCTGCGCAAGGCTGGCTTCGTCACTCGCGATGCTCGCGAAGTTGAACGTAAGAAAGTCGGTCTGCGTAAGGCGCGTAAGCGTCCGCAGTACTCGAAGCGCTAATTCAGGCTTCTCAAAAAGAACGCCCAGCTTCTCACGGAGCTGGGCGTTTTTTTATGGCTGCCGTTTCGCTGCTGCGACAGCTTGTCACGCGTCAGGCCCCGATTTTCGGGGCCTGACGTAAGGTTGTATCCTGTTATTACCTTGTCATGCGAGGGGGTTTTCTTTACCATTTGGCGAATTTTTAGCGGCCTCGTTTTACAGTAGACGCACGTAGTAGACGCCTGCTTTCGGTAGGCCATAAGAAACTGATGGGAGACGACTGAATGAGCAATGACGGCGTGAATGCTGGCCGGCGTCGCTTCCTCGTAGCCGCTACTTCGGTAGTAGGTGCTGCAGGAGCGGTGGGTGCGGCGGTCCCGTTTGTGGGATCGTGGTTCCCAAGTGCCAAGGCCAAGGCAGCCGGTGCACCGGTTAGGGTTAATATCAGCAAGATCGAGCCAGGCCAGCAAATGGTGGCAGAGTGGCGCGGTCAGCCGGTGTTTATCGTTCGTCGTACCGATGAGGCGCTGGCGAATCTGGATAAGCTCACCGATACGGTAGCCGATCCCAAGTCCGAGGCCTCGGTGCAGCCTGCCTATGTGGATCCGCAGGTTCGCTCGATCAAGCCGGAAGTTCTGATTGTCGTCGGGCTCTGTACGCACCTTGGTTGTGCTCCATCGTTCCGTCCGGAAGTGGCGGCGGCTGACCTCGGAGCTGATTGGCTTGGTGGCTATTTCTGTCCGTGCCATGGTTCGAAATACGATATGGCTGGCCGTGTCTACAAGGGTCAACCTGCGCCATTGAATCTGCCGGTTCCCCCACACACCTACGAAACTGACTCTGTGGTCATTATTGGCGTGGATCAGGAGAGCGCGTGATGAGCAAATTCATGGAATGGGTCGATGCGCGCTTCCCCGCGACCAAGATGTGGGAAGACCATCTAAGCAAGTACTACGCGCCGAAGAACTTCAACGTTCTGTATTTCTTCGGCTCCCTCGCCTTGTTGGTTCTGGTGAATCAGATCCTGACCGGCATTTGGTTGACGATGAGCTTCGAGCCGTCTGCAGAGGGCGCATTCGCCTCCGTCGAATACATCATGCGGGACGTCGAATACGGCTGGATCATTCGCTACCTACATTCCACGGGGGCGTCGGCATTCTTCGTCGTGGTCTATCTGCACATGTTTCGTGGGATCCTGTATGGCTCCTATCAGAAGCCGCGCGAACTGGTTTGGATCTTCGGCATGATGATCTATCTGGCGTTGATGGCTGAGGCCTTCATGGGCTACCTCCTGCCGTGGGGTCAGATGTCCTACTGGGGCGCCCAGGTGATTATCTCGCTGTTCGGTGCCATCCCGGTTATCGGCGGCGATCTGACTCAGTGGATCCGTGGTGACTACCTAATTTCCGGCATCACCCTGAATCGCTTCTTTGCGCTGCATGTCATCGCACTGCCGATCGTGATCCTCGGGCTGGTCGTGCTGCACATCCTCGCGCTGCATGAGGTGGGGTCGAACAACCCGATGGGTGTCGACATCAAGAAGACCAAGAACGAAGCTGGCGTGCCGCTCGATGGCATTCCGTTCCATCCGTACTACACGGTTAAAGATATCGTGGGTGTGGTGGTGTTCCTCTTCGTGTTCTGCGCCATCGTGTTCTTCTTCCCGGAAATGGGCGGCTATTTCCTCGAGAAGCCGAACTTCGAAGTGGCGAACGCCTTTAAGACGCCTGCTCACATCGCTCCGGTTTGGTACTTCACTCCGTTCTACGCAATTCTACGTGCCGTACCGGACAAGCTGCTTGGCGTGATTGCCATGGGTGCCTCGATTGCCGTGCTGTTTGTGTTGCCATGGCTTGATCGCAGTCCAGTTAAGTCCATGAAGTACAAGGGCTGGATGAGCAAGATCGCGCTGCTGGCGTTCTGCATCTCCTTCATCATTCTCGGTGTGCTTGGCGTACTGGCTCCGACTCCTGAGCGCACGCTTCTCGCGCGGATCTGTACTGCTATCTACTTCGGCTACTTCATCCTGATGCCGTTCTATACCAAGCTCGAGAAGACCAAAGTGGTTCCGCAAAGGGTGGCTGGCTGATGAAAAAGCAATTTGCTGCATTGATTCTTGCTCTCGTGCCGGCATTTGGTTTCGCCGCTGGTACTGATGTTCATCTTGATCCGGTCGATATTGACCTAACCGATAAGGTGGCCCTGCAGGACGGTTTACAGACCTTTACAAACTACTGCATGGGCTGCCACAGCGCGAAGTACCAGCGGTACGAGCGTGTTGCGACAGATTTGGGTATCCCCGAAGAGATTATGCTCGACAACATCGTGTTCACTGGCGCCAAGATCGGCGACCACATGAAGATCGGCATGACGCCGGACGATGCAAAGACCTGGTTTGGTGCCGCTCCGCCGGACCTGACGCTGGTAGCGCGAGTGCGTGGGAACGACTGGCTATATACCTACCTGCGCAGTTTCTATGAAGATCCTACGCGTCCGTATGGGGTCAACAATACGGTGTTCCCTAATGTCGGCATGCCGCATGTTCTGGCGCCGCTGCAGGGGCGTCAGGTGTTGCCAAGCAAGCTGCCTGAAGGTGAGTCGGTAGCGTGCAAGCAGGTTCAGATCGTCGAAGACGGTCGTAAGCAATTCGATCCGCTGACCGGTACTCCGATTACGCACGAAGACTGCCATGCCATGACGGTTGTGCCGGGTAGTGGTGAGCTCACCGAAGCCGAATACGACGAGAAGATCAAGAACCTGGTGACCTTCCTCGCTTACTCGGCCAACCCGGTCAAGCTGGAAAGCCAGCGCATCGGTACCTATGTGTTGTTGTTCCTGGCGTTCTTCTTCGTATTCGCTTATCTGCTCAAGCGGGAATACTGGAAAGACATTCACTGATCCTGTGCTGTTTTGCGTTACCCTGCGCGCGCCCTGATGGGCGCGCGTTTTTTTCTGCCATTACATAATTCCAATGAGGAGGGACCCTATGGCCGCTACCAATCGGTTGGCCTGCTATTCCGATCCCGCCGACCACTATTCGCATCGTGTGCGATTCGTCCTGGCCGAGAAGGGCGTCAGTGTCGAAATCATCGACGTCGACGCAGCGCATTGCCCAGTAAGGTTGACCGAAGTAAATCCCTACGCGAGCGTGCCCACGTTGGTGGATCGTGATCTAGCGCTCTACGAGCCGAGCGTGATCACTGAGTATCTCGAGGAGCGTTACCCTCATCCGCCCCTGCTACCGGTTTATCCCGTGGCCAGAGCGAACACTCGTCTTCTGGTGCACCGGGTTCAGCGGGATTGGTGCAGCCTGGTGGACAGGATCGCTGATCGCCGTACTGCCGATGCTTCGCGAGCGCAGGCGCGCAAGGAATTGCGTGAAAGCCTCACCGGCGTTTCCCCTGTCTTCGCCGAAAAGCCGTTCTTCATGAGTGATGAGATTAGTCTTGTGGATTGTTGCCTGTTGCCTATCCTTTGGCGTTTACCGAAACTGGGGATTGAGTTGCCGCGGGCGGCGAAACCGCTTCTCGACTACATGGAGATCAACTTTGCTCGCGAGGCATTCCAGGTCAGTTTATCCACCGTTGAGCGCGACATGCGCTAAAGAGGGGGTTGTATATGACATCGAGTCGACCTTATCTGGTACGGGCGTTGTACGAGTGGATCGTCGACAATGACTGCACTCCGCATCTGCTGGTCAACGCTGATCATGCAGGCGTTCAGGTGCCGGATGGTTTTGCCAGTGATGGCCAGATCGTCTTGAATGTGGCACCCAGTGCGGTGCGTCAATTGAAGATGGATAACCAGGCGATCAGCTTCGAAGGGCGCTTCGGCGGTGTTCCGCATAGCTTGCACGTCCCGGCTGCAGCGGTCATGGCTATCTACGCAAGGGAGAATGGGCAGGGGATGGTATTCGAGGTTGAGCCTACTCCGCCGGATGACGAGACTCCATCCGATGATGCCTCGGCCGGCACCAGCGCGCCGTCACGTCCAGCCCCAGGTGGGCGTCCTAGCTTGAAAGTAGTTAAATAATAGAAATCGATAGGCGCTTGAGGCTGAAAGGCAAGGCGGTGGTATGCAAGGCTGCATCCACCTGTGCGCTTGCCGCCTCCGGGCCTTTAATCGATATATTCGAACAGTTTGACGATGCGCTGCACGCCGGAAACGCCTTGCACCACGCTCGTTGCACGATTGCCTTCCTGTCTCGTGACGAGGCCAAGCAGGTAAACAATGCCGTTCTCGGTAATGACTTTTATGCGTGAGCCAGGAACGCTAGCGTCTGCCAGCATCTGTGCCTTGATCTTGGTTGTCAGCCAGGAATCGTTGCTGCGAGCCAGGGCGGATGAAGGTTTCAGAACCTGAATTTCGTTGTGTACACGTTTGACGCGCTGAACTGAGCTGGCGGCCTGTTCGGCTAGCTGCTTCAATTCTGCACGTGGTGTTTGGCCTGCCAGCAGAACCACGCCGTTGTAGCTGGCAACGATGACATGGGATGCCTGATCGAGGTCCGGGTGGGCCTTGGCAATATTCACGGCTGCTTTCGTTTCGATTAGCGAGTCGTCAATGGTGCTGCCGATCGTGCGGGTTCCCCGATTATCGTCAATTGGGTCGTCGCGTGTGGCGGTAAGCACGGAACTGCAGCCAGTGACGGCGAGGCACAGCGCGAGCGTAAGCGCATGCAGGTGAACTGAAGTCATTCTTCGCTCCCAAAGAGTTGGTTGTCGATCAGGTCGCATAGGCAATGAATGGTCAGCAGATGGACCTCTTGAATGCGTGCGGTCACCTTGGCTGGCACTCGGATTTCAACGTCTTCCGGTAGCAGTAGCGAAGCCATTCCACCACCGTCGCGACCGGTGAGGGCGACCACCACCATTTCCCGGTCGTGCGCGGCCTGTATCGCCTGGATGACATTGGCAGAGTTGCCGCTGGTTGAAATTGCCAGCAGCACATCGCCCGGCTGACCCAGTGCGCGGATCTGCTTGGAAAACACCTCGTTGTAGCTGTAGTCGTTGGCGATGGAGGTCAGTGTCGAACTGTCCGTGGTCAGCGCGATTGCCGGCAGGCTAGGGCGCTCCCGCTCGAAACGGTTGAGTAGCTCTGAGGAGAAATGCTGAGCATCGCCTGCGGAGCCGCCATTTCCGCAGGTCAGGATTTTTCCTTCACTGAGCAAGGTATTGACCATCACTTGCCCGGCCTGCTCGATGCTGGGTGCGAGCACTTCCATCGCGCTTTGTTTGGTTTCGATGCTGGCGAGGAAGAGCTGACGTATACGGGATTGCATGTCCATCGGAAATAAACCTTCAGGTGACGGGCTGGGCTGCTTTAGCCGTGCCGCAAGGAATCTTTGGTGCAGATGTGATGCCACGAGATGCTGCGAAACCCGCATGGCGCGTTTTTAGCTATCGAAGGCATTTCGAATCCAGCTGGGCTTCGCTCCGCTCTCGGTCGAGTCTATGGCAACGACATCGAAGCGACAGGGATGCTTTGCCCAGCGACTCTCCTTTAGCAGGAAGAGCTGGGCCGCCTTGATCAGCTTCTGCTGTTTGCGCAGGTCTACACTCTCGAGTGCGCCGCCCCATGCGGCATGGCGCCTGTACCGAACCTCGACGAATACTACTGTATCGCCATCGAGCATGACCAGATCAAGCTCGCCACTACGGCAGCTCCAGTTGCGGCAGAGCAGGCGTAGACCGTGCGCCTGGAGGTGCTGCAGTGAAAAATCTTCTGCGCGCTTTCCACTGAGCTGTTTGCTGGTCGCTATCAATCTGGAATATCCGGGAGCGGTTGGACTTCCCCGTCCCGGAACTCGGCCCACGGCAAGCGCCGTTCGATCCGCTGCTGCGGAGTCAGGCTGAGCGTGCCCGAAAGGCCATCAATCCGTGTGTCAGGTAGCGCAAGAAGTTGATTCAGGCGCGGCGCCAGTTGGTAGGCGTCAGCGCCCATCGCATACAGCCTGCCGAGGCTGCCGCGGGCTTGCGGCCACTTGCGCTCGATCTCCTGGCGCAGGGGTAGTTGCGGGTCAAGCAGCCAGGGGGTTTCGGTAAAGCGAATGCCTTCGAGATCCAGGTATTGCGTGCGGTTATCAGTGGCGGCATGAAGGTGCGAAGTCGCATAGACCGGGAGGTCGCCGGCGTACTGGAAAATCAGGGTGGGTTTGACTTGTTGCGCCTGTTGCGGCGTGGCGGCAAGAAAAAGGAAATCAATATCTTGGCGACGCGAAGGCTGCGACTCATCGCTGCCTCCGTTGCTGCGTATCTGCAACATATCGGCAATCTGGTTTGCCAGCTCGATGGGTTCGGCCAGGGGTTCAGCGGCAACCACTGTGCCACCTAGCGTTTGCCATTCCTGGCGGAAAGCTTCAAACACCCGATTGCCCCAGTCGCCGCGAGGCGTCAACGCCACTGCGCGGCGGTGCCCATCGGCCCAGGCGCGGCGCGCGACTTCACGAGCTTCGTCTTCTGCCGCCAGCCCGAATTGGAACAGTTGCGGCGGCACCTGTTGGTTCGCATCGCTGTAGTTCAGGGCCAGGGTCGTAATGGGCAGCTGTTCGCGATCGGCCAGTTGGCGGACCATATCCTTTTCCAATGGGCCGATCACCAATTCAACACCCGAGGCAGACGCTTGCCGGTAAAAGTCGTCTAGAGAAGACAGGCGGGTGCTGTCGAACAGTTCGATTTTCAGGTCCTGTTGCCCTGCAAGATGGGCTGC
The DNA here is from genome assembly GCF_050272435.1 of Pseudomonas sp. NPDC047961. Taxonomy (NCBI): domain Bacteria; kingdom Pseudomonadati; phylum Pseudomonadota; class Gammaproteobacteria; order Pseudomonadales; family Pseudomonadaceae; genus Pseudomonas; species Pseudomonas sp. NPDC047961. Next base: position 59,225 of record NZ_JBNNMD010000002.1, on the reverse strand, counting down.
TAGGAATCCGTCGCGCAAGGCGCGTGCAACGCTGGCCAGCGGCCCATCCATCGGCAGCAGAAGCGCTACGTGCGATAAGGGTTTGTCTGCCAGCTGCTTGAGCTTTAACAGCGGGTCGGGCAGGCGCCGTGCGGCTGGGTGATTAGGGTTTTGCTGCTGCCAGGCCTCGATGGCGCGTTTTTGCTGGCCGAGCGTGCCGGCCTGCTTAACGGCTGTGGCCAGCGATATCCAGCCTGCGAGGTCGGTGTCGGCGGTTTGTTGCAGTTGCTCCGGCGCGAGACTCGAGACCAGAGACCAGATCGTCTCATGATTCTGCTCAGCCGCTTCACCGCTGAGTAGGGGTGCGATGAAGGTGCGCTCGCGCGCTGCATCGAGCGGCTGGTTGTTTGCTTCGAACGCCTCGGCGCGAGCCAGTTGGGTGCGAAGTTGTTGCTCTACAGGGAGTTCGGCGAGACGTTCAAAGGCTGGATGCTGTAACGCCTGGAGCGCACTTTCGGGCTTTCCAGCGGCTAGGGCCAGCTCGGCTTCCAGCGTTTTGGCGAACATCTGCTGGGCTGGCATCAACTGGTCAATGGCGACTTGTTCCAGTATCTGGCGCGCTTGGGTCAGGTTGTCTTGCTGGATGCTCTGGTCGGCCGCTGACAGCCGCAGCAACGCAGCCTTGCCTGGATCACTGGCATCGGCATCTTTCAGCAATTGTTGCGTCGATGCCTGTGGGGTGCGAGGCAGTTCGCCGAGGGTGGAGGATGGTGAGCTGGCGCAGGCCGACAGCAAGGCAGCAATGCATAAGAAGATTAGCGGGCGAAAGCGGGCCGTCATGTGTTCATTCCTGAAAAGGCGCTGGCGGGTGTCGGTGGATTGTACCCAAGCGTTGGCGGGGTCGCGATGTCGCGGCCCGTAAACGGGCTACAATGCGCGTTTTAGTGACTGAGGTAAGCCTTGTGACTGCGACAGATGATGTGAATTCCGCGGCGGGAACGCTCTATGTCGTCGCCACACCTATCGGCAATCTCGAAGATATAAGCGCGCGGGCTTTGCGCGTGTTATCCGAGGTCGCGCTGATTGCGGCGGAAGATACCCGGCATTCATCTCGCCTGCTGCAGCACTTTGGCATCACCACACCCTTGGCTGCATGTCATGAGCATAACGAGCGAGACGAGGGAGGGCGTTTCATCCGGCGGCTGTTGGCTGGCGAAGATGTGGCCTTGATCTCCGATGCTGGCACGCCGTTGATATCCGACCCGGGTTACCACCTCGTCAGGCTGTCTCGCGCCGCAGGTGTCCGGGTCGTTCCGCTGCCCGGTGCGTGTGCGCTTATTGCCGCGCTTTGCGCCGCCGGGCTGCCGTCCGATCGTTTTATCTTTGAGGGGTTTCTGCCTGCTAAGCAGGCTGCACGCCTTGCTCGCCTAGAGCATCTTCGGGCTGAGCCGCGTACGTTGATCTTCTACGAGGCGCCGCATCGTATTCTTGCTGCGCTTGCTGACCTCGAATCAGTGTTCGGTTCCGATCGGCCTGCGGTGTTGGGGCGGGAGTTGACCAAGACGTTCGAGACGCTGAAAGACCTTCCTTTGGGTGCATTGCGCGCTTGGGTAGAGTCCGATGCCAATCAGCAGCGCGGCGAGTGCGTGCTTGTAGTGGGGGGCTGGCAAGCGCCGAATCAAGACGAGGCGGTCGATGCGGATGCGCGCCGAATTTTGGATCTGCTCTTGGCTGAGCTTCCGGTCAAGCGAGCCGCGGCGCTTGCTTCTGAAATTACTGGAGTCAGAAAGAACCTGCTTTATCAGCTGGCCTTGCAAGAAAAGGGTGCGAGTCAGTAAGTGCACTGGTGGCCAGTTCGAGTGCTTCTGATGCTAAGGCGGCCAACTATCAAGCTTGCGGGTGTCGGCGTAGACAAGTACCCTGGCCGCCGGAGAGTCGATCGGACAGTCGCTGTCTCTTTTTGTTCCGCAAGAAGGGAGGGAGGAAAGTCCGGGCTCCATAGGGCGAAGTGCCAGGTAACGCCTGGGAGGCGTGAGCCTACGGAAAGTGCCACAGAAAATAACCGCCTAAGCGTTTCGGCGCCGGTAAGGGTGAAAAGGTGCGGTAAGAGCGCACCGCGCGGCTGGCAACAGTCCGTGGCTAGGTAAACCCCACTTGGAGCAAGACCAAATAGGGGTCCATTGGCGTGGCCCGCGCTGGATCCGGGTAGGTTGCTAGAGGCAGTCAGTGATGGCTGTCGTAGAGGAATGACTGTCCTCGACAGAACCCGGCTTACAGATCGACTCTCCGACTTTTCTTGAAATATCCCGCCTTTCTTAGTCCAAAAAATTCTTGCTCTTCACAAAGTACTTTAACTTCGAAGTGCAGGCTTCTGCGTTTGCTGAATATCTCTATCAGCTATCCCTTCCGGTTTACCGTTTATCTCCGTTTCGGTTGCTAAATTCCCGTCACATAAGGGTTTTTCCCGTCAGGCGTACCTTGACGGTGGGGCTGCTGCATTTCTATAGTGCGCACAAGTGGTAGAAAGTGGAACGAAGTGGGTATTTATGGGCATGGAAAGCTAAATCAGGGGAAGCGCAACCGTGTTTCGCGGAGCAAACGCCATCAGTCTCGATGCCAAAGGCCGGCTAGCCATGCCCAGCCGGTATCGTGACGAGCTCGTTTCGCGTTGCGAGGGGCAGCTGATCATCACCATTGATGCCGTCGACCGTTGTCTCGGAATTTACCCGTTGCCGGAATGGGAGCAGATCGAAGCCAAGTTGCGCGAGTTGCCCTCTCTCAGAGAAGAAAGTCGCCGGCTGCAGCGCTTGCTCATTGGTAATGCGGTCGATCTTGAGATGGATGGCAATGGTCGCGTACTGGTGCCACCGCGTTTGCGCGAATACGCCGGTCTGGACAAGCGGGCCATGCTGGTCGGTCAGCTGAACAAGTTCAGCCTGTGGAACGAGGACGACTGGAACGCGCAAGCAGATGCGGACCTGGCGGCCATCAAACAACCCGGTGCTTTGCCGGAAGAATTGCGTGATCTAATCCTGTGAGCCAGACCAGCAGCTATAACCATGTGACCGTTTTGCTCGACGAGGCCGTCGCGGCACTCGGCGTTCGCCCGGATGGCCGCTATCTGGACGGGACCTTTGGGCGCGGCGGGCATAGCCGTCTGCTGTTGCGGCAGCTTGGGCCTGATGGCTGTTTGCTAGGATTCGATAAAGACCCGCTAGCAATCGCTACGGGGCAAGCACTGGCGGCCGAGGATGGCCGCTTTGTCGTTGTGCAGAGAAGTTTTGCGGAGCTTGGCGCAGAGCTCGCGCAGCGCGGCTGGACTGGCACATTGAGCGGCGTGCTGCTAGATCTTGGCGTGTCTTCGCCGCAGCTGGACGACCCCGGGCGCGGTTTCAGCTTCCTGCACGATGGCCCATTGGACATGCGCATGGACCCAAGTCGAGGGATCAGCGCTGCCCAGTGGATCGCAACGGCCGACGAAGACGATATCGTCCGAGTGCTCAGGGAGTACGGTGAGGAGCGCTTTGCCAAGCGCATGGCCCGCGCCGTGGTACAGCGTCGGGCTGTGCAGCCTTTCGAGCGTACGGCGGATCTCGCCCAAGTGTTGACGGTGGCCAATCCCGCTTGGGAGAAAGGCAAGAACCCAGCGACACGCGCCTTTCAGGGGCTGCGCATTTTTATCAATAACGAGCTTGGCGACCTGGAAGTTGGGCTTGAAGCCGCTCTTGAAGCGCTGGACGTCGGCGGCCGGTTGGTGGTCATCAGCTTTCACTCGCTGGAAGACCGCATCGTCAAACAGTTCATGCGCCGGCATGCGAAAGGCGAGGCCGATACCTTGCCGCGCGACCTCCCGATCATCCCTGAAAAATTCGTGCCGCGCCTGAAGCTGCTGGGCAAACCGCAATACGCGTCCGCCGAAGAGGTCAAGGCGAACCCCCGTTCGCGCAGTGCAGTGATGCGTGTGGCGGAGAAGTTGCGGTGAATCAGCTGCGCCGCGCCATGCCCAACGGCAGCCTGCTGATGCTGGTGTTGTTTATTGCTGTGCTGATGTCGGCGATTGCTGTCGCCTATAGCGCGCACTGGAACCGCCAGTTGCTCAATGAGCTGTACGGCGAACTCAGTGTGCGTGACAAGGCGCAGGCTGAATGGGGCCGCCTGATACTTGAGCAGAGCACTTGGACTGCTCACAGCCGCATCGAGACCTTGGCTTCCGAGCAGTTGAAGATGCACATCCCTGAAGCGGGCGCTGTCAGGTTGGTGGCGCCATGAAACTCCAGGGCGCGCTCTATCCATGGCGTTTTCGCATCGTGCTCGCTCTGCTGGCACTGATGGTAGGGGCCATTGCTTGGCGAATTGTCGACTTGCAGGTGCTGGATCAGGGGTTTCTAAAAGGGCAGGGAGATGCGCGCAGCGTGCGGCATATTCCAATTCCCGCACACCGTGGCCTCATGACTGATCGTCATGGCGAGCCCCTGGCGGTGAGTACTCCGGTCACCACGCTTTGGGCGAACCCACGCGAAATGCAAAGTGCACAGGCCCGCTGGCCCGAACTGGCTGAAGCGCTGGGCCAGGACACTGCTGAGCTGCATCGGCGCCTCAAGGATCAGGCCGAGCGAGAGTTCATGTACCTGGTACGCGGCCTGACACCTGAGCAGGGGCAGCGAGTTCTGGATCTGGAGATACCGGGCGTTTACGCGCAAGAAGAGTTTCGCCGTTTCTACCCCGCTGGCGAAGTGGCCGCTCACGTGGTGGGTTTTACCGATATCGATGACCGCGGTCGTGAAGGCATGGAGCTGGCCTATAACGAGTGGCTGGCCGGTGTTCCGGGCAAGCGACAGGTGCTCAAGGACCGTCGTGGCCGTCTGATCAAAGATGTTCAGGTCGTCAAGAATGCCAAGGCCGGCAAGGCGCTTGCGCTGTCCCTTGACCTGCGCCTGCAGTATCTGGCGCATCGCGAGCTGCGTAACGCGTTGCTGGAGTTCGGCGCAAAGGCCGGCAGTTTGGTCGTGCTCGACGTGAAAACGGGCGAAGTGCTGGCCATGGTCAACCAGCCGACCTATAACCCGAACAATCGCCGGAATCTGCAGCCAGCGGCGATGCGTAACCGGGCATTGACGGACCTGTTTGAACCGGGTTCGACGATGAAACCCATCTCTATGAGCGCGGCCCTTGAAACGGGCCGGTGGAAGCCCAGCGACCTGGTTGAGGTATGGCCAGGTTCGCTGCGCATCGGTCGCTACACAATCCGCGACGTCTCCAGAACAGAAGGCCGTGAGCTTAGCCTGACGGGCATCCTCATCAATTCTTCCAACGTCGGTATGAGCAAGGTTGCTTTCGATATCGGCGGCGCTGCGATTCATGAGGTCATGCGCAAGATCGGTTTTGGACAGGACACCGGTTTGGGCTTCCCTGGCGAGCGAGTCGGTAATCTTCCAACACATCGTGAATGGCGCCAGGCCGAAACTGCCACGCTTTCATATGGTTATGGCCTGTCGGTAACCGCCGTGCAACTGGCTCACGCCTATGGCGCGCTAGCCAACGATGGCCGCTTGGTGCCGATGTCATTGACCAGGGTCGATCACAAGCCGGAAGGCGTAGAGGTGGTGTCGCCGGAAGTCGCGAAAACCCTCCAAGGCATGCTGCAGGAGGTCATCGAGGCCCCGCGTGGAGTGTTCCGCGCCCAGGTGCCGGGTTATCACGTAGCTGGCAAGAGCGGTACCGCGCGCAAAGCTTCGACCGACAGTCGGGGTTATCAGGAAAATGCCTACCGTTCGATGTTTGCAGGTTTCGGGCCCATGAGTGATCCGCGTATTGCCATCGCAGTGGTCATCGATGAGCCCAGCAAGAGCGGCTATTACGGTGGACTGGTTTCGGCCCCGGTGTTCAGTCGTGTGATGTCAGGCGCGCTGCGCCTGATGAATGTTGCTCCTGACAACTTACCGCCCGAAGACGTCAAAACCGCCGACGCTGACAAGAGCAAGGGAGGGCGTATCTGATGCCGATGCCGCTGAATCAGTTACTGCCTCAAGCTGCCAGCGATACCCTCATTCGAGAGCTGACGCTGGACAGCCGCAAGGTCCGTCCGGGCGATTTGTTTCTGGCTGTGCCCGGTTACCAGCAAGACGGCCGCGTGCACATTGCCGATGCGATTGCCCACGGCGCAGCCGCTATCGCCTACGAAGCCGAAGGTGCTGCGAAAATGACTGCGGCAAGCGCCGAGTTGGTGCCGGTTCGCAATCTGGCGGGGCAGCTATCGGCGATCGCAGGGCGGTTCTATGGCGAGCCAAGCCGCAGCCTGCACCTGGTCGGGGTTACCGGGACCAATGGCAAGACCAGCGTGACCTACCTGATTGCCCAGGCTCTGGACCGCTTGGGTGAGCGTTGCGGGATCATCGGCACCCTCGGTACTGGCTTTCACGGAGAGTTGGTCCTCGGCCAACACACCACGCCTGATGCGATCGGCGTACAGGCCAACCTGGCGAGCCTGAGGAAACAGGGCGCGCGCGCCGTTGCGATGGAGGTGTCCTCGCATGGCCTGGCGCAGGGACGAGTGGCCGCCCTGGCGTTCGATGTGGCTGTGTTTACCAATCTTTCCCGAGATCATCTTGATTATCACGGCTCCATGGAAGCCTACGGTGAGGTCAAGGCGCGGTTGTTCACCAGGCCAGGGCTCAGCTGTCGGGTGATTAATCTGGACGACACCTTGGGCCGTTCGCTCGCGGCACAGCACGCTGATTCACGACTGATCACGTACAGTCTTGAAGATGCGTCGGCTTATCTGTACTGCCCCGAAGCGCGGCTAGACGATAGCGGAATCCATGCACGCTTGGTGACGCCCCAGGGTGAACGTTCGCTGCGTAGCCCGCTGCTCGGTCGGTTTAACGTCAGCAATGTGCTCGCTGCGGTAGGCGCTTTGCTGGGAATGGATTATCCGCTGGACGAAATTCTCGTGGCACTGCGGGAAGTAGACGGCCCTGCCGGTCGGATGCAGCGGCTAGGTGGCGGTGATCGCCCGTTGGTCGTGGTCGATTACGCCCATACGCCCGATGCGCTGGAAAAGGTGCTTGGCGCCCTACGCCCGCATACTCGCGGCAAGTTGTTGTGTCTGTTCGGCTGCGGTGGCGACCGCGACCGTGGCAAGCGCACGCTGATGGCTCAGGTTGCCGAGCGTTTGGCAGATCATGTCACGGTCACTGATGACAATCCGCGCAATGAAGATCCGCTACAGATCCTCGATGAGATTCGTGCAGGTTTCAGTGCACCCGAACAAGTCCTGTTTGTGCCGGGGCGCGCCGCAGCCATTGCCCGCTGTATTGAGAGCGCCAGCATTGACGATGTGGTGCTGCTGGCCGGCAAGGGGCATGAGGACTACCAGGAAATAAAAGGCGAGCGCCTGCCATTCTCCGATCTCGAACAGGCCTTGACGGCCCTGGCTGCCTGGAGGGGTTCTCATGCTTGAAGCCAAGCGTCTTAGTGCTCTGGTCGAGCCGTTGTCAGCCAAGTTGATCAATGCCGATGCAGCGTTTAGCTCTGTCAGCACCGACAGCCGCGCAATCGAGCCTGGGCAGCTTTTCGTCGCGCTCACCGGGCCTCGCTTCGACGGCCATACCTACCTTGCAGAAGTTGCGGCCAAGGGCGCCGTCGCTGCGCTGGTTGAGCGCCATGTGCCAGAGGTTTCGTTGCCTCAGCTTGTTGTTGCTGATAGCCGTATCGCCCTAGGCCAGCTGGGCGCATTGAACCGCAACGCGTTCAGCGGTCCGGTCGCGGCCATTACCGGCTCCAGCGGCAAGACCAGCGTCAAGGAGCTGCTTGCCAGCATCCTGCGCGCTGCCTATGGCGACGATGCGGTTCTCGCTACCCGCGGCAATCTAAACAACGATCTGGGCGCACCGCTCACGCTGCTGGAGTTGGGCGCACAGCACAAGGCTGCGGTGATTGAGCTAGGCGCTTCACGTGTCGGCGAAATTGCCTATACCGTCAGCCTGACTCGGCCAGATGTCAGCTTGATTACCAACGCGGGCACGGCTCATGTTGGCGAATTTGGTGGTCCGGAGAAAATCGTCGAGGCCAAGGGCGAGATTCTCGATGGCCTCGGCCCAAAGGGCGTTGCCGTGCTCAATCGAGACGACCGCGCCTATTCAGTTTGGGAGCGCCGAGTAGCAGGCAAACACGTCGTGAGCTTTGCGTTAACGAGTCCGCTGGCCGACATCCACCCCGCTTCGATTGCCTACGACCTTCGCGGCTGTCCCAATTTCGTCCTGACTGGACCGACCGGGTCGGCGCGCGTCCAGCTGAACTTGCTCGGACGCCACAGCGTAGCCAATGCCCTAGCCGCCGCCGCCGCCGCCAGCGCGTTGGGCGTTTCGCGGGAACATATCGTCGCCGGGCTCGAGAGCCTGCAGCCGGTGAAGGGGCGAGGCGTCGCGCAAATGCTGAGTAATGGCGTTCGCCTCATAGACGACACCTACAACGCCAATCCGGCCTCGGTCTGCGCAGCTATTGACGTGCTGGCGGGCTTTGCCGGACGCACAGTGCTGGTACTGGGTGACATGGGCGAGCTGGGCTCGTGGGCCGAGCAGGGGCACCGAGACGTCGGCAGTTATGCCGTAGGTAAAGTGGACACCTTGTTTGCGGTCGGGCCGCTAATGAAGCACGCCGTCGATGCCTTCGGCCATGGCGCACGCCATTTCGCCGATCAGCAGAGCCTGATCGAGTCTTTGCGACTGGAGCAAGGCAATGCGACCACCATTTTGATCAAGGGATCACGGAGCGCTGCGATGGACAAAGTCGTCGCAGCGCTTTCCGCGTCCGGCATGGAGAAACATTAATGCTGCTGCTACTCGCGGAGTACCTGCAACAGTTCCACACGGGCTTCGCGGTCTTTCAATACCTATCCCTGCGTGGAATTCTTGGCGTACTGACTGCGCTGGTCCTGTCTCTATGGTTGGGACCCTGGTTGATCCGTACGCTTCAGCTGCGCCAAATTGGCCAGGCGGTACGCACTGATGGGCCACAAACGCACCTGTCGAAATCCGGCACGCCAACCATGGGCGGGGCACTGATCCTCAGCGCGATCGCCATCAGCACATTGCTCTGGGCCGATCTGTCTAATCGCTATGTTTGGGTAGTGCTGGCTGTGACCTTGCTGTTTGGCGCGATAGGTTGGGTTGACGACTACCGCAAGGTGATCGAGAAGAATTCTCGCGGCCTCCCGAGTCGCTGGAAGTACTTCTGGCAGTCTGTCTTCGGTGTCGGCGCTGCGATCTTCCTTTATATGACCGCACAGACCCCGGTCGAAACCACCTTGATATTGCCGCTGCTGAAGGACATCGAGATCCCGCTGGGGATCGGCTTCATCGTGCTGACCTATTTCGTCATCGTCGGCTCAAGCAATGCGGTAAATCTCACCGATGGGCTGGACGGCCTGGCGATCATGCCGACTGTGATGGTTGGTGGTGGTCTGGGCATCTTCTGCTACCTGTCGGGCAACGTGAATTTCGCCGATTACCTACTGATTCCATACATCCCAGGAGCCGGTGAGCTGATCGTGTTTTGTGGTGCGCTGATCGGCGCCGGGCTCGGCTTTCTCTGGTTCAACACCTATCCAGCGCAGGTGTTTATGGGCGATGTCGGCGCGCTCGCGCTTGGCGCAGCCCTGGGCACCATTGCCGTGATCGTCCGGCAGGAGGTGGTGCTGTTCATCATGGGCGGGGTCTTCGTGATGGAAACCCTGTCGGTGATGATCCAGGTCGCCTCGTTCAAGCTGACCGGTAAGCGCGTGTTCCGCATGGCGCCGATTCATCACCATTTCGAGCTCAAGGGCTGGCCAGAGCCCCGAGTGATCGTGCGCTTCTGGATCATCACGGTGATCCTGGTGCTGGTCGGTCTCGCCACGCTGAAATTGAGGTAATAAAGAGTGCTCATCGCTTCCGATCAGTTCCGCATCGTCGTAGGTCTCGGCAAGAGCGGCATGTCCTTGGTTCGCCATCTGGCCAGCCGCGGTGTGCCGTTTGCCGTCGCCGATACGCGTGCGAACCCACCGGAGCTGGCCACTCTGCAAGCGCAGTATCCGAATGTCGAGGTTCGGTGTGGCGAGCTCGATCCGCAGTTCCTCAGCCGCGCCAGCGAGCTGTTGGTAAGTCCGGGTTTGCCAATCAGCACGCCGGCATTGCAGGCTGCAGCGGCCAACGGAGTGAAGCTGTCCGGTGACATCGAACTATTCGCACGAGAAGCCAAGGCGCCAATCGTGGCTATCACCGGATCGAACGCGAAAAGCACGGTGACCAGCCTGGTCGGCGAAATGGCTGTTGCGGCCGGTCGCAAGGTGGCCGTGGGAGGGAACCTGGGTACGCCAGCGCTGGATCTGCTGGATGACGATGTCGAGCTCTACGTGTTGGAACTGTCGAGCTTCCAGTTGGAAACCACAGACCAGCTGAATGCCGAGGTCGCAACCTGTCTGAATATCAGCGAAGACCACATGGATCGCTACGACGGGCTGCCGGCCTACCACCAAGCCAAGCATCGTATATTCCGTGGTGCACGTCAGGTTGTGATCAACCGTGATGATCGCCTCAGTCGGCCGCTGATTGCAGATGACCTACCCACCTGGTCCTTCGGCCTCGGCAAGCCTGATTTCAAGGGCTTCGGGTTGTTCGAGGAAAATGGCGAGAAGTATCTCGCCTTCCAGTTCGATGCGCTTATGCCGGCCAACCAATTGAAGATGCGTGGGGCGCATAACCAGTCCAATGCGCTAGCGGCCTTGGCTCTCGGTCACGCTGTCGGCCTCGCGTTCGAGCCGATGCTCACGACCCTGCGAAACTTCAGTGGGCTGGCCCATCGCTGCCAGTGGGTCGGAGAACGCAAAGGCGTTACCTACTACGACGATTCGAAGGCGACTAACGTCGGAGCTGCTCTGGCCGCAATCGATGGGCTGGGTAGCGACATCACGGGCGAGTTGGTGCTCATCGCCGGTGGCGATGGCAAGGGTGCCGATTTCTCGGCCTTGCACAGTCCGGTCTCGCATCAATGCCGCGCGGTTGTTTTGCTGGGGCGCGATGCTCAGCAGCTAGCGGCTGCGCTTGACGGAGCTGCACCCATCCACCGCGTCCAGACACTCCAAGATGCCGTAGAGCTGGCCGCCAAGCTGGCCCAGCCCGGCGATGCGGTCCTACTGTCGCCAGCCTGTGCCAGCCTCGATATGTTCGAGAATTTCGAAGATCGCGGACGTCAGTTCGCCGCCGCGGTGGGGGCGCTCAGCTGATGCTCGCATTCTTGCGTAGTGCGCCTTCGCCCCTGTTCAGCCGTCGCGGTCTGGACCTCGACTTCCCGATGCTCGCAGGCTGCCTGGCGTTGTTGGGCCTTGGCTTGGTCATGATCACTTCCGCGTCCTCCGAAGTCGCAGCGGTGAACGTCGGCAATCCCATGTATTACATGATCCGCCACCTGGTGTACGTCCTGCTCGGACTTGGCGCCGCAGCCTTGGTTCTGTTGGTGCCCCTCTCAGTCTGGCAGCGGCTGGACTGGATGCTGCTGATCGGTGCATTCGTGCTGTTGATCCTGGTGTTGATTCCAGGCATCGGTCGCGAGGTGAACGGTTCCATGCGCTGGATCGGCTTCGGCGCCTTCAACGTACAGCCGTCGGAATTGGCCAAGCTGTTCGTCGTGGTTTACCTCGCCGGTTATCTGGTGCGCCGCCAACAAGAGGTGCGCGAAAGCCTATGGGGCTTCCTCAAGCCGTTTCTGGTTTTGCTTCCTATGGCCATGCTGCTCCTGCTTGAGCCGGACTTTGGTGCAACCGTGGTGATGATGGGCGCGGCGGTCGCCATGCTGTTCCTGGGGGGCGTCGGCCTGGTTCGATTCAGCCTGCTGGTTCTGCTCGCTGTGGGCGCAGTGTTCGTTCTGGTACAGACGCAGGAGTACCGACTGCAGCGGTTGATCACCTTCACCGATCCCTGGGCTGATCAGTACGGTGCGGGCTACCAGCTCACGCAGGCCTTGATCGCATTTGGGCGTGGTGAATGGCTGGGTGTTGGTCTCGGCAACAGCGTGCAAAAGCAGTTCTACCTGCCTGAGGCGCATACCGATTTCGTCTTTTCCGTGCTCGCCGAAGAGCTGGGCATGGTGGGGGCGCTGCTGACGATCCTGCTGTTCGCTTTCGTTGGTGTTCGCGCCTTGTACATCGGGCTTGCGGCCGAGCGGGCGCGGCAGTTCTTCGCTGCTTACATCGCCTGGGGCGTTGCGTTCCTTTGGCTCGGTCAGTTCCTGATTAACGTTGGCGTGAATATCGGGTTGTTGCCGACCAAAGGTCTGACCTTGCCGTTCCTGAGTTATGGCGGCAGCTCGCTGGTGGTGACCTGCGCCAGCATGGCCTTGCTGCTGCGCATCGAGTGGGAAAGCCGCACGGTGCTGGGCAGTGAAGATGCCGAATTCAGCGAAGAGGATTTTGCCGAGGCGCCTGCACCCCAGAGCAAGGGGGCCGCGTATGGGCGGTAATGTTTTGATCATGGCGGGCGGAACCGGGGGACATGTATTCCCAGCGTTGGCCTGCGCTCACGAGTTCCAGAACCGTGGCTATTGCGTGCACTGGCTGGGCACGCCGCGAGGCATCGAAAACGAAGTAGTTCCTGCTGCTGGATTGCCGCTGCACCTGATTCAGGTAAGCGGATTGCGTGGTAAGGGACTGGCGTCGTTGCTCAAGGCGCCGTTCCAGCTGCTGCGCTCGCTTGGTCAGGCGCGGCGCGTGATCCGCGAACTCCGACCGGTTTGTGTGCTTGGGCTTGGTGGCTACGTGACGGGCCCCGGCGGGCTGGCCGCTAAGTTGGCAGGGGTCCCTCTGGTGATCCACGAGCAGAACGCTGTCGCTGGAACTGCCAATCGCAGCCTAGTGCCCTTTGCGCAGCGCGTCTGCGAGGCGTTTCCGAATACATTTGGCGCAAGCTCGAAGCGCCGCACCACCGGTAATCCCGTGCGCCATGAGTTGTTTCTCGAGACGCCGAGACAGACGTTGCTTGGACGCCGCCCACGGCTGCTGGTGCTAGGCGGCAGCCTGGGTGCTGAACCGCTGAACAAGCTGTTGCCGGAGGCGCTTGCCCAGTTACCTAGCGAGCTGCGTCCTGAGGTCTTCCATCAGGCGGGCAAGCAGCACGCCGAGATTACTCAAGAGCGCTATGGCGCGGCGGGTGTCGACGCTGAGGTCGCCCCGTTCATAAAGGATATGGCGCGGGCTTATGCCTGGGCCGATCTGGTGATCTGCCGCTCCGGCGCGCTGACGGTGTGCGAGCTGGCAGCTGCCGGGCTGCCTTCGTTTCTGGTGCCGCTGCCCCACGCGATCGACGACCACCAGACCCGTAACGCCGAATATCTGGCGAAGGAAGGCGCCGCCGTTCTTCTTCCCCAAGCAAAGACCGATGCTGCCGCACTGGCCGCGCAGTTGACCGAGGTAATGATGCAGCCGGAAAAACTCAAGGCCATGGGAGCCACGGCACGTCGCCTGGCTCGGCCGGACGCCACCCGAACCGTCGTCGATATCTGTCTGGAGGTGGCGCATGGCTAAGTCCCCAGCTGCGGTCAAAGCCGAAGTACGGCGCATGCGCCGCATCCGCCGGATTCACTTCGTCGGAGTGGGTGGCGTTGGCATGTGCGGCATCGCCGAAGTGCTGTTGAACCTCGGTTACGACGTTTCCGGTTCGGATCTCAAAACCTCGGCCAGTACCGAGCGCCTGCAGAATTTCGGCGCGCACATTTTCATCGGTCATCAGGCTGGGAACGTCGCTGGGGCTGATGTACTGGTGGTTTCCAGCGCGGTCAACGCTTCCAATCCGGAAGTGGCCTTTGCGCTCGAGCAGCGAATACCGGTCGTGCCGCGCGCTGAGATGCTCGCCGAGCTGATGCGCTATCGCCATGGCATTGCCGTTGCAGGTACCCATGGCAAGACCACCACTACCAGCTTGCTGGCGTCTGTGTTTGCTGCGGGTGGGTTGGATCCGACCTTTGTGATCGGCGGCCGCCTGACCGCGGCAGGCACCAATGCCCAGCTGGGTTCCAGCCGGTATCTGATTGCCGAGGCCGATGAAAGCGACGCCAGCTTCCTGCATTTGCAGCCGATGGTCGCTGTCGTCACTAACATCGACGCCGACCACATGAGCACCTATGGCGGCGATTTCGGCAAGCTAAAGAAGACGTTCGTCGAGTTCTTGCACAACCTGCCGTTTTACGGGCTGGCGGTGCTGTGTGTCGACGACCCGGTAGTGCGCGAAATCATTCCACAGGTCGGGCGCCCAATCACTACGTACGGCATGCATGAAGATGCTGACGTAAGGGCGATCAATGTTCGTCAGGAAGGGATGCGCACCTATTTCACTGTGCTGCGGGACGGCTTCGACGCGCTCGATGTATCGGTCAACATGCCCGGCAACCATAATGTGCTCAACGCCCTGGCAACTATCGCGATTGCCACTGACGAGGGCATCGACGACGAGGCGATCGTCCAGGGCTTGTCTCAGTTTGGTGGGGTCGGCCGGCGTTTCCAGGTTTACGGCGAGTTACCAGTCGAAGACGGCAGTGTGATGCTCGTCGATGATTATGGCCATCACCCGCGTGAAGTGGCCGCTGTGATCCAGGCCGTCCGGGGCGGGTGGCCCGAGCGTCGCTTGGTCATGGTCTATCAGCCGCACCGCTTCAGCCGGACACGTGATCTCTACGACGACTTCGTGCAGGTGTTGAACGACGCGAATGTGTTGCTCGTGATGGAAGTGTATCCAGCCGGCGAGGAACCTATTCCTGGCGCCGACAGCCGCCATCTTTGCCACAGCATCCGCCAGCGCGGCCAACTCGACCCGATCTACATCGAGCGCGGTGTCGACTTGGCTCCGTTGGTCAAACCGCTGCTGCGTCCGGGCGACATTCTGCTTTGCCAGGGCGCTGGCGACATAGGCGGGTTGGCCCCGCAACTCATCAATAGTCCCCTGTTTGCTGGTGCTGCAAGCGCCACGAGGAAGAGCGAATGACGGCCCTGCAATCGACCCGTGACCCCCAGGCGTTCGGCCGGGTCGCCGTGCTCTACGGTGGCAAGAGTGCCGAGCGCGAGGTGTCGCTGAAGTCTGGAGCGGCAGTGCTCGCGGCTCTGCAATCGGCCGGTGTCGACGCGTTCGGCATCGACGTTGACGATAATCTGTTGGCTCGGCTGAGCAGCGAACGCATTGATCGCGCCTTTATCGTGCTGCATGGGCGTGGCGGTGAAGATGGCAGCATGCAAGGCCTGCTCGAGTGCGCCGGAATTCCTTATACCGGGAGCGGTATCCTTGCATCGGCCCTGGCCATGGACAAGCTGCGCACTAAGCAGGTGTGGCAGAGTCTAGGTCTGCCGACCCCGCGGCATGCCGTGCTGGCCAGCGAGGCCGATTGTCGGGCCGCGGCCGAGAGTCTGGGTTTTCCGCTGATCGTCAAACCGGCGCATGAGGGCTCGAGCATCGGCATGGCGAAGGTCGGCGGTGTCGCTGAACTTATCGCTGCCTGGCGCGGCGCGAGTGCTTACGACTCGCAGGTGCTGGTCGAGCAATGGATCCAGGGGCCGGAGTTCACTATCGCCACTCTGCGCGGCACCGTGCTCCCACCGATTGGTCTGGGTACGCCGCACACCTTCTACGACTACGACGCGAAGTATGTCGCCAATGACACCCAGTACCGGATCCCTTGCGGGCTGGATGCGGCCAAAGAACAGGAGCTGAAGGACTTGTCCGCTCGCGCCTGCGAAGCAGTGGGTATCCAGGGCTGGGCGCGTGTCGATGTTATGCAGGATGACGCGGGGGCTTTCTGGCTACTGGAAGTCAATACCGTACCGGGCATGACCGATCACAGCCTGGTGCCGATGGCTGCGCGGGCAGCAGGGCTGGATTTCCAGCAGCTGGTACTTGCAATTCTGGACGCCAGCCTGGCGACGGAGAACTGATCGATGATCACCACGCTGCGTCACTCTCAACCCGCCACCGGCCGCACCTCGCGCAAGCCGGTACAGCGGGGTGCGAGCCGCCTGGTGCAGCGCGAACCGCTTTCGGCGCGCTTGCCGCGGCCGAGCCTGGGTTCGCTCAAGCGTGCACTGTGGCCGGTATTGCTTGTGGGGCTGGCTGTGGGGCTTTACCAGCTGGGTGACTATCTCGCGCCCTATGCCGATCGGCCGATTGCCAAGGTAAGCGTTCGGGGCGAACTGACCTACGTCGATCAGCAAGCGGTGCAGGCGCGCATGGCGCCGTTTGTCGAGGCCAGTTTCTTTAAGGTTGATCTCGACGCTTTGCGTCGCGACCTTGAACAGATGCCGTGGATAGCCCATGTCGAAGCGCGCCGAATCTGGCCAGACGAGGTCATGGTGCGTCTTGACGAGCAATTGCCCATTGCCCGCTGGGGCGACGAATCGCTGCTGAACAACAACGGTCAGGCCTTCGC
The DNA here is from genome assembly GCF_050272435.1 of Pseudomonas sp. NPDC047961. Classification (NCBI taxonomy): domain Bacteria; kingdom Pseudomonadati; phylum Pseudomonadota; class Gammaproteobacteria; order Pseudomonadales; family Pseudomonadaceae; genus Pseudomonas; species Pseudomonas sp. NPDC047961. The sequence goes on along the minus strand of NZ_JBNNMD010000002.1, from coordinate 42,809 downwards.
GCCGGACAATTTGGCTCGGTATGAACACTTGCCGCAGTTATATGGTCCGAAGCGGGCCCAGCAGCGGGTGATGCAGCAGTACCAGGTGCTCAGCCAGATGCTGCGGCCCCTCGGTTTCTCCATTGCTCGCCTGGAACTGCGAGCACGGGGCAGCTGGTTTGTGACGACCGGGCAGGGCGTCGAGCTGCTACTGGGAAGGGATCAGATAATCGAAAAAATGCGGCGCTTCACTGCCATCTACCAGCAAGAGCTGGCGCAGGAGAGCGACAAAATTGCGCGGATCGACCTTCGCTACGCCAATGGCCTCGCCGTTGCGTGGCGGGAGCCGAGCCCGACCACGACGGACGAATCCGTCGTAGCGAAGAATTGAGGAATGAAACACATGTCTAGCGTGCAAAGCGGCAAGATGATCGTCGGTCTCGATATCGGCACCTCCAAGGTGGTGGCGCTGGTCGGCGAAGTGACGCCGGATGGCGAGCTCGAGATCGTCGGGATCGGGACCCATCCGTCGCGTGGATTGAAAAAAGGCGTGGTGGTCAATATCGAGTCCACCGTTCAGTCGATCCAGCGCGCAGTTGAAGAGGCTCAGCTGATGGCGGGCTGCCGCATCCATTCTGCGTTCGTCGGTCTGGCTGGCAACCATATCCGCAGCCTCAATTCGCACGGCATCGTTGCCATCCGTGATCGTGAAGTCAGCACCGCCGACCTCGAACGTGTGCTCGACGCTGCACAGGCTGTGGCGATCCCGGCTGATCAAAGGGTTCTGCACACGCTGCCGCAGGATTACGTGATCGATAACCAGGAAGGTGTGCGAGAACCACTGGGCATGTCCGGGGTACGCCTGGAAGCCAAGGTCCATGTGGTCACCTGTGCGGTCAATGCAGCGCAGAACATCGAAAAGTGCGTGCGCCGTTGTGGTCTAGAGGTTGACGACATCATCTTGGAACAGCTCGCCTCGGCCCATGCTGTGCTGACCGATGACGAGAAAGAGTTGGGCGTCTGCCTGGTCGATATCGGTGGCGGGACCACCGACATTTGCATCTTCACCGAAGGCGCTATCCGGCATACCGCTGTCATTCCGATCGCAGGTGACCAAGTCACCAACGACATCGCCATGGCGCTGCGCACTCCGACTCAGTATGCGGAGGAGATCAAGATCCGCTACGCCTGCGCACTGGCCAAGTTGGCTGGGCCCGGCGAGACCATCAAGGTACCGAGCGTCGGCGAGCGTCCGCCGCGGGAACTCTCACGTCAGGCTCTGGCCGAAGTCGTGGAGCCGCGCTATGACGAACTCTTCACCTTGATTCAGGCTGAGCTGCGTCGCAGCGGCTACGAGGATCTGGTTCCAGCAGGGATCGTTCTCACCGGCGGTACAGCCAAGATGGAAGGCGCCGTCGAACTCGCAGAAGAAATCTTCCACATGCCGGTGCGCCTAGGCGTACCCCATAGCGTCAAAGGACTCGCGGACGTGGTCCGCAATCCCATCTATTCAACGGGTGTGGGCCTGTTGCTTTACGGAATGCGCAAGCAGACCGACGGCGCATCCATGTCCGGTCTCGGCAATTTCGCCGAAGAACCCAAAACATCTGTCGTGGACCGGCTCAAGAGCTGGGTCCAGGGCAATTTCTGAGCAGTGCGGCTGTATCTAAAACTAGAAAGCTGGAAGGAGAGAGGGAAATGTTCGAACTCGTAGATCATACCCCGCAAAGTGCAGTGATTAAGGTCATTGGCGTAGGCGGAGGCGGCGGCAACGCCGTCAATCACATGGTGCGCAACAACGTTGAAGGTGTGGAATTCATCTGCGCCAACACCGATGCTCAGGCGCTGAAGAAAATCGAAGCGCGGACCGTACTGCAGTTGGGGTCGGCCATTACCAAGGGGCTGGGCGCCGGTACCAATCCTGATATCGGTCGTCAGGCCGCGATGGATGACCGCGAGCGCATTGCCGAGGTGCTGCAGGGCGCCGACATGGTATTCATCACCACCGGCATGGGCGGCGGTACCGGCACCGGCGCCGCGCCGGTCATCGCTTCGGTGGCCAAGGAAATGGGCATTCTCACCGTTGCAGTCGTGACCCGTCCGTTCCCGTTCGAAGGGCGTCGTCGCATGCAGGTCGCCGACGAAGGCATTCGCCAGCTGTCCGAGTGCGTCGACTCGCTGATCACCATCCCCAACGAAAAGCTGCTGACCATCCTCGGCAAGGATGCGAGCCTGCTTTCCGCCTTCGCCAAGGCTGACGATGTGCTGACCGGTGCCGTGCGCGGCATCTCCGACATCATGCAGCGTCCAGGCCTGATGAACGTCGACTTCGCTGACGTTAAAACGGTCATGGGCGAGATGGGCATGGCCATGATGGGGACTGGTTGTGCTACCGGTCCGAACCGCGCTCGCGAGGCCACCGAGGCCGCGATCCGCAACCCACTGCTGGAAGACGTCAACCTGCAGGGCGCGCGTGGCATTCTGGTTAACATTACCGCTGGTCTGGATCTTTCGCTGGGCGAGTACGCTGCGGTGGGTGAGATCATCGAGGCGTTCGCCTCCGACGAAGCGACTGTAAAGGTGGGTGCAGTAATCGACCCCGATATGCTGGACGAACTGCACGTGACGGTGGTGGCCACTGGTCTCGGACCGCGCAATGAGAAGCCGGTCAAGGTTGTAGACAATACCCTGCAGACTGCAGCCGTTGCGCCGCAGACCGCCCCTGTTGCGCGTCAGGATCAGGCAGCGGTGAACTATCGTGACCTGGACCGCCCGACCGTGATGCGTAATCAGGCGCATGCAGCGGCTACCGCGGCGAAGATGAATCCTCAGGAGGACTTGGATTACCTGGACATCCCGGCGTTCTTGCGTCGTCAGGCTGATTGATTGGATGTATCAGGACTATCGGGGTGATTGGTATTCAGCAAAGTTGGGTTCTGCTATGATCGCCACCTTTGTTGGAAACCATTCGCAACAGCGCACTAGCGAAAACGAGCCATGATCAGACAACGCACCTTGAAGAACATCATTCGCGCCACTGGCGTCGGCCTGCACTCGGGGGAGAAGGTTTACCTCACCCTGAAGCCGGCTCCCGTGGATACCGGAATCGTGTTCTGTCGCACCGATCTCAATCCGCCTGTGCACATCGCCGCACGGGCCGAGAACGTTGGCGAGACGACCATGTCGACTACGCTGGTCAGCGGTGACGTCAAAGTCGATACGGTGGAGCATTTGCTTTCAGCGATGGCTGGGCTGGGCATCGACAATGCCTATGTTGAGCTTTCCGCTTCGGAAGTGCCGATCATGGACGGTAGCGCTGGGCCCTTCGTATTCCTGATTCAATCGGCCGGACTGCAGGAGCAGGACGCGCCCAAGAAGTTCATCCGCATCATCCGCGAGGTTTCGGTGGAGGATGGCGACAAGCGCGCCACATTCCTGCCATTCGAAGGCTTCAAGGTGAGTTTCGAGATCGATTTCGATCATCCGGTTTTCCGAGGCCGAACCCAGACTGCCAGCGTGGATTTCTCCAGTACCTCCTTTGTCAAGGAGGTCAGTCGAGCGCGCACGTTCGGTTTCATGCGCGACATCGAGTTCCTTCGCTCGCACAACCTGGCCCTGGGTGGAAGCGTCGAAAACGCCATCGTGGTCGATGAAGACCATGTGCTTAACGAAGACGGCCTGCGGTATGAGGACGAGTTCGTGAAACACAAGATTCTCGATGCAATTGGTGATCTTTACTTACTGGGCACTAGCCTGATCGGCGAATTCCGCGGCTTTAAATCCGGACATGCCTTGAACAACCTTTTGCTGCGCACCCTGATGGAACAAAAGGATGCGTGGGAAGTGGTGACGTTCGAAGAGTCCCAGACCGCACCGATCTCCTACATGCGTCCGGCGGCTGCCGGCTGAGCTGTACTCTCTTTCCTTTTTTTGAGGCCACCTTTTGGGTGGCCTTTTTTTTGGGGGGCAGCGACAGGTGCGTACGATTCGGTCAGTTCATACCATCTAGCAAACCGGCCATGTCATCGGCGTGCTCTTCTTCCTGAGCGAGGATGTCCTCGAAGATGCGTCGCGTAGTTGGGTCTTTATCTCCGATGTATTGGACGATCTCGCGGTAGCTGTCGATCGCGATGCGCTCCGCCACTAGATTCTCGAACACCATGTCACGCAGGCCGTTTCCCTCAGCATATTGCGCATGGGCGCGCTCAGTGAGACCGTCCGGGTTGAAGTCCGGGGCACCACCGAGCTGAACGATGCGTTCGGCCAGACGGTCGGCATGCTCTTGTTCTTCATTGGCGTGCTCGAGAAACTCCTCAGCGGCGACGCTCGATTTCAAGCCTGTGGCCATATAGTAGTGGCGCTTGTAGCGCAGGTAGCAGACTAGCTCGGTCGCCAGCGCCTCATTGAGCAGGTTGATCACCGTATCGCGATCGGCCGAATAGCTTTCGGTCACCGCGCCGTTCTCGACATGCTGGCGCGCGCGCTCGCGCAAAGTCTGTTTATCGCTCAATTGCACGTAACTCATCACGGTCTCCTGGGTCTGTGGCGCGCGATATGCGCAGCCGGGTGGGCGTCGCGCCTGTCGGCGTCTCGCTGGGCCCTAAGCTGTGATAGGCAGGGATGCGGAAAGTTTAGCCGCGTCCGTCACTGGGGCGTTCCGGCTTGCCCGGCTCTTCAATAGGAATTGGCTCACCGGGTTCTTTGCGTTCCGGCTCGGGAATCGGGCTTGGTGTCCCGTCGTCGCGAGGGTCGGGTTCCTGCATTCTATATCTCATCAACTGAGCGCCTTTATCAGCTCGTCCTTGCGCATCTTCGAACGACCGTGCACATCACGCTCCTGCGCTTTATGCATCAGTTCGTCGCGGGTGAGATCAGTAAGGGATGTGCTACCTGAACGGTCGCTACGTGTCGAGCTCTTGTTGGGTGAATCGCCGGAGCGAGCCTCTGCCGCTCGATGTGCTGAATCCTTGCGGTCGGCTCGCTTGGCTGTCTCGCTTTTCTCTTGTCCCGAACCGCCTTTGCGTTCGCCCCCACCGGATTGTTTGTTGACAGTGGCCCAAGCTCGCGCTTCTGCTTCTTTAGCTGGTACGCCGCGCTCTTCATAGCTGTCTTCGATATGTTCGGCTTTACGTTGTTGTTTATCGGTGTATTTGGATTTCTCGCCTCTAGGCATGACGGCGTCCTCCTGGTGGGGTAGCAATTCGGACCTACTGGCGGTGGCGTCTGACTATTTGCCGCGCCGCCTATTCTGTTTGGTCCCTGTCGCCGGCCTCGAGTTTCACTCGTGTTAGCATTACCGGCTGGCGCAACGGCCCGCCGACGGCATGGATGAGGCATCCTGCTCACGGCCCGAGGCGACGCGTTAGGTCAGCACGAGCACAATAATTCTTGCTACGCCTCGATCGGGCGGAACAAAACGCATTTATGCTGGCCTGAACCAAGCGCGGGCCGCGCTATCTCGGTAGCTGCAGACTGATGCGTGTATCGAGTTTGTTACGAATCCATGCCTGCCGTTTTACGGCAGGCCTTGAACGAGGCGCTAACCAGATGCGAATCCTAGTATGCGGAGCCGGTGGCCAGGTCGGTCACGAATTGATAAACCGTGCCAGCGGGTACGGTCTCGAAGCGCTCGGCATGACTCGCGACAATCTTGACATCACGGACGCGGGGCAGGTGGCTGATCTGGTTAGCCGGCTCAAGCCGGGGCTCATCATCAATGCGGCCGCTTACACGCATGTCGACAACGCCGAGACGCACAGTGAGAGGGCCTATAGCGTAAACCGCGACGGTGCAGAACGGCTGGCGCAAGCGGCTCGTCAAGCCTCCATTCCTCTGCTGCACATCTCCACTGATTATGTGTTTTCCGGAAATGCTCAAGCGCCTTATGGAGAGGAAGATGAAGTCGCGCCAACCGGTGTTTATGGTGCTAGCAAGCTGGCGGGTGAAGCGGCCATTCAAGCCGTGCTGGACGAGCATCTTATTTTGAGGACCAGCTGGGTCTATGGGGTGCATGGCCACAATTTCGTGAAAACCATGCTACGCCTTGGCTGCCAGCGCGACGCCCTATCGGTGGTTGCCGATCAGTATGGCTGCCCCACTCAGGCTGGTAGCATTGCCGATGCGTTGCTGGAACTGGCGCAGCGTTATGCCCAGAACGGCGTTTTGGCGTGGGGCCTCTACCATTACAGTGGGCGCTCCCCGTGTACCTGGTTCGATTTCGCCGTGGAAGTTTTCCGTCAGGCGGAAGCCAAGGGCATGCTTGCTACCCGCCCCAAGGTATCGCCTATTAGCACCGCTCAATACCCCACCCCCGCGCGCCGACCGGCTTGGTCGGTACTCGATTGCTCGAAGTTCGAGACGACCTTTGGCATCGAAACCCACGACTGGCATGACGACCTTTCCATTGTGCTCGATGCGCTCGCCGAGGCCGCAGCTGTTGCAGCCGCGGGTGTCGCGCAGCACACCCAGGCCTGAGCGCCTAGCGTGGCGATATCTACGCTGGGGCGCATCGGCCTAGGCGTGATGTGGTGATCTGACGCGAGACTCGGGTATTCTGCGCGGTCTTTTGCGGGGCGACATGAAGTCGCAACGATTGCTGGAGAAGCCGCGTGGTGGTGTTTCAGGCAATATTGCCGATCTTCGGCTTGATCATGCTCGGCTACCTGTTGGGCTGGCGTGGCTGGCTGGCGGGGGAGGCGGCAGCTGGGCTCGCCAATATCACCTTCAAATTGTTCATGCCGGCAGTCTTGTTCACCGGCATTGCCCGTGCGCAGCTTAGCGACGGGATGTCAGTGACACTGTTATTGGCCTATTTCGGGCCGGTACTCACCGTTTTCGTGGTGGTGGCGCTGATTGTTCACCGTCTGCTCGGGCGAGCGTCGCCCCTAGGCTTGACCGCGGCCTACTCGAATAACGTGTTGGTCGGGATCCCTCTGGTGACCACGTTGCTCGGGCCGGCGAGCCTGGTGTACGTGTTCGCCATTCTGGTGTTTCACAGCCTGGTCCTGTTCTCGCTACAAAGCTTTTACAACGCGTTTGGCTCGGGACAAAAGGTCAATGCCGTGGCGTTGCTGAAGAATTTGGCCAACCCGCTCATTGTTGGCCTGTTGCTCGGTGCGTTGTTGAACATATCCGGCTGGGACCTGCCGCTGCCGATCTGGCGTGTCGCTGATTGGCTCGCCCAGGCTGCGTTGCCTTGTGCGCTGATGGTGCTGGGCATCAGTCTGTCGCGTTATCGGTTGCGGCCTAGCGCCACGGCTCTCGGGCTGACGCTGGTGAAGCTAGCTCTGTTTCCGCTGCTGGTCTGGTATATCGGCAGATGGTTGCCGGGCCTCAGTCATGACGCCTTGAGCGTGTTGGTATTGCTGGCCGCGTGCCCGAGCGGTGTCAACGTGCTGGCCTTCGTGGTCAATCAGGAAGACACCCGCGCAGTCAGTTCGACGGTGTTTCTCTCGACACTTTTGGCGGTGATCAGCCTGCCGCTGTGGATGCTGCTACTGTCGGCCTGACTGCGTTGGTCAGGTCTGCTTGTCGGTACGCGCATGGTTGGCGACGATGTCTTCCAGGCGCAGGCCGGTCAGGCCGTGGATGGTCTTCCAGAGGTAGTAGAAGATCGCCATCATCATCACCATGCTCGGTATTGCAATCATCGGATAGCTGAGCAATGTCATACGGCCGAGTTCTGCGTTGAATGCCTCGCTACCGGCGGGGCTATTGACGATCCATTTGGCTAGTACGTAGTTCATGAACGACGAAAAGAAGAAGGTGACGCTGAGAAAGTAGGTCGCGCGCAGCAATCGCGTCTCGAAGTGAGCGGTTTGCCCGTTGCGCTCAAGTTGCTCATGGACCTTGTCGACGTTCAGCACCTTGGGGTTGTAGAGCAAGGTGCGAATCAACGGAAAACGTGTGCGGGTCGAGGCCAGTACGGCGACACCAATGATGCCGGGAATTGCCGCTTCCTTGATCGCCAGCCATTTCGGATCGAGCTGCAGCAAGCCGATGCCGCCGGTAAGCAGCACGCTGACCAGGCCCAGCAGGGCTATCCAATTGAACTTGCGGTATTTCACCAGCTCGAACAACCCCCAGCCGAGTGGGAAGGCCAGCGCCAGCAAAAGTGCGCCATCCGCGCCGAGGCGGTCTTCGCCGCTGAGTTTCATCAGGATCAGCGATGGGATGACGATGCTGATGGCCAGGTCCATTAAAGGGCGTGGCTTGTGCGCGGCCGGTTGCTCGGAGCTGGGTCGGTTAGTGCGGGTATTGGTCATGTGATTCGATTTCGTCTCGTAAGAGGGCGAATGATCGCGCGGCAAAGCGCGCATAGCCATAGGGCAATGGTGTCGTTTCGTGACTCGCTCAGCGCCTCGCAGGGCCGGCGCGTCGCCGCAGCGACCACTGTCCCGCTTCAAACAACGCGACTACCAAGATTGCCAGGGCAAGCGGCAGAAGCAGGTAGAAACCCCTGAATACGATTAGCGCGGCTAGCACATCAGCCGTAGGCAGCTCCGGCATGGCGGCCAGGAAAGTCACTTCGAGCACCCCAAGTCCACCGGGTGCGTGTGACAACAACGCCAGCGAGAATGAGGCAAGGAATACGCCGAGCACCACCAGATAGCCGGGATTGCCTGTCTCGGGCAGCGCAAAATAGATGATTGCCGCGGCACATGCGAGCTCCAGCGGCGCAGCAATCAGCTGCCTCCCGACAATAGGCAGCCGCGGGTAAGTGATTCGCCATTTGCCTAGCTGCATTGGCGGAAAATGTCGCCAGGCGCCGATCACGTAAAGCCCGACAAGGCATAGCAGCGAAACGCCTATTGCAATCGACAGCCATGGCTCGGCATCGACGAGTCTGTTGAGCAATTCCGGTCTGCAGATCAACACGATGCCGCTGGCCGACAGCGTACCAAGTAGAAAGGTTAACGAGCAGAACACGATCAGTACGCCGATCTCATGAGGCGTCAGTCCTTTGCTGCGGTATGCACGGTAACGCACGACTGCACCAGAAAATACGGACGCGCCAACGTTATGGGCGAGGGCGTAGGTAGTGAACGAGCAGAGCGTGATGAACCACCATGATATGTGCTTACCCAGGTGGGCTATGGCGATTCGGTCGTACCAGGCCAATGCAAAGTAGGCTCCCAGCGTTGCCAGTCCGGCCAGCATCCAATTACGGGCGCTGATCGCGGCGAGGCTGTCCGTCAGTTCGGCCAGTGAAAGATCACGTATTTCCTGATAGAGCAGATAACCGGACAGCACTACCGCCGTGATACCCACAAGGGTCCAGGCGACATCGCTCCTCTTCATCATTGCGTGGGCTCCTTGGCGACGGCTCATGCCTCGAAGCGAAGGTTCGGACAATGGGTAATGCTACGTCGCTGAATAATTCGGCCGGTCTTTTATCGGCAGCGGACCGGGCGTTTTGTTCATTGTTGGACGAAAGGTACCTAACTGGGGCACCCCTGTACCGCGGTGGAGTCCATCGTGGAGCAACTACAAAGGTGTGCTCATGCCAGATATTCCCCGCGTTTCCCAGGCAGAAAGCTCGCTTTCGTTACTTGGCGAAGGCTATTCATTTATCCCCAGTCGCTGCCACAGGCTTGGAACAGATATTTTCCAGGTTCGGCTGCTTATGCAGAACACTATCTGCATGAGTGGTAAAGAAGCGGCGAAGCTGTTCTATGACGAGCGGCTTTTCCAGCGTCAGCGCGCAGCGCCGCGCATGTTGCAGAAAACACTGTTCGGTGAGGGTGGTGTGCAGGGCTTGGATGACGAAGCCCACCGGCATCGAAAGGCATTGTTCATGTCGCTGCTATCCGACGAGGCCGTGGTAGAGCTGGTCCGTGTGAGCGAGGCCTATTGGCAAGCGGCCATCGAGACGTGGCAACACCGTGATCGCCTGGTTCTGATGACTGAGGTACAGACGATCCTTACCCGTACCGTATGCGAGTGGGCTGGCGTGCCGCTCGCCGAAGACGAAGTGACTCAACGTCGTGACCAGTTGGCCGCCATGATTGACGGCGCGGGTGGCATTGGGGCCCGTCATTGGCATGCCCGACGAGCCCGCAAAGAAGCCGAGACCTGGATGGTCGAGCTGATCAGGCAATGGCGAGCTGGGGCGTTGAAGGTCGATAAGGACCGGCCCCTGGCGGTTATCGCCCGGCATCGCGATATAGATGGGGCTTTGCTGAACGAGCGAGTGGCGGCGGTCGAAATGCTTAATCTGTTGCGCCCCACCGTCGCGGTAGCACGCTTTGTAATCTTTGCCGCTGTGGAACTGCTGGCTCACCCCCAGTGGCGGCAGCGCCTGCAGCAAGAGGATTCGGCGTTGGAGCCTTTCGCTCAGGAAGTTCGCCGGTTGTATGCCTTCTTCCCGTTTACAGCCGCTCGGGTGCGAAAGGATTTCGAGTGGAGGGGCTTTTTCTTTCCGAAGGGCACGCGAGTCTTGCTGGATATCTACGGTACCAATCGCGATGCCAGGCTCTGGGAGGAGCCCGAAGCGTTTCGGCCCGAACGTTTTGCGACCTGGGATGGAAGTGCCTTTAACTTCATTACTCAAGGCGGCGGCGACGCTGCGACGGGCCATCGTTGTCCAGGGGAACCACTGGCAATTGCTTTGCTGGTGAATGCCCTGCGGATGCTGACTCGGCGCATGAGCTATGCGGTGCCGGCCCAAGACCTTGAGATCAAAGCGTCTCGGATGCCTGCCCAACCTGAAAGCCTGCTGATCATCAGCGATGTTAGGTATGTGCCGCCAACCCGCTAGGCATGACCAAAGCCTAGCGATCCGCCGTGGCTGCTCGGGTCCGGGCCCAGTGCTCGATCAGCTCGCGTAGCTGGGACATTTCGACTGGTTTGGCCATGTGCCCATCCATCCCGGCTTCGCGGGCGCGCTCTCGGTGCTCGCTGAGAATATGCGCAGTCAGCGCCACCACCGGTGTCCGCGGCCTGGCCTCGGAGGTTTCCCAAGCGCGTAGCTGTGCGGTTGCCTCGAAGCCGTCCATCACCGGCATCTCACAGTCCATGAGCACCAGGTCGTAGGGGTGCGTTTTGATCAGTGCAAGCGCCTCCGCTCCATTGCTGGCGGTATCCGGTTTGAGGTTGAGTTTGCTCAGCATGCCGCGGATGACTTTGGTGGATATGCTGTTGTCCTCTGCGACCAAGATGCGAAAATCGTCAGGCACCGTAAGCGGTGCGTTGGCTTGGGTCACCGAGGACTGCGTGATCGCGCTGGTGCGGCGAGCAAGCTCGTCCGCTAAGGTGGTTTTCAGTGTGTAGCCGGCGACGGGTTTAGCCAGGATGCGTTTGATGCCAGCGTTGCGTGCAATGATCTTGCTCGGCGCGCTGCTCATGCCGGTCAGCATAATCAACAGGATGTCGTGGTTAAGGCTGAAGTCTTCCTTGATTCTACTGGCCAGCTGCATGCCCGTCATACCGGGCATGTCCTGATCAAGCAAAACCACGTCGAAATAGTCGCGTAGGTGCGCCTTGGTTCGCAGCAGCGCCAACGCCTCTTTGCCTGAGGCAACCGCACTGACCTCCATGCCCCAGCTGCTGCACTGTTGGCCGAGCACTTTTCGGCAGGTATCGTTGTCATCCACCACCAGCAGCCGGGCGCCTTTGAGCTGATTGTCGAGATCGCTGGCGGGTTCGGCGATCTCGGCCGACAGTGGCAAACTCATCCACAGCGTGTTACCGGCGATGCCGCCGGTCTGAATGCCGAACTCGCCATCCATTAGGTGTATCAGCTGTCGAGCGATGATCAGGCCGAGGCGGCCACCATGGCGCGTCGCGGCGAGAAAGTCGCGGCTATCCAACGCAGCGTTGAGCAGAGCATCCCGCTCCTCTGTTTCCAGCGGTCTTCCACTGTCCTGCACGGTGATGCGCAGGCGGGGCTGGCCCTCGCGGTCGTCCACCGCTGCGGTCAGTAACACCTCGCCTTCTTCGGTTTGCTTGAAGGCGTTCTCGAGCAGATTCAACAATGCCTGGCGCAAGCGAGTCGGGTCCCCGGCAACCACATGCGGCATCTGAGGCTGGACAAAGCTGATCAGCTCGACTCGCTGCTGTTCGGCCTTGGCGCGGAAAATACTGAGGCAATCTTCGATCAGGGCGTTGAGATCAAACTGTACGTCGTCCAGTTCGATCTGTCCGGACTCCAGCTTGGAAATGTCCAGTATCTCGTTGATCAAATTGAGCAACTCGTTACCGGAGCTGTGAATGGTCTGGACGTAGTCACGTTGTTTGGCTGATAGCGAGGTGCTGAGTAGCAGTTCACTCATGCCAAGCACACCGTTCATCGGAGTACGAATCTCGTGGCTGATCTTTGCCAGGAAGTCCGCTTTGGTCCGCAATTCCGCGCTATTAACGGCTTCGGCTGTATGTTGATTGCGGTTGTCCGACTGAATTTGTCGCTGCCGCTCGAGCAGCGCGAAGCTGAGGATCAACCCAGAGCAGGTAGCCACGCTGAACATGATCCCGGTCAGCCAATCCGGGTCGAATTGATTGAAGCCCAGCAGAACGGGCAGGACGAGGACGAAACCGCCATCGAACAACAGCATGCCAGCAACCAGCAATCGGGCGGGTTCGTAGCGCTGCCGCCAATGATGAATTGCCACGACGGTAACGGTGGCGGCGGTGCCGAGCACCAGCGCATATATCAACCAGCTGAACCAGAGATGGCCGGTGAACAGTATGGTTGCTCCGAGTGCGCTGACGAGGCCTGCTTCCAGCGCTAGCACCCCGGTTATCCAGGGAACCTTGCGGTTATGGAAGAAGCCGTATGTGAAGGCTAGCAAGGAAATACAGGTCAGCAATGCGGCCATATCGGCGATCAGCGGCTGGCTATAGATCAGCTTCGGCGACCAGACTGCAAGCAGACCCAGATTCGCGATCGCAGAGGTCAGGAGGGCGCTGTGTAGCAAGGCAAGCCATACATGGCTGTAGCTCAAGGTGTAGGCAAAGCGCAGTAGGTTGTAGATGGTCAGTAGGGCCAGGGCACCAAACAATGCACCAAATAGGTAAGCCGGTTGCGCCAGCCCGACAAGCCCTATCTCATCCACGGTGCTGAACCAGGCCATGATCGGGTGGGACGATTGCAGGCGGATGTAGGCCTCGCGAGGCGTGTCGTCATTGGGAAGCGAAAACAGATATGCACGAGTAGGCAGGGGGCGCGACTCGAGAGGCCTGAGCTCGCCTGTTTGAATATGGCGTTCCAGTTGGCCATCGCGCAGCAAGTAAAAATCGAGGTATTGCACGCGTGGCGCGAAGATCCACAACCAGTTCGGATCGACGAACGCCGGAAGGGTCACCTGCAACCAGACGGCGTTTTCACTGGCGGGTGCGGCATAGGCATGTTTGTCGATTCGCTGGAACAGGCTGCGCTGAGCCAGAACCTCGTCAAGGGTGAGTAGACCGGATTGGTCGATGAGCAAACGCCAGTTGGGCTCTGTCGCCGTTAGAGCCTCGGGCGATACGGGAAGGGGAGCCGGCTCGCTAATGGCGGCGAATGCAGGCCATGCGACCAGCGCAGCCAACAACAGACTGAAGGTAAAAGCAATGGCGACCCAGAGTCGACGCACGATTGAAGTCCCTTCATGTGTGTGACGGTGGATTATAACCACCGTACTGGCGCTCAGTGATGCGCGCAACGACCAATAGGAGCTGCCGTCGCGCACATTGCCGCGAATTTCGCGCTTAGCTTCCGCCCTGCTCACGTGCAATTGCACGATAACCGATGTCATGGCGGTAAAAATGCCCGTCCCACTCAATGCGAGCGGCCAGTGCATAAGCATTTTGCTGAGCTGCGGAGACCGTATCGCCAAGGGCTGTAGCGCAGAGCACGCGGCCGCCTGCAGTGGTCACCGCTCCGTCCACCAATACGGTCCCGGCATGGAACACCTTTCCCTCCAGTTGAGCAGCAGCGTCCAGGCCGCGGATCGCGGCGCCTTTACTGTAGTCACCGGGATAGCCTCCCGCAGCCAGTACTACGCCCAGGCTCGGGCGCGGATCCCACTGCGCTTCGATCTTGTTCAGCGCCTTGGCCAAAGCTGCTTCGACCAGCAGCACCAGGCTCGACTGCAGGCGCAGCATGATCGGCTGTGTTTCCGGATCGCCAAAGCGGCAATTGAATTCGATGACTTTGGGCGCGCCGTTGCGGTCGATCATCAAGCCGGCGTAGAGGAAGCCGGTATAGACGTTGCCCTCGGCAGCCATGCCTTTAACGGTCGGCCAGATCACCTCGTCCATCACACGTTGATGGACGTCAGCGGTCACCACCGGCGCCGGAGAATAAGCGCCCATTCCACCCGTGTTTGGGCCGGTGTCGCCATCGCCGACACGCTTATGGTCCTGGCTGGTGGCCATTGGCAACACATTGGTGCCATCGACCATGACGATGAAGCTGGCTTCCTCGCCGTCGAGAAATTCTTCGATCACTACCCGTGCGCCAGCATCACCGAATGCGTTGCCGGAGAGCATGTCGCGCACGGCTTCTTCCGCTTCGGCCAGGGTCATGGCGACGATCACGCCTTTACCGGCCGCCAGGCCATCGGCCTTGATCACAATCGGCGCGCCTTTTTCTTGCAGATAGGCAAGTGCCGGTTGGACTTCGGTGAAATTCTGGTAGTCGGCGGTAGGAATGTTGTGACGGGCAAGGAAGTCTTTGGTGAACGCCTTGGACCCTTCCAGTTGTGCTGCAGCAGCGGTTGGGCCGAAGCAGTCGAGCCCGCGCGAACGGAACAGATCGACGACACCTTTGACCAGTGGCGCCTCGGGACCAACGATGGTGAGCTGCACGTTCTGCTCGGCGAAGTCTGCCAGTTGTTCGATGGCGAGTACGTCGATCGCGACGTTTTCACACTTCGCTTCAGTTGCCGTACCAGCATTGCCAGGCGCGACGAAAACTTTCTCTACGCGTGGATCCTGCGCGACCTTCCAGGCCAGGGCGTGCTCGCGGCCGCCGCTGCCGATGATTAAAACGTTCATACTCAAGTCTCTCGTCTGAGAGCAGGAAGCCGAAGCAGGAAGCAGGAAGCAGTAGGCTTCAGTCTTCCAGCTTCAGACTTCGAGCTTTTAGTGCCTGAAATGGCGCATGCCGGTGAACACCATGGCAATGCCGGCTTCGTCTGCAGCAGCAATCACCTCGGCGTCGCGCATCGAACCACCTGGCTGGATTACCGCGGTAATACCGGCTTTGGCGGCGTTATCGATGCCATCCCGGAACGGGAAAAACGCATCGCTGGCCATCACCGCACCGGGCACCTGCAGGCCGGCATGCTCGGCCTTGATCGCTGCGATCCGTGCGGAGTTGACCCGGCTCATTTGTCCGGCACCGACCCCGACTGTCTGCCGATTCTTGGCGTAGACGATGGCATTGGACTTGACGAACTTGGCTACTTTCCAGGCGAAAATCAGGTCGTGGATTTCCTGTTCGGTCGGGGCGCGCTGAGTGACGACCTTCAGGTCGGCTTCGCTGATCATCCCAATGTCGCGGCTCTGTACCAAAAGACCACCGTTGACGCGCTTGAAGTCCCAGCCCGGTGCACGATCAGCCGGCCACTGGCCGCATTCGAGCAGGCGTACGTTGGCTTTGCTTGCGACCACTTGGCGGGCTTCGGCCGATATGCTTGGTGCAATGATCACCTCGACGAACTGCCGTTCGACGATGGCTTTTGCCGTTTCGCCATCCAGCTCCCGGTTGAAGGCAATGATGCCGCCGAATGCCGACTCGCTGTCGGTCGCATAAGCCAGTTCATAGGCCTGACGGATGCCGCCCTCAGCATCCGGAACGACGGCGACGCCGCACGGGTTCGCGTGTTTGACGATTACGCAGGCTGGCTTGACGAAGCTCTTCACGCACTCAAGCGCCGCGTCGGTATCGGCGACGTTGTTGAACGACAATTCCTTGCCCTGCAGCTGGCGGGCAGTGGCGACGCAGGCTTCGTCAGCGGTCTCGACGTAGAAGGCCGCAATCTGATGGGGGTTCTCACCGTAGCGCATGTCCTGCGCCTTGACGAACTGGGTGGTGAACGTCCGCGGAAGCAGGCTGCGTCCCTCAGTCGACAGCGTCTCAGTACTCTGGTCGACGGTCCCCAGGTAATTCGCGATCATGCCGTCATAGGAGGCGGTGTGTTCGAAGGCCTTGAGCGCCAGGTCGAAACGCTGTGCATAGGTCAGGCCGCCGTTTTTCAGGTTGTCGATGACCTGAGCGTAATCGTCGACGTTGACGACGATGGCGACGTCCTTATGGTTCTTAGCGGCGCTGCGGACCATGGTTGGACCACCGATGTCGATGTTCTCGATGGCGTCCGGCAGCGTACAGCCAGGCTTGGCGACGGTAGCGGCGAAGGGATACAGGTTGACTGCGACCAGGTCGATCGGGTTGATGCCATGCTCGGCCATGACTGCGCCATCCATGTCACGGCGGCCAAGGATGCCGCCGTGAATCTTTGGATGCAGTGTCTTGACCCGACCGTCCATCATCTCCGGATAGCCGGTGTAGTCGGCTACTTCGACGGCGGCGATGTCGTTGTCGCGCAGCAGCTTAAAGGTGCCGCCGGTGGACAGGACCTCGACGCCCAGAGTGACGAGTGCGCGGGCAAAATCAACGACGCCGGTCTTGTCGGACACGCTGATCAGCGCGCGGCGGACGGGAAGGCGGGTGCTTTGGTCGGTCATGGACATTTCCTAAGAGCTACAGGCTGCAAGCGGATAGCTCTTTGGAAGACGGCTTGCACCGTTCCATCGGAGCTCACCGCTAATCAGAGAAGGTCGTACTGCTTGAGTTTCTTACGCAAGGTGCCACGGTTCAGGCCCAACAACTCCGAGGCCTTGGTCTGGTTGCCCTTGACGTAATTCATCACGGTTTCCAGCAGTGGGGCTTCCACCTCGGAAAGCACCAGGTTGTAAACGTCCGTAACGTCCGCGCCTTCTAGGTGCGCGAAATAGTTATGCAACGCCTTCTCCACACTGCCTCGCAAGGTCTGACCTGCTTCGCTCGGCGTATTAAGGTGTTGCTTGAGGTTCACGTTGTCGCTCACGGATGTTGTTCCAGTTAACAAGGTTTCGTTCAACAGCGTCATGCAGCCACCCCTTTTCCTTCCCCCGAATCAGGGCGTGTACGGCGTTCGGCGAAAAATCCCCGAACGCTGGCGCATTGCGCATCCCTGTCTTCCAAACCGTTGAACCGGCCGCGGTATTCCTGCGCGCCGGGTAGTGTTGCCAGGTACCAACTGACGTGCTTACGGGCGATACGTACACCCATCACATCGCCGTAGAACGCATGCAGTGCCTCGAGATGCTGCAGCAGAATACCCTCGATCTCACCCAGCGTCGGAGGTGCCATCAGCTCGCCTGTCGCGAGGTAATGGTTTATCTCACGAAAGATCCACGGCTTACCCTGCGCGGCCCGGCCAATGAGCAGGCCGTCCGCACCCGTCGTGTCGAGTACCTGGCGGGCTTTTTCTGGTGTATCGATGTCGCCATTGGCAAATACCGGTATCGAGACGGCCTGCTTGATCGCCGCGACGGTCTCGTATTCCGCGTCACCTGTGTAGAGATCGGCACGCGTGCGGCCATGAACGGCCAGCGCGGCGATCCCGGATTGCTCGGCAATTCTCGCCACCGCGAGCCCGTTCTTGTTCTGCCTGTCCCACCCCGTACGAATTTTCAGGGTCACTGGCACATCAACCGCAGCGACCACAGCCTCGAGTATTTCCGAGACCAGCTTTTCATCTTTCATCAACGCCGAGCCGGCGGCCTTGTTGCACACTTTCTTGGCTGGGCAACCCATGTTGATGTCAATAATCTGCGCGCCCAGTTCGACATTGCGAGCGGCCGCTTCGGCCAGCATTTGTGGGTCGCCGCCGGCGATCTGCACTGAGCGCGGTTCTGGATCCCCGTCGTGCAGCAAGCGCAGGCGCGATTTGCGGCTGTTCCACAGGCGCAAATCGCTGGTCACCATTTCTGACACCACCATGCCAGCGCCCAGACGTCGGCATAACTGGCGGAACGGCTGATCGGTCACGCCGGCCATGGGCGCGAGGATCAATCGATTCGGAAGGATATAGGGGCCGATGCGTACCGCTGACATGAAGATTCCCTGCTTGGAGCCTGCTTGTTAGGTCGATCGGGACAGCAAAAAAGGGTGTGCATAATACCCGCTACGGATGACGGGTTAAAGGCTGTTCTGAACAAAATCTGAACAGCTCCGAGCTTATAACCAGCAGTAGCATGCCGCCCCGAAAAAGGGGGGCGGCAGAGGCCGCTTATCGTCTCAGGCTGTGCGGTCGTTAATCGGGGGAGCGAAACGCGAGGCTGTAATTTACTGCCGTAATGCCCGGGTCGAGAATATCCAGCGCAATGTGGATAGGGATCTGCGAAGGCATTTCCCGCTGTCCGGCGAGCTCTCCTGAGAGGTATTCGCCGGGCTTGAAGGTACGCCGCGCAAGTGTCTGGCCCTGAATGTCGGCGAAGCGCACTTCCAGCAATGGGAACGGCTGGGCAAACGGCGCGCGGTTGTAGATGATCGCATCGACAACCAGCGCCCCCGCGAAGTCCGGGTGGCTGCGTACCACTAGATTGCTGCTCTTGATCTGGCTGATGTCGACTCTGGGCGGCAACTCGCAGCCAAGAGCAGGACAGATTTTCTCCAGCCAAGGGCGGTACTCATCTTGTCGCGCGAGCTCGTCGAAGTTATAGGCGGCATACTGCGCTGCTAACCCAAGCAGGGCGATCAGGTTCAATAAGCCCCAACCCAACCAGCGGCCCCAGGGGCGCCGGCGCGCCTGCCAATCGAGTTGCAACGGCTCATCGTCCAGTTCGAACAGCCGCTCCCCACGGCCGTATTCTCGCTCGGTGCTGACTCCGTTTCGGCCCGCCAGCGCAGCCTGCGCACTGTCTTCATCGGAATCGAACGGCCGGTCGAGCAGTGGCTCGGTGCGTCCCGCTGAGTTGAGCTGGCTGATCAATGGATCAGTAGTGCTTGCCAGCGGGCTCGGCGGGGCAGGGTGTTCGGCGCTCACTGGGGTGAAGTGAATATCCGAGATATCGGTGCCGGGCTCGGCGGTATGTTCTGGCTCCGCCTTGAGCGGCTCGTTGCGTGTTTGGGGCGCTGATTCCGCGCTCAACAGCTGCTCGGCCCACGCTTCGTCGTCATCAATTGAATGGTCGGTGTGTTCGTGGTGCTGCTGTTCACCAGGTTGCGGTTCAAGCTCCAGGAATTCGCGGGACAGTTCCAGCTCCTGTCGCTCAAGTTTTGCCAACTCTTCATCAAGATCAAGGCTGTCCAGATCCAGATCGTCGTGGATCCAAAACGTGTCGTCTTGATCTGCAGGTTTGTCTGGCAGCGCTCGCGCTTTTGGCGCGTCGCTAGCGGCGGCGAGGCGAGTGCCATCTGCGCTCGCGTCGCTGTTGCCAGTCGTGTCAGCTTCTTGCAGATAGCGGGCGGCGTTGAAGAGCTCCATGCACGCACCGCACCGCACCACACCCTGGGCAGCGGCGAGCTGGGTGCGGCTGACGCGGAAGCTGGTCTGGCAATGGGGGCACTGGGTGACGAAGCTGGTCATGCGTTGGTCCGGCTTAAATGGCCGTAGTCTAGCGCATGCACGCCAGTGAGCTGCAGTGGAGAACGGCCGAGTTGATTGCTCGGCCAGAGACTTTAATCACAGCCGACGGGTGCCGGTAATTCGCACCCAACCGTCCTTGTGCGCGGTCGCGTCAAGCTCGAATTGATCTGCATAGGCGGCACGGACCTCTTCAGCCTGCTCGGCCAATACTCCCGACAGGGCCAGACGGCCGCCGGGCTTGACCCTTTCGATGATGCGCGGTGCCAGTGCCACCAGCGGGCCGGCGAGGATGTTGGCGACCACCACGTCAGCCTGGCCATCGGGAAGCTGCTCGGGCAGATAGAGCGGGAAGCGTGCTGGGTCGATGCCGTTGCGCCCGGCATTGTCACGCGATGCCTCGAGCGCCTGTACGTCGATGTCGGTTCCCACCGCTTGCTTCGCCCCTAAAAGCAGGGCAGCAATGGCCAAAATGCCGGAGCCACAGCCGAAATCCAGCACGTCCAAACCATCTAGCGGCTGCGCGTCCAGCCACTCCAGACAGAGCGCCGTGGTCGGGTGAGTGCCGGTGCCAAAGGCCAGGCCGGGATCGAGCAACAGATTCACTGCGTCCGGCTCTGGAGCAGCATGCCAGCTCGGCACGATCCACAGGCGACTGCCGAAACGCATTGGGTGGAAGCTGTCCATCCAGCTGCGTTCCCAATCCTGGTCCTCGATCCGTTCAAGCTGGTACTCGGGCAACGCGCCGCCCGTTAGGAGCTGCAGGTGGGCCAGGAGGTTGGTTTCGTCGGTATCGCCTTCGAATAGCGCCAGCAAATGTGTGTGCGACCACAGCGGAGTGGTGTTGAGATCGGGCTCGAATATTGGTTGATCTTCGGCGTCCATAAAGGTTACGGACACTGCGCCAACGCCCAATAGTGCGTCTTCGAGGGCTTCTGCCTGTTCCGGTGAGATGGCGAGACGAAGTTGTAGCCAGGGCATTGGGGCCTCTCGGAGCGAACGGCCGGGATAGCCGGCCGGGGAAAAGTCGAAATATTACTGGAGCATGCGTGCAGCTTCCATCCGGCTGAAGCCAGAAACGACAAGGGCTGCCAATCGGCAGCCCTTGTCGATGTCAGCACTGGATCAGTGCTTGTCCATTCCCAGCTTCTTTTCCAGGTAATGGATGTTCACGCCGCCTTTGCAGAAGCCGTCATCACGGACCAGATCCCGGTGCAGCGGGATGTTGGTCTTGATGCCGTCGACAACGATTTCGTCCAGAGCGTTGCGCATGCGAGCCATGGCTTCTTCGCGTGTCGCGCCGTAGGTGATCAGCTTGCCGATCAGCGAATCGTAGTTCGGTGGCACCGAATAACCGCTGTACAGGTGTGAATCGACCCGGACGCCATTGCCGCCAGGCGCGTGGAAGTGCTTCACCTTGCCAGGGCTGGGCAGGAAGTTCGAGGGATCTTCGGCGTTGATCCGACATTCCAGGGAGTGCCCGCGAATGACCACGTCTTCCTGCTTGATCGACAATTTGTTGCCGGCAGCGATGCTGAGCATCTCCTTGACGATGTCGATGCCAGTGACCATTTCGGTTACCGGATGCTCTACCTGAACGCGCGTGTTCATTTCGATGAAGTAGAAGCGACCGTCTTCGTAAAGGAACTCGAAGGTACCGGCGCCGCGGTAGCCGATCTCGACGCAGGCATCGGTACAACGCTTGAGTACTTCGGCACGTGCTTTTTCGTCGATATAGGGGGCAGGTGCTTCTTCCAGAACCTTCTGATGGCGGCGCTGCAGCGAGCAGTCGCGGTCGCCCAGATGCACAGCGTTGCCCTGTCCATCGGACAGAACCTGAACTTCGACGTGGCGCGGATTGCCCAGGAATTTCTCGAGATAGACCATCGGATTGCCGAACGCCGCGCCCGCTTCGGTACGGGTCAGCTTGGCCGACTTGATCAGGTCTTCTTCCTTGTGGACCACGCGCATGCCGCGCCCGCCACCGCCGCCTGCTGCCTTGATGATCACTGGATAGCCGACTTCGCGTGCGATGCGCAGCGCTTCGGTTTCATCTTCCGGTAGCGGTCCCTCTGAACCCGGCACCACAGGCACGCCTGCTTTGATCATGGCTTCCTTGGCAGAGACCTTGTCGCCCATCAGGCGAATGGTTTCCGCTTTAGGACCGACGAAGGCAAAACCGGATTTCTCCACCTGCTCGGCAAAGTCGGCGTTCTCAGCCAGAAAGCCATAGCCGGGATGGATCGCGGTGGCGCCGGTCACTTCTGCGGCGGCAATAATCGAGGGGATGTGCAGGTAGGAGTTGGTGGCGAGGGCCGGGCCGATGCAGACGGACTCGTCGGCCAGGGCCAGGTGCATCAGCTCTCTGTCTGCGGTCGAGTGAACTGCAACGGTCTTGATCCCCAGCTCTTTGCAGGCTCGCAGAATCCGCAGGGCAATTTCACCGCGGTTGGCGATTAGTACTTTTTCCAACATCGCTGGTTCTCCGCGGTTCAAACGATGGTGAACAGCGGCTGGTCGTATTCGACCGGCTGACCATTCTCCACCAGGATGGATTCGATGGTGCCGCTGGTTTCGGCCTCGATGTGGTTCATCATTTTCATCGCTTCGACGATGCAGAGGATGTCGCCTTTCTTAACGCTCTGGCCAACTTCGACGAAGTTTGCCGATTCCGGCGACGATGCGCGGTAGAAGGTGCCTACCATCGGCGAACGGACCACGGTGCCGTTTAGCTTCGGCTGCACCGGTGCGGCGTCGGCGGCTGGCGCTGCAGCAGCAGGAGCGGCTGCCGGTGCTGGCATCGGTGCCTGGGCGTAGTAGGGCTGCTGCATTGCAACCTGCTTGCTGTGACGGCTGATGCGAACGGACTCTTCGCCTTCGTGAATTTCCAGTTCGTCGATACCGGATTCTTCCAGCAGTTCGATCAGTTTCTTGACTTTACGAATATCCATGAAGCGGTGACTCCCAAGTAGGTTCAAAGGGCATTGCTGCTCGCTTCTTCGAGGCCGGGCGCGTGTCGCGCGCGGTCCTGTCAGGAAGCAGCGAGTTGTTCCAGGGCGGCCTCCAATGCCAGGCGGTAGCCGCTGGCGCCAAGGCCGCAGATCACCCCTACCGCGACATCCGAGAAGTAGGAGTGATGGCGGAAAGGTTCACGCTTGTGCACGTTGGACAGGTGCACTTCGATGAATGGGATGCTCACCGCTAGCAGCGCGTCACGTAAGGCGACGCTGGTATGTGTGAAAGCGGCGGGATTGATCAGGATGAAGTCCACGCCTTCACCGCGTGCGGCATGGATGCGCTCGATCAGTTCGTACTCGGCATTAGATTGTAGGTGCAACAGGTGATGGCCGGCGTCGCGGGCTCGCTGCTCCAGATCCTGATTGATCTGAGCCAGTGTTATGGCGCCATAAACGCCAGGTTCGCGAGTGCCAAGCATATTCAGATTCGGGCCGTGGAGGACCAGAAACGTCGCCATGAGTATTCCTTGTTGTTCTATCCAACCAGCCGCTTGGAGCGCGTCGGTCGGTGAGGGGAAAAACTATGCCCGAAGCAAGGGCTGACTGTCCAGTCATGTCTTGATCGGCGTAAATGCCGACATTATGACTGGAGATTGCCGCAGGGAATCGTCTAGAGAGAGGCTTCTGCGCGGTCCAGTCGTTCAGCAAACTGGCTGGCATCGATTTCACCAACGACCCTGACGTCGGTCAGTTCATTGCCGGCGCGATCGAAGAATAGAACCGCAGGCGGTCCGAACAGCTTATAGCGATCCAGCAAGGCCCGTTGTTCCGGGTTACTGTCCGTAATATCGAAGCGAACCAGGCGGTAGTCTTCCAAGCGGGGTGCAATTTGAGGGGCGGCGAACACTTCGCGCTCTATCACCTTACAGCTGATGCACCAATCGGCGTACCAGTCGAGCATCAACGGCTGGCCGGCTGCTTGTGCCGCTTTGAGCTGGGCGTCGAGTTCATCTGGGGTGGTTATCGTGCGCCAGGCTTCAGTTTCGCTGGCCAAACTGTTGCCGACGGCGGACGTCGAGCGGGGCAATGGGCGAAGCGGATCGGAGCCACCTTGCAGCGCACCGACCCAAGCCGCCAGGGCATAGACCAGCAGGACCAAGCCCAGTAATTGCGCCAGTTTTTGTTGGGGGGTCTTGAGACCGAACTCCAAGGTGCCAAGGAACAATGCCGTGCCGGCAGCGAGCAAACCCCACAGTGCCAGCGCCAGCGGACCTGGCAAAACCCGCTCGAGCATCCATACCGCGACTGCCAGCAGCAGCACACCGAACACGTTGCGCACCGTGACCATCCATGGTCCGCTCTTGGGGAGCAGGGCGCCGCCGCCAATGGCGAACAGAATCAGCGGTGTCCCCATTCCCAGGCCGAGGGCAAACAGTTTGAGTCCGCCACCCAGCGCATCGCCACTGGCGCTGATATACAGCAGAGCGCCAGCAAGCGGTGCCGAGACGCATGGCGAAACCAGCAGGCTGGAGACAGTGCCGAGCAGTGCGGCACCGACGAAGGAGCCGCCCTTGGCGTTACCCGCAATACGCTCGAGGCGGTAGCCCATGGCCTGCGGGACGCGCAGCTCGAACAGTCCGAACATGGCCAGGGCAAAGGCGACGAAAAATAGCGCGAACGGCACTAGGATCCAGGGAGATTGCAGGCGTGCCTGCAGATTCAGCTCGGCTCCGAACATGCCCATGAGCGCACCGAGCACGGCGAAGCCGGCCGCCATTGGCAAGACGTAGGCGAGCGATAGGCCAAAGCTGCGCATCCCGCCGATCTGTCCGCGCAAAACGACCCCGGACAGAATCGGCAGCATTGGCAAGACGCATGGTGTGAAGGTCAGCCCCAAACCCGCGAGAAAGAATAACGCCACCGAGCGCCAGGAGAGACCGGCACTGGCATCGGTCGGACTGTTTGGAGTCGATGCTTTGGGCGGCCCTGTCGGCGCGCCACCAATGTCGAGAGATTCGGTTTCCGGCGGATAGCACAAGCCTTTGTCTGCGCAACCTTGGTAAGTCACCTGCAAGGTAAAGGGTTGGTTCTGCGGGTTGCGAATCGGTAGCTCGACGTCGAGCACGCCGTAATAGACTTCGACTTCGCCGAAATAGTCATCGGTCTTCTGCTCGCCGGCTGGAAGATTCGCCTCGGCGATCACAACCCCAGGCGTATCGGTCCTGAATTTGAACTGGTGCCGGTAGAGGTAATAGCCTTCCGCCGCAACGAAACGCAGTTTCACCAGCTCCGGCGAGGCGTCGATCAGATTCAGGCGAAACGCCTCGCGTACCGGCAAGAAGTCCGCGCTGTTGTTCAGGCCTCCAAGCGTCACGCTAGGGCGGCTGTCAAACAGGCCTGCGGCGGCAGGGAGGGCGAAGAACAGGAGCAGCAGACTCAGCAAACGGCGCATGGTCATCTCACAGGAAGCAGTGACCGCATGATACCCAACGCGGCCAATCGTCGCTCGTACGCAACGTCGCACTAGCGCACGTTCTGTAACCAGATGGTGCCGTCCTGCTCGATGCATCGCAGCGCTCGCAATGCCTGTCCTGCACAGGGGCCGGCCACGCACTCGCCACTATCGATGAGAAACAGGGCGCCGTGGGTGGCGCACTGGATCAGGCTGCCGCTGCTGTCGAGGAACTGGTCCGGCAACCATTCCAGAGGGATACCGCGATGTGGGCAACGATTCTGATAAACGTAGAGTGTGCCCTCCTTGCGTATTGCCAGCAGGCGCTGCCCTTCTCGTTCGAAACCCTTGCTCTGGCCCTCCGTCACCTCAGAGGCATCACACAGTCGAAGCATCCGGACCTCCTTATTTCGAGAGAATTATCACTCAATCAGCAGTCGCTGGGTTGGCTAACGGCTGATAGCGCTGGCGGAGCCGGTGGCTGGCTTTTATTCTTCTGCTCAAATTTCAACTGGCGAAACTTTTGATGAGCCCAGTGCTATCTGCACGCCCGCTGTTTATTTCGCTGGGACTCGTGTGGCTGATCGCCTTCTGGTTGTCGCTGTCGCTTGGGCCGGTCACTCTACCGCTGGGCGATACATTAAAAGCCTTGCTGCAACTGTTTGGCTTATCGATTGCGGGCGAGGGCGCTGACCAAGCCGCTCTGATCCTCGGACAGATACGCTTGCCACGCGCCTTGCTCGGGTTGAGTGTGGGGACGGTACTGGCATTGTCCGGCGTTGCCATGCAGGGGTTATTTCGCAATCCGTTAGCTGACCCGGGGCTGGTCGGTGTTTCCAGTGGTGCCGCACTAGGCGCCGCCGCCACCATCGTTGGTGGTGAGCTCGTTGGCGGAATCTCCCCGCTGCTGGAGCCTTATCTGCTGTCAATCAGTGCGTTCCTCGGTGGCCTGGGTGTCACCTGGCTGGTTTATCGGCTCGGTCGTCGAGACGGGCGCACCCATGTCGCGACGATGCTGCTCGCTGGCATTGCACTGACCGCTCTTGCTGGAGCGGTGATAGGGCTCTTCACCTACGTAGCGGATGACAAAGCGTTGCGTACGTTGACCTTCTGGAATCTCGGTAGCCTCAACGGGGCGAGCTATGCACGGCTCTGGCCGCTATTGCTGGTGACTGTGGCGGTGACGTTCTGGTTGCCTCGCCGTGCGCGGGCACTGAATGCGCTGCTGCTGGGCGAATCGGAGGCACGTCACCTGGGCTTTGATGTGGAACGACTCAAGCGCGAACTGGTGTTCTGCACAGCGCTCAGTGTCGGCGCTGCGGTAGCGGCGGCGGGCATGATCGGCTTCGTTGGGCTGGTGGTACCCCATTTGGTGCGGCTGATGATCGGTCCCGACCACCGGTTACTGTTGCCGGCTTCGGCGTTGGCTGGGGGGAGTCTGTTGCTGCTTGCCGATCTCCTTGCTCGGCTTCTGCTGGCACCTGCCGAGTTGCCGATCGGCATCGTCACTGCATTGCTGGGCGCGCCTTTCTTTCTTTACCTGTTATTGCGGCAGCCACAGTGATGCTCAGTATTTGCGGAGGCTCAGTCCGACGAGGCGCTTCCGTCATCCTGGCTGACGTAAACGTGGCTTTGGATGCAGGTGAAGTCTTAGGGGTGCTGGGGCCAAACGGAGCAGGGAAGAGCACCCTGCTGGCCGCGTTGAGTGGCGAGCTGCCAGTAGGTGTTGGCGAGGTGCTGTTGCATCAGAAGCCGCTGCACGGCTGGAGTGGTCCGGAGCGCGCACGCTGTCTAGCGGTTCTGCCGCAAAGTTCAAGCTTGAGTTTCGGTTTTCGCGTCGACGAAGTGGTCGGCTTAGGTCGGTTGCCACATGAAAGCGGTCTCGAAGCCGACCGGGCTATCGTCTCGGCTGCACTGGGTGCTGCAGATGCGCAGCATCTGGCCCAACGCAGTTACCTGTCGCTTTCGGGAGGCGAGCAGCAGCGCGTGCACCTTGCCCGGGTACTCGCGCAGCTATGGCCCGGGCGTACTGGGCAAGTATTGTTGCTCGACGAGCCTACGGCCATGCTCGATCCGTTGCATCAGCACAGTATCCTGCACGCGATCCGCCAGTTCGCCAAGCTGGGCGGCGCGGTCCTGGTCATCCTGCATGATCTCAACCTTGCAGCACGCTACTGCGATCGTCTGGTGCTGCTGGCTGACGGACGTGTACATCTGAGCGGTACGCCCGAACAGGTGTTGCAGTCTGAGCCACTGAAGTCGGTGTTCGGCCTCGATGTGCTGATCCAGCGCCACCCGGAAAGAGACCACCCGCTCGTTATTGCTCGCTGAGGATTGATGTATGCGATTGCTATTGCCCCTGGTCGTGATCCTGCTCACCGCCGCTTGTCAGTCAGTATTAGCCTTGCCAGCCTGGCAAAGCCCAGAGGGTCTCGAGCATCCCGACCTGGGGCGGATCGTCGATCTGCGAAGCGGCGAACAGATTTCGCCGAGGCGATTGCTCGACAAGCTAGCCAAGGTCGATCAGGTATTGGTGGGGGAGCGCCATGACAACCCGGACCACCATGCGCTCCAGCTTTGGCTTCTCCAGGCATTGGCACAGCGCCGGGCGCAGGGCAGTTTGCTGCTGGAAATGCTCAACCCGGATCAGCAGGACAAGGTCGCTAAGGTGCGAGCATTGGTTGACCGTGGGCAGTGGCCAGCTGACCTGCCTGCTGCGCTGGACTGGCAAAAAGGTTGGGAATGGAGGTTGTACGCCCCGCTGGTCAAGCATGCGTTGGCGCAGCCCTATCCGTTGCTGGCGGCCAATCTCGACCGCGAGGAAATCATGCGTGTCTACCGCCGTATACCCACGCTCACCGGTCCGGCCGCTGACAAGAACGTGCAGGGGGTCTTGCTCGCACAGATTCGAACGTCCCACTGCGACCTGCTGCCAGAGAAGCAGCTGCCCGCCATGCTGGCAGTCCAGCAGCAACGCGACCTGCGAATGGCTGAGCAACTGGATGCCGCGCCGAAGCCGGCAATGCTAGTGGCAGGTGCTTTTCATGTCCGGCGTGATCTCGGCGTGCCTATGCATCTTTCGAGTCGAGATGGCAATCCCGCGACGCGGGTATTGATGTTCGCAGACGTGGGAGACAGGGTGTCCGCCGATCAGGCCGATTTCGTCTGGTTTACCCCGGCTCAGCCGCAGCAGGATCATTGCGCCGAACTTCGTAAGGCAACCGAGTAGCTGGGAATAAAGCCTCAGCGGAGCTAGTGTTTCGCGGGCAAAAAAAGACCCGGCAAGAGCCGGGTCAAAACCGTGATTAGCCTGATGAGGAGATAACCTGAAAGGCCGACTGCCCGTCCTTTCAGCTTACCGGCTGATCTCGCGATCAGTGGTGCTAATAATAACAATTCTCATTCGTTAGTCAACAGCCGAACTCAAATAAAATTTTCTACCAAGGTAATGGGATCTACGCGCTGGCGGTGAGGGGCATGCGCAGCTGCGTCACCTCTTTGTTCAGCAAATCGATGCGCCTGGCCATGCTTTCGATCAGGCTGTGCGCAATCTTGGGGTTGCTCTGCATCAGACTGAGAAACTGGTCCTTGGGGATAAGCATAACGGTGCAGGCGACAGTGGCGACGACGGTCGCGCT
The DNA here is from genome assembly GCF_050272435.1 of Pseudomonas sp. NPDC047961. Taxonomy (NCBI): domain Bacteria; kingdom Pseudomonadati; phylum Pseudomonadota; class Gammaproteobacteria; order Pseudomonadales; family Pseudomonadaceae; genus Pseudomonas; species Pseudomonas sp. NPDC047961. The sequence continues at coordinate 14,230 of NZ_JBNNMD010000002.1, read as the reverse complement.
GCGCTTCTCTTGGGTGAATACGGCCATTGCCCCAAAGATCTCATCGCGCTGTACGTCGCCGACTTTCTGTCCATCAACAAGCGCGTCGGCATGGCCTTCGATGATGATGAACACGTTGTCCGCATCATCGCCCTGTCTAATCAATTCCTCGCCCGCGGCGAAATGCTGGAAGCCGGTGGTGGGGTGTATCTCGGGTTGCTTCAGTCGCGCCAACGCATCTGACAACAGCGCTGTCTGCCCAATCAGGTACTGGGTGAAGAGCTCCTGCCGCCGCTGATCCGCATGAATATGGCGAAACACCGCACTGCGTGCATAGGGAACCAGACGAATCGATTCATCGCTGCGATAACGGCACAGCGGCAGTTCGATTCCTTGGCGTAGTCCGAGAAGGTCGCCTTCCTGCATGTAGAACAATGGTCTTTCATCGACCAGTGCATGCAACAGGCCGCTCTCGATGACAAATAGGTGCTGCTCGGGTAGGTCTTCCGCCAGGTCGTCGGAACCCTTGATCTCGATAGGTGGTGCAGAAGGGGTGAGCCCTTCAAGCAGTTGCGCGGGGATCCCCTGCAAACGGTTGATCAGTTGATCGGCATAGGCCGGTTGTTCCCCGAGTAGATACATGTCGGCAATCCTTGGACAAGCGGGCTCACAGAGGTGGAGCGATGCGCGTGCTCACCATAAGGCCGCGCCTGACGAGAGTAAATCGCGCCGAGCGGGCATTGTGAGCTAGCTCTTGTCTCGGTAATCACACCGGGCCAGGTGCTGGTTCAGCTCGGTTTTCAGGGTGTCCGGCAGTTCCTTCCAATTAATGTCTCGCAAGGCCCCTTCGATGGCATAGAGCAACACTCTCGAGGCGCTGAATCCCCGTGACTTAACCGCCTGGTAGGCACTGACCGCGCCGAGTCGACGCAGGTCATCGGCCGTGTGGATGCCCGAGGCGTGCAGCCATTGCGCGGATGTCTTGCCAAGATTTCTCAAGGTCAACAGTTCGTCGTGCATGATTGCTCCTAATGGCCTGGGTAGCCGGCGAGGAAATGAAGCGGCCAGCGAACCCGGCGCTGGTGTTCCGGATTCCCCCATAGACGCTTGAACTCAGACTCGAGTGAAGTGACCGGATCTTGGCCATGGATCTGCTGCCACTGCTTCACTGCCGACCAAGTGCGCAGGTAGCCAAGCAGCTGTGGCAGGTTCCAGTGGGCTTCGAGGGCAAATTCTGGAGGTTGGAAGGTTGTGAATGGTGCTTGGATATCTCGATAGCCCGCATCGACGCTGGCGCGTCCTGGTGGCCAGTAGCCGCTCAGGGTTTCGCCATGCAGCTGCTCGATCATGGCATCAAGCGGCGGTTCGATACGAAGCAAGCTGTAGCACCACGCGCAGAACAGCCCATCTGCTGACAGCACTCGCTTCGCTTCGTCAAAGAAGGCTGGAGTAGCGAACCAGTGCAATGCCTGTGCGACCACAATCAAGTCGGCCACGCTATCGCGCAGCGGCAACTGCTCAGCTTGCGCAGCGAATCGCTCCGCAGATCGCCAGTCGGTACTGCCGGTCAGTTGGCCAGGGCTGGCATCGCACGCCACAACTCGGTCGAAGTGGTCGATCAATCCCCGTGTAGCCTGGCCAGTGCCAGACGCAACGTCGAGTGCGCAGCTGGGTACCGAGCACTGTTCGGCGAGCCAATTGAACAGGCTGCTCGGATACGTGGGGCGGAACTGTGCGTAGTCGTCAGAACGAATTGAAAAGAGCTGGACGCTATCACCCATGGCAACGGTCCAGCGATACCAATGGCAGAACACAGTGAGACATGGCCGACTTCCGCTGACAGACATGTTCAGTATAGAAGCACCGCTGGGTTCTGCCTTCAGTGGTGCCTGGATGGCGCTTTTCCGTACAGGGAGCGTTATCCTCCCGGGTGTCAGAGGCCCGGCAGGCGCTGCCGAATTGCGCTAACCAACGCGTCAAGGCTCCCCGCTTCGGGTGTATTGATCTGCCGGTTAAGCAACTGCTCACTCTCGCTCAGCGGCTCGCGAGATGACTGTTGAGCCTTGATCACAGCCATCGTGGCATCGGACGGATCGCCGCCCTCGGCCTGGCGCTGGGTGAGCCACTGTTCGATGACGGCGTCGGGCGCCTCGCAGCTCAGGATCATAAAGGGTACGCCGGTAGACTCTGCAACTTGCCAGGCCGCTTGACGATACTGATGCTTCAGGTAGGTCGCATCAATGACCACCGAGAAGCCGGCGCTAAGCGCGGTCTCGGCTAGCGAGTGCAAACGCTGATAGGTGGCATCGCCAGCCTCGGTATTGTAGATGCCGGCATTTACCTCGGACGCCAGGGCCTCTGATTGCTGACCGTAGAGCCGTTTGCGTTCGACATCTGAACGTATACGGATAGCGCCCAGAGCCTCTACCAGGCGCAGCGCAACCTGGCTCTTGCCAACCGCCGATACGCCGTGAGTGATGGCGAGAAAGCGGGAGGGGATAGCGCTGTAGCCTTCGGCCAGATTGGCGTAACTACGATACTGGCGCAGGACGATCCGGCGCTGCACGGCGTCCTCTTCCTGGTACAGCCGAAATAGGCTGACCTTCGCCCGAACAAGCGCTCGGTAAGCCTTATAGAGGTTGAGCAGTTGCAGCGCGGCGTAGTCGCCAGTGCGTTCCAGCCAGCCGTTGATAAAGCGCCGTGCCTGGCACTTCAACCCTCGATCTTCTAGGTCCATCGCCAGGAAGGCGGCGTCGGAAGCGATGTCGATCAGGCGAAATGGCTCGTTGAATTCGATGCAGTCGAACAGCACCACCTCGTTTTTAATGATGGCGGCATTGCCCAAATGCAGATCGCCGTGGCATTCACGAATGAAGCCTTGTTCGCTGCGTTGTTCGAGCAATGGCTGCAAGCGGGTGATGCTGGTTTCGGTCCAGTCCAGCAGGGCATCGAGTTGCTGCAGGTCTGCTTGCTCGGTGAGCAAAGGGCGAATCTGCTCGAAGTTCTGCCGCATCGGCGCGACGATCCCTTCGGCGCTGTTCAGCGCATGATCTGCAGCCACCTGCGGAATGCTCAGGTGGAACCCGGCGATTTGCTCGGCGAGGGCATCAATGTGATTGTCCGTCAGCTCACCCCGTGCCTGTACCTCCGCCATCAGCTGCGTTTGTGGGAACTCACGCATTTGCAACAGGTATTCGATGGGGTCGCCATTCCCCCCGATTTCCGGTTGTTCGACGCTGCCAGTGACAGGCAGAACCTGGAGATACAGATCGGGCGCCATACGCTGGTTCAGGCGCAGCTCTTCCTCGCAATAGTGCTTGCGTGCCGCGAGGTTGGTGAAGTCGAGGAAGCCGAAGTCAACCGGCTTCTTCATCTTGTATGCGTACGCGCCAGTAAGGATGACCCAGGAAATATGGGTCTCGATGACTTTAAAGCCGTCGACCGGGTGGGGGTACAGGGCCGGATTCTGCAGTGCAGCAATCAGTGCTTGGCTCACGGTCACTCCTTGTAGGTTTGTTGGACGGGCGTGTGAGCGCTTCGGGAGCCAGTTCACACAGTCAAAAAACGCTCCATTATGTCCATCCTCGGTAAGCGTGCAAACCGCCAAGAGGCCGTCTTCGGCGCAAATCAAAGTGCGTATAATGCGCCGCCATGACTAAATCACGCTCGTCTCGCTCTCGTTCCAAACGCCGTTCCGGTGCTTCGCGCCCCTGGCTAGGCTGGATTATCAAACTCTCCATCGTCGCGCTGGTACTGCTGGCTGGCGTCGCGGTATATCTCGATGCGGTGGTGCAGGAGAAATTTTCCGGCAAGCGCTGGACGATCCCGGCGACGGTTTATGCCAGGCCGCTGGAATTGTTCGTTGGGCAAAAACTCGACAAGGATGACTTTCTCAACGAGGTCGATGCGCTGGGCTATCGCCGAGAGAAATCGGTGAGTGGACCGGGAACTGTGTCGGTCGCCAGCAATGCGGTCGAAATGCATACACGGGGTTTCCGCTTCTATGAGGGGGCGGAAGAGTCCCAGCGGATCCGTGTGCGGTTTTCTGGAGACTTCGTCGCGGGGCTTGCGCACATGGACGGTGGCGAGCTGCCGGTAGTACGTCTCGAACCACTGGTCGTGGGCGGGCTATACCCCGCGCACAACGAAGACCGCATTTTGATCAAGCTTGATCAAGTGCCACCATATCTGGTTGAAACGCTGGTTGCTGTCGAAGACAGGGAGTTCTTCGATCATTTAGGCGTGTCGCCTAAATCCATTGCGCGTGCCGTCTGGGTAAACCTTACTGCTGGGGAGGTTCGCCAGGGCGGCAGCACACTGACACAGCAGCTGGTGAAGAACTTCTATCTCACCAACGAGCGCAGCCTGAGTCGTAAGGCTACCGAAGCCATGATGGCGGTGCTGCTTGAGCTTCACTACGACAAGCCAGAGATCCTCGAAGCCTATCTGAACGAGGTTTTTCTTGGTCAGGATGGTCGTCGCGCCATTCACGGCTTCGGTTTGGCAAGCCAGTATTTTTTTGGAAGGCCACTGGCAGAGCTCAAGCTTCAACATGTGGCCCTGTTGGTCGGCATGGTCAAGGGGCCGACTTACTACAATCCTCGCCGCCATCCTGAGCGTGCCTTGGAGCGGCGTAATCTGATCATCGATCTGTTGGCTGAGCAGCAGGTAATCAGCCCGGATGAAGCTGCCCAAGCGCGGCAAGCGCCGCTTGGCGTGACGCAGCGTGGCAGCCTGGCTGACAGCTCCTACCCGGCATTTCTCGATCTGGTGAAGCGGCAATTGCGAGAGGACTATCGCGACGAGGACCTTACCGAGGAGGGGCTGAGGGTTTTCACCAGCTTTGATCCGATCATTCAATCCAAGGCTGAAAAGGCCATGACGGACACGCTTAAGCGTCTGGGCAAGGCAGCCGAGGGCGTTGAAGGCGCGATGCTGGTCACCAACCCGGAAACCGGCGAGCTGCAGGCCATGCTGGGTAGCCGCCATCCAGGCTTTGCCGGCTTCAATCGGGCGCTGGACGCATCGCGTCCGATTGGCTCGCTGATCAAGCCGGCGATCTATCTCGCTGCGCTGGAGAAGCCCAGCCAATACACCCTGACTAGCCTGCTGGAGGACGAGCCGTTCTCGGTCAAAGGAACCGATGGCAAGGTGTGGAAACCACAGAATTACGGGCGTACCGCTCATGGCACGGTCTATCTCTATCAGGCCCTGGCCAACTCCTACAACCTATCGACGGCGCGGCTTGGCTTGGATCTAGGCGTGCCGCATGTGCTCAAGACGCTGGCGCGCCTGGGCGCGTCGCCCGACTGGCCGGCTTACCCCTCGATGTTGCTGGGCGCGGGTGGATTGCGCCCGATCGAAGTGGCCGGGGTTTACCAGACGATAGCCAACGGCGGCTTTAACACCCCGTTGCGGGCTATTCGCAGTGTCGTCGCGGCCGATGGCGAACCCCTTAGCCGCTATCCGTTCAAAATTGAACAGCGATTCGATCCTGGTGCTATCTACCTGACGCAATACGCCATGCAGCGAACGATGCTCGAAGGGACAGGGCGTTCTGTCTACAATCAGGTCCCGAAATCGCTGGCACTGGCAGGCAAGACTGGTACCACCAATGATTCGCGTGACAGCTGGTTTGCGGGCTTCAGTCAGGATTTGCTCGCGGTAGTCTGGTTGGGGCGCGATGACAACGGCAAGACCTCGTTGACCGGCGCCACAGGCGCGTTGCAGGTGTGGGCTGATTTCATGCGTCGTGCCGATCCACTGCCCCTGCAAATGCCCGTACCGGATAACGTGTCCATGGCTTGGGTCGATGCACAAACCGGCGAGGGGACGTTGGAAAACTGCCCGGGCGCCGTACAGATGCCCTACATCCGCGGCAGCGAGCCTGCACCGGGGCCGGGTTGCGGTATGCAGGCCCCGGCTGAATCGGTCATGGATTGGGTTCGTGGCTGGTTGCCATAGGTGGCGGCTGGCCGGTTGGTTTATCAAGAGGTTTGAACTGTGAACAAGCAATGGATGATCGTTTTGGCGGCGGCGGTGCTACTGTCGGGCTGCGCCTCGGTCAAGCGCGGCGCAATACCCGTCGTTGATTCGGGGGCGCCGGTATCGGAGGAGGCTTCTGCACGTCAGCCCCACCGCCGGGCTAATGCACCTGCGGCCACCGCGCAATCTGTCCCTGCGGACTCGGGCGTGATGGTCATGGTGCCGCAGCAAGGGTCCGAGCCGTTGCAAACTTTTGGTGCACCTGATGGCGCCTTCTCTGGAGGCTCTGCGCAACCGCCTGCAGGCGGGACTGGCCAGTGGACGCCGCCCGCTCAGTCCGCGCCGATGCCCGCCCCGGTCCAGCGACAGCCGATGCCCAGCGGAATCCCGTCAAGCAGTGGGACCTTGTCAGCAGACGAGCAGCTTGATGGGCCGGTGCTGGCACTGCTCACCACTGCGCAGCAACAACAGGGCGGAGGTGACCTCAACGGAGCTGCGTCCAGTCTCGAGCGTGCTCAGCGAATCGCCCCGCGCGAACCTCAGGTGCTCTATCGTCTGGCTCAGGTACGCCTGGCGCAAGGGGATGCCGTTCAGGCTGAACAGCTGTCTCGGCGCGGGCTGAGTTATGCGAGCGACCGGCCAGCCCTGCAGGCCAGTCTCTGGGAACTGATCGCGCAGGCACGTGAGCGTCAGGGAAATGCTGCTGGTGCTGCTCAGGCGCGCGAGCGGGCCAAGGTCTCGATGTGATGGACAATCGGGTGCCGGCGTTGGCTGACCAGTTGCTACTGATCGAGCGCGAGCTTCGGGTGCTTGGGGTTTGGACGTCGTCGCCGCCTGCGCCTGAGGCGCTCGCCAGTCAGGAGCCGTTCTGCGTCGATACACTGGCGTTCGATCAGTGGTTGCAGTGGATTTTTCTGCCCCGCATGAAACACATTCTGGAGCAAGGCCAGCCGCTTCCGGCTGTGTCGGGGATTCTGGCGATGGCCGAAATGGTTTATCAAGATCAGCCGCAGCGCGTGGTCGGGTTGTTTGAGGCGCTTGAAACTTTCGATCGGTTGATCAGTGGGGGCGAAGGCTAACCAACGCCCGCTGATAGGCAGGCGTTGATTGCTGTGGTCAGTTGCAGTTGTCGGCAATTTTCTGTTTTGTTTCGCCAATGCGCGCCTGGCGCTCCTCTTCGTTCAGGCGCCGATTGCCACCTTCTTCTTCTACACGCACGCGCGGATTGTTCTGGAGTTGCGCTAGGTTGGTGCGCAGCGTAGTGCAATATCGCTGCCGCTCGGCCTCCTGCTCTGCAACCTGTTGCTTCACCTTGCGATCAATGTCGCGCTGTTCAGACTCGCCTGATTGTTCCAGCGTGGCGCTTTCGGTCACGGCTGGCTTTGCCGGGGCGACGGCCGTATTGAGCGTTTCGGCCGGCTGGCCTTGGGGCGGCTGTGCTCCAAAATGTGTAACGCCTTCAGCGTCGACCCACTTGTAAACCTGGCCGGCCATGATGCTGCTGCTCAATGCAAGCAGCAGGCCGCCTGCGAGAATGGTCAAACGCATGCTTTTCCCTTCAGTGGATGCAAAACCAAGCCGGTACTATACGCAAAAGATAGGGGGCTTCATTCTGCGCTGGATCACAGCTGAATACAGCCGAAGGGCAACAGCAGACTTGACTTGGCCAAGCCTAATCCGAACAATTCCATGCTTGCTGTTCTGAGGGGCCGCCGCAAGCGAGCCCTTCGCTCAATTATGAGGTGCATACCCGCGCCGACCTGCAACACCCGCAACGCGTTACCTCGCGCTGGGAGGGGCGCCCCGCAACACTTTGGGGCTTCCCTAATACTCGCTTTGACAGTAGCTGACGTAGTCGGCGACCACCGTCGCTCACGCACTGCTTGGCAGTAAACCTAATTCTGGCCGGTCCGACGCGGAGCGGCTATCTGGCGTTCTAGAGGTGAACAACGTGGAACTTTTATCCGGCGCTGAAATGGTCGTCCGCTTCTTGCGCGACGAAGGCGTTAAGTACATCTACGGTTATCCCGGCGGCGCCTTGCTGCACATCTATGATGCGCTGTTCAAGGAAAAGGAAGTCACGCATATCCTTGTTCGTCATGAGCAGGCTGCCACTCACATGGCCGATGGCTATGCGCGTGCCACTGGTAAGGCCGGGGTAGTACTGGTTACCTCTGGTCCAGGCGCGACCAATGCCATCACCGGCATTGCAACTGCCTATATGGACTCGATCCCGATGGTGGTTATATCGGGGCAGGTTGCCAGCAATATGGTTGGCACCGATGCGTTCCAGGAAACCGACATGATCGGTATTTCCCGCCCCATCGTTAAGCACAGTTTCATGATCAAGCATCCTTCGGAAATTCCCGATGTGATGAAGAAAGCCTTCTACCTGGCTCAGTCCGGCCGTCCCGGTCCTGTCGTTGTCGACATTCCTAAGGACATGACCAACCCGGCCGAAAAGTTCGAATACGTCTATCCGAAAAAAGCCAAGCTGCGCTCATACAGCCCGGCGGTTCGTGGACATTCAGGGCAGATTCGCAAGGCGGCCGAACTCCTGCTGGCGGCCAAGCGACCGATCATCTATGCCGGTGGCGGCGTAATCATGGGTGGCGCATCTTCGCAGCTCACTGAGCTGGCCAAGATGCTCAATCTTCCGGTCACCAACACGCTCATGGGGCTGGGCTGCTATCCAGGCAGCGACCGTCAGTTCGTCGGCATGCTGGGTATGCACGGTAGCTACACGGCAAACCTGGCGATGCACCATTCCGATGTCATCCTGGCCGTGGGTGCACGCTTCGATGATCGCGTGATCAACGGCGCGACCAAGTTCTGCCCGAACGCCAAAATTATTCACATCGACATCGATCCGGCTTCTATCTCCAAGACCATCAAGGCCGACATCCCGATCGTCGGTCCGGTCGATAGCGTGCTCACCGAGATGGTCGCTATCGTCAAGGAGATCGGCCAGACACCAAACGCCGAGACGGTCGCCAGTTGGTGGAAGCAGATCGAGGAATGGCGCGGCAGCCGTGGCCTGTTTCCCTACGACAAGGGCGACGGCACTATCATCAAGCCTCAGGCGGTTATCGAAACTCTGTGTGACGTAACCAAGGGCGACGCTTACGTGGCGTCGGACGTGGGTCAGCACCAGATGTTTGCCTGCCAGTACTACAAGTTCGACAAGCCGAACCGCTGGCTGAACTCCGGTGGCCTTGGAACCATGGGCTTCGGATTTCCAGCTGCGATGGGCGCAAAGCTGAACTTTCCTGAAGCCGATGTCGCCTGTGTAACGGGTGAAGGCAGCATTCAGATGAACATTCAGGAGCTGTCGACCTGCCTGCAATACGACCTTCCTGTGAAGATCATCAATCTCAACAACGGTGCGTTGGGCATGGTTCGCCAATGGCAGGACATGCAGTACAACAGCCGCTACTCTCACTCCTACATGGAGTCGCTGCCTGACTTCGTTAAGCTGGTCGAGGCGTATGGGCATGTTGGGATGCGCATCACTGAGCTGAAGGATCTAAAGCCAAAAATCGAAGAGGCCTTTGCCCTGAAAGACCGTTTGGTCTTCTTGGACATTGCGGTCGATACCAGCGAGCACGTCTACCCGATGCAGATCAAAGACGGCGCCATGCGCGATATGTGGCTCAGCAAGACGGAGCGGACCTGATCATGAGACACATCATTTCTCTGCTGATGGAAAACGAACCAGGTGCATTGTCTCGCGTGGTCGGACTGTTCTCGCAGCGCAACTACAACATCGAAAGCCTGACCGTAGCACCAACCGAAGACCCAACGCTGTCCCGGCTAACGCTGACGACGGCGGGCCACGAGGAAGTGATCGAGCAGATCACCAAGAACCTCAACAAGTTGGTCGAGGTCGTCAAGCTGGTCGACCTATCCGAAAGCGCTCACATCGAGCGCGAGCTCATGTTGATCAAGGTGAAGGCAACCGGCGCCCAGCGCGCCGAAGTCAAGCGTACGACCGACATCTTTCGTGGGCAGATCGTCGACGTGACCTCCAACGTCTATACCATCCAGCTGGCCGGTACGACCGACAAGCTGGACAGTTTCATCCAGGCCATCGGTACGACATCGATTCTGGAAGTGGTGCGCAGCGGTGTTACGGGTATATCTCGCGGCGACAAAGTGCTGAGCATCTAATACAACTTATCGAATGGCCCAACCGGCCAGCAACAGGGGTAATTCCATGAAAGTTTTTTACGATAAAGATTGCGACCTTTCCATTATTCAGGGCAAGAAAGTCGCTGTTATCGGCTACGGCTCCCAGGGCCATGCTCATGCATGCAACCTTAAAGATTCCGGTGTAGATGTAACCGTTGGCCTGCGTGCCGGCTCCCCGTCGGTAGCCAAAGCCGAAGCCCACGGCCTGAAAGTGGATAACGTAGCCGCCGCTGTTGCCGCTGCTGACGTCGTTATGATTCTGACACCCGACGAATTCCAGGGGCGCCTGTACCGCGACGAGATCGAGCCGAACCTGAAGAAGGGCGCTACGCTTGCTTTCGCGCACGGCTTCTCCATTCACTACAATCAGGTCGTACCGCGTGCCGACCTCGACGTGATCATGATTGCACCAAAGGCACCGGGCCATACCGTTCGCTCCGAGTTCGTCAAGGGCGGTGGTATTCCTGATCTGATCGCGATCTACCAGGACGCTTCCGGTAACGCGACGAACGTCGCTCTTTCGTACGCATCGGGCGTCGGCGGCGGCCGTACCGGCATCATCGAAACCACCTTCAAGGACGAGACCGAAACCGATCTGTTCGGTGAGCAGGCTGTTCTGTGTGGTGGTTGCGTCGAGTTGGTCAAGGCCGGTTTCGAAACACTGGTCGAAGCCGGTTACGCGCCGGAAATGGCTTATTTCGAGTGTTTGCATGAGCTGAAGCTGATCGTCGACCTCATGTTCGAAGGCGGTATCGCCAATATGAACTACTCCATCTCCAACAACGCGGAGTACGGCGAGTATGTGACCGGCCCGGAAGTCATCAACGCCGAATCCCGCGCCGCGATGCGCAATGCGCTGAAGCGTATTCAGGACGGCGAGTACGCCAAAATGTTCATCACCGAAGGCGCTGCAAACTACCCGTCGATGACAGCCTATCGCCGTAACAACGCTGCCCATGGCATCGAAGTGGTCGGTGAGAAGCTGCGTTCCATGATGCCGTGGATCGCAGCGAACAAGATTGTCGACAAGAGCAAGAACTGATACCTAGTTTTTGCTTGAAAGAACGCGGCCTAGGCCGCGTTTTTTCGTTATGGCGCGTGTCTCTGGTATAAACCGATGCTTGGCTGAGGGGTGAACCCGCTGTGCCAGGGCCTGTCGAAATTATTCAAACCTGCTGTAAGGTGAATTTGCATGAGTGAGCATCCCGAAGAGCCGAACAAACCCATCGAACCGGAAAGTCTTCTGCCAATTGACGAGCACATCGAAGAGAGCCAGGACGCCGAAGGTCGTAAGGTTCGCCATCGTGGTATCTACCTGCTCCCCAACTTGTTCACGACGGCCAATCTGTTTGCCGGTTTTTTCTGCATCATCACGGCAATCAACGGCAACTTCTATGTCGCTGCTGCCACCGTCTTTGTCGCGATGGTGCTGGATAGCCTGGACGGCCGAGTCGCGCGTCTGACCAACACCCAGAGCGCATTCGGTGCGGAGTATGATTCGCTGTCGGATATGGTCGCTTTCGGGCTAGCTCCGGCCGTACTCGCCTATCAGTGGGCACTCTCCAGTCTCGGAAATGTCGGGTTGACCGTCGCCTTCATTTACGTGGCCTGCGCAGCCTTAAGGCTTGCGCGCTTCAACACCCAAATAGGCAAGGTTGATAAAAAGTGGTTCATTGGCTTGGCGAGTCCTGCCGCTGCAGGGGTCGTGGCTGGCTCGGTCTGGGCGGTTTGGGCGCTTGATGAGCCAGGGGTCCGCGGTCTCGATCTGCCATTGGCGGTGATCATGTTGTTTGCGCTGCTGGTTGCTGCTGCGGGCCTGCTGATGGTCAGCAATATCAAGTACTACAGCTTCAAGGATCTCGATCTGAAAGGGCGGGTGCCCTTTGTGGCGATACTGATCGTAGTCCTGGTGTTTGCCGTGGTGTTCAGTGATCCGCCGCGTATTTTGCTTTTGATCTTCCTCGCCTATGCCATTTCTGGACCGGTACAGTTTCTGATGCGTCGCCGCAAACGCGCCGAAAGTTGATTTTTGAAATGATCCGCTGTCTAGTGCTTCTTCATACAGCCTCAGACAGCGGAGTACATCATGCTTATCAGAACGCCGCGTCGCAGTGATTGTCTCGAATCAGAGGTAACCCCGGAAGCGCTCTATCTAAACCGTCGACGGTTCATGCAAGGAGCAGCTTTCTCCGCTGCGGCCGCTGGGCTGCCTGCGTTCGCTCAAGCCGACCCTCGCTACGCAGACGTGGAGCCGGCTAATGCTCCCGCGTGGTTTGACGAAAAGCTACGTCAAGCAAATTGGGGCGCGGTCACGGTTAAAAACGAAGCCATCACCCCTTATCCAGACGCTACGCATTACAACAATTTCTACGAGTTCGGGCCGGATAAAGGCGATCCGGCGCGGCATGCGTCACAGCTTGTTACTGAGCCTTGGGTAGTAACTGTCGATGGAGAAGTGGCGAAGCCGGGGAAGTATTCGATCGAAGACCTTGTTTCAGACGCCGCGCTTGAAGAGCGAATCTACCGCCTGCGTTGCGTCGAAGCCTGGTCGATGGTTATACCTTGGCTCGGCGTTTCTCTGGCTGACTTGATCAGTCGGTTGGAGCCCACTTCCGACGCTAAATATGTTCGTTTTGAAACCTTGGCGCGCCCCGAACAGATGCCTGGCATGCGTACTGGGTTTTCCCTCATCGATTGGCCCTATGTCGAAGGTTTGAGAATGGACGAGGCCATGCATCCGCTGAGCTTGATCGCTGTTGGGATGTACGGACGCGTGTTGCCAAAACAGAATGGCGCGCCATTGCGTCTTGTAGTGCCCTGGAAGTATGGATTCAAAAGCATCAAGTCTATCGTTCGGATCAGTTTCGTTCGTGAGCAGCCTGCGAACACGTGGGAATCGATGGCTCCTCAAGAATATGGTTTCTACGCTAACGTCAATCCCAACGTTTCCCACCCTCGCTGGTCTCAAGCTCGTGAGCGACGTTTGCCAGGGAGCCTGTTTAGCCCGAATGTACGCGAGACTCAGATGTTCAATGGGTACGAGGAAGAAGTCGCGCACTTATATGCAGGGATGGATTTGAGAAAGAACTATTAATGCGCTATCCCTGGTTGAGGTTGCTGCTTTTTTGCTCCGTTGCCAGCGTGCCGTGCTATTGGCTCTATCTCGCCGCGGCCGCTGCGTTGGGTCCGGATCCCGGCAAAGTGTTGGTTGATAATCTCGGGCAGGGCGCGTTGGTCCTTCTTCTAGCCTCACTGGCGATGACGCCTCTACGAACCCTGACAGGATGGTCTGGCTGGATCGCGCTTCGACGGCAGATCGGTCTGTGGGCATTCGGTTACGCCGCGCTTCATTTAGCTGCTTATCTATATTTCCTGTTGGGTTTGGAATTCAGCGAGTTTGCTGCTGAGCTGATTGAGCGTCCTTATATCGCTTTGGGTGCTATCGCGCTGGTCGGCCTGTTAACGCTCGCAATGACCTCGACGCGCTGGAGCATGCGCAAACTCGGTAAGCGCTGGAAGAAGCTGCATCGCATCGTCTATCCGACGCTGCTAGTCGTATTGCTTCATATGCTTTGGGTCGTGAGGTCCGATGCAGGCCAGTGGAGCCTCTACGCAACAGTCGCAGCGGTTCTGCTCGCTGCACGTGTGCCGTCTGTTGAAAAACGGTTGGTCAGAATTAGCGCGGTATGGCGTGGTGAGCCGGCGGCAAATAGACGACAAAACAAAGGTTGACTTGAGTTTCTGAGTGCCTATAATGCGCACCTTCTCCGGCGCAGGCCTTTAGCGAAACCTCTTGTAAATCAAGAAGTTAGCGAAAATAAAGGGTTGCACGGATGGTGAATTCGAGTAGAATGCGCCGGGTTGGCAGGGTGGTGGTTGAGTCCTGTTGATGGCTTCGATCAGGTTGATCGGAAGCGGTTGAAAGAGGTGGTTGACAGCGGTTTTAGACGCTGTATGATTCGCCTCCCGCTAACGAGAGGCGCTAGGTTGATCGGAAGCGCAAGCGGTTGAGAAGAAAGAAAAACTTCTTCAAAAACAGCTTGACGAGACACAAGGCTGCTGTAGAATGCGCGGC